>NZ_JBBEWC010000003.1:0-554074 GCF_037860775.1 Emticicia soli | reverse complement strand
TTTTTCGTTAGCATGAGGCTAACTTAACTATTTTTAAACTCTTTCGCAAAAGCGAAAGTCCTAATTAAAATTTAACTCAAACAGTTTCTAAATCTTGTGAAATAATCCTGATTTTTAAAATACCTGCCCAACCTGACTGGTTGGGCATTTTTTCGTCTAAATACTCAGAGAAGCGTTTATCCTTCACATATGCCTAACTAAAACCCTGAAAATCAACTATTTAATATTACAAAAATTTCATACTACTCCCACAAAATTATATTCAAAAGTACTTTTTTGAAACACACAGCCTCGTTTTTGCGTTATTAAGATGCAAGCAGAAACACAACTTTATACAAACATTATATAGAATCTCATTCTGAAGACTCAATCCTCTGCTTAAATAATTGTTTTCTACCAGATCGTAAAATTCAAACATTACAGTCTTGCCGGGCTACATTTAATTGTACTGGCAAAGACTAAATCGCTATACATATTATCAGGTTAACTGGTGTTTTTCAATAAGAAAAACACCAAATGCTATTGCTTTAAAAAAAGGAAAGTGTATAAAATTGTTCAATCTAAAACCCATAGTAATATGATTTCAGTTGTTATACCAACACTCAATGAAGAAGAGACGATTGCCAGTGTAGTCGAATTTGCCAAAAGCCAGGCTCACGTGAGTGAAGTACTGGTAATTGATGATAAATCGCGTGATAAAACGGTACCCATTGCCAAAAAACATGGTGCTACTGTGCTTACCAGCACTAAACTAGGCAAGGGGGCATCAATGCGTGAAGGGGTATTATATGCACAAAATGATATTCTGGCTTTTTTAGATGGCGACATAAACCCCTACCCAGCAGAAACAATTAATTTACTTACTGAACCGATTATAGCCGGAGAGGCTGACTTCGTAAAATCGGCATTCAACCGAAACGCCGGCAGAGTAACCGAATTGGTAGCTAAACCCTTGTTGAGTATCTTTTTTCCAGAACTAGCCTCATTTAATCAGCCCCTGAGCGGCATGATAGCAGGTAAAAAAGAGCTGCTACAACAAATAGATTTCAGAGATGATTATGGGGTTGACATAGGTATTTTAATAGATATGCACCTGATGAACGCACGCATAAAAGAAGTAGCAATTGGGTACCTAGAAAACAAAAGCAAACCCTGGCAGGCATTGGGTAAAATGAGTAAAGAAGTAGCACAGGCTATTATTTCAAAGGCTGCCTCAAACAACAGTTCGAATTTTAATTTTGAAGAATTAGGTACTATTACCGAAATCCGCTCACAAATGGAGGTGTCATTGGAAAGTCAGTTCAAAAAGCTCAAAAAAATGATAGTGTTCGACATGGACAATACCCTATTAATGGGTAGATTTATTGATGCCTGTGCCGAAAGATTTAATTTCACAAAAGACTTGCTTGAAATACGCTCGCTCGAGCATGACCCCGTAATTATAACAAAACGAATAGCTACTTTGCTAAAAGGCCGCAATTACGGTGAGCTCATTCAGGTCTTAGATTCAATTGAGATAGTACCCCAAACTAAAGAAGTAATAGATGAACTGAAAGAACGAGGCTATATAACCGGAATCATCTCTGACAGCTATGATTTTGTAACAAGCCATATAAAAAACAAACTTGGTATGGACTTCTCGATTGGCAATGAGCTTGAGTTTTCGAAAGGAGTAGCCACAGGCGAGGTTAAGATACCATCTTATTTGTTTAATAATCCGAAGAGTGTTAATAAACTGGTTATATGCAAAACCAATGCTATGGCAAGTATCTTGGAAAGATATGGAATCCAGAAACAAAACTGTATTGCTATCGGCGACAGCATGAACGACCTCTGGATGATAAAAGAAGCAGGTCTGGGGATTGCTTTCTGCTCTAAAGACCCGCTCGTAAACCATCATGCTGATATAATTATTTCAGAGCCTTCGTTTAAAAAACTACTAGAAGTAGCCCTTTAAACTCGCATACAGAGAGATAGCCGAGGCTTATCTCTCTGTTTTATTATTTGATAGCCATTTTTTTATCCTGCACTACTATTTTCAACAAAAATCTACATTCTGCGTAAATTTCGTAATTTTGCAGCTTACATCTTATAATACCAACGCAATGGATATTTTTGTGGGGAGTATTCCTTTCAAACTAAAAGAAAAAGAATTAAGGGCTTTGTTCGAAAAATTCGGTGAAGTAACAGCAGTAAAAATCGTAAAAGATAAAGTTACACGCCAGAATAAGGGCTTCGGCTTTGTAGAAATGCCCGACGAAGACGCCGTAAGAAACGCCATTCATGAGCTTAATGGCACCGAACTGATGGGCCGTGAAATAGAAGTGAGCCTGTCGGCGAAAAAAGAAGCACCTAAGCCAGTGAAAAACTTTAAAATTAACCATTTGGGTAAACCCTCGGGCAATTTCAGAGGTATTGGGAAAGGCTACGATAAACGAAATAAAAAATGAAATTTGACGACTACCGTATTGCACCGGAAATCAAGCACAACTTGGCCCAATTAGGGTTTAAGCGCCCAACCGATATTCAGTATAAATCTATCACGCCTATTTTGCGTGGCGAAGATGTACTGGCTATTGCCCAAACGGGCACGGGCAAAACGGCAGCGTTTGCGATTCCGGTACTACACCTGATTCATGATGCCAAGAAAAGCTCCCGTGCCGATGCCATTCGTTGTATCGTAATGGTACCTACACGTGAATTGGCGATTCAGATTACTGAAGTTTTTCAGAAGATAGGTCAAGGTACTAAGGTTAAAGCTTTCTCGCTGTTTGGTGGTGTAGAGCAAGACCCGCAAATATTAAAACTCGAAAAAGGTATTGATGTATTGGTGGCTACACCGGGCCGTATGTTTGACCTCATAAGCCAGGGACACCTGAAACTCAACCACGTAGAAGTTTTGATACTCGACGAGGCCGACCACATGCTTGACCTGGGCTTTATTAAAGACATTCAGGATGTAATAAGGTTTATCCCTCGCAAACACCAGACTTTGTTTTTTTCGGCTACTATCAACGAAACTATCAAAAAACTGGCTTACTCGTTGGTACATAATGCCATCAGAATACAGATTTCGCCTAACGATAAGGTTTCTAAAAACATCAACCATGCAGTAATGCATGTTGAAATGGACGATAAACGCTTTTTTCTGGAGCGTTTGGTGAACGAACACCCCGAAAGCAAGATTCTGGTTTTTGTACGCACCAAAGTGCGGGCAGAGCGTGTAAAAGCTGCAATGGAGCGTGTTGGTATAAAATCTGAAACGCTACATGGCGATAAAGAACAAACCGACCGCCTGCAAGTGCTTAACCAGTTCAGAAAAGGTGAAGCCAAATTATTGATTGCCACCGACGTAAGTGCCAGAGGGATTGATATAGCCAACGTTGATTATGTAGTAAACTACGATTTACCCGATGTACCCGAAAACTATGTACACCGAGTTGGCCGTACGGGAAGAGGCACACAAAAAGGTAATGCTATCTCTTTTTGTAGTACAGAAGAAAAACCTATATTGGCCGAAATAGAAGCGTATCTGACAAGACCTGTGCAGGTATTGGAGCTAGACCAACTGGATTACTCTGCCACAATCGATTTCTCGAAAGATACTACCAGTTCTGATTTGAAATCGCTGCTGAAAGAAGCAGAGAAGTTTGAAGAAATGAAACGTAAGAAAAGTAAAGGCAAAAAATAATGCAGGAACAACCCAATAATCCGCTACATGGCAAAACGCTTGAAATGATTCTGAACGAATTGGTAGCCTATTATGGCTGGGACCAGATGGCATATCATGTTCGTGTTAATTGTTTTATGAATAACCCCAGTATAAAATCAAGCCTTACTTTTCTGCGTAAAACTCCCTGGGCTCGTACAAAAGTAGAGGATTTGTATATCAGAATGCTCGACGATTTAAAAAGATAGGCAGCCATAAACATGGCTGCCTAATCTACCAACAAACTAAAAAATATACCAAACTATAGATTTGGACAAAGCCTTTATCTCGATATAATTCTAATTCCGCCTCTCTGTGACGGATTAATGCCTTTTAAGGTATAAGTAAAACTCAATAAAAAATATCGGCCCAGCGTAGTAATGCGTTCGTCTTGCACAAAGTTTAATTGCGCTGTACGGCTGATACCCGTATTACGATTCAAAAGGTCGTTTACCGATAATTTCAATTCACCACGTTTGTTTTTCAGGAAGAAAGTTGAGACCGACATTGACCATAACGGAATTTTCTGGTTAAAGCCCCCTGCAAGCCCCGAATAAACGTTATAATCAAAGTCGGTACTGAAGGCAACACTCTTTGTGATTGTCCAGTTAAGGTCGGTTGAGAATACATTATTGAAGTACTCCTGATTCATTTGTTTATTTACCGAATAGTGCGTCTGGTTATAAGACATACGGGCTTCGGCCGATACATCAAGATTATCTCTCTGGTAGCTTAGTCTTACACTTGTACTTGCCTGCAAGCCTTTAGTACGGTTTTCTTGTTCATTCACGAAGTTAATACCTCTGTTCATCATCAAACGCTCACCAATGTCTACCCTTAACTTGATAGGCTTTATTCTGAAACCATAATTCAGGTTTCCTGTGAGCAAATAATCATCTTTTACGTTGATAGGCTGCGATGTCTGTACAAGCGTAGGGCTTATTTGCTGTGCATTGTTAATTTTATTGGTAGTATAAATAAAATTAGCCGCAGCAAAGAAATTTGAGAAACTCAACTGATTAAATGAGTTATAGTTCAGTCCGAATCTGTGTATGTACTCCGGCTTTAAGTTAGGATTCCCCACATAAATATTCAATGGGTCACGGTTATCAGTAATAGGTGCTAGCTGTGTAATATTCGGCTCCTGGAAATTGGTTTCATAATCAAATCTCAAACGTTGGCTTTGCTGAAAATCATAGTTGAAGTGTAAATTTGGCAATACATTCTGGAATGTCCGTGAAATATCATCGTCCAGAAGCAACATTTTCCCTCTCAGGTTAGCATGCTGGAAACTTAAACCCGTAGAGAAATTATATTTCTTCTGTACCAATCTGAAATTAGCACCAACACGATTATAAATAAAATCACTTTCAAATTTGTTACTCAACTGGCTGTTGTACACAGGCAAGCCATCTTTAATATCATTTACCAAGGCATCTGACAGATAATCGTTTTTCTGCAAAGCATAGTTTACTTCTAAGTACTTACGTTTGCCCAATGGCTCGGTGTATGCCGCTGTTAAACCATAATTCCTTCGGTCTGATTTCCTGACACTGTTTTGTCTGATATTCTCGGTGCGGGTCAGTACGCCATCAGTATAATATTTGTTCTGAGCCGTCAGGTCTCCGTCACTATCTGTATTATTCAACTGAAAATTGAAATTGGTAGAGAGTGTTCTACCCTTTTTGTTGAACTTGTGTCGGTACAATAAATCACTGTTTATGCTCAATGCCTCGCTACCACCACCATAATTACGGTTGCCTTCGTTTTCTAAAATATTACTACTGCTCAACGACTGACTATTGCTCAATGTATTGGCGGTGGTTTTGTTATAATTTACATAAGACGACCACTTAAAGGAGTTCATAGAATCTATCTTCTGGTCGAGCGTGAAATTAAGACGGTGGTTATCGTTTAGTGTGTTTTGTGAGTTTTTCTGCAACGAAGTATAACTATCACCATTAGGCAAAAAATTCTGGCGGTTTATCTTTCTATCAATCAGTTGATTGATGTTATTAAACATATAGCTTCCGTTTACCTCTGTTTTTTTAGTAATAGGGTTATTAAAATTAAGTCCTCCGGCCCAGCTTCTCACAAAACCATTCTGACGATTTCCAAAGTTAAGTGGCAGGCCACCATCATTATCACTACTGAATTGCATTCGAATCTGCCCCCCTCGCCCACTCATCATACGCATTAAGTCTCCCGAGAAATTCATATAATCCTCAATCGAAAAGCCCTGCTGGTTTACATTATTACCCATGCCCAGCACCGATAATTGCTTATCTTTATTAAAACTATTGATATTCAGCTTACCAGCGTAGCGTTCGTCAAGCCCTGCGCCTGCCGTAATATTGCCGAAAGCTCCTTTTTTTCGGTCTTCTTTCAGTTTCAGGTTAATGTTTTTCTGGCGTTGGCCATCATCAATTCCTGTAAAATCAGCTTGGTCAGAGCGTTTGTCATAGAGCTGTACTTTCTCAATAGCATCGGCAGGCAAGTTTTTACTAGCCATTTTAGGGTCTCTTCCAAAAAACTCCTTGCCGTCTACCGTAATACGTCTTACGGTTTCGCCCTGCGCTTTTATGTTACCGTCTTTATCAACCTCTACGCCCGGCAACTTTTTTAGCAGGTCTTCTACCATAGCGTTAGGTTTTACTCTGAACGAGCCTGCGTTAAATTCAACGGTATCGCCCTTAATGCTCACGGGGGCTTTCTCGCCTTTTACGGTTACTTCTGCCAGCTCTTTACTGAGTGCTTGCAGTTTTATAGTACCCATGTCTATCTCTGTTGCTTCGGCAGGTACTATCAGTTTATAAAAAGATTCGTGGCCTATATAGGTGATTTTAAACAGATAATTGGCCGAATTGAGGTTTTTGAGTTCAAAACTGCCTTTGTCGTTAGTACGCCCAAAATTAGTTAATGAAGAATCTTTGGGGCTCAGCAACAACACAGTAGCATACTGCAAAGGTGCCGAGGCCGAGTCGGTAACTATGCCTTTGATAGTTATTTTTTGGGCAAAACCCGGTAGTGCAAACAAAAGAAGAAAGAAAAGCTTTTTCATAAGTGGTTTGATTTTTGTCGCAACAAAAGTAGAAACCCCACTTATAAACATAGGTTAACAGAGATTGAAATAATGTTAATTAAGGTTAATGTATAAAGCAATTGAGTAAAAATATAGTACAAAAAATAGGTAAAATTATCCATATTTAAGAATAAAAAGCACTTATGCTTGTTATTGTCGATTATTAATGTAACCTTTGTACTTTAAGTACATAATACAAATTTCTCAAATGTCTACAGGAATAGTTAAGTTTTTCAATGAAACCAAAGGTTATGGTTTCGTTAAAGTAAATGGAACAAACCAAGAGGTTTTCGTCCATGTTTCAGAATTAAAAGACCAAATCCGTCAGGATGACGAAGTTACTTTCGAAATCCAAGAAGGTAAAAGAGGTCTTAACGCCGTGAACGTGAAATTGGCATAATTATATCAGATATATAATTATAAAAAAGCTCTCAATCGAAATTGAGAGCTTTTGATTTTTATAGGGGGCTTATGAAATTATGTCTTTTACGCAAATGCCTCTTTATATTGCATCCGATACAGATTCGCATAGAATCCCTCTTTATCCAATAGTTCTTCGTGCGTACCCTCTTCCATAATATGCCCTTTATCTAATACAATAATCTTATTGGCTTTCTGGATAGTGCTCAAACGGTGGGCAATCACAATGGCTGTGCGGCCTTTCATTAGCTGCCCTATGGCATTCTGAATCAATTCTTCGGTTTCGGTATCAACCGACGACGTAGCTTCGTCTAAGACAATAATCTTCGGGTCTTGCACCATTGCTCTCACAAACGAAATCAACTGGCGTTGCCCTACCGATAGCGTTGCGCCACGCTCTTGTACATTGTAATCATAATTATTAGGCAATTGCATGATAAAATCGTGTACGCCTACCAACTTGGCTGCCTCTATGATATTCTCTCTTGAAATCGTAGTATCGCCCAGCGTAATGTTCCGCTCGATGGTATCTGAAAACAGAAAAACATCTTGCAACACAACGCCTATCTGCTCACGCAAATGCTTCAATTCATATTCTTTTATATCTATGCCATCTATCCTTACCTCTCCCTTATTTATCTCATAAAACCTCGATAACAGATTGATGATAGACGATTTCCCTGCACCAGTAGCACCTACAAAAGCAACAGTTTCTCCCTGATTTACTTTAAATGAAATATCTTTCAGTACGTAGTTTTCCTGATTATAGGCAAACCATACATCTTTAAAGGCTACATCGCCTTTCAGATGGGTAGTGTATGTACCTTCATTAGAAGTGTACTCGTCGCTATCAAGCAATTTAATAATTCGGTCGGTGCTCACAATACCCATTTGCAAGGTATTCATTCTATCGGCCAACATTCTGATTGGGCGGAAGAAGATATTGATAAACATAATAAAGGCCGTAACTGTACCATAGCTCACCTCGCTATTGAGCATTTGTTTTGCGCCAAACCAAACCACCAAACCCGTACCCAAAGCCGCAATAACCTCTGCTACCGGATAGTACACAGAATAATACATAATCGACTTGATGTTGGCGTCACGGTGTTCTTTGTTTATTTCAACAAACTTTTTGTATTCTATTTTCTCAGAGTTAAAAATCTGCACTATGCTCATACCCGTAATATGCTCTTGCACAAACGAGTTGAGATTAGCTACCGCATTACGCACAATATTGAACGATTTCTTAACTTTCTCTTTAAAAATATAAGTACTAATCAGCATTAGCGGAATGGTGCTAAGGCTTATCAATGAGAGCTTCCAGTCGGTGTAAAACATTACGGTTATAATCAGAACCAATTGCAGAATATCGCCTGCTATGGCGGCGATTCCCTCACTGAATACATCGGCGAGTGTTTCTATATCTGATATTGTGCGGGTTACTAAGCGACCAATGGGTGTATCATCAAAAAATTTGAGGCGCAGGTGAATAATTTTCTGGTATAGCTGAATGCGTATATCACGAATGATGTTTTGCCCCAACCATCCGGCCAGATAAGTATTTACGAACTGAATAAGCGATTGCAAGACCAAAACCCCAACCATAATCAGCATCATTTTTGCCAAGCCAGAGTAATCACCAGCCGAAACCGGGCCATCAATTGTTTGTTTAATCAGAAGCGGAAGTGCGGGTGCCAGCGCTGCCCCTACAAGAATGACGAACACGAGCACATAAAAACGGAACTGATACGGACGAATAAACTGAAACAACCTTTTCAGAACTGCCCAATCGAAAATATTACCTGAAGGATTTTGTTCGCTCATTAAGTTTGTTTTTACAAAGATTTCTTAATTTTAAACTCATAAAGATACATAATCGTTCAGAAACAATGCTCACTTTTAAGGCTACCCTACACAAATTTGAAAAAAATGCAGACAAAACAGGCTGGACATACATTATCATTCCGCTAAGTATTGCCAATCAACTAAAGCCAAATACCCGTACATCGTTCAGAGTAAAGGGAAAATTAGACGATTTCCCGATTGAGCAAGTCGCCTTGCTGCCGGCAGGTGATGGTGATTTTATTATGCCTATTAATGGAAATATGCGTAAAGGAATCAGGAAAAACGAAGGTGATACGCTTGCTATTACCCTGGCAGTAGACGAAAGCGAGTTTAAAATGTCTGAAGATTTGCTGGTATGCCTGGAAGACGAGCCAAAGGCTTTAGAAAAGTTTAACAGCCTTACCCCTGGCCACCAGAGATACTTCTCAAAATGGATTGAAGAAGCCAAAACCATTGAGACCAAAACCAAGCGTATTACTCAAGCAGTTTGGGGATTATCGATGGGCATGGATTATGGGCCGATGATAAGACACTTTAAAGAAAAAAAATAATATTTTTTTAATAATAAATGAACGAACATTCATTTATATTTGTACTCGATTATGAGATATAGAGACGAACATAAAGAGCAGCTTGTAAAAGACAAGGCCATTGAGATGATTGTAAAAGAGGGACTCGATGGTTTTAGTATGCAAAAACTAGCCAAACAGGCCAGGGTGTCGCCTGCTACTTTATATATTTACTATAAAGATAAAGAAGACTTACTGGCACAACTCGGGTACGAAGAAGCCACTCGCCTAACCACAACTATACTCAGGGATTTTGACCCAAATATGCGTTTTGAAGAAGGAATGCGCATCCAGTGGCGCAACAGAGCCGATTATTGGCTCGAAGACCCCACCAGAGCTTCGTTTCTTGAGCAATTACGGCATTCGCCCTTGCGGGCACGGGTTTTTGAAGCACTTGACCAGGAGTTTGTAACAGCCATGGGCAAGTTTTTGCAAAATGCTATTGCCAATAAAGAAATTTTACCCATGCCTCATGAGGTATTCTGGTCGGTAGCTTATGCGCCCTTGTATAATTTAATACGCTTTCATAACGAAGGCATAAGCCTGGCAGGCAAGCCTTTCAAACTCTCGGAAGAGTCTATGTGGAAAACATTTGAAGTAGTGATGAAAGCCTTAAAGATTTAATAGATTGCAAGAATACTTATAGATTTAACATTTTGCGAAAAAGCTATTATTTATGGAGTTATTTATTCTAAAAACCAATGTACGTAGCTCTGTTATGAGAGACGTGCTTGCGCTACAAATCAACCAAATTCCACAAATTAAAAAATGGTCGGTCGATTATCAGGACTGTGATGGTGTGCTCAGAGCATCGGCTGAAGGATTAAGTATTAACAGCCTCATGGCTTTAATTGTGCAATGGGGTTTTGAATGTGAAGAATTAAACGATTAGAAATATTATGAAAAAAACATCTTTTACAGGCTACGAAAAATTAGTGATTGCTTTGTTGGCAGTTACACAATTTACGGTAGTTCTGGACTTTATGGTTATGTCGCCGCTGGGCGATATTCTGATGAAATCATTAGAGATTAACCCTAAACAGTTTGGTTTAGCTGTATCGAGCTATGCTTTTAGTGCTGGTATTTCCGGTTTGTTGGCCGCAGGATTTGCCGATAAATACGACCGCAAAAAGCTTTTGTTATTCTTTTATGTAGGCTTTATCATTGGCACACTCTTTTGTGCCTTAGCACCAAACTATGAGCTACTGGTAGCCGCACGTATCTTTACAGGCTTGTTTGGTGGTGTAATAGGTTCTATTGGTATGGCTATTATCACCGATATTTTTGCTATTGAGCAACGTGGGCGAGTAATGGGTGTAGTACAAATGGGCTTTGCAGCCAGCCAGGTATTGGGTATCCCGATAGGTTTGTATCTGGCTAATCTGTGGGGTTGGCACTCACCATTTCTGATGATTGTTGGCTTGAGCATTATTATTGCCTTAGCCATTATGCAAGGTCTTAAACCTGTTGACAAACACCTGGCTCTGAAAACCGAAAGAAACGTATTTGAGCATTTCCGTCATGTATTATCTTCTAAAAACTACCAGATAGCTTTTGCCGGCACAGCCCTGCTATCGGTTGGTGGATTTCTGATGATGCCATTTGGTAGTGCTTTTGCTATCAATAACCTGAAAATTACGCAAGATGATTTGCCACTTATATACATGATAACCGGTATTGCATCGCTTGTTATTATGCCAATTGTTGGCCGCCTGAGCGACAAGTTCGATAAGTTTAAGGTATTTGCCTTTGGTACAGGCTGGGCCATTGTCATGACGGTTATCTATACAAACCTGCCTCCAGTGCCGCTTTGGTCAATCCTGATTATTAACATACTACTTTTTGCAGGTATCATGTCAAGAATGATTCCGTCTACTTCGCTTATGACGGCCATTCCTCAAATGCAGGATAGAGGCGCTTTTATGAGTATCAACTCATCGTTGCAGCAAATTGCAGGTGGTATTGCATCTATTGTAGCAGGTTTTATAATTGTACAGAAAGACCGTTATAGTCCTTTAGAAAATTACCCGACACTTGGGGTAATTTCGGTAGTTATTATGCTTATTTGTTTATGGCTTGTTTATAAAGTAAATGTACTTGTGAAGCACAAAATTGGCCCTAAACAAACGGTATCCGAAAACGCATAGAATCAGTTGCTTGAGACTTATCAAATTTTTGCATAAATTGAGTTATCTTTTCAGCTCAATTTATGCAAGAATTGTTTATAAGCCTTTGTGTGGGCATTGCTCTGAGTGCTTGTTCGGGTTTCAGGGTATTTGTGCCGATGCTCATCGCTAATCTTTCAACACGCTTCGAGGTCTTTGACCTCTCACAAGGTTTTGAGTGGCTTAGCAGCCCTGCTGCTACTTACATATTAGGTGCTGCAACACTAGCCGAAATTCTGGCTTATTATATTCCTATTGTAGATAATTTTCTGGATACTATTGCCACACCTGCTTCGTTTGTGGCAGGCACTATACTTACTACTTCTTTTCTTAAAATTGATTCTCCTGAACTCCAATGGACGCTCGGCATAGTAGCAGGCGGTGGCGTAGCCGGAACCATACAGGCAGGCACAGGTCTTTTACGACTAGCTTCTACCAAATTTACAGGTGGCTTTGGTAATTCTATTTTGGCTACTGTCGAAAACTTTATTTCTATTCTCTTTTCAATTCTCACACTCTGGATTCCAGTTCTAATTGCCGTTTTTTCTGTCTTACTCGTTGCCTTCCTACTTCGTAAAATCATTAAGCATTTTCAGAATAAGAAAAACAAAATTAATTATGAGAATAATTCTAATTAACAGATAAAAAATACTAACTTACTGCTCAATCTAAGACCCTAAGCTTACACCCGATGGTATGTCGGGCTATACCTCTATGAAAGAACAGTCTTCTCTCCGCTACGCATGGTATGTATTAGGCATACTTTTACTGGCTTATATTTCCTCATTTATTGACCGGCAAATTCTGGCACTTCTGGTTAAGCCAATCAAGGCATCGTTTGGTATTTCTGATACCCAGATGGGCTTGTTGATGGGGCTTAGTTTTGCGCTGTTTTATACTTTTTTGGGTATTCCTATCGGAATTATGGCCGATAGAATGAGCCGCAAAAAAATTATAGGCTGGGGTATTGCTATCTGGAGTTTAATGACAGCACTATGCGGGCTGGCAGGGAGTTTCTCGATGTTGTTTTGGGCACGGGTGGGTGTAGGTGTTGGGGAAGCTGCGCTTTCGCCTGCGGCATACTCTATGATTTCCGACTATTTTCCGAAGAAGAAACTCGGTACAGCCATGAGTATTTATAACATGGGCGTATATTTAGGCTCAGGCATTTCTATTCTGCTTGGGGCTGCCATAAGAGCCATGATAGGCCAGGAAAACATTCAGTTGCCTTTTGTAGGTGAAATCTTCTCGTGGCAGGTAATATTCTTCTACATCGGTTTACCGGGCTTATTGATAGTATTGCTTGTACAAAGTATAAAAGAGCCTAAACGCAAAGAATTAGATAGCGACAGAGAGTCGGCTAGTAAGGCTACGCTCAAAGAAATTATAGCTTATTTTAAAGCCAATAAACGAACATTCCTGAGTCTGAATTTCGGCATGGCCTTTATGGCTTTTGCTTCTTATGCAGGTATCTACTGGGTGCCAACGTTTCTGAACCGCGTGCATGGCTGGAACGACACCAAAGCCGGGGTAACATTTGGTTTGTTGGTTACTGTTTTTTCTACTTTAGGAGTAATATCTGGCGGCCGCTATGCCGATTATCTTTCAAAGAAAGGCGTGGTGAATGCAAAGATGAAAGCCAGCTACATAGGTATGTCTATCGCCATACTTTGCACAATTGGTGTGCTATTTCCTAACCCGAATGCAACTATCGCATTTATTGGTTTATTCTGCTTCTTTTCGTCGTTTCCTTATGGCTCTGCCACGGCTGCCATTCAAGAAATCGTACCTAATAATATGCGGGCTATTTTCTCGGCATTCTTTCTGTTTGTAGTCAATATTATTGGTTTAGGTTTAGGGCCTTTGTCAGTAGGTTTTTTCAACGATGCCGTTTTTCATGACCCCCTTAAAATCAATTACTCAATATTTATTGCTCAAATGTCAGGGTGTGTCATTTCGGCAGCAGCCTTATTTATTGGGCTTAAACCTTTTATAAGAAGTGTTGACTACCTGAAAAAACATTTGACAGTGGCTTAAGCTGCTTTAAATTTCTCTTGCATAAAGCCGATACCATAGGCAAATAACTGAATAAAACAGGCAATGATACTCAGAAAGCCTACTTTTATACTCTTATTTTTTAGGGTAGAGTCAACAAATATCATCAGTTTATAGAGAGCGAATACGCCCGCAGAAAACAGAAAAGTATAGCAGAAAAACGGACTGAT
Organism: Emticicia soli; assembly: GCF_037860775.1. Lineage (NCBI taxonomy): Bacteria > Pseudomonadati > Bacteroidota > Cytophagia > Cytophagales > Leadbetterellaceae > Emticicia > Emticicia soli. The sequence continues at coordinate 540,056 of NZ_JBBEWC010000003.1, read as the reverse complement.
AAAACCAAGCAAGAGTTGCAATGGTATAGACAAACAGCCTAATGTAAATACCATCGGGAAAAAGTGTACCAGCTTTAGCTCAGACGGAAACATTCGGGCGAGGTTGATACGCCCCCTACCAAAGAAATGCAGTTGTTTATAAAACTGCCCGAAATCGGTGCGGCGTTTGTGGTAGATGAAGGCGTCTTCTATTAGGCCAACCTTAAAGCCTTTGTCTATGATACGAATACTGAACTCAATATCTTCGGCCATGCGGGTCATGGTATAGCCTTGAGTTGCCTCCCATACCTTGCGTGAAATACCAAAGTTAAAACTCCGTGGATGAAACTGCCCTCCGGCATTGTTTTTCTTTCCTCTGATACCACCTGTAGTAAATACCGATGTCATGGCATAGTTGATAGCCTTTTGTGTGTCAGTGAAGCTATCATGCGCAGCATCCGGGCCTCCGTAAGCATCAAGCCAATGAGCAGACAAGTAATTATCAACAATTTCGAAATATCGCTCAGGTATAATGGCATCAGAATCTAGCTGCACAAAATAATCGCCTGCTGCACGCTCAAAACCATAATTACGTGAGAAACCCTGCCCCGAATTAGGCTTATAAAAATACTTAATATCAAGGCGATTTTCAAAGCCTCTGCAAATTTCTTCGCATTTCAGGGTTGAACCATCTTCAACAATAATTACCTCAAAATTTTTATAGGTCTGCTTGGTCAGGCTTTCCAGAAGTTCTCTGACTTCTTCAGGGCGGTTATATACAGGCGTGATAACTGAGTACTTTTGCATGCAGCGATAGTATTGAGCAAATGATTTTTTCTGCAAAAAAGCCATATTCTATTTGCTTTTCCAAAAAAATAGGGAAGCGATTGCTCGCCTCCCTAAAAGTATATTTTTATCAAATGCTTAATTGTGTCTTACAAGTAATTTTTTTGTTGCTACTTTTTTGCCATCTATTACCAACTGGTAGAGATACACGCCTGAGTCCCAATTAGTAGTAGGAACTTTCAATTTTCGGTCGTTTTTGTCTAATTCAAAATTAGCTACCTCGTTACCCAATAAATTATAAAAAGACATACTCGCATCGTTTACATGGCCAGTAATCTGATAATCAATAACTGCAAAATCGTTGGCAGGGTTCGGATAAATATTAGAAACCGAAATTTTATCATTTAAAAACAATTTGTCAGCGTTTTCAGCATTAGCCATGCTTTTTTCACTACCTGCATTCACTACGTCTGCTTTTGCAGTTGTTGGTTTTGAAGAACCATTCAATAGCGCATTTCTGAAGTATTGATTAACCACTGTCGGTTTGTCAAGCTTCACCTCGTTGGGCATTGGTTTACTAACAAAACTCAGCTTTTGTGCCGAAGCCTTTGTAGTTGGCTTTTTACCAATATCCAAGCGTGATTTTCCTTTTTCGACTTGCGCCGAAACCACGTTTGATAGTAGGGTGAAACTAATCAATACCAATATATATTTCTGTAAACTTTTTACCATATTTTAATTAAAACTTCGTATAAGATTCGTTATGTGACTTGTAGGGATTGTACAAATATATACAACGTACCGTAAAAACCAAATTAATTTTTTATATAAGGACGCTTTTTCTTACTAAATGGTTGCAATAACTTATAAATTTTCTCGTTAGCACTTTTTAATATGCAAAAAACTATGCCAGCCCTATTGTTTTTCGACAATTTTTATTCCCAACACATCTTCCTTTGTGGGCTTCTCTGACTCTCTCCAACTAAAGCCGTCAAGGCGGTTTGCGCTGTTAGTCAGCTCTTTAGGTGGTACCAGTTTTGAATCAGGCTTACCTATAAACGTTATGCGCTTTACCTGATTTTCTTTAAACCGGATATTCATTCTACTACATTCGACATGATTTACACCAATTAGTTTATTCTTGTCATCTAAAGCATAGTAAATACTTTGTCCATTTCCTTCCACAATTACCTGTTCGAGGCGTGTTTGTTCATTAAACAAAGCAGATATTTTACGGCCTTTTATCTGGTTGAAATTTGTCGAGGTATCTTTGGCTATCACAAAACCCTGATTAACAAGAAACATACGGTTTACCTTGCCATTTTTCATATATACGTGAATAGTATCTGCTTCAGATTGGTTTTTCGGATTCCAGAGAATAGGTTTTGTAAAAAAATGTATTACCGAGTCTTTAAGGTCATATAAAAGCGAATCGCTTTTGCTTTGCATATCTATCCTATATATCTGTACATTGCCTTGCGCTATGAGCTTTTCCATCTTTTTCTCTCGCTTCACCGTATCTTTTTTAGCAGAAGCTTTAGTACTATCGGTGTCCATCATTTCGTAGGCATAAAGCGTATCGGCACGCATATACAAAGTATCTCTTTCAGAGCCATTGCGCATAATAGCATTACCCATTATTTTGGTGAAACCCGTTTTACCGTCTCTGATGGCCCGATGCCCAGTCATTATCACTTTATCTTTGATAGAAACCATCTCCACATTGCCTTTCGCCACACCCGACTCTGTTTTCTGGTCGAATTGTAGCGTATCGCCTACTAGCGTATAATTTTCGTTCACCACCTTTGAGCGGCCTTTAAAATTCGACTGCTGGGTTTGGGTATTATAAGTACTACCACTATTGGCTGCTATATCACCATCTTTGCTTTTAATGAGCGTAGGTGCTTTAAATAGCGCTATTTTTGTACGGGCATTGTACTGCAAACTATCGGTAGTAATGGTATATTTTGGATTAACTATCTCTACGTTTTCTTTATAATTAAAAATCTTTGAGCGGGTATTATAATAGCCCTTTTCGCTTCGCAAAGTGCTTGAATCCTGTACAATTACACCTCTTACCGGATAATACGCCCTGTTGCGTTGAATATCGTATTCCATTATTCGGGTAGTAAGTGTTACCTTAGAGTCGGTTAACACAACCTTTCTACCCAAAACTCTGGCAAACCTTGTGTTACCATCATAATAAAGTGTATCGCCCGTTACAGTCAGGGTATCGCCTTGTACAATGCGTATGTCACCAAAAGCCTCTAGTGTATTAGTCATTTCGTATTGAATGGCCGTCTGGCAATAAAGTATTGCCCCTTTGTGCTGAAAAGCAACATTCCCGATAAATCGGCGTACATCTACCGGCTCTTTAGTACCAACCAGGCTATCGGCACGTAGAAGAATAATACGGCTTTTAGGAGCTGAAGGCTCCGGTGGATTCAACGGTTTTTGTGCAAAAGATACAATTGAGCATAATAAGCTTATCAGTACCACCAGCAAAAACCTGTTGGTATGCATAAAACTTAGTATTCTTATATTTTTCAGGCCAATAGTCAACATCTTGTGAGCAATATTCTAATTTTGTTGCAAAAGTACGTATTTGCGTTTATGCTTCATTCTTTCTTAACATATATTAACGAACAAAGTCTGTTTAAACCCACCGACAAAATCTTGCTGGCCGTGAGCGGTGGCAAAGACTCTGTTGTATTATTTGACTTGTTTTGCAAGGCGAAGTTTAATTTTGAAGTAGCGCATTGTAATTTTCAGCTAAGGGGCGAAGACTCAGACCAGGATGCCGTATTTGTAGAACAACTATGTGCGAGCAACGGAATAACATTCCGTGCGACCACTTTCTCTACAAAAGTCTTTGCACAGGCAAATAAACTATCTATTGAAATGGCAGCTCGCCAGCTACGTTATGAATGGTTTGAGCAGATAAGGCAACAATCTGGCTGCCAGTATATTGCCACGGCCCACCATCTGAACGATAGTATAGAAACCATTCTGCTAAACCTCACCAAAGGCACTGGTATTTCGGGACTTCGGGGTATTCTTCCTAAGAAAGCACACATTATCAGGCCGCTCCTTTTTGCAGCAAGAACAGAGATTGAAAATTATGTAGCAGAAAACCAACTACAATGGCGAGAAGATAGCAGCAATGCCTCTAACGAATATCAGCGCAACCTGCTACGAAACGAAGTAATACCCCTACTCAAACAAATAAATCCGAATTTAGAGCAAACCTTTGCCCGCAATATTGAGCGACTGCAAGCCATTGACAATGACTTTCAGCATAGCCTCAATAGTTTCAAGAAAGCCATTAGCAAAGAAGAAAACGGCACATTGATGCTTAGTATAGCAGGTATTCAAAACCGGAAATCGGCGGCTTATTTATTAGAAGAAACCCTAAAAGAGTTTGGTTTCAACTATTTTCAATCAAAAGAAATCTATCATTCGCTCAATAAAAGCTCAGGTAAAACCTTTCATTCGGCTACTCATACACTTGTAAAAGACCGTGAGTATCTGATTATTATTACTAAACAAGAAAAGAGTTTTGAAGAAGCATTGATTGAAAAAGGCACGCAGGAAACAGTATATAATGGCAGAAAATTACGAATAAGCAATGCTACCGTAGAAGGCTGGCGTACGTATCTGGCTGGCGAAAAAAGCCCGAATATCCTGTGGGTTGATGCACAGCGTCTCAGCTTTCCTTTGGTAATTCGCCCCTGGCAAGAAGGCGATTGGTTTATTCCCTTAGGTATGAAAGGCAAAAAGAAAATCAGCGATTTTCTGGTAGACAAAAAAGTACCGCTACACCTGAAAAAAACTACTTTCGTGCTCTGTTCAGGCAATGACATTGTATGGATTACAGGCCAACGCACCGACGATAGATTTAAAATTACACAAGCAACAGAGCAGGTATTACGGATAGAAATACAATAAGCTGATTGTAACAGGTTTGTCCTTTTTTGCTCACCCCCTTTAAAATCCTTCTCCCTCTCGAAGCCCCTTTTGGCACGGCTTTTGACGAGCTTAAAATATAACCCATAAGTTATATATTTTAACCCGTTTAATAAAAGTCAAGTCCATGATGAAAACTAGAATTGGGCTGTTGGCATTTGCTTTCCTAATAGTCCAACATACTTTTGCTCAAACTAACAAACTAAAATTAGCGAACCGCAACTTCGATAATATTAGCTACATTGAGGCAATTCGTAATTATGAAGATTTTTTGCGATTAGGCAAAAAAGCTAACCCCGAAGTAAAAGAAGCACTCACCAAACTGGCTTACAGTTACCGAAAAGTGCAGGATTCGCAAAATGCAGAGCGTGTGTATGCCGAGTTGTTGAGTACCTATGGCAAAGACATAGAGAGCGAAATCTACCTGTATTATGCACAGGCGTTGGCTAGCAATGGCAAGTACAAAGAATCTCAGAAAATGTATAGCAAATATGGGCAAGAGCAAGCCGCCGATATGCGTGGGCGCAAGTTTACTGTTGCTTATATGGATAAAAGCCGTTTTTATGAAGATTCATCGACCTACAAAGTCGATTATCTTTATGCACTTAATTCCCGCCAGTCTGATTTCAGCCCGATGTTTTACAAAAATGCCTTAGTTTTTGTATCAGCCCGTGACGAAGGTGGTATTATCAAGCGGGTTTTCATGCAAAACCAGACTCCTTTTCTCGACCTGTTTATGTTTCCTGATACTACGCAGCTCAGAACCGATAACCTGACCATGAAGAAAAACGGTGCAGGTGCTATTGGTATGGCATCGCTCGGGACACTTGAAAAAGAAGAGGAAGAAAAAGACGAAAAGCCGCTTACCAAAGTTGAGCAGTTCAGCAAAACTATCAATTCGAAATACCACGAGGGGCCGGCTACGTTTTTTAAAGACTACAAAAAAATCATTTTCACGAGTAACAACCGCAGCAAAGGCAAAAATCGGGTAAGCTCTGATGGTATCACGAAGTTGAAACTATACATGGCTACCGAAGGCAACAGAGGCTGGGGTAATATAATAGATTTACCTTTTAATAGTCCCGAATATTCATGCGGCCATCCGGCACTATCGCCTGACGATACCAAACTATATTTCGTATCAGATATGCCCGGTGGCTTTGGTGGAACCGATATTTATGTAAGCGAATACCGTGACGGCCAGTGGAGTTCTCCGGTAAATCTGGGCAGAGAAATTAATACAGAAGGCAACGAAATGTTTCCTTTTGTTGACGAAAATGGCAATATGTATTTTGCCTCCGACGGCCACGAAGGCTTAGGCGGACTTGATATTTTCTTTGTTGAATTACGTGAAGGAATACCCATGAGTGATGTAAAGAACTTAGGTGCACCCATCAACTCAGCAAAAGATGATTTTGGGCTTATTACAGATGCTAACCGTAACAGAGGCTATTTCAGTTCGAACCGCAAACGTGGGTATAACGATGATAACCTGTATTCGTTTTCACATAGCTGCCGAGAGCTAAATGTGCTGGTTTATGATGCCGATACCAAGAAGCCCATTGAAAATGTTGATGTAAGGGTACTTAAAGATGGCCTCAATAAACAATTGATGGTAACAGGCCCCGATGGCCGCATAATGATATGCCTCGAAGCAGGAACCGATTTTGAGTTTAAGGCCATGAAAGAGGGCTACGAGCCGAATGGTATCTCATACGGTACGTTTGCTACCTCGCTTAAAAACCGAACCTCTATTACTATGTATCTGCAAAAGGCTAAAGTTCCCCCTCCTATCATTAAAGGAACAATTGTAGCCGAAGTGAGCCAGATACCTATTGAGGGCGCAACAGTAACATTGCAGAACGAAAAAGATGGCTCTGTTGAATCGGTAGTAACGGGTATTGACGGTAAATATGAGTTTCAACCTAAAAAAGAGGGAGAATACAGCGTAACTGCCATTAAAGATAAATATGCTGTGAATACCGAAAACATAGGAAAGGTGAAACCTACTAAAAAAGGCCCTGCTACACTGGAGCAAAATATGGGGCTAGTAGGCACAGGCGATATTTTCAGGCTAGATAACATTTACTATAACTACGGACAGTTTTTTATACGCCCCGATGCCATAAAAGAACTTGAAGCAAAGCTGGTACCTTTGTTAAGGAAGTATCCTGAAATGCGTATCGAAATTCGCTCGCACACTGATAGTCGCTCTAGCGATGCCTTTAACATGAAACTATCTGAAAACCGTGCAAGAGCAGTAGTTGATTATCTGGCTACACGTGGCATTGATGTTGCCCGAGTTGAAGCAAAAGGCTACGGAGAAAGCGAATTGTTGAACAATTGTGACAATGGCGCAACCTGTACAGAAGAGCAACATCAGGCTAATCGTAGAACCGAATTTAAAATCTTATCAGTAGCTGTCAGCAGCCGATAAAATCTGAGATAAAAGAGTAGTTTTTTTCATAAATCAAGGTTAGGGTTTATTATTCCGAAAGCATTGTACAACTTGTGCGATGCTTTTTTTATAAAGTAAGCCAAGAATCTAATGCTGAGTTCAGAGACCTTGAAGGCTGATAATTTATCTTCAAAACAAGCGAAAAAGTATTTTTTTCGCTTGTTGATTTATTAAGTTTGGGTAACGCTTTCTTCTAAAGATGTTTTCCAAGATTTAGTTCTACATCACCATTTTGCTGCAAACCTTTTCCCATCAATTTTTTTATTCTTATGCCTGCTTCCGGCTTAGCCAAGGCTTCATAAAACTTCGTTTGGGTATCCATAATATGTTCATTTTTAGGAAGAATTGCTCTTTCATTGATAATCGATTTGATGGTAGCAATGATGCTTTTATCAAAAGAAGCGATTCTATTAGCAAGAGCATCCACAAAGACATCTAATTCATCATCCTGAAAAGCACGGTTAATCCAGCCATAAGCAGCTGCCGTTTCGGCATCATAATCATCGCCGCTTAAGAGAATTTCTAAAGCTCTGGCTTTTCCGGTAAGTAAATGTAGCCTTTCCATTCCGCCGCCACCCGGAAATGCCCCAATTCCAATTTCGGGTTGACCAAAAACTGCTTTCTCCTTGCTCGCAAAACGCATATCCATAGCCTGAATAAACTCGCTTCCCAAACCTCTTGCTCTTCCTCTAATTGATGCTATGCTTACAAATGGCGCTTGCTCAAAACGTTTGGCAAGGTCTGGCCAGGCTCTCGAAAGCCCTGTTTTCCCCTCTCCTGTAGGGAAATCGCCCGCATTGATAATGTCTAGATGTGCAATGAAAAAGTCTGGATTTTCACTTTCGAAAACTACTACTTTTAATGCTTCGTTAGATTCAAACTCATCCATTAAACTCATTAATTCTCTCGAAAACGAAGGACCGAAAAGATTAATTGGTGGATTATTAATGATTACTTTCCAGTAAGCCTCTGAGATTTTTTTCGTTGTAAGAATCATAATCTATATGTTTTTATTGATTAATTTTGTTATTGCAAAATGCAAGTGCAAATATAAAAAGAAATTGCAAAATGCAAGCACTACAACAAAAAAGAAATTGCAATTCGCAAGTACATCATGAAAGATTTAGATAAAAAGAGGTCGGACTGCCCGATTAGTTCATCGCTGGATATTTTTGGAGATAAATGGTCATTACTGATCATAAGAGATGTAATGATGAAAGAAAAAGTTTCTTTCAATGAATTTTTAAAGTCTGAAGAGAAGATTGCTACCAATATTCTTGCAAATCGCTTGAATATCCTGGAATCTGAAAAAATCCTGCTCAAAGAGGTCTCCCCTGAAAATAAATCTAAATTTGTATATAGCCTTACACAAAAAGGCGTAGACTTGTTACCTATCGTTATTGAAATTGCTTACTGGGGAGCAAATCATAGTGAAAACAGCAAAGAGTCAGAGTTAGGCAAAAAAATCTTAGCAGATAAAGACGGAATCATCAAAAGACTTAGCAAGAAACTCCAGGAGCGAGTGAAGTAGATTTTGTCTTATTTGTAAGTCCAAAAGCTATAGACTCCTATCTCTAAATTATACAGTCTATTTTAAAGCGGCACTAAACGTTTTAATTTTTAAAATCTTTTCAGAAAAAAATCTGTCTGGCAGGCAACTTCTTGCCCTCACTCTGCATATATACTATTGAAAGCCACTAACATTGTTATTAATGCAAGAACTTCAACTCATTCAGGAACTACAAAAGCAGAATCCGTTTGTGCAGAAACGAGTCTACGACCGTTATGTAAAACGAATGTTCAGGCTATGTGTTCGGTATGTAAAAATTGAAGCCGATGCACAAGAATTATTAATGAATGGTTTTCTGAAGTTTTTTAATGCGGTAGCTAAAATTGAGTATCGAGGCGAAAACACCATTGAGCCTTATCTGAAAAAACTCATGGTAAACGAATGCCTGATGTTTATCAGACAACGGAAAAACAATTGGGTACTGATGGAAGAAATAGCCGACGAAGAACCGATAAGCGATTTTTCGGCCTACGATAAATTCGAAGAGGAAGACATCTATCAGTTGGTTTTAAAATTACCAGATGGCTACCGAACAGTTTTTAACCTATATGCCATTGAGGGCTTTAGCCACAAAGAAATAGCCGAACAATTGCGTATCAGCGAAAACACCTCTAAAACCCAATTGTACAAAGCCCGATTGGTTTTACAAGCCGAACTGACGAAATTAGGATATAACTATGGAACATAAATTAGATGACTTCTTTCGTAAAAAGATTGAAAGCACAGAGGATACAATCCCCGAAAGCTCAACGTTCGATGAACAGGCATTCTGGGGAGAATTACAGAAAAATATCGACAAACCCCAGCCTAAAAACTGGTGGAAATGGGTAGCACTTGCCGCTTGTATCGGTGGACTAGCACTTTGGGGCATACTATTGCCCAAGCCCTTGCCACAGCAACCTCAAACAAGCCGTGTTAAAAAGATTGTTGAATCTATAAAAGAAAAGCAAGATCCGATTACTGCCGTAGCACCGCAGAAAACAAAGAAACAAACACCACAAGTTAAGCCTAAACAAACGATTGAGCCCAATAAAGATTTAGAGATAGCAGTTGCCGAATTAAGTTTCAAGCCAACGCCTTTGCCTACGCAGGCACTTGTTATTAAGCAAGACTCTATCCATATTAATCCAGTCAGCGCACCGACGGTGATGGCTGAGGCAAAACCGCAATTCAAGAAGATTCATGTGAATGAAATTTCAAATACTGAGCAATCACCTATGCCACAACCCAAATTTAAAATCAGATTTGCTGCAAGAAATCAGCATTAAAACCACAGTATTGCCTTAATATCAATTAATTATGCTACGAACAATCATAATTTTATCAATGCTTTTTACGGGCATTGCAGGGGGAGCTATATGCCAAACCACAGCCAAATACGACACCATGAATGTGTTGGAAGGTATTCGTCCTCCCATCCTGCTCTCTAATTTTGGCAAACGTGCAGATGTATTTTCGCATGAAGAGGTTATCAAAAACACCAATAAAATAACAATAGACTTCGGCAGTAAAAATCAGTTATTAATAGACTTCTACGGCAGTGATTTTGATTTAAAAATCAACGCCGACTCTCTCCTAAGAAATTTCTGGGCTGATTACCAATTAGTGAAAGAAAGTCTTAGAAAAGATGCTACCAAGAAAATTACCTATTTTGGTAAAAATCATTATGTCAGTGGTCAACCATTAATTGACCTTGTTTATTATCCGCAAAAAGAAGTTTTACGGATAGCCAAAGATAGTGAAGTGCAATCGGTACAACTCTTACAAGACACCCTCGTTTTGGTTAATTATCAGGATAAAGCCGTATCGGAATTGGTAAAGTCTCACAATAGAATTTTCAAAACCTATCCGTCTCAGCAGTTTACGTTTGTGCTCAATAGTCTGGATGAAATCAGAGATATTTTAGAGGTGAATATTAACCAAAGCATTATTGAAGCAGTAGAAAGGGCAAGAAATGAACGAAAAAGCGCCTCAGCTTGGAAAATGGTAAAAGTAGAAAATGATGTAGCCAACCAGAAAATTAAATCTTCTGTAGTAGGTGGCCCCTTACTGGATATGCTGATAATTAATGCTGATATAGGTCTAGGCACTTATCGGGATATGTTTGTACCGTCTACTAGTGTTACTGTAAGTTTAGTATCCGATAATTACCTAAAAAAGGGCTTTGCTATAGGTGCACAGGCATATTTTCCTCATAATTACAAACCCGATAATACGTATCAATTCAGTACCAAAATCATGCCTTTTGCCGGAATGACATTCTATAAGAAAAAAGGAGGAAAAAGCTCTGATATAGAATTAAAGGCCGGATTATTTGCTGGTTATGCCGAGAAATCCATCAAAATATTTGCTTGGTATCATGTTACACCATGGCTTAAGTTCCAACCTGAAATTAACATCTTTGGCAAACAGTCGCCTGTTGGGTTGCGGGTGGCAGTGGGTTTTTAATGAATATCAGCTAAGACAATAATTTTAAGTATAAATTATCGACAGCATTTTCATTAATTGTTGGCACTCCCCTTCCTAAACACCTCAAAATGACTAATACGATGAAATCGAAAATACTACTCGCTATTCTTTTTACACTAATCTTTTCACCAACAACGTTTTCACAAAACCCGACAAAAGAAAGCATTTCTGTTAAAGGTATAATTATCCAACAAGAAAATAATCTACCGCTTTCTTATGTAAGTATTGGCGTGCTTAATAAATCAATTGGCACACTTACAGATACCCTTGGGAACTTTAGTTTTCAAGTCAGTCAGCAGAATTTAGCAGATACCTTACAAATTAGTTTAGTTGGATATTTCCCAAAGAAAATTGTCGTGAAAAACTTTATTGAGAGGAAAGAAAATACAATCAGGCTAAGCATAAAAATTATAGAACTGGCAGAAGTAAGCATAATTAAAAGTAAAACAAATACCGAAACAATTGGTCGGCAAAGTAATGCAAAATTCATTCAGGTTTCTATTCACAATAAAAAGTCAGTTGAAGAAACGATTGGTTCAGAAATGGGCATGAGGTTTAAAACTAAAAACACAAATACCTCTTTAAAAGACTTTAGCTTCAATCTTTCAGGCAACAATTTTAACTATATTAAATACCGTATAAACATCTATGCTGTGAAAGATAATATGCCGGATACATTAATTTATAACAAGCAAATTTTTAAGACTGTCGATAATTTTAAAACAGGCTGGATAAAGGTTGACTTGGAGCCTTATCATATACAAGTACCACAAGACTTCATAGTAACGGTTCAATGGGTTGAGAGCAGAATGGATAAAAAAGAAAGCCCTATTACATTACTCCCTGTTGCCAAGACATTTTTTTCAAAAAACTGTTACGCAAGAATTGCCAGTCAGGACAAGTGGAAAAGACTGGGTATGAATTTGAGCAGTTTTGTAACATTGAGTTATTAATCACTAAAACACCTGTTGGCTTGCGTGTAGCCGTAGGATTTTAATCAAAAACATAAAATGCAAAAATCACTTTTTATAGCAATTATCTCTTTGCTTGTATATGCCTGTGCTGTGTCTGACACTAAAACCAGTGAACCCACAAAATCGCTCAGAAAAGACATCACACTTTATTCAGAAGCCGTAAAAGACTCATTCTATATATCGGTGCAATTGCCCGAGGGTTATCACGAAAACCCTGATAAGAAATACCCTACAGCCTATGTAACAGATGCCAATTTCTATTTCCCGATGTTGGCTGGGATTGTAAGCCAGTACCAAACAGCCGGACTCTTACCACCTATGATACTCGTCGGCATTGGTTACAAATCTTTTCCCTTGATGGATTCGCTGAGAGTACGTGATTACTTATATCCTGCTGCAATCCCATCGGACGAGATGCAAACACCGGGCGGTGGCAAAAACTTTAATGATTTCATTGTTAGTCAGCTAATACCTTACATCGATGCTAATTTCCATGCAGATACAACAAACCGCAGCTTACTTGGGCATTCGTTTGGTGGGTATTTCAGCCTCTATGCATTATTAAACCAGATTGAGAGCAATCGCTCTACTTTTAAAAGTATTGCTTCGGCTAGCCCTAGCTTGTGGTACAATAACTTTTATCTGAATCAACTGACAGAAAAATTGCAGAACCGAAGTACCAAAGACTCTCTCAATTTATTTCTGACTGTGGGAGGTTCAGAAGAGCAAACATGGAATGTTGCTCCAGTACAGAAGCTCGCAGCCAGTATCAGAAAAGCACCAGTTGAGAATCTGGCTTTTCAGGAACATATCTATAGCGACTTAGAACACATGGACGTAGCCCTGATTTCGTTTACCAAAGCATTGCAGGCGTTCTATAAAATGCCCGAGAATCAATAAACTTTAAAGCTAAAAATGTCTTTTCAGGCTTATGATTCGGCAATATTCTATACCTTTGCACAAATTTTTCACCAAAGGGTAAGAGAATTATGGCAGAACCAAATATTGAATTTCTTTACAAGTATTTAAACAATGCTTCTCCTACTGGTTTCGAAGCATCAGGACAACAAATCTGGCTCGATTACATAAAGCCATACATTGATACACAACTGGTTGATGTTTATGGCACAGCCGTTGGCGTGATTAATCCCGGAAAACCCTATAAAGTTGTCATTGAAGGGCACTCTGACGAAATATCGTGGTTTGTGAATTATATCACAGAAGACGGATACATTTATGTGCGTCGAAATGGTGGTTCCGACCATCAGATTGCTCCCTCAAAAAGAGTAAACATACACACACGTAAGGGTATTGTAAAAGGCATTTTCGGCTGGCCTGCCATTCACGTACGTGAGTCGGCCACAGAAGAAAGACCAACGCTAAAAAACATCTTTATTGATGTGGGTGCTGCCAAAAAAGCAGAGGTTGAAGAAATGGGTATTCATGTAGGTTGCGTGATTACGTTTGAAGATACCCTGATGGAATTGAACAATAAATTCTATGTAGGTCGTGCGCTTGATAACCGCATTGGTGGCTATATCATTGCAGAAGTAGCCCGCAAACTGAAAGAAAACAACATACAATTGCCGTTTACTTTGTATATAGTAAACTCGGTGCAAGAAGAAATCGGGCTTCGTGGAGCTGAAATGATTTCGAGAAGATTGAAACCAGATGTAGCTATTTGCTGCGATGTGATTCATGATACGCAGTCGCCGATGTATAACAAAAAACTAGATGGCGATTTGGCTTGTGGCCGTGGCCCTGTTTTAACCTACGGACCAGCGGTACAAAACAACCTACTCAATTTTATGATTGATGTAGCTGTCGAAAAATCGATTCCTTTCCAGAGAGCAGCCGCCAGCCGCTCAACAGGTACCGATACCGATGCATTTGCGTATTCGGCAGAGGGTGTAGCTTCGGCTTTAATCTCACTACCGCAAAAGTATATGCACACAACGGTTGAGACCTGCCACAAAGACGATATTCAGGCTTGTATCGATTTATACTACGAAATTTTGCTCAAACTAGAAGCCGGACAAGATTTCAGCTATATTAAGTAAGTCTTTAGCATACAAGAAAAGCCACTCTTCACAAAAGGAGTGGCTTTTTTGTTGCATAAAAATTATCTTGCTACTCAATTCAAAACCCCTCTTATGCAAGCTAATCAACTTAAGTGGCTGATATTCGCTCTTGCCCTACTCAAAATAGGCTTTCATTTATATTTTCATGATATGCTCGAACCTCATCGAGACGAATTACTCTATTTTTCTCTAGGTACACATCCGGCAGGTGGCTATGCTTCTGTGCCCCCTATGATTGGTATATTGGCATTTTTGCTCATGAAAACCATAGGTTTTTCAGCATTGGCTATCAAAATCTTACCCGCTCTGTTAGGTGGAGCAATGGTTTTGCTAACTGCACGATTAACTGAACAGTTAGGTGGTTCTTGGTTTGCACAAATTCTGGCGGTTTTAGGTATCTTTTTAGCGCCTATTTTTATCCGCCCTTTTTACCTTTATCAACCAGTTGTTTTTGATATTTTCTTTTGGACACTCCTATTTTATTTTACTATCAGGTATCTGAATACGCATCAGCAAAAATATTTGTTGTATTTGGGCATAGCGGCAGGTTTTGCTATACTTAATAAGCATCTGGTAGTATTACAGCTAGGTAGCTTGTGCATTGCGTTTTTATTAAGTACCGAAAGAAAAGTACTTACACAAAAGTCTTTCTTCTATGCTATTTTGCTTTGTATCGTCATAGCATCGCCTAACATTATCTGGCAGTTAAGCCATGGGCTTTCGAGTATTAAACATATTGGTGCACTTAATAAACACCAGCTAGTACATTTAAGCAGAGTCAATTTTCTGAAAGAACAACTGATGATGCCTGGTATCTTTTGCCTACTTACCTGTGCAGGGCTCGTTGCTCTTTTATTCTCTCAAAAATTAAGTAAATATCGTCTGCTTGGCGTTACTCTTCTGTTGGTAATCGGCATTCTGTTTGTGGCTAAGGGTAAAGGATATTATACAGCAGGAGTATTCCCTTTGGCTTTAGCTGCTGGCGCTGTCTGGTGGGAAACTTTTCTTAAACAAAGGTATTTCCGAATTGCTTTAGCTGGCGTCTTAGTATGTCTATCTATCTTCTTGATTCCGATTGGTATTCCCACAGATACACCCGAAAATCTGGCTGTTCATTTCAAAAACTTTGCCCCAAAATATGGCATGGAAGGAATGCTCAGACACGAAGACGGCAAAATTCATGCTTTACCACAAGACTACGCCGATATGCTGGGCTGGGAAGAATTAGCGAAAATCACCAGTAATGCTTATAATCAAGCACCTGATAAAAACAATGTGCTGATTTATTGCGAAAATTACGGGCAAGCATCAGCCGTTAATATATTAGGCAAAAAGTATGGTTTACCAGAGCCTGTTAGTTTCTCCGACAATTACTATTATTGGTTTCCAAGAAAACTGCCTGCCAGCACCGATACCTTTATTTACATAAATGACGAATTGGGAGAGGATATAAATAATCTTTTTGCCGATGTAAAACTGGTGGGTAAAATCAGTAATCCTTTAGCCCGTGAATATGGCACGCAGGTTTATTTATGCCAGCAACCACGCAGAAATTTCAGCCAGTTCTGGAGCGAGCGAGTAGCTGAATTGGAGAGTCCTTTTTAAAATTCTAAAATCAAGAAACTTTTCAGCCTGCAAAGTCGTTTTTATATCAGCATTAAATTAATAATAATCAACCGTTTGAAGGTCATGGTAACAGTAACAGAAATAGCAAAGAATAAAATCATTGAATTAAGAGAAAAAGATGGCTTAGCAGGTAATCCTGGTGTAAGGGTAGCTGTTGAAGGCGGTGGTTGTTCGGGATTGATGTATGATTTGAAATTTGATTTTGAAGCTCGTCCAAACGACCATGTTTTTGAAGACAACGGTATTAAGGTATTTGTAGATAAAAAAAGCCTTTTATACCTGATTGGCACTGAATTAGATTTTTCAGATGGCTTAAACGGTAAAGGTTTCCAATTCAAAAATCCTAATGCCACTCGTACTTGTGGCTGCGGAGAAAGTTTTGCAGTTTAATACACTTAGCGTAAAATATATGTGCCACGCCTGTACTTCAACAAGTATGGGCGTGGCACTATTAGTTTTGCAGGGTGGCACGGCTATACTCGTCCAAAAAAGGCCGTGGCACACTTAATGCTTAAAACTGACATATTTTGCTAAAAATAAGCGTGAATGACCTTATAATCAGCTAGACTCGAGGTAACCTTAGTAGGCAAAAATAAGCGTGACATGACCTCATTCTTCCGAGTATAGCCAAGCCACGCTTATGTAAACGCTTAATATTTATCAATTAGCCCGATAATACATCGTTGAGCTATTTTCTTTTCTTAATATATGTTTAGCCA
This sequence comes from Emticicia soli, assembly GCF_037860775.1. Taxonomy (NCBI): domain Bacteria; kingdom Pseudomonadati; phylum Bacteroidota; class Cytophagia; order Cytophagales; family Leadbetterellaceae; genus Emticicia; species Emticicia soli. The sequence continues at coordinate 523,428 of NZ_JBBEWC010000003.1, read as the reverse complement.
TTACCTGAATTGACTCAGGCGTTACGGCTGCTATTTTCTCTGCATCCTGGTTACACCAGTCGGCGTTGCCGGCATTAGCTGCAAAAGCCAGATTCATGGCTCTGTTCAACAATTCAACCTCAGCAAAAGCCAAAGTAGATTCGCTCTGGTTTTTTACCTTTTGCAATTCAGTATCTTCTACCCTATTATTAACCAAATCAGCTAAAATCTCTTCAATAGCTGCATCGGCAGTTTCTAATTTAACGCCTTCATTCAAGTTTCCTTGCACCATCAACAGACCCGGATCAAGCGAAGCAGTAATATAGGCAGAAATATTATTGAACAATTGCTTCTCTTTTACAAGCTTGGTATAAAGTCTTGATGATTTCCCTCTGCCCAATAAATCACTTAGTAGGTCAGCATTGTAAAAATCAGGATCAAAACGACCCGGCATGTGGTATGCCTTGTATATACCATTTAGAGGTACTTTTGCAGAAGTTTCTAAAAACTTTGCCTCAGTTTGCATACTTTCCTGTGGCAGATTTCTTACATATTTTTCTCCCGGTGGAATCGGCTCAAACCATTTTTCACAAAGGTATTTTACTTGTGCCACAGTTACATCGCCGGCCACAACCAGAATAGCATTATTGGGCAGATAATATTTAAAGAAGAAATGTTTTACATCATCCATTGTAGCCTCTTCTATATGGCTGATTTCCTTACCAATAGTAGCCCATTTATAAGGGTGTGTGTCATAAACCAATGGGCGTAGTTTCAACCACACATCACCATAAGGTTGGTTGAGGTAACGTTGCTTAAATTCTTCAATTACAACTTTACGTTGTACTTCTAGTACTTTTTCATCGAACGAGAGGCTCATCATACGGTCAGATTCCAGCCAGAAAGCCGTCTCAATATTTTTGGCGGGAAGCGTAATATAGTAATTAGTAATATCAGGCGAGGTAAAGGCATTGTTTTCGCCGCCTACTTTTTGCAGGGGTTCATCATACGAAGGTATATTTTTTGAGCCACCAAACATCAGGTGTTCAAAAAGGTGAGCAAAGCCTGTTTTTTTTTCGTCTTCGTCTCTTGAACCTACATTGTATAATATATTCACAGCAGCCATTGGTGTTGTATGGTCTTCGTGCACATACACTTCCAGTCCGTTTTTCAGCGTAAAATGTTCGTAGCTAATCATTAATTGCGATTTGGGTTTTAGAATCTTAACATATTGTTAAGCCTATTCTAACATAACACTAATCACAAATGTAAGGTTTCTGATGAGTTTCGAAAAATGCAGAATATATTTTATCTCGACAAGTTAGAGAAAAAAGTAGCTATTCGGGCTCTGAAAAAATACACAGCTAATAATATAAGCACAAATAAACCTATCCAAAGATAAATGATATTGTTTGAAGCAATCGGAATTACCGAAGATTTGCCAATCAATACAAAATTCGACCAATAAAATGGGTGGTCTGACTCGTTCTGAATTAAGTCTATTTTTGATAAGCGAATGGCTTCATCAGTAGCGTAGCCTTTTTTCAGATAATAGTAAAACTTCTCTGATAATTTGGCAATGCTTTCGTCGTGGGCGTTCCAGAGTGTAGTAATAACCGATGGACAACCAGCAAACTGAAATGCTCTTGCAAGGCTTATAATTCCTTCTCCTTTTCTGATTTGCCCTTTACCTGTTTCACAGGCACTTAGCACCACCAATTGGGTATTTTCTAAAGATAAATTGTAGAGTTCTGGCGTATACAATTTAAAATCTTTACCCTCAGGATACAAAGCAATAAAAGATTTCAAAGGCTCGGCATCATTTACCTGTGCATGAGTAGCAAAGTGGATAATACCTTTGTTGCGGTAAGTTTCCTGAAAATTCAGCTTAGTGGCTCTATTATCCTGAAAAATCTGTCCACTTATTTCGCCTATTTCGTTGCTCGAAGCCGGCAAGGTTTTAAAGCCCTTGTCTCTGAAAATACCAGACTGCTTACCATTACTAAATGGCGCATAGGCGATAATATCGCTCTGTGGTTTATTAATATCGTTGTCGAAGTGTAATGATGCGGAATTGGCATAAGAAATAGTATAATCAAACAATAGGTAGTCTGACTCTCCTTTTTTCTCTAGTATTTCAAAAGGCAAAAAGCCCAGAATATCATGGCGGGCAATTATCAGCTTCTTCGACTTCTTCATTATAGGTTCAATCGGAGCTAATAATGCTTCATAAATTCTTTTTGATAATTGGTGCCCTTTGTAGGCATCAATATTTGGTGGGGTATTTACTTTAGCGTATAACTCAAGTACAAGGTTATTTATTTCAGAAGCCTTTTCGTGTTTAACAATGTTATAAGATTCTTTACCAACAGCCAGGTAATACAATACATTTTCACCTAAAAAATAATCGACAAAGGCGGTATTTTTATCAATTTTCTGCTGTGTTTCTTTCAGTGAAATCAGGTGGTTATCATACTTGAGTTTATAATAACTTTTCGACTCCTGCTCAATTTTCTTGGTAAGATGATTTAACTGAATTTTGGCGTCAGATAAATCAGAAAGCGTTTTTTCATTGCCTGCTTCCATTAGCCTTATTTGTAATTTCACAATCTTCTGACGCAGAGCCGCTTCCTGATTCAGCACATCTTCGTTCAACGATTTAGGACGTATCTTTTGTTCTTTTACTGCATCCCATAAGGTGGCCGATTTGCTGGCTTCTAAGGCATAAAAAAACTTCTCAGCCCATACTATCGACCGAGTGGCTTTCCACTGCTCAAACAACTTAGAAAGTGCCTTTTCGTAAACCGGATACACCTTTTCGCTGTAAAACAGCTTCGACTCAGGCATATCAAAAGTTTTACGCAAATGCGTAGCAAACTTAATAGCTGCAATGTAAGTATCAGCCGATAAGGCCGGATTTGAACTCGACAATAAATCTGCCTTTTGATTCAATGCTATAAACAGCTCTTGGGGTGCACTCATAGCCTCAAAAGTATGGCTGGCGTTTACACTTAAATATTTATAAGAGCTATCGGCAGCTACCATAGCTTTTTCGCTATGCAATAGTGCTTCTTTTATATTACCTTTTTTCTGATAAATTTCGCTTAGGCCGTTTTCAATACGTGCTACCTGAATACCCTGCGAATGTTTAAAAATACGAACAAAATCTTTCAGAGCATTTTTATAGGTGTTTTCGGCTCTGGCTAAATCGTTTAGCTGTACGTAAGCATCGGCTCTCATTATCTGTATATAAATCCAGATACGAGGTTGTTGCTCCTGCGCCTTCCTATAAAACTTCTCTGCATCTGCAAGTGCTTTCAATGCATTGGCTGGCTGGTTCATCTGATTATAGCAACGCCCTATCGACAAATGAATATTAGCGATTTTATCATCGCTTTCAGCTAGTGGCAGTGCTTCTTTCAGTAAGGCAAGCGCATTTTCATATTGTTTTTTTTCTCTGTAATACCTTGCCATATTACTCAAAACCGCATACTGGTTTAGCGTAATTTTCTCTTGCTTGGCAATTTGTCTGGCTTGTTGAAAATAATAGAAACTTTGCTCGGTATCTCCCAGGTCATCAATCAAACGACCATAGTTGCTCAGGAAAGTAATAACAAAAGCGGGTATTTTTTTCTGAAGTTCTTTATGTTGTAATAAAAAATCGTAGCCTTTTTTGAAATGTTTTTCTGCCATATTAAGCTTGCTAGGCATTCGTCGGTAATACTCCGAAAGCTCGGCGTTTAACTGGAAGAAATACAAATCTTTTTTCTCACCGTTGAAGTATTTTAATGCATCAAAACTCTCGAGCATCACTTCTGAGGCGTGCTCGTAGTCATCATTAATTACATAAATATCTACCGCTGTAAACAAATACATCTCCAGATAATTCTCGTAATCTTTTTTATCAAGAAGTTTCTTCTGAAGGCCCTTATAAGTTTTCAGTGCTTGTTCGGTAGTAATCTCGTGGTTGTTCAGGCTAGTATATACCTTATCTCTTACCTGTTGAATTTGCATTGCCTGATCTTTCGACTGCGCCCATACATTCAACACGCATACAGCAAATACAGATATAAGAAGATTTTTTCTCATACTAAAACATTAGCTTTATGACTAAATACATATCGATTGCCCTTCACTAAAAATCAACCGTTTTCGGTACCTGCTGTTGGCGGTGGTACTCTTGGAGGGTCGGCAACTTTTAAGTTAGGGTTTTTCGTTGAGAAGTTCAACGTCGACGGGACGTCAGAATTCATGGCGTTTATATAATAATTATTCAAATACTCCGAACGGTTCTTAATATTACCGCTTCTATCAAAATACTGCTCAATATTACTTGAGCTTGGGCGGTGGGTAAAGATTCTCATGCGGAAATTTGGCAAATTTTTTGACTTAGCTATGAAGTAAATCAGCCCATAATTACTCTGGGGTTTATTTTGTCCTCTCGGGAATGTCAGTGTACCATCATTCACAGCGAACCATGGCGATGTACTGAAAATATTGTATGCCTGCGGGCTAAGCCCCATTGCTTTGTATAAATCAATTGCGGTTTCAGGTGTAATTAGCTTATCAAAGAAACCCACAAATGGCGCATATATTTCGGTATATACACGGTTGGTAAATCTGTAAGCTTTTAAACCAAATATATTGCTTTCGCGGCGCTCAAAACTACCCGATTCTCTTACTTTATAAGTAAGGGTAGTTTCGTCTGCATCAGTAATCAAATCAATTGGTTGGTTATACGTGTACGGATTCACCCATTTACTTTGGTTGATGATATTCAGCAGGTCGTACTGCGATAGAATCTGTAACTGCCACGGGAGTGTAGTTTCAAAAACTATTACATCCTGATTATCCATCAAAAAACCATTAGGCTGTACGCCACTATTACTCAATACAGGCTTAACCTTTCCGATTCCGTTATCGCCAACCTTAAATGCCCCAATATTATTGGCGGTATATACGGTATTGGTTCCAACTTTTGTGTTTTCGATAGTAAATGATTCGATATTTGCAAGCTGTACACCCGAGTAGGCTTGTTCGTTACAACCTATACAGCTCCAGGTTGTTCCGTTATACACCCTCACAACATTAAAAGTCGCATCAAATACCATCATACCTACCTTCGGAGACTGAATCGAAGATAATTCCTCATTCTTTAGTACAGGTAGTTGGATATTTGCAGTCTGACCAGCAGTAATTGTTGTTGATTGTGAGAAAGCGCCAACCGTAAACGTGAATAGTAAGAATAAAGTAGAGTAAATTTTTTTCATTACAACGTCAGTGATTTTAATATAGTATAGACCTTGGCAAAACTTATGAACTTAACAAATATCTTTGAATTTTTGTTGTAAGGAAAACTTTGTTGAGATTTTTTTTAAGTATAACTTTGAACAAAGTCAATATCCCCCTATTTTTATTCAAAATGAGGGGGAATGTTGAGCTAATTAACCCTAACCCTAGTAAAATTTTGGGTGAGGGGTTTTGTTTTATGGCTATAGAGTTAACTTGTGTGTATTAATATCAGTCGAATATCGTTTTGTAACCACAAAGCATATAATTTTTTTTACTAGCCTGTTTAGGCATTTTACCAAAATCAATTATAAGCCTTGTGTAGATTTAGTAAGCACTGAACTCTGAACATTAATATCAGCAGAAGTAAATTTGTAACCATTAATTTTTCTTTTTTTTTATTTTTTTTTTTTGTTACCAAAATACTGGGTTGTTTTGCATAATTATTGCTTAGTAAACTACTACTAAGCAAGCTGTTAAAATTAAACTAACTGTAAATTTTTACTGAGTGATTACTATACTTTTTAAAGGCCCTAAAAAAAAAATCTTTCCGGAGGTTACATAAAAGGGGGGCATTGATATTAATAGATATAATATGATCCTTGGCTTATCAAAACACCCGTCAGATGAATCAATTGTTGAGGGGATTCTGGCAGGTGGACGTAAAGAACATGAGGCGTTAGTAGCATTATATAAGAAATTTCATGTTTCTTTGGAGAGGTTCATTATCCATAGAAGCACCGGAAGAGATTATGCAAAGCAACCAGAGGACATCATTTGGGAAGCCATTGAAGCATTTGTTGTGAACGTAAAAAAAGGTAGTTTTACCCTCAAAGATGCTACATTAGAGACTTACCTGAAAAGTATTTGTAAAAATTTATGGTTTAGATATATTTCGCAAGAGGCTTCAAGAGAGGAGCGTCAGAATAAATATATGGCCGAGTGGGATAAACTGGAAGATGATGTGAGCGATATGCTCATAGAAAAAGAAAACTGGGAGAATTACATCAATCTTGTAAATAAACTCGGAAAAAATTGTAAACAAATATTAGATATGCGCCTTATTGAGGGCTTATCAATGCAAGAAATTTCACAAAAACTTATAGCCAACGGGACATTTGAAAACGACCAAACGGTAAGAAATGCCAAAAGTAAGTGCTTGAAAAAAATAATGGAATTGATTACCTCAAATCATCAATAAATATTTTTAAACACTATGGATGATATTCTGCAAAATCAGATTGAAGATTATGTAGCAGGCATAATGCCAGAGAAAACTAAACTAGAATTTGAAAAGCTAATTAGAAACGACCTTAATTTACACCAACAAGTTGAAGACCTTAGACTCGTACAAGAGGCCTTTTTAAGGGCTCATGTGCGTACTAGTGTAGCAAATGCCCGTACACACATTCACAAACCCAAACGTGGCTTGAGTTACATACTGGGTACTGTTAGTACAGCAGCAGCTATTGTAGTTTTTCTTTTATCTACCACTGTTACCTTCTCGCCAAAGAAGTTTAACTACCGGGGCGATGGTGTTTCGGTGAGCACCGAAACCCAGGTGCGTGCCAACGATTACCAAAAAGCTACCCAGCTTTTGGAAAACGAACAAAACCTGCCAGAGGCAATCAAGATTCTTGAGCGCTTGAAAGCTGATGAAAACGTAAGTAAAAACTTCCGTAACGAATCAAAATGGTTGTTGGTGGTGGCTTATCTACAAGTAGGTGAAGCAACAAAAGCCGAAAAGACTTTTGACGAAGTGAAATGGGAAGATACAGGCCGCCCTTTCTCAAAATGGGAAATCACTAAAATTCATTGGCAGATTTTCTGGGGTAAAACCTTTTGATTAAATATCTTTACTTCATATACTAAGGCTGCTTTTATACCAAAGCAGCCTTATTTTTTATACCAATATTTGCTTACGCCCGGCTTATACGTTTGAGTACAATTATGATTGGCTTTGTGTAGAAATGCTAACTCAGATATCTCTTCTTAGAATCTCTTTTCTCGAATCTCATTAAAAATCCTTAGTTTTACCCTAACTTTAAAATTTATACGATAAAACAAATTAAAATTATATTATGAATATTCGAGTTGGGCAGGGTTATGATGTACATCAATTAGGCGAAGGATACGACCTGTGGCTGGGTGGTGTAAAAATACCACATAGTGTTGGTTCGGTTGGGCATTCAGATGCTGATGTACTCTTACATGCCATTTGTGATGCGCTTTTAGGGGCCGCAGCTATGGGCGATATTGGTAAACATTTCAAAAATACCGACCCACGCTGGAAAGGTATCGACAGTAAAATATTACTCAAAATAGTAGCAGAAATGCTCGATAAAGAAGGCTATAAAATTGGTAATATCGATTCAACGGTTTGTTTGCAAGAGCCTAAAATAGGTAAGTATATTCCTGAAATGATAAAAGCCATTGCCGGAGTAACCAATCTGCCCGAAAATTGTATCTCAATCAAAGCTACTACAACCGAAGAAATGGGCTTTGTAGGCCGCAAAGAAGGTTTAGAAGCGCATGCCATTGCATTAATTTATAAGGCTTAATCAATCAAATTCCGACGGAGGCACAACGTTTATGTCTCCGTTGGGGTACACCTGCCATACCTATACCAAAACTCCTTAATCGGGTATTTCTATCTTCTTTCCCAAAAACTTAGGTTTGGTGGCTATCAGGTAATCGACAAAAACTTTTACTCTGGCTAGCTTTTCTCTTAACATCACGCCCTCGGCATAGCCGTCTCTGGCATTAAAGCCATTAGCTACAATACCTTCTTTTGAAGCAATAAACAGCGCTCGCTCATTATGGAATAATTGAGAGATAACAGTAACCGAATCTTGTCCGAAAACCTCTTTCAACCGTACCATTGAATCAAAAGTCCGGAAACCTGCATAATCAAGATAAATATTGGCAGAGTCAATGCCGGCTTTTATCAAATCATCACGCATCATTTCGGGCTCGTTGTATTCTTTTCGGCCGTTGTCTCCGCTAATAACCAGATATTTTATCTTACCGGCTTTCATTAAATCGGTAGCTGCTTTAATTCTATGTTTATAATAAGGATTCATAAATCCCTTTCTTTTGGTATTTCTGGCTGTGCCTAGTAGCAAACCTACCCTGCTATACGGAATATCATCAACGCTTGTGTAGACTTTACCTTTGGCCGATTTCTTAATGGTAGCATCACATACATATACTGCTATTGCGGCAACAATCAACAGCCCAAATAAGGATAAGACAATGCGTTTTTTCTTGTTCATAATTTTAGAAACTGTGAGTACAAAACGTATTTTGCTCTAATAAAAATATATAGATAAATAAGAGCAAGAAAATTTTCATGAATTTATATTCTCAAATCACATACTATTCTTCTGAAACATGCCATTCGTCTGCCGAAAATTTATCATTATTCGTTATATTGCAAAAATCATTTATAAACTACCTAAGATAATTAATGAAAAAGTTTGCATTAGCCACTACTATTTTATTAACTACCGGCCAGCTATTTGCCCAACAAATTAAAATTGGAGACAATGCCGGTGCAGTTACTTTCGAGGAATACGAGCCTAAATCAACCTTAGTTGTTCCGGGGAAGCCTATCACGCGTGCCAAGTTTCCTTTTATTGATATTCATAACCACCAATGGGAAATGAATGGCAAAGACGATTTGAATAAGCTCATCACAGAAATGGACAAATTAAATATGGGCATTATGGTGAATCTGAGCGGCCGTGGGTTTAATCAGGACGAAGCCAAGAGTACCGCAGGTCTGGTAAAGCAAATTGAAAGTGTAAAGACTTATTACCCTAATCGTTTTGCTATTTTTACCAACATTGATTTTTCTAAAATAAATGAGCCTGACTGGACAGCCAAAGCGGTAAAAACCTTGGAAGATGATGTAAAACTACGTGGAGCCAAAGGGCTTAAAATCTATAAGAGCTTAGGATTTAATGTAAAAGACAATGGTAAGATTGTACCCGTTGACGACCCTCGCATTGACCCTATCTGGAAAAAAGCAGGCGAATTGGGAATTCCGGTATTAATCCATACTGCCGACCCTTCTTCTTTCTGGGACCCTATCAATGCACAGAACGAGCGTTGGTTAGAATTAAAAACGCACCCGGGCCGCAAACGTGACGCCTCTGCCGGAAAAGAATTTACATGGGAAGAACTACTTGTGCAACAACACAATGTTTTCAGAAAAAACCCTAAAACCATCTTCATCAACGCACACATGGGTTGGTACCCGAATAATCTGGCAAAACTTGATAGTCTGATGGATGCATTCCCGAATATGTATGCCGAAATTGGTGCTGTAATTGCCGAGTTAGGCCGCCAACCACGCACAGCTAAGAAATTCTTTGAAAAACGTCAGGACCGTATCTTATTCGGAAAAGACTCTTGGGTGCCCGATGAATATCAGACGTACTTCCGTGTACTGGAGTCAGAAGATGAGTATTTTCCTTACCATAAAAAATACCATGCTTACTGGCGCATGTATGGCTTAGGGCTGCCAGACGAAGTATTGAAAAAAGTGTACTACAAAAACGCCTTGAAAATAGTACCCGGCCTTGATAAGGGTCAGTTTCCGAAGTAAATCTAAACTAAACAAATACTTACATGAAGAAACACTTCATCATTGCTCTTACTTTGATTTTGAGCAGCGGAATTGCTTTTTCTCAAAAAAAGAAAAAAGCAACCACTAACCCACCCGATAAACTTGAACTTTTGAAACAAGAGGTTATCAAGAAAATTGATGAACGCCAGAAGTTTACACAAGAAGTAAACGACCAGATTTTCAGTTTTGGCGAATTAGGCTTTCAGGAATTTGAAACCTCAAAATACCTTACTGAATTGCTTGAGAAAAACGGTTTTACTGTAGAAAGAGGTGTGGCAGGTATGCCTACCGCCTGGATTGCTAAATGGGGCTCGGGCAAACCCGTGATTGCCATTGGTTCTGATGTAGATTGTATTCCGAAAGCCTCACAAAAACCCGGTGTTGCCTACAAAGACCCTATTGTAGATGGCGCACCCGGCCACGGCGAAGGCCACAACTCGGGGCAGGCGCTTAATATTACAGCCATGATTGCCCTGAAAGAAATCATGGAAAGAGAGAAACTATCGGGTACATTAATGCTATGGCCGGGTATTGCCGAAGAGCAGGTAGGAGCCAAAGCCATTTTTGTACGTGATGGCTATTTTAAAGATGTTGATGCCTGTATATTTACCCATGTGAGCGATAACCTTTCGGTATCGTGGGGAGATGCCGGAAATACCGGATTGGTTTCAGTAAAATTTCATTTTGAAGGAGCAGCAGCCCATGCAGCAGGTGCACCGTGGCGTGGCAGAAGTGCCCTTGACGCCGTTGAGTTAATGAACATAGGCTGGAACTACAAACGTGAGCACCTGGAAACTACACAACGCTCGCACTATGTGATTTCAGATGGTGGAGACCAACCAAACGTTGTGCCGTCTAAAGCTACTGTATGGTATTATTTCCGTGAGCGTACTTACCCTAGAATCAAAAATCTTTTTGATAACGGTATCAAGATGGCACAAGGCGCATCTATCATGACCGACACCAAATTTACTTACGAAATACTTGGTAGTGCCTGGCCGGGGCATTTTAATAAGCCTATTGCCGAAACCATGTTTTATAATATAAAACGTATAGGCTTACCTGAGTGGTCGGCAGAAGACCAGCTTCTGGCAAAAGCCAGCCAGAAAGAACTCAATTCACCTAAAACTGACGGACTAGCCATGAAACTAGATACTATGGGTGAGCCTGTGTATTCGCCAAATATTATTCGTCAGGGTGGCTCTGATGATATTGCTGATATTTCGTGGTCTTTGCCTACTGTTGTGTTGCGTTATCCGTCGAATATGCCGGGTATGCCGGGGCATCACTGGGCCAATGCAATTACAATGGCCACGCCTATTGCCCACAAAGGCTGTACCGCAGGGGCAAAAGTAGAAGCACTTACAGTATTAGATATGCTTTTTAAGCCTGAAATTATTAAAAATGCTTGGGAGTATTATAACAAAGAGCAAACGAAAGAAATAAAATATACTCCGCTGATTTCGAAAGATGATAAGCCGGCTATTCAGTTGAATAAAGAGATTATGGAGAAATTCCGTCCGGAAATGAGTAAGTATTATTATGATGCTACTAAATACAAAACCTATCTTGAGCAATTGGGTATTAAGTATCCGACAGTAAGAGAAGAAGCGAAAAAATAAAGAAAATGTCGAGTGTCGATTGCAGAATGTCAAATTAAGAAAACCTTATTCGACAATCTGCAATCGACACTCGACATTAAAAAAATTTATTTAATCGTTGAAAAATCAGTAGGTGTCATGTATATTGATTCTACTTTTTCGGCCAGTTTACCGTTTCTCTCCGATTCTTCACGGGCTTTAACCCATGTCGGGTCTTTTCTGAAAGCCTCAAAAGATGCTTTACCAGCCTCTTCACTTTTATGACCTAAGAAATACACTAGTTTCGGCTGCGCTCCATCTTTTTCGATAGTTGTCCAGTAAGCAATGTTATCCATACCATGTTTCTTGAAAAGTTTTACAGTATGGTTTCTGAAACGTGCCAGTAAATCATTCAATTTATCAGGCCCTGGAGTGTATATTCTTAATTCAAAAACTCTTTCAGGGTTTTTCTTCTGCGCTTTTACAGCCGGAGAGAAATCTGTTAAGTTCATAAATATTGATTCTACTTTGGCTACTATCTTGCCGTTTTCCTCAGATTTTTCTCTTACAGTTTTCCACTCAGGGTCAGCACCGAAGGCTTTCCACGAAGCATCTCGTGCTTCTTTGCTCGGGTACGACAATACATAATAGAGGGCATTTTGTTCATTTGATATAGGCACCCAGTATCCAACGTTGGTCATACCATGTTTTTCAAACAATTTGGTAGTATGATTTCTGAAACGAGTCAACAAATCGGGTAGTTTACCTGCTTCGCAGTAATAAATCCGCATCTCGTAGTAGCGGGTGTCTTGTTTGTGGGCAAAGGCAGCCATAGTAAACAATAAGGCCATAAATAGGCTGATTGATTTTTTCATAGAATAAGGTTGATTAGAATACAAATGTATTTCATTATGTAGAAAATACATTCATTACTTCTATGATATTTTTATACATAACTACGTACTTTATAAACCTTTAATCTATGGCTGTTGAAGTACCTCTTCGGTGGTAAACACTTCTTCAATCAATTCTTCTACAATTTTATCAAGCCCTTCGTACCAATCAAGGTGTGGCGAGTGCTTATCGCACCCTCCGGCATGGGGCACACATTGTGTATATTCATGCTGATGATGACAAGCCGGGCATCGGCCAATAGTTTCAAAAGTATTCCAGATATGGCCGCAATGGCATTGCCAATGTTCGCCTCCGTCTGGTTCCCAAGCGCATTTAGGGCACCGAATCTTCATAGTCTCTATAATTTTGGTGCAATATACACAAAAAAAGCTCCCCTACATCTGAGAGAAGCTTCTGGCTTATTTCATTAATTAAAATCCTAAACAGCGTCTTTTATCAAGTCAACTATTTTTCCCAAGGTTTTTTTTGCCGACGAAGCAGCCAATTTAGCACTTGTATCTTGCCCATTTAGTTTCTTTACAGCTCCAGAAACAGCATCTACCAAAGTACCTAGTTTATCTTGGTCTTTAACATTAAGCGCTTCTTTGCCTGCATTCAACAGATTCAGGCTACCAGTAAGACTTTCGGCATTGCCAAGCAAACCATTTTTGCCTTCACTCAACAAATTATTTATCTGGTTTGCACCCACTACCAATCTTATGGTATTAATTACCTTGCCAAGTACGTCTGTTTTCAGAGTACCCTCGGTAGCCAATGGAATAAGATTTTTAAGCTCTCCTGCTTGTCCAAGCAATTTAGCTTTCATATCGTTTCCTCTTGTATTAGCCTCGCTTTCCAAGGCAATACTGCCGTCTTTCAGGGTTTCGGCCAACTTTTGTTTCTCATTCTGTTGAGAAAGCACCATAGCTTTGTCCAGCAAATCTTCTAAGGTTACTCTTTGTGCAAACGAGGTGTGCGCAAAGACAAGCATGCATCCAGCAATCAAATAAGCAAATACTTGTTTTTTCATTTTTTACTTTTTTCGTTGAAACTCCTTTTGTCTTGTATTAAGACTCAAAATTAAGGAAAAAGACACCTAACAAATAATTAATAAATTCTTAAATGTTTCTTAATAGACTATTTTAGAACGTAATTGGTTGTAAGTTATTTCTAAAATTTTATTAAATGTTGTGCCATTAATTTCATAAACCCCATAGTATCACCCAATTACGCATACACCTACCTTCTATTATTTTATTGCTGTATCTTTGCAGTAAAGACCGATAATAAACTGTACATGCAAATAATTGAAGTAGGAGACAATCCAAAACTCCAGAAAGAGTTTCTGGAATTTCCGGCAAGACTTTATAAAACAAACCCCTACTGGATTCGTCCATTAGATAACGACATTGAGAAGGTTTTCGACCCTAAAAAAAATCCATTATTAAAAGATAACAATTGTATCAGATGGCTTGCCATTGACGAACAAGGCCAGACAATAGCCCGGGTCGCTGCCTTTATTAATCCGAATACGGTGGTACATAGTAACGACCAACCAACGGGCGGCATGGGTTTCTTTGAGTGTATCAACAATAACAAAGTGGCATTTGCTATGTTCGATAAGTGCAAAGAATGGCTAAAAGAAAGAGGTATGGAAGCCATGGAAGGGCCAATTAACTTTGGTGAGCGTGATAACTGGTGGGGGCTATTGGTTGACCCTTATGATGCCGAGCCTACCTGGTCGATGTTTTACCATCATGCCTATTACCGACAATTTTTTGAAGACTATGGCTTTCGGGATTATTTTCAGCAATATACATTTCTGTTGCCACTTGAAGAAAAAGAGGCTCGCAAAGTTGTGCGCCCAGCACTTTTCGAAATTGCGAACCGTGTGTACAATACACCTGGTTATGATTTTCGCCATGTTGATAAAAAGCACTTATCGAAATTTGCGCAGGATTTCAGAACTATTTATAACAAAGCCTGGGCTAAAAATATGGCGGCCGGAGAAATGACCGCCGAACGTGCCGAAGCGATTATGCAAATGATGAAGCCGATACTAGAAGAAGAGCTGATGTGGTTTGGGTATCATAACGATAAACCCATTGCATTTTCAATTATGATACCAGAACTGAACCAGATTATCAAGCATTTAAACGGTAAGCTAAACTGGATAGGAAAGCTAAAATGGCTGTATCATCAATTAATGAAAACCAATCATAAAGCAAGAGGGGTAATTTTTGGCGTGATACCCGAATACCAAGGGCGTGGGATAGAGTCAGCCATTTCACTGGCATTTTCAAAAGCTTGCTGGCGGCCAAATTATCAATATAAAATACTTGAATTAAACTGGATAGCCGATTTCAACCCAAATATGCTGAAAGTAACACAAATATTGGGTGCTAAAAAGTTTAAAACTTATATTACCTACCGCTATCTGTTCGACCACACCAAGCCGTTCAAACGGCACCCTGTCTTATAAAAATTAGTATCAGCATTAGTAAAAGCAGGTAAAAACCTCTCTTTTTCTGATGAAACACATAGCTATAATCGCTATTTAATGAGGATTTTTATTAATTTTGTGCCGTTTTTACTAAACACACCATTAAGTTTAATTTTTCATTCTAAACAAAAATTGCCCACAGTTTTATAACAGGGCCTAGCATTTATGTCTTTACTTACAGTTGGTTCGGTGGCATTCGATAAAATTGAAACACCTTTCGGCAAAACAGATAAAATTATTGGCGGAGCCGCTACTTTTATTACCCTTACAGCTTCTTATTTTGTTAAAGAAAATAACCTTGTAGCAGTAGTTGGAGAAGATTTTCCGCAAAGCATGATTGAGGTGCTCGAAACACATGGAGTAAATACAGAAGGCTTAGAAATTGTAGAAGGTGGAAAAACGTTTTTCTGGTCAGGTCGCTACCACAATGATATGAATTCTCGTGATAGCCTTGAAACTCAACTGAATGTAATGGGTGATTTTGACCCAAAAATACCGGAAGCATACCAAGACTGTAAATATTTGATGCTAGGGAATACATCGCCTGAGATACAGATGCGTGTATTAACCCGTTTGCGTAACCGCCCTAAGTTTGTAATGGTTGATACCATGAACCTATGGATTGACATTGCGAATGTTGATTTAAAAGCACTATTGAAAGAAGTAGACTGTTTGACTATCAACGATGAAGAGGCACGTATGCTTTCTGGCGATTACTCGCTTCGCAGAGCAGCCAAAACTATTATGGCGATGGGGCCTAAAACCCTAATCATCAAAAAAGGTGAGCATGGTGCTTTGTTGTTTCAGGAAGATAACATTTTCTTCTGCCCTGCGCTTCCTTTAGAAGAAGTATTTGACCCAACAGGTGCAGGCGATACTTTTGCAGGTGGTTTTATAGCCTATCTGGCACAAACTGATGATCTGAGCTTCGAAAACATGAAACGTGCCATTATTTACGGGTCGGCTATGGCTTCTTATTGTGTTGAAAAATTCGGTTCTGAAAGAATACAGAACCTGACACAGGAAGAAATTACTAGCCGAATTAACGAATTTAAAAAACTGGCAAGTTTTGATTTGAAATAAAACGCTTTATTATAAGTACCTAAAGAGGCCGTCTCAAAAGAAAATAGCACAAAATATTATTTGGCAAGACACTGACCCCACTCCCCAACCCCTCTCCCCAACTGTGGGGAGAGGGGCTTTTTTGTCCCCTCCCCATTGTTGGGGAGGGTTAGGGTGGGGTCTTTTCCAAATATTATTTGGTACAAAAAACTTTTGAGACAGCCTCTTTTTTATTTTCTGGCATATATTTCTTTATTAATTCTATCAATAATACGCCAAATTTAGTATTTTGCAATAACACCTCTTTATCAACAAAACCATGAGCAAAATTATCTTAATCACGGGTGGCAGCGATGGAATCGGCGCTTCTACTGCCGAATTAGCCGCCAAACTAGGCTATACCGTTTGCATTAATTACCGACAAAACCACATTGCCGCCAACCACATTGTAGAGAAAATCAATAATGAAGGCGGTTTGGCCTATGCATTTCAGGCCGATATTTCGGTTGAAGCCGATGTGCTGGCTATGTTTGAAGCTATCGATAGGCAAGTGGGGCGTATAAGTGCTTTAGTGAACAATGCAGGTATTATTGAATCGCAACAGAAACTGGTTGATATGTCGGCTGAACGCCTGCATAAAATCTTTGCAGTAAATGTTATCGGCAGTTTTTTATGTGCCAGAGAGGCCATTAAACGAATGTCGGTAAAAAATCAGGGCAATGGCGGTAGTATTGTCAATATTTCATCAATGGCATCTCGCCTAGGCTCTCCTTTCGAATACATCGATTATGCTGCTACCAAAGGCGCCATTGATAGCATGAGCATTGGTTTATCAAAAGAAATAGCCGAAGACCAGATAAGAGTCAACGTAGTACGGCCTGGAACTATCCAGACCGATATACATGGCAAAGCCGGAGAACCCGGCAGAGTAGACCGGGTGAAAGAGTTTATACCTATGAAACGCGGCGGCAAACCTGATGAAGTTGCCAAGGCTATTCTCTGGTTGTTGTCAGACGAAGCTTCTTATGTAACAGGTGCTATACTTGATGTATCAGGCGGAAGATAAAATACTCACTTTGCTTTTCTGAAATATGGCGTTATCTATGCACTTTATAACAAATAAAACAAACCAATGGCTCAATCATTTATATCGTTTGTAAAACGCATCATTGATTTACCGGAAGCAGAAGAGGCAAAGATTCTGAAATTGCTTAAGCCTGCGAAAATTGCCAAAGGTGAGTACTACATAAGAGAAGGGCAAATACCTAAAAAGTTTGGCTTTGTTGAGCAAGGGCTCTTCAGATACTTATATATCAATAACAAGGGCACAGAGTTTACCAAGAATTTCATATTAGAAAATAACTTTATTTCTGCCTATTCGGCCATGATTAGCCAGCAACCCTCACGTATGTTTATTGAGGCACTGGAAGATAGTTTTTTGTACGACATCAGCTACAACGATTGGCTGGAGCTAAAAAAAGGCCATGAGTGCTGGAATCAGTTTTTGGTAACAATACTCGAAAAAGCCTTTTCGACCAAAGAAATCCGTGAGCGAGATTTATTGTTGCTAGAAGCCCAAGAGAGATACGCTCTATTCAAAAAAGAATTTCCGACACTCGAGCACCGCATTAAACAACACCTGATAGCTTCCTATCTGGGTATCTCTCCTATTTCTTTGAGCCGAATCAGAAATAAATTGGCTCGTTAACATAAGTTAATGTTTTTGTAGCTGGCAGCTTATTGTTTTGTAACGCACAAAACACTCATAAAATGCTTACAAACAACACCATACTGATTACAGGCGGAAGCTCGGGCATTGGGCTTGAACTAGCCACAAAATTACTAGCAAAACACAATACAGTTTTAATCTGCGGCCGCTCACAAGAAAAACTGAAAGAAGCTCAAAAATTACTACCCGAAGTTAAAATTTTTCAATGCGATATTGCCTCAGAAACAGAGTGCCAGCGACTTTATGAATGGGTAGCAAACCATCACCCCAATTGCAATATGCTAATCAATAATGCGGCAATAGTACATAAGACAGATTTTCTGGACGACGAAAAGGCCATAGAAAAGGCGCATTACGAATTTGAGACAAACATATTAGCTCCCATCAGACTAAGTAAATTGTTTTTACCCTTGCTACTAAAAAACACGAATGCGCAATTAATCAATATCACAACGGGCTTGGTTTATGCACCACGGGCAGTGTATCCATTCTACAATGCAACCAAAGCAGCTTTACACGCCTTTACACAAACCTTAAGGTTACAGTTAAATAATGAACCAATAAAAATTATTGAAGTATTACTACCTGTAGTAAATACGCCTTGGCACAAAGGGAATCCTCCTAAAACAGCTATTACAACTCAAAAGGCAGTAGAAGAAATGATTCAGAAATTAGAGAAGAGCAATAACACAGAAATCAGAATAGGTGCAGTAAATTTATTGTATTGGTTGGCACGCATTGCTCCTGCATTTGCTATTAGAAAGATTAATTCATTGGCATAATAAAACAATAGCCGGATAAGCATTTATCCGGCTAATATATATCTATCAAAGTTTACTTTCGCCCAAAATCAGCAGGGTTCTCTCCCCAATAATCAGTTTCCCATTTCAGTACTTTGTTGGGGTATGTATTGGCTTGTAACCATTTTTCGGCTCTATCGAGCAAATCAAAAACCTCTTCGTTGCCGTCGGCTTCCTCCAATTTGGTATTAGCCCTCTTGTTACGCACCCAGCTAATGGCAGTGCGTGAGTCAGAATAAATAGGTAAAGTAGAATTATGTTTTTTCAGATAAGCCAATGCGTGCACAATAGCCAGAAACTCGCCAATATTATTAGTAGCCTTCGGAAAAGGCCCTTTATGAAAAATTCGTTCTTTGGTTTTCAGATAAAACCCTTGGTACTCCATGTCTTTTTTTACCGAGTTCCAGGCTGCATCTACCACAATAGAATCAAGATTGGGTGGCGGAAAAGCCGACGCCGGAATCTTGGTTTGCTTCTGTTGGGCTTTCTGGGCTTGGGTGTGTTTCCAGTAATTATCTTTCAATGCCGCTTCTGCTTCCTTTTTACTATCGAACGACTTATACTTTGCTCCTGCAACCCCTTCTACTTGTTTTTTACACTCATCCCACGAGTCGTAAACACCCGGTTTCCGACCTTCCCATACAGTGTAGAATTTCTGTTTTTTTTCCATGCCGCAAATTGCAAATTTTAGAAGCAAAATTAAAACTTATCCACAAAATATGAACCTTGGGCAATAAAAAACCTCTTCTCGCAAAAGAAGAGGTCATATATATAAAGCAATGGTGCGTTTATTACAAAACTGTTTCTACGCTCTCGTAGGCTAAACCCCATGCATCGGCTACACCTTGGTAAACCACTTTGCCATCAACTACGTTTAAGCCTTTTTTCAATTCTTCGTTCTCGGCACAAGCTTTTTGCCAGCCTTTATTTGCCAACTGAATAGCATAAGGTAAAGTAGCATTTGTTAAAGCAAGTGTAGAAGTATAAGGTACTGCACCTGGCATATTGGCTACGCAATAATGAACTACATCGTCAATAATAAATGTCGGGTTTTCGTGCGTAGTTGGTGTACAGGTTTCTATACAACCACCTTGGTCGACAGCTACATCAACTACTACAGTACCCGGGCGCATGGTTTTCAACATATCTCTCGTAATGAGGTGTGGGGCTTTTGCTCCCGGAATCAACACCGCACCAACAATTAAATCAGCTTCTTGAATAGCCTCACGAATATTGTATTCGTTCGACATAATAGTTACTACATTTTGCGGCATAATATCCGACAAATATCTTAATCGTGGTAGGCTCACATCCATAATCACTACTCTTGCACCTAAGCCAGCCGCCATTTTAGCAGCTTGCGTACCCACAATACCACCACCTAAAACCAATACTTTAGCCGGAGGTACACCCGGTACACCACCTAACAAAATACCTTTTCCTTTCAATGGTTTCTCTAAGTACTTCGCTCCTTCCTGAATCGCCATACGCCCTGCTACTTCCGACATCGGCACCAATAAAGGCAAGCTACGGTCAGCTTTTTCTACTGTTTCATAAGCCAAACAAACAGCGCCTTGCTTAATCATTGCATGCGTTAGTTCTTCTGACGATGCAAAGTGGAAATAAGTAAACAATAATTGGTCTTTTTTAATCAGGTTGTATTCAGAAGCAATCGGTTCTTTTACCTTAACAATCATCTCGGCAATACCATAAATCTCTTCTATTGTTGGCAATAATGTAGCCCCTGCTTTGATGTATTCATCGTCATTAAAACCACTGCCTTCTCCGGCTGTTGACTGTACGTAAACCGTATGTCCGTATTTTTTAAATTCAGCTACCCCAGCAGGTGTTAGGGCTACTCTATTCTCATTGTTTTTGATTTCCTTTGGTACTCCGATTATCATTCTCTCTGAAAGGTTTGTTGATGAAGTGTTTCAATACAAGTAGTCTTACCGACTACTACGATTGAATCATTTTTAGCTTATTGATGAAGTATAATTGCAAAACAAAATTAATACATGGAGAAAATATTTTTTCTATATTCAAAAAAATAAGAAAATATTTTCTCGAATAAGTATATTTGCAAAAAATATTTCTTTCTTATATAGTTTTTTGAATGCATGAAAGAAAATTTTTCTGCACGCACTTCTCACATTTATAAGGCTTCACAGCTCCATGCTTAAAACTGTATAAAAATGCTAGACGAAACCGACAGAAAAATTCTACGTTTATTGCAAGAAAACGCTCATCTGACCTTCAAAGAGATTGCTCAGCATATTAACCTTTCTCTTACGCCTGTGCATGATCGCATCAAGCGCATGGAGCATGAGGGCATTATAGAAAAGTATGTTTCGATTCTGAATAAAAAAAAACTAGGTAAGAATCTGACCGTTTATTGTCAGGTTACACTGATAAAGCAAACGCACGATACTTCCGAAGATTTCAACCAGTCGATTCTTGACCTACCCGAGATTATCAGCTGTGATTTCGTATCCGGCAGTTTCGATTATCTGCTTAAAATTGTAGTGCCCGATATGGAGAGTTATCACCTCTTTCACCAGCAAAAGCTTTCGGTTCTACCCAGTGTTTCCTTGATCCATAGTTTTTTTGTGATGTCAGAAGTGAAAAGTACTACAGTTTTGCCGATTTGATGCTTGCCTTTGAAGAGTGTACGACAATTCTATTTTTTAAAATCGATTAGACTAATCGTTGTCCGAAAACGCAATAAACTGTCCAGATTCGGACATAAAAACTCCCAGAAAATTACACAATCTACTGATAATAAGACAGATACAATATTGGCATATTTTGTGATATTTACTTTTGACAGAAAATAAGCAAATACGATGATACGCAATTATCTAAAAATCTTTTGGAGAAATCTAATAAAAAACCAGGTTTATTCTTTCATCAAAATATTCAGTCTTGCCGTAGGGTTAACTGCTGCCATTTTTACATTTTTGTGGGTTGTAGATGAATTGTCTTTTGATAAATTTCATGCAAATGCGCCGAATATCTATAGGGTAATGACCAATAATACATACCCCGATGGTAAGATTGAGACCTATCGTGCAACTACGGCACTTTTGAAAGATGCTATAAAAAATGAAATTCCAGAAGTAGAAAAGGTAGCACTGCTTAGCATGGAAACCAATGCGCTTATCAGAAATGAAAAAAACTTATTTAGTGAACAAGGCATTTATGCCGACTCTTCACTATTTTCAATATTCAGTTTTCCTTTACTGAAAGGTGATAAAAAGAATCCGATACCAGACAATAACGCCATAGTTATTTCTGAGGCACTAGCCACAAAGCTTTTTGGTAATAATGACCCAGTCGGAAAATCTGTAAGCATAGACGATATGCGTCCATTTACGGTAACAGGCGTATTTGCAGATGTTCCTTCAAACTCTACCTTACAGTTTGACTTTATATTACCTATTGGCGCTTTTGTGAAAGATAACCCATGGACACAAAACTGGCGAAGCGGTGGCACACAAACTATGGTTTCCTTAAAACCAGGTGCTTCGCTTGAAAATGCCAACGCAAAAATCGGGGCATTGATTAAAAAGAACTGTACTGATTGCAGCACAAACGCCTTTTTATACCCATATACCCAACACAGACTTCATGGCGAATTTGAAAACGGGCAATCGGTGGGTGGGCGCATCGAACAGGTTAAGTTGTTCAGCATTATAGCGGCCATTGTTTTGATAATGGCATGTATCAATTTTATGAATCTGGCTACGGCTCAGTCGGCCGCCCGCAGCCGAGAAATTGGCGTTCGCAAAATAATTGGAGCCAGACAATCCGGCTTGATTGTGCATTTTATTTCTGAATCGCTGCTTTTATCGTTTATCAGCCTAACATTTGCCCTGTTTGCAGTACATCTTTTGCTGCCAGTGTTTAATGGCATCACCGAAAAATCTGTACAGTTAGACTTCACCGATCCGATATTTGTGGCAGGTACATTTGTAATTACAATAGTTTGTGGCTTACTTGCCGGCTGCTACCCTGCATTCTTACTTTCATCATTCAAGCCGATTGTAGTGTTGAAAGGAGATGTTTCCCCATCAATTTCGGGTGGATTCCGCAAAATATTGGTAGTTGTGCAGTTTGCCACATCTATTATTTTAATCACCGGAAGCATAACAATTTACAGGCAAATCAATTTTATCAGCAATAAAAACCTTGGTTTTGAAAAAGAAAACGTAATTGAAGTAAAACGGAACGACATACTCGGTAAAAACTACGCCCCATTTAAAAACGATTTGCTTCAGATTCCTTCTGTTAAAAGTATCGGCTTTGGAGGTAGTAATGTTTTCACGGTGCCTATTACCACAACCGACCCCGTTTGGAAAAACAAGCCTGTAAATTCTTCGGTAACGTTTAAGATTTTTCGTTGTGACGAAGGTTTTATTCCTACAATGAGCATAGAAATGCTGGCAGGTAGAAATTTTTCAAATATAAATAATCGTGACTCTGCCAATTATATCATTAACAGAAAAGCGATGGAGATAATGGGGCTTACGCCTGATAATGTCATCGGTGCTGACTTGGAAATGTGGAACGGGAAAGGAAAAATCGTAGGGTTGACTAATGATTTTAACAACGACAACCTACACCATGGCATAGAGCCGCTTGTTTTTCTTTATTCAAAAAATATCGGAGCAAATTACTTTATTAAAATAGACGGAAGTGCACCTGTAACCGAAACACTTGCTGCCATAGAAAAATCATTTAAGAAATACAGCCCTAATTACCTGTTTGAATATTCGTTTCTTGATGAAGTTTTTGCACGAGAGTATCGTACAGAAATAACAATGGGTAAACTTTCTTTAATTGCTACTGCATTTGCTGCGCTTATTTGCTGCCTTGGTTTATTTGGCTTGGTAGCATACAGTACAGTAAAAAGAACCAAAGAGATAGGCGTCAGAAAAGTCTTGGGTGCGTCTGTTTCGAGTATTATGGCTTTACTATCAAAAGATTTTATTATGCTTGTGTTTGTGGCCTTTATCATTGCAGGACCAATAGCCTATTTTATCATGCACAATTGGTTACAGGGTTTTGCCTATCATACCAATATAAGCTGGTGGATATTTGCAGTATCAGGAGCTGCTGCATTGGTAATTACGATATTAACAATAAGTTTTCAGGCCATAAAAGCGGCTTTGGCAAACCCAGTAAAGTCATTGAGAAATATGTGAGTTGATGGTGTAAAATCATTATGCTACTCCTAAAGCCAATTGATTATCAATTGGCTTTAATGTTTTAATAAAACGCTTATTTCATGAGTGATAAGCTACCGTCATTTTTCTAACTCATCTAAATTTGCAAAAAACTTTTCGTCATTCCCTTTTCTTAACGAACTTTGCAGCCTGAATAAAAAATATAGCATTTCATGATACATACAACAAGTGAAGCCCTTTTTGCCAGAGCCAAGAATTTTATTCCGGGTGGCGTAAACTCTCCTGTCAGAGCGTTTAAATCGGTAGGTGGCAACCCCATCTTTATCAAAAAAGCAAAAGGTGCTTATATTTTCGACGAAGACGATAACCAATATATTGAGTTAATCAACTCTTGGGGGCCAATGATCTTAGGGCATGCCTACGAGCCAGTAGAAGAAGCCGTGCGTGAAGCCATCAAAAACTCATTTTCGTTTGGTGCACCTACACGCCGTGAGGTTGAAATGGCCGAGCTGATTATAAACATGGTGCCTTCTATCGAAAAAGTGAGAATGGTTAATTCGGGTACTGAGGCAACTATGGCGGCTATCAGGGTAGCACGTGGTTTCACGGGTCGAGATAAAATAATTAAGTTTGAAGGTTGTTATCACGGGCATGGCGATTCGTTTCTGATTGCCGCAGGTAGTGGAGCCGTAACAATGGGCGTGCCTGATAGCCCGGGCGTAACCAAAGGCGTAGCCAACGATACCCTTACTGCTCCTTTCAACAATATTGCCGCAGTACAACAATTGGTTGATGCCAACAAAGGGCAGATTGCGGCTTTAATACTTGAACCAGTTGTAGGTAACATGGGTACTGTATTACCACAAGAGGGCTTTCTTGAAAGCCTGCGTGAGCTATGTACCAAAGAGGGAATCGTACTGATTTTCGATGAAGTAATGACGGGCTTCCGCTTGTCGAGAGGTGGTGCGCAGGAGCGTTTCAATATTATGCCTGACCTCACAACCCTAGGTAAAATCATAGGTGGTGGTATGCCGGTTGGGGCTTATGGTGGCCGCAAAGAAATTATGGACTGTGTGTCGCCACAAGGGCCGGTTTACCAGGCAGGAACTTTATCGGGCAATCCGATAGCTATGGCAGCAGGTTATACCATGCTTACTTACCTGAACGAGCATCCGGAAGTGTACACCCAACTAGAAAACACAGGAAACAAGATTGTAGGCGGATTAAGAGAAATACTTAAAAAACTGAATTTAAACTATACTATCAACCATATTGGCTCTATGTATAGTTTGTTTTTTACCGATGCAGCGGTGGTTGATTTCGATACGGCTAAGACCTCAGACATACCTCGTTTTGGCAAGTATTTTCATGCCATGCTCAACCGTGGAATTTATCTGGCACCGTCTCAGTACGAGGCACTTTTCTTGTCGACAGCCCTTACTGATGACCATATTCAGGCGATATTAAACGCTAATGAAGAAAGTTTGAAAGAATTATAGGAGAATAAAGGAAAATAAAAATAATTATGCAAAATTTTTCGTTCTGAAAGCATATATTTTTTATTATCTTTGCACCCATGTTTTTGAAAAGACCTTATACCGCCCTTTTATTTGTTGTAATTGTATTGGCTTCTGCTTGCTCGGCAAAATTTACGAGGTTGCAGAAAAAAGGTACGACTGAAGAAAAATACAAAGCGGCCAACGATTACTATAAAAAAGGAGACTATTATAAAGCTGGTCTGCTTTTTGAAGAAATTATACCGCTATTGAAGGGAGATTCTTTGGCGGAAAATGCACAGTTTTATAATGCTTATGCCCAGTTTCAGCAGAAGCAGTATAGTATGAGTTCTTATTTATTTAAGAGCTTTTATGCTACTTATGCCAATAGCCCGCTAGCCGAGGAAGCTTTTTATATGTATGCGTTTTCGATGTATAAAGATTCGCCTAATTATAACCTCGACCAGACCAATACAATAACCGCTATTGACGCCTTGCAGACTTTTATCAACAGTTTTCCTGATAGCAAGTATGCAGCCAATTGTAGCGAGCACCTGATTGATTTAAGGCATAGACTAGAGCAGAAAGCCTATGAAAAGGCAAAGCTTTATTATAAAACCAGCGGTGTAACTATTGCCAATTTTAAGGCAGCAGTAGTAGCCATTGATAATTTTCAGAGAGATTTTCCTGACTCGCAATACAACGAAGAACTGGCTAATCTGAAAGTACAATCTCAATACGAACTGGCAATGGTGAGTTTTGAGAACAAACAAAAAGAGCGCTACACAGATGTATTGAAGTTTTATGAAGAGTTTGTAGATGCGTATCCGAATAGCAAATATATTAAACAAGGCCAGAAAGCCTACGATGGTGCAACCAAAGCCCTGGAAGATATTGCTAAACAAGAGCAGCGAATAAAAGAATTAAAAGCAAAACAAGCAGAAGAAGCAGCAAAAGCCGATACTGCAAATAAAGGATAAGCCCTTAGTCTTTAGCCTCAGTAAGACTTGCTTATCTGCTATCATTACACATAAACACAATACCCCCTCCGAGGCCGGGGTTTTTATATTATGGCAGTAAATCCTTCAATAGTAACAAGAGACGTTGATAAACTTGCCGCTAAAACGGGTAATGTTTATGAGTCTGTATTCATTGTTTCGCAACGTGCCAAACAAGTGGCTGTTAAGACCAAAGAAGAATTGACACAAAAACTCGCAGAGTTTGCTTCGAATATTGATAATTTAGAAGAAATTTTCGAAAACCGTGAGCAAATCGAAATCTCACGTTTTTATGAGCGTCAACCAAAACCAACATCTATTGCTCTTGATGAATTCTCAGAAGAGAAAGTAGAGTATCGTTGGAAAGACGAAGAATAAGAGTTTTTATAGAACCTGTTTAGATAGGTTCTTTATATAAAAAGCGGTGTGCTATTAAGTACACCGCTTTTTGGCTTTGTATATATGTTAAAATATAAGTTCTTAGAACGGATAATCGACCGCAATATTCAGAATCAGATTATCTCTCCGCCAAGCTTTCTGTGAAAATGAAATATCTTTTAAAACCCATCGCTCCCCCTCAGGCAACCACGGCTTTCTGAAAGGCGTAGCAAGGTCAAATCGTAGTTTGATATAACTGAAATCGAGCCGAAGCCCCAAACCACCGCCAACTGCCAATTGCTTGTAAAAATCTTTAGAAAACTCAGAATCTTGTGTATAAAAAGAAGTATTGGGGTCATATTTGGCTATCCATACGTTTCCGACATCCACAAATGCTGCCAGATTAATATAATCAGTTGCCTTAACTCTCAGTTCTGTATTGCCTTCAAGTTTGATATCACCATACGACAGATTACCAAAAATAGCTACTGTAAGCGAGTCGGCATTGTAAAGCCCAGGCCCCAACGAACGAGCCCTAAATGCTCTCATACTGTTACTTCCCCCTACAAAATATTGTTTAATTTGTGGCAACTCTCTCGAATTACCGTATGGTATACCATAGCCTAAAACTAACCTATTGGCAATACGGACTCTAGGCGAAAAATCATAGTAATACCTTACTTCTCCATCAAACCGGACATACTGCTCGTATGCAATACCAAACAATAATTTCGGAGATGTTTCATCTACCGGCTTTTTTGCAAATAAGCTACCGAAATTACCAGCAATATCAACCCCACCCGATAAATATAGAAAATGGCGCTTATTGTTTCGTTGTTGTGGTGTATATGAAATATTGTACTGCCCTCCTAATATTAAGCGGTTCTCTAGTAATCTTATATATCTTACTACGTCTGCCGGATTCGGGCTTCTGAATATCAATTCTACAAACTCCTGGCTTATGTTCCGAGGTTTTACAAGATTTATAGAGAAAGGTGTAAGTGTATGTGTTACATTCGGATTAGGCTTCCACTCATAGCCCCACGACCCTGCAATTGAAGTAAGTACATATTGCGTATAAGCATAAGTAGTGCTATCGTTATTATATGCAACACCTCTTTGCAACAACCAGTTGTAAGCAAGATTAAGGTTTGTTTTAGGCAAAGCCTGATTTCTTGCAGGATTTATTCTGAAAAATGGCAATACGAATCTTGGAAAAGCCAGATCTAAATTAACGCCATACTTACGGTAACTATTCAGGTTTGAGGCTCTTCTTCCACTTAGCTGAACGTCAGTTCCGACGTTTACACCTACGTTTAAGACCTCTGCCCCTCTGAACATATTTCTGTTCGACCAGTTTACACCTATCTGAAACCCTACCAGCCCGTTAGATTTGGAAGAACCTGTAATCTCGGACCGTAACGATTTTTTCTTCATTGGTGTCATATCATAATGAACATCAATAAGGGCTGAATCAGAGCGAGGCACCATCTCGAAGCGATTTCTGACAAACTTAAAATTACGTAGGTTAATAAGTCTGGACAATGATGCATCATGTATAGTACTGCTGTAAATCATTCCTGATCGGAAACCTATGGCATCGTCGAACACTCTTGGCCGATAAGTATTTTTAATGTCTGAAATCTTAATATACTTTTGCTGCACAAACTGAGCAGTAGTGGTATCGGTGGCATCGGTATTTACAAAAATATTGTTAATTCGATACTGCTTCAATGAGGTCTGATTGACATTAGGCTTAACATCTACATACAAATTTACTTTGTGTGTATTCAGATTAGTATCAACTTTAACAATCAAATAATCAGGACGAAAAAAATAGAAACCTCTACGTTTCATAAACTGGTCAATACGCTCACGCTCCAGTTTTATAGTTTCAAACCTATAAGGGTCATCTTTTTTCAAGATACTTCTTCTCTCCGATACCCTGAAACTTCTGTTAAATATACTACTGTCTTTAACCACAAATTCTACATTATTAATGGTATAGCGAGGCTTCAGATATGCTGTATAAATACCCTTGGCTTTTTTGCCCTCAATCACTAATTCTCCGTTTGCCGTAGACCGAAAATACCCTTCGGTATTCAGGTAGTTGGCTATAATGGCCGAACTGGTTGTAACCATTCTCTTGTTGGCTAATACCGGAGGTTCGCCTAATCTGGTACGAACAAAATTCTT
Source organism: Emticicia soli (assembly GCF_037860775.1). Classification (NCBI taxonomy): domain Bacteria; kingdom Pseudomonadati; phylum Bacteroidota; class Cytophagia; order Cytophagales; family Leadbetterellaceae; genus Emticicia; species Emticicia soli. The sequence goes on along the minus strand of NZ_JBBEWC010000003.1, from coordinate 494,702 downwards.
TAGACCTTTTGGCTTTTTGGGTTCACCAAATAAATAATAAAACCAAACTTTATACGGAAAACCCAATATAGTAGCATTAGGTTTAGGCCGTATAATTTCTTTAATCTGGTCGTTAACCGAACTTATCTGCGATTTGGTAACCAAAGTATCTGCTTGTATTTTTATTACTGCCCCTGTATATAAACTTTCTCCGGCCGGTATATGCTTCGTAACCGAACAGCTCCATAGGCCTATCATACTTAATAGTAATATGTATTTTGCTGCTCTCATTTCTGTTTATTAAATAATTCTTTAAAATATTCGTAACTTAAAGTAAGGGCAAAACTAACCCCGGTTTCCTGTACGTAGCCGTCCAGAATAAAAAACTCATTTTTACGATAGGCCCTAAACATATAGCGGCCATCTTTTGTAAGATTATAATTCAGTGCGATGTTATCAAAAATTTCGGTTGAGTTTTTCTGAATTCCGGTTGTGTTTTCGAGTTGGAAATTCTTACCAACCGATACCGTTAAGCGGTCGTTTAAGAATGCCTTACTCAAGCCCACGTTAAGGTCTGTTCGTGCGCCTGTTCCTGTCTGGCTTGGTTGAAAGTTTGAGTTGAGGTTAAAATCTAGTTTCACACCCTTAATCAAATCACCTGCCAGTATATTCAATTGTTCGGTCAAGATTTTACTCACACTCTGGCGGGCAATGGCCTCGGCGTTCATACCCGAGAAGAAATCAGATGATTGCTGGCCAGAGAAACGGTTAAGTACCAATAATGAAAAAACCTCTTTGTTCATCACCACAGGATCTCTCTTTATATCTCTGAATACAGCATTGTTTTCAACAAAATTCTTTACATCACTTGATGCCAGCGTTTCGTCGAGCTGAATATCAAAACTAATATCAGGGCTTGACAAATTGCCTTGCATTTTTAATAACACCTTTATTGGTACTTTGCCATACAGCCTTGTACCCTCATTAAGCGATGTAAGGTCAACACTAACCGGATATGCTGCCGTTATATCTATCTGGGCCTTCATTGGGTCTCCGGTCCATAGCAGGTTACTACCTTTTTCTATTGTAAATTGGCGTTTTAATACTTCAAAGGTTAGGTCATATTGCCCCGAGGTAACTTCATATAAACCAAAGATATAAAACTCACCACTTGGTGTGATACCTGTATTAAGCTGGGCATTACCTTTTATTTTCAGGTTATCGCCGTTTACTTCATCTATCACTATTGTTAACTGCGACTTATCGTCAACCTCAATATTTAATGCCATTTCGGAGGCGAAATCATAGGTTGAAGCCAGTTGGCTACTATCTTGTGCAGCAACAGGTGCCGGATTTTTCATGTTCACAAACTCAATGATACCATCCGTTTCTGTTTCACTGATAGACTCGTCGGGCAAAATCACAGTAATATCGCTACCCTCTTTCAGCTTCACTGTTCCATCTATCGAAGGCTTTGCTCCTACCCCTGTAATATTCAGATTTGCATCTATAAAACCTTTACCATAGAAGAAATCATTGTCTTTACGGCTACCGTTCAATGCCATAAAGTTGTTGGCATTTACTTGTAGTTTATAGTTAAACTCAGGTATGTTTTGCAGATTCAGATTACCATTAACTGTCAGCTTTTGCCCCAAGGTATCGGCTATTACAAAGTTGTTAAACTTAAGGTCGCTATCATTAAAAGTAAGCACCTGGTTATTGAAGATGTATTTTGAGCCTAATTGTGTAAGGCTTAACGCTACGTCATCAAATTTCAACTCACCCGAAACTTTCGGTTTAGTAGGTTCGCCTTTTATTGCCAGTTTACCGCTCAAATTTCCATCAGCACTTTTGATTTGCCCGAAACTAAAGGCCTTCACAGTTTCAGCTCCAAGCTTGTTAATATCAACAGTAAGGTCGAGGGCTTCTTTCTGTTTAGTTAAATAATTGCCATGTACCTGAATATCGTTTTTATCGTTGGTCAACGATACCTTTGCCGCAATTATATCTGCTGTTTCGTTATTGGCCTTTAAGGCTAAGTTTCCAACCGGAATCTGGGTAACGGTAAGATTGTTAATAACGAGGTCACCAGTAAAAACAGGCGATGTCATGTAATTAGACAGCTTTAATTCTCCATTCAGCGTCCCTCCTGCCAATGTAGAGTCGAGCGTAGCAATAGTAACAAAAGGCTTAATATCAAGGCTATCAATTTTTACATCAATCGGCGAATTAGGCTCGTTGCTTGCGCTGTTTACCAATAGCTTTTGTCCGTTTTGTTCCAATAAAAACTGTTTAACCAATAGGCCTTGCGGGCCGTATTCGATATATCCGGTTGAGTCAGAACGCCACTCTTTATAATCAATCAGTGTACCTCTCGAACTAAGGTTCATGCGATACTTGCCTTCTTCTGATTTCAGTCGGGCAGCTAGTGCATACTGGTCTTTGTTCAAAGAGTCTTTCAGCACCACTTTTGTTGTAAGTGCATTATCGGCTATTTCGCCACTAAGAGAAGTACGTTTAATACTAAAATCTGAAACATTTATCTGGCTGATGGCTCCGCTATAAGTTGCTTTGTTACCAGTAGCATAGAGTTTCAAATTAGCATTGCGCACACTTGAAGAATCATACTCTACCAAAGGCACAATTACAGTTGCCTGCATAGTAGTATCTTTTCTATTATCTATTTCGGCAATAAAACTTACAGTTCCAAGTTTTGTTAACTCAGGTACAAAACTCTGAATTATCGGGTGTTGATTTATCTTAGCATTAATATGTATATCATACCCTTCGGTAACAGGAGTATAGGCAACATCAGGAATCTTGAAATATTTGTTTACCTCTGTTAATACCATATCGAGTATACGCTCAAAGTCAAAATTACCCTCTACCTCTGCATTAACAATCGGCGATTTGAGCACTATGTTACGGCCTTCGGGTAAGTTCTGAATCTGTAGATTAGTAGTATCTAATGGAATTACTTTACCCCCCATTTCAATCACTGCCTTATTAATCGATACTGTTCCGCTTGGATTCTTAGGGTCAGTTGATGCCAAATCCATTTTAATATCTCCTTTTATCTTAAGGTCGTCGGCATACAGGTTCAGTTTTTTCAAATCGATATTATTGATTGACACATTACCTTCTACGCCAGGGAACTCTTTTGATAAATCAACATTAGCAAGCAACTTAAAATCTGCATTAGGGTCATCTAAAGATGCATTGATGTTGGCAATCTGATTATTGATATTTCCTTTTAGTATAAGATTATTATACTCGTATCCTTTTAGTACTGCTTTTTTTGCAGTACCATCAATGCTGGCATTCATGGTTTTAGGGTCAATACCCGTGCCTTTGGCATTTACTTCCAACGTTAGCTTACCAACATTTTCAGGTTGTTTTATGAGTTTACCTGCATCAAATTCTTCAAGGGTTAGTTTACCGTCATAAGCCTGATTCTGGCCTTTTACAAAGTTTTGTAATTTACCTGTAAACACAGCCCCGCCGAGGTCTGACTCGAGCGAGGCATCAACCTGCAAATCATTGGCTTTACCTCTTAATTTGCCTTTTATTGCTATTTTCTCAGGCAATTCAATAGATTCTGGTATAGCATCGGCCCCTGCAAGTTTTATGATGTCCTGCTTGGTAGTAGAAACCTCAGTAATATCTAAATTAAAGCCCAATTTATTGGGGTCAGGTAAGCCTGTAATGTTTCCTTTGGCTAGCACTCTGGTTGCCCCAAAACCTGTAATTGAAAGCTTAGAAACCGACAAATTATTTACTTTACCAGTAATAATTCCATCAGCCTTAATGATGTCGTTCTGATTGTTTTTGAATGTAGGATTTTTAGCCAAATCGGGCACAAGCAGCAAAACATCTTTCATTGCCACCTGGCTTTGTTTGATGTTCACTTTCACTCTTACATTACCCAGATTATTACTTAAATCAGCGATGGTATCATATTGCATTACCATTTCATCACGAATCACAGTTTGGGGAGTTTTGAGGAATAAATTCCTCAAACCAATCTCCTTATTGCTATACGTGAAATTGGCTGTCAGGCTCTGAAGGTTCAATCCGCTCTGCTCTGTAAACGTACCTTTAGCCAATTGTCCGGCAATTCTATCAGGGCTGTACGTAAAGTTTTTTAATACCAGTGCCAGATTGCTTACATCAAGATGCCCGTAGTCGAGGCCTTTTGTCTGGCGTGGTGCATATTTATCATCGTATTTAAGCCTTACTTTATTGACCTCTACATTGCCTAGTATGGCCGTCCAACCCGGGCCATTATCTGTGCTGTTTTCCTCAGGTTTTTTGGCTGGCTGAGTCTGCGTTTTTTTAGTAGGTGCAGGCTCAGGTTTATTGGCCATTTCAACAATAGCCTCTGTATTCTCTAAGGCTATTTTTTTGAAAATTATTTTCTGCCCATTCAGATAAATCTTATCACCTTCCAGCTCTAATTTACCTAGTTTTACACTATTGCGCATACCGTCTTCCTCGCTATTCATTTGCCAGTCAAAATTAGCGAGGTTTACAGTTCCTATATTTAAATCGAGCGTGTCAGCAGCAGCAACTTCGGGTGGTACAGTGCTTGGTGGAGCAACAGGACTTGGCTTTACCGACTTATACAGCCTTAGCTTTGCAGCGCCACCATTGCCCGTTATATTGCCAAAATGATACTGCGATTTAGCGATGCTAAACTCCTTAAAATCAGTACTTAAGTCTTTCAGGTACAGATCGGCATCGGTACCAATAATGGCATCATTATACGTAATTCTTACATTATTAAGTTTAACTCGCTTAAGACTTATATCAAAAGGGTCTGACGAAGAGGTGGTATCCACTTTTTCGTCTTTTGACATAAACGCATCAAGAATATAATTAAAATTGAAGGTGGTATCCGGCAAAGTACGAATCACTTTTGCCCGTATGTTTTCTAACTCAATCTGGTTGAGTTTCACATTACCACTCAGCAGACCAAGCATATCGAGGTCAACGTGTAAGCGTTTCCCGTATAGTAGTGTATCTTTTTTGAGGTCGGGTACGTAAACACCTTCTAACGTAACCCAGTCGGGAATACGAAAACGAACCTTTTCAACAACTACGGGTGTGCCTAATTTTTTGCGGAGAAATGTTACGGCTTGCTTTGTAATGAAATCTTGTCCGGTAGGCGACTGCACGAACACAATCACTAATCCAACCAGTGCCAGGACCCCAACAATAAACCATAAAAAAATGCGTGTAAGTCGTTTCATCAAAATCTTTTATTGGTTGCCCTACTTTTAAAAGTATGTACTTTTAACGAAAATATCAAAGACTTAATCTTATGTTTTCTATTTTTGTTGCGTAATAGTTTTTAGAGATAAAAAAATCATACCAAAGTTTAATACCTTGAGTTTAAGAGATAAAAAAATAGTTTTAGGGGTTACCGGAAGCATTGCAGCTTATAAAGCAGCAACACTAGTACGCCTATTGGTAAAAGAAGGAGCGCAGGTAAAAGTAATACTCACCGAAGCAGCCCAAGGGTTTATTACACCGCTTACCTTATCTACGCTATCGAAGAATCCGGTGTTATCTGCATTCAGTAATAATGAAACAGGTGAATGGAACAACCATGTAGAGTTAGGTTTATGGGCCGATGCCATGCTTATTGCTCCCGCCTCGGCTCATACAATTGCCAAATGTGCCAATGGCATTGCCGATAACCTTTTGGTAGCTACGTATCTTTCGGCCAGATGCCCCGTATTCTTTGCTCCGGCTATGGACCTCGATATGTATAAGCACCCAAACACCCTTAGCAATCTTGAAAAACTGGTTTCGTATGGCAATAGCATTATCAATGCCGAATACGGTGAACTAGCCAGCGGACTGGTAGGCGAAGGCCGACTGGCCGAGCCTGAGCATATAGTATATGAGCTACGTCGTCATTTTTTGCAAAAGCCTGTATTAAAAAGCAAAAAAGTTTTGATTACCGCCGGGCCTACCCAAGAGCCTATTGACCCCGTAAGGTTTATCAGCAACCACTCGTCGGGTAAAATGGGGTTTGCCATTGCCGAAGCCTTTTATATGGCAGGTGCTGACGTAACCGTTGTGAGTGGGCCGGTAGCTATTCAGGCACCTGCTGGCATAAAGGTTGAAAAAGTTTTTTCGGCTCAACAAATGTTTGAAGCCGTAGAAAAACATTTTTCCGAAAGCCATATCGTTATTCTGGCGGCAGCCGTTGCCGACTATACTCCTATGCACGTGGCCGATAAAAAGATTAAAAAGAAAGAAGATGTTTTCAATATAGAGCTCACCAAGACTGTTGATATTGCAGCTACACTTGGCAAACAAAAACAAAACAGACAACTGATAGTAGGTTTTGCTTTAGAAACCGACAATGAGCTTGAAAATGCGAAAGGAAAACTTGAACGGAAAAATTTTGATTTTATAGTACTTAACTCTTTACAAGATAAAGGGGCTGGTTTTCGTTATGATACCAATAAAATCAAAATTCTGGATAAAGAAGGGAATCAATACGATTTTGACTTAAAGCCAAAGCAAGAAGTAGCCGAAGATATTCTGAATATTGTACTGGAAAAACTATCATAAATAAGGTAAGCTACGGCTATACCTGTGCTTAAAATCAGCTATGAAGAGATTTATTATTTTATTGTCGGCAGTTTGTTGTTCGTTTATAGCCCAGGCTCAAGAGCTGAACTGTAACGTAACTATTATATCAGACCAGATTAATGCGCAACAAGCAGCCGAAAAGCAGGTTTTTGTTGATATGAAAATTGCCATAAGCGATTTTATAAACAACAAACGCTGGACAAACGATATTTACTCACAAGACGAGCGCATTAAGTGTAACCTCATCATTACGTTCACAAAATCGCCGCAGCAAAATGTTTTTCAGGGCAATGCGCAATTTCAGGTAATAAGACCAGTATTTAATACCACTTATGAAACCCTGCTATTGAGCTATGTTGACAGAAATTTTAATATTTCGTTTTCGCCAGAAGACCGTCAGATGATTTTTAATGAACAGACATTTACTAACAATCTGACCTCTATTCTGGGTTTTTATTCGATGATTGCGCTCACGCTTGATTACGATAGTTTCTCGAAAACAGGCGGAGATCAGTTTCTTACAAGAGCTTATAATATTGCCAACATGGCTTCTAGTGCCGGACAAAGCGGCTGGGAACAGACAGGAGACGGGAGAAACAGGTATTGGTTGGTGGAGAATCTGCAAAATCAGCAATTATTACCTTTCCGTGAAGGATTTTATACATACCATCGTTTAGCCTTAGACAATTTTACCAACGACCCAGGTAACGGACGTCGGCAAGTGCTTGAGTTTTTGAATTCAATAAAAACAATGCAACAATCACGAAGCAATTCGGTATTATTGAATAGTTTTTTAGATGCCAAGGGGCAAGAAATGGTAAATGTTTTTTCGGAAGCAACAAAAGACGAAAAGCAAAAAGCATTTCAGGTGCTTTCTGCGGTTGATCCTTCAAAAACCGAACTATACCGCAAGTTAGTAAAATAGGTAAAAATGCAACTGTGTTTTATCCTATTATGGTACAGTATTTGATAGGTAAATTATTGGTATAGAGTGCTATGCTTTACAAGCTAAAGTCAGCCTGCCATGCGATGCTCTGTGTAGAAAGTGTCGAGCTTATATCCATTATCGTCAAATATTCATTTGAATGATACGTGGTTGAGAGATTATTGCGTTTAATAAAAATTCTGGCATAATCTTCTTTCTCTTCTAGGGCAATTAAATTGTTAATTTCTGTTAGAACCTCCTCAATTGTATTCAAAGTATTCTTTGTAGAAGTTTTCATTTTATGTTGGGTTTATGAAGTTTATGACACGTAAGAAAGTACAAACCAAACCTTAAAAAAACGGCATCACACGTCAACAAAATTCATACCATTTTTTTTGATTTTTGCTTTTGGTACCGTTCGATAATATTAAAATTCATTTTATAGTTTTTGATAAGCTCAAAGCAGATTTTTTTTTCGCTTTTAAAAAAATTATCAAAAGGTAGCAAAAGTTTAACTTTATTATTAAGCGGCATAAAATCATCTAAAAACACAACATTTTAAGGCTTTTTTAGATGTACCTCTAAACAAAAATAAATACTATTTGCTTTATTTACAAGGTTTGGTATGATTATTTCTTATGTAATTTATGGGACATCGTAATGGTCACTCCAACCCTCCCGTGAATGAGCATTTTTGCTCTCCTGGTAATATGTAAAGATGCTCATTGTAGGGAGGCGTTGGAAGTGATTATAACAATTTGGGATACATGCGTTTGTTTTTATGTATTCTTTCCGGTGCCAGCTTGTATGTTTCTGTTTTTATTAGAAAAATACAATTCCCTATTTTTAAACCAGATTTTTAATACTTAGATTTATATATAATCAATGTAAAAAAAATATTCACTCAATAGCAATTGTCAGTAAAAGTGGAGTCGATTTTCAACTCCACTTTTCTTTTTTAAACACTTTTTACTTTTTGGGCGTAATAGTGTATTCCTCAACTCTTCTGTAACTTGTAAAAAATTCCCTATTCCAACAAAACAGCAGTCCTTGTAATCGGTATTAAATTCTTTCTCAATAGTAATTTTTATTCAACTCAATAGCAATTGTTCTATTCAACCTCAACTTTTAAAATAAACAGCAGTTTGATAAAACTCAATTTTCTTCAATAGCAATTGTTAAAAAACTCTTTCACTAAAACACTTTTACTCTTGGGACGTCGACTAATAAAATTGGTCACTCAAAAAAAACTTATCCACTCAATAATAGCTTAGTATTTTTACTTTTACGCTTTTTTTTCCTGCGTTTTGATGATACAAATTTATACGCAATTTGAGTATGAAGAGAGCCTTTTTCGATGAAGTGCAGGAAATGCCCTCTGTTTGGAGACAATTTTCAGATAATTGGCGGCCTTATTCGGGTAAGTGGTAAGCTATTTTCGATAAGTGGTACCGTTTAAGCCTTTTTGGTAATTTGTATGGGCACAAAAAAGCAGATATAGTTACACTATACCTGCTTTAAGTACTATAAATAAGTTTTGTCGGTATTTATTTTACTTCACATCTAATACAACATATTTTACATTCTTACGGTCGTTGGTATAAGTAATGTGCACTAACCCATCTGACGATTGAATAATAGCAGGGTAGCTAAACTCGCCTTTAGGCTCGTCTTCTAGTATGCATATATCTTTCCAGTTAACACCATCTTCCGAAACCGCTACGGCTAGTTTTTGGCGGCCATTATCCCACTTTTTACCTTTCTTCAAAGGGTTATAGATAATTACTTGTTTGCCATTTTTTAAAGTTACGGCATCAGTACCCGAATTCGGGTTTAGCAGGCTGGTTGTTTTTAGCGGCCCCCAGGTTTTACCATTATCGCTCGACCACGTTTCTACCACATAGTTTTGCTTGCTACGGCAAAGCAACTGCATACGGCCATCGGCATACTGCAAGATACTTGGCTGGATAACACTGAAGGTATCGTTCTTAATTTCAATCTTCTCCCAGTTCTTACCATCTTTATCTGATTTCTCCAAATGAATATGCCAGATATCGCCTTTCACGCTTTCGGTACTTGTTGGATACAGAATATCACCATTAGCCAATTGCACAGGTTTGTTTTTGATTGGTCCTAGCATACCATTAGGCAATTTCTCTGCTTTAGACCATGTAGTACCATTATCAGTCGATGTTTTTACCTCACCCCACCATTCTCTTGGGTTTTTACCTACTTTGTAAAACAAGAATAGTTTGCCATCGGTGTTTTTAAACAATACCGGATTCCACGTTGGGTATCTTAGTTTTTCATCAATAACCCCATCGGCGATTTTTTCAGGTTTCGACCACACACCGTTTTCGTAAGTCGAAAGCCAGATACATACATCGGGGTTCGACTCACGTGTGCCTGCAAACCATGTGGCCATCATTTTACCTTTCGATAACTCTACAATTGAAGAAGCATGGCACTCAGCAAATGGTGGATTGGTAAAGATATTTTCTTTTTTAAGAACCAAATTCTGTGAAAAACTATTTTTTACGTATAGTAAACAAAATAGAACTAATAGACGTTGAAGTTTCATAGGATACAATAGTTTTGAGTGAAATAGTGATTGTTGAGCAGATTTGTGTATTGCTCGATAAATAAAAGGCAATTGTTTTTCAAATATCGTAGATTAATACGAATTTAATGCGATATATTACTACTCATCTGGTAAAAACTTATACTTTCACCCATTCTATTGCATAATTCTTACTAAACAGTACATTAAATTCATCACATCAAATTTTGCTTTATGGAGGCCCTGTTACAGTTTTTAGGTAACATTCCCTGGTGGGGATACCTACTTATCATTCTTGTTTTGCTTATAGTCAGAGATATTTCACAAAAGAAACACACCATAGTTCATAATTTTCCGCTGGTAGGTCACCTACGCTATTTTATCGAAAGCATAGGGCCAGAGTTTCGCCAGTATATTGTTGCCAATAACCGGGAAGAGCTTCCGTTCAACCGCCGCCAACGCTCTTGGATTTATGCTTCTTCAAAAAAAGAAAACAACTTTCAGGGCTTTGGTACCGACCAGGATATGTACAGTGCAGGCTACAACTTTATTAAACCTGCTATGTTACCTTATAAATTACCGTCAGGGCATCCAAATATAGCAAACCCATATATCTGTCCTTCTGCCAAGGTTATCGGCGAATATCATAAGCGTAAAAACCCTTATCTGCCTAAGTCGATTATTAATATATCGGGCATGAGCTTTGGGTCTCTATCAGCTCCGGCCATAGAGTCGCTGAATGTAGGGGCTAATAAGTTTGGTTGTTACCATAATACAGGCGAAGGCGGCGTATCAGCCTACCATAAAAAAGGAGCCGATGTGGTGGTAAACATCGGAACGGCGTATTTTGGCGTGCGTGATGATAATGGCAATTTTGTGATGGAGAAACTCATTAAATTATGTCAGGATAACCCGGCAATAAAAATGATTGAATTGAAGCTCTCACAAGGCGCTAAACCCGGCAAAGGAGGCGTATTGCCCGCTTCTAAACTCACACAAGAGCTGGCCGACATCAGACACGTGCCAATGGGAAAAGACATTATTTCGCCTGCCAGCCACAGCGCCTTTTCCAATATCCGTGAAATGGTTGATTTTATTGAGCAAATGGCCGATGCCACAGGCTTACCTGTTGGTATTAAATCGGCGGTTGGAAAACTGGAAATGTGGGAAGAACTGGCTGATATAATGAAAAAAACAGGCAAAGGCCCCGATTTTATTAATATCGATGGTGGCGAGGGCGGCACAGGTGCTGCGCCACCAAGCTTTGCCGACCACGTTTCATTGCCTTTTGTTTATGCGTTCTCGTCGGTATACCGTATTTTCCAGAAAAGAGACCTGAACGATAAAATCACATTTATGGGTGCCGGAAAACTAGGCTTGCCAGATAAGGCCGTAATGGCTTTTGCGATGGGTGTTGATGTAATAAATGTAGCGCGTGAGGCCATGATTTCAATCGGCTGTATTCAGGCACAGGTCTGCCACAATAACCGCTGCCCTACGGGCGTAGCTACACAAAACAAGTGGTTGCAGTCGGGCATTGACCCAACGCTAAAAAGCGAACGCCTGTATAATTACATGAAAACCATGACAAAAGAGATATTGGAGATATGCCATGCGGCAGGTTATGAACACCCTTGCCAGTTTATGATGGACGATGTTGATGTAGCAATGGGCGATAACAACCGTACGCAATCGCTCAGAACAACGTATCAGTATCAGAAAACTCCTGTTAAGTTTGAAGGTTTCCAGAAGTTGCTAGATAATCCTTATTTGGGTGGAAAAGGCTCACATTGAGTTTACTATAAAACGTTGTGGTATGTCTGTTCATGAATTACCACAACGTTTTATAGCAATAAATTAACCCCTCTTCGGCCCAACTGAATCATAGACAATCACTTTCTCCCAAAGGTGTGAGTAATTCTCAACAAATTTCAGGTGGATCGGGTGTGTCTGATAAATCTCTTCTTGTTCGAGGCTATCAAAAAACAATAACCACGAAACAGCGTAGCTACGCTCAATTACACTACGATTGGTGCTTGCAGGCAAGCCAATATGCGCCATTTTTATTTGAGGTACTTTGGTTAGCGCATCTAAGCCTTCTAATAACTTAGCTTTATCTGCTTCGCTACTTGGGTTTTTCAACCAGAAATATACATGATGCACAAATAGTTCTTTAGCCTTTGTTTCTTCTGCTGCAAAAACCGGTGCAGTAGCCACTGAAGCCAATGCAGTGTTTTTCAGGAATTTTCTACGTGTTGTCTTATTCATTGTCTTTTCTATTTATAATTCGATAAATCTTTGCCGGGAGCGTTTACAAAAATAATTTCTCATACGCCTTAGGCATGGCACTAATAGGTTTGATGCGTATATCACGGTAGAATACCTCGGCCGCTTCGCTTTGCAATTGTATTTTTCCGCTGGTCATAGGCACTTCTTTACCGTCAGGTTGTATGTATCGTGAGTTTTGCAGCACCATTACTACGTGGCCATTTACAATATGCAGGCTTTTGCCATTATAACAAATTAACTCTAGGGTAGTCCATTCATTAGCTGGGCTTTCGTAGTTACCCGAACGCATACAATAATAATCTCCCTTGCTTTTAAATGTTCTGTATGGTGCTTTTTCATCAGCAATGCTATTCATGATACCTTCTGAGGCAAGCGAGCGTATATCAATAGCCGAATTTGCTTGGCACCAGAAATCTCCCATGTGCCCTTCCATAATCTGAAACTCCTGCGAAAGCATCCACGAGCGCCAGTATTCTACACCTGCCTCACCGATAGAATGGTAAAGAATACCAGAGTCTCGCAGTTTATCTAATCTGGGTACATACTTTTGCTTTCCCCATTTTACTTGCAGTTTCAGGTGATAATTTTCATACGACTTACGGCTAATCAAGCAACCATATATTTCGCCACTTACCCTCAATACAGGGCCGCTTGCTTGGTTTGCAACAGTAAACACTCCATGAGTATCATTATTATAACCAATAGGTTTAATATCTCGCCCTAGCGAATCTTTTGGTATATTTCCATTATAATTATTCTTGTGTTCATAACTTAAATAGTTTTCCCATTGACTTAGGTCTTTATCTAAAAGCGTCGACCATTCATCGGCTTTGTTGATAGACAACAGCGCAATAACACTCATAAATGATGCTATTAGCAAATATATTTGTTTCATGACCCTATTCATTTAATTGTAGAATTATATATCTTGCTGCAAAACTAATTGAAAACACGGGCTCAATCGTTGTAAAAATCCAATATATACTGGTGCTTTTTTGACTATACACTCATGAAACGATACATACTACATACTCCCTTTAGCATTTATCACTTCGAGGCCACTACGTGGGTACACTCGGTGCATAAACACACCTATTTTGAGATTATTTTTATACTCCGTGGCAATGGCATTCATAATATCAATGGTAATGAGTTTCAGTATGCTGAGGGAGACGTATATCTTTTAGGGCCGGAAGATTATCATCATTTTGAGATTCATGCTATTACCGAGTTTTGTTTTATACGCTTCAACGAATCTATTTATAATACCCATGCCGAAGAGAAAGACAGCAACTGGCAGCAGATTATGAAAGCCTTGCTTTATACCTCGTCGCAGAGCCGAGGTACTATAGTGCATGATAAACATGAGAGAGAAAAACTACATAGCTTACTAAAACTGCTCGAAGAAGAAAACGAGAATGAGCAATCGCAGTATTTTGAGATAATCCGCAACAGTATTATGCGCAGTATGATGATAATTCTGGCACGGAACCTATTTGGACAAACACCCACTAGCCCGGTGCTGAAAGATTCGGTTGAAGCTATTCTAACCTATATAAAGAAACATATTTATCAACCCTCAGAACTTACGATTGAGCATCTGGCCGATGTATTTAATTATGCTCCCGATTATATCAGTATATTCTTCAAGAAACATACGGGAGAATCGTTGAAGCAGTACATTACCAAACATAAAATTAAACTCATTGAAACCAGATTGCTATTCAGTCGGTTGACAATTTCAGAGATTGCTGACGAATTTGGTTATACCGACGAGAGCCATTTTTGTAAACAATTTAAAAAATTTACGGGCAGCACGCCTACGGCTTTTCGCAAAAGGGATGCTTAAAATTCTTTTACCCGAATTTTATTCGCCGATGTTCTAATTTTTCGGTAAAGTATATATTTTTCTTATCTTCGGAGTCTCAACAACCTTAACCAACTAATCCATGAAAAAATGTTTCTTCTTGCTTTGGATATGCCTTTACAGTTCTCTTGCTTTCGCTCAAAATCCGGTAAAAAACATGGTTATTAATGCTGTGCTTGATGATATGAAAGCATTTAACAAGCAGGAATCAGCCTCTGACTCTGTTAATTCTCCTTATCCGTTTGGTAGAAATCGGGAAGAAGATTTCTTACGTAAGTATCAGTTTTATAAAAAAGAATATGATAAACTAAACAGTGTTGACGAAAAAAGTCTGACTTTCGACGACCAGATAAATATTGCCTTGCTGAAATACCGAATCAACGATGAGTTGATTTCTTACGAATACAAAGAGCACCTGAACCCGATTCTCTCTGATGAAGGCTTCCACACAGGTCTGGCGGGTATTGCTTCACGCAATTATTCCGACAAAAAGCAGATGCAACGCTATATCACTCTATTGAAAGGGATTCCGGTATTTGTTGATGACAACCTTGACTTAATCAGAAAAGGGCTTGCTTTGGGCATTTCGCAACCTAGCGTGGCGCTGAAAGGTTATGAGGCAACCTACAACACCCATATTGTTGATAGTTACGAAAAATCTAATTTCTGGAAGCCATTTAAAGAGAAACCCTATGCAATTTCAGACGCTGATTGGACACAATTACAAGCCGAGGGCAGAAAACAGATTGAACAAAGTGTGGTGCCAAGTTATGAGAAAATAAGAACTTTCTTTGAGAAAGAATACCACCCTAAAACCCGTAAAACACTGGGAGCATCGCACCTGCCAAACGGAAAGAAATTCTACGCTGAAAAGGTAAAGCATTTCACTACTACTAACAAAACACCTGACGAAATCTACAACATAGGAATGCAGGAAGTAGAACGCATCAGAAAAGAAATGCAACAGGTACTTGATGAGGTAAAATTTAAGGGTTCTATCAAAGACTTTATTGATTACCTGCGTAATGACCCTAAGTTTTACCCGACTACGGGTGAGCAATTGCTAAAGGAAGCATCGTTTATTGCCAAAAAAATAGATGGCAAGCTGCCCCTGCTATTCGGTAAATTGCCTCGCCAACCTTATGGTGTTGTGCCTGTGCCCGACTACCTCGCCCCTACCTATACAGCGGGCCGCTATAGTGGTGCATCAATTAAATCAAAAAATGCGGGTAATTATTGGGTAAATCTTTATAATCTACCTAGCCGTACTTTATATACGCTTGAGGCCCTGACGCTACACGAAGCCGTTCCGGGGCATCATTTACAAATATCGCTTACACAAGAATTAGAAACCCTACCGGAGTTCAGACGCAACCTGTATGTAAATGCTTATGGCGAAGGCTGGGGACTTTATGGAGAATATCTGGGTTATGAACTAGGTTTATACAAAGACCCTTATAGCCTGTTTGGCCGCCTTACGTATGAAATGTGGCGAGCTTGCAGATTAGTGATTGATGTAGGTATCCATGACAAAGACTGGACGAGAGAGCAAGCGGTTAGTTTTCTGGCCGATAACACTGCCCTTTCTTTACACGAAGTAAATACCGAAATCAATAGGTATATCTGCTGGCCGGGACAGGCACTTGCTTACAAGATTGGTGAAATAACTATCAAAAACCAACGCAAAAAAGCAGAAGCAGCCTTGAAAGATAAATTTGATGTAAGGGCGTTCCATGACCTTGTGTTATCACAAGGCACAGTTACGATGTCTATTCTGGAAAAAATGGTTGATAAATATATTGCCGAAGAGTTAAATAAGAAATAGATAACTACCCGTGTGTCACGGCTATACTCGTCCGAAAAAGGCCGTGGCACACATAATTGTAGGAAGTTTTCAAGCTTTCACTTCTTCGTGGTCAACTTCTTGCATGTATTGCTCTTTGAGCTGGTCGTAAAAAGAATGTTTACTTACCCACGACGAAACCAGATTAGCCATCAGCCCAGCCATCATTAGATAAAAAATAGTAGTCTCGGCAGTTGTCATTTCTAAAACCAGAATTGCCGAAGTAAAAGGGCTACGGGTAACACCTGTAAGAAAACTTACCATACCGCACAAAATAATAAGATTGGCATTTGAACCATTGAGTTGAAACCATTCGGCCACAAACGACCCAATACTTGCACCTGCGCTTAAAGAGGGTGCAAATACGCCCCCCGCACCTCCGTTAGTAAAAGAAATAACAGGGCCAAAAAACCTTAAAAGCGGCACATACCACTCAACATATTTATTGTCGGTAAGTAGTGCTGTTTGCATAAGCTCTTTGCCTGAGCCAAAAGCCTCCATGTTTATCAAAACCCCAAGTGCAGCAATTATTAAGCCTCCTACAACACCATAAGCAATTTTCTTTGCATTGGTTTGTAGCACACTTTTCTTCTTTAACACATAAAGAATAATGCGTGTCATGCTACACCCAAGATAACCTGAAAGCACCGCTGCTATCAAAACCGGAAAAATTACCCACCATGAAAGATGATTAACTGTTGGATACCCGAGGTATAAGTAAGGCCCAAGTATATTAAGTGCTGTGAGCCCGGCAATAATTACACCCGTGAGCAATGCTGATTTAAAGAAGCTGAAATGTGTCTTTGTTAACTCTTCAATAGCAAAAACAATACCCCCAAGTGGGGTATTAAAAGCAGCCGCCAAGCCCGAAGCGGCTCCGGTAATGAGCATGTTTTTCTTCGATATTTTAGGATACCATTCGGGTAGCAGGTCGTTAATTTTCTTAAAAATAGAACCAGCAATCTGAATAGTCGGGCCTTCACGCCCCACTACACCGCCACCAAAAACCATAACCAAGCTCGAAAAAATCTTTATCAACAAAATCCTAAAACCTAAAAGCTTACTAACCAAATGATATTTTTTTGGATTTGCCAGCTCTATGCTGGCACTCACTTGCGGAATTCCGCTACCTCTTGCATAAGGTGCATATTTATGCACCAACCACCACGATACAACAAAACACAGCGGAGTTATGGCAAAAAACAACCACTTATTGAGGTTATAAAGATAGATTGTACCTTGTTCGGCTAGTAAAAAAAGTTTGGCATAAATTACAGCAACCACACCTGTAAGTAAAGCCCCTAGCCAAAATGGCAAGGCATTGAGCAAAGTTTGTTTAAGCTTGTTGTTAGCTATCGAATCAAATCTGGTTTTCAGATATTCTCTTACTATCCCTTCGATTTTCTGTACCCATCTGATAGTTTTCAGATTCTTCCTGATAAATCTATATTTCATAACAGTAAATTGTTTGATTCAACATCTTAGAAGCTGTTTGAGTTAATCTTAATTATGTTCAAAATGATTCTTTTTCGCAAATTCTGCGCCACCAAAATCCTCATTTAGCTCTGCTAAACTCCGGTTTTGTTGTATTGTCTTTGCAAAAAATAATTCATTTTGATTCATAAAATTTAACTCAAACAGCTTCTTAAACCCACACCTTGCAGAAAACACTAGTGTGCCACAGCTATACTCGCCCGAAAAAGGCCGTGGCACGCATAAGCATTCAGAGGACTTGCAAGCTATGTCTACCACACTTAAAAAGCAATTTAAACCCAATCAACTCCCTTTTTCAATAAGCCTAAAGTCTTTTCTTCTTCACTACCTGCTTCGGCTTTATAATCATATACCCAATTGGCTACTGGCGGTAAACTCATTAATATCGATTCGGTACGGCCGTTTGTTTCGAGTCCGAATTTTGTTCCTCTATCCCATGCCAGATTAAACTCTACATAGCGTCCCCGGCGAAGCATCTGCCAGTTTGTTTCACCTTCTCCGTAAGGTAATTTGCTGTTTTTAGCCATCAAATGCGTATAAATTGGCGCAAAACTTTCACCAACCGATTGCACAAAAGCAAACAAAGTTTCTTTTGATAATTCTTCACTTGGTTTCAGGTAATCAAAGAATATCCCTCCTACGCCACGGGTTTCGTTTCTGTGCGGAATAAAAAAGTAATTATCGGCCCATTCTTTATATTTCGGATAATACTCTGGCGAGTGCGTGTCGCAAGCTGCTTTCAATTGCGCATGAAACCAACGGGCATCTTCTTCTACTACATAATGGGGGGTTAGGTCAATACCGCCGCCAAACCAACACGTGCCATTTGCCATTTCAAAATAGCGCACATTCATGTGTATAATAGGCACCATTGGGCTTATGGGGTGCTGCACAATAGAAACCCCGGTAGCAAAATAATCTGTCTTTTCGGTTAATTTCAATTGCTTTTGTAATGCTTCTGAAACCTCGCCCGAAACAGCCGAGAAGTTCACCCCGCCTTTGGCAATGATATTGCCGTCAGTAATTACACGTGTGCGTCCGCCGCCACCGCTATGGTGCTGCCACAGGTCTTCATGAAACTTTGCTTTGCCATCTGTCTCTTCAAGCGCCTTGCAAATGTTATTTTGAAGTGTTTTGAAGTAATCAGCAATATTTTCTTTGGATAACATAAGATTCTTTTCAAATTTTGTGGCAATTTAGCGACACTTATAGAGCTACCCAATAATAATTTTCTTTTTTATCTATTCAATATGCAACTAAAAGGATTAACAGCCGTAGTTACAGGAGGTGCATCGGGCTTGGGAGAGGCCGTAGTAAGAAGATTCGTTAAGGCAGGAGCAAACGCCATTATTGTGGATTTGAACGAGGAAAAAGGCAAAGCTTTGGCGAGCGAATTAGGCCGCAAAGCTAAGTTTGTAAAGTGTGATGTTTCTTCTGAAAAAGATGCGCAAAAGGTAATGAGTCAGGCTATTGCACGTTTCAAGGCCATTCATATTCTGGTTAATTGTGCCGGTATTGCACCACCTGCCCGCACAGTTGGCAAAGAAGGCCCGCATTCGCTTGCACATTTTCAGAAAATCATTAATATCAACCTTGTTGGCTCGTTTAATATGATTCGTCTGGCGGCGTTTGAGATGTCAAACAATACACCAAACGAAGAAGGTGAAAGAGGCGTGATAATCAACACCGCTTCGGTAGCTGCCTACGATGGACAAATCGGACAAGCTGCTTACTCAGCCTCTAAAGGAGGCATTGTTGCCATGACCTTGCCTATTGCACGAGACTTATCGAGAAACGGCATAAGAGTAATGACCATCGCTCCGGGTATTTTTAAAACCCCTTTGATGGCCTCATTGCCCGAAGAAGCTCAACAATCATTAGGTCAGCAAGTGCCCTTCCCGCCACGATTAGGCCGCCCTGATGAATATGCTCAACTGGCACAAAGTATTGTAGAAAACACCATGCTGAATGGCGAAGTAATCCGTCTCGACGGCGCAATCAGAATGGCACCGAAATAAATAGAATTAAACAAAAAATCTTGAACTTTGATTTACCTGATTAGTCTGATTAAAATGATTTAAAATGAATATTTTGAGGTTATAATTTCTGATTAGATAATTCCTCAATTAAAGCAAATCAGTAAAATCATTAAATCAGGTAAATCAAAGTTCAAGACAAATTCCTAAACAATCATGTTCTCATTAAGTAATATTATTCGTCGTCATATCCTTACTTTAACACCTTATGCTTCGGCACGTGATGAGTATACCGGAAAAGAGGGCATTTTTTTAGATGCCAACGAAAACCCTTTCGGGGCTGTTATTGAAGGCAAATATAATCGTTATCCTGACCCTTATCAGTCTGAAATAAAAGAGAAACTGGCTGTTATCAAGGGCGTTCGGCCAAGCCAGATTTTTCTGGGCAATGGTTCTGACGAAGCCATCGATTTGTTGATTCGTGCTACCTGTGAGCCCAAAGAAGACAATATCATTACCATGCCGCCAACCTATGGTATGTATAAGGTATGTGCCGATATTCAGAATACGCCTGTTGTGCAGGTATCTCTTACGCCCGATTTTCAGATAAATGTTGAGGCAGTATTAGCGGCTGTAAATGCGCATACAAAACTTATCTGGGTTTGTTCGCCTAATAACCCATCAGGAAATTTGGTGCAGCGTGAAGCCGTTATTCAGCTTCTGGATAGTTTTCAGACGGGCTTAGTAATTGTTGACGAAGCCTATATTGACTTTACAGATGCCGAATCGTTCACCAAACTATTAGATACTTATCCGAATCTGGTGGTATTACAAACTTTCTCTAAAGCATGGGGCCTGGCCGCTTTGCGTTTCGGAATGGCTTTTGCATCAGAAGATTTAATTAAGATTCTGAACAAAATCAAATACCCTTATAACCTCAATGCTGTTACACAGACTTTGATTTTAGAAGCACTTGATAACGAGGAAAAGAAAAACAATTATGTGAAAGATATTCTGAAAGCCCGTGAGAAACTGGCCGGATTACTAAGTGAGTTGCCGTTGGTAAAACACATTTATCCGTCTGATTCTAATCAGTTACTGGTTAAATTTGATGATGCCAAGGCTGTTTTCAAATATTTGATTGACAGAAAAATAATTACCAGAGACCGCTCAAACGTACAATTATGCGAAGGCTGTATCCGTATCTCTATTGGTACTGATGCAGAGAACAGCAGCTTGGTAGAAGTATTAAAGACCTATTGATTTTATTGCGTTATTTATACAAATAGCCCCACTAGCGAAACTCACTAATAGGGCTATTTCTGTAATAATTCTACCTAATGCTTACATAGGTTCTTTGTTATTATTATTCATCTTGAACTCGCTCGTAGACGGATAAATCTTAATCCAGAATTCCTTCGTTTCTCCGCTCAATACGTATGTATCTATCTGGTCTTTACCGTAATTAGCTATCAAGCCAAAAATCAAAGTTTGCTTAACGGGGTCTGTAGAAATATTCTTGTATACTAGTCTGTACTCACCATAAGCAATTTTTTTAGTAAAATCAGGCAAATGGTTGTTAGCATTGAAACTATTACCATAAACAGGATGCAAACCACTTACGGTATTTTTGCAGTAACAAACCAACTCTCCTGATTTAGTATAAAGCCAATACTCACAAAAACTATTTGCAATTCCTTGTTCGATACCTACATATGAAACCGGCATCATCACAACGCTATGCGAAGGAAAAGAAAAATTAATATCAGGTGAGGTAATCGGATAGAAATCAAAAACTTGCTGACCTAAATCGCTTCTAACAAGCGTGGTCTTAAGCGTATCGGGCGTTACCACCAAACCATTGTCGTTACTATTGGTAGGGGGTTTGGTAGAAGGCTTATCACCTATTCTAATTGCTTGTTCTTCAGGAACTGCTTCGGAAGGTGACGACGGAGTAGGTACTAGGTTTGTACAGGCAACAGCAGTTATTCCGGCAAGAGCACAGAAAAGGCTATTCTTCAAAAATTTATTCACAAGCTTTTTAGAGGATAGTGATAACATATAAAAATAAATAACGATCTACAGCAATTTTAATTTCATCTTACCCTGATTTACTAAAGCCTTAAACTAAGGTTCATAAAACAGTCAAGGGTATAAAATTGCTTTTATACCCTTGACTGTTAATTATATTGAAAGGTTGTAAGGCCCTGATTATTTTTCAGTACTCAACCAATCTTTTCTTAATTTCAATTGTGCCTCTGTTGGCTTATCAACCAGTTTTAACACATTTTTCTCGGTTACATCTACCACCATTGCCGGAGACGATAACTTGATTATTTCTTCTTTACCGTCGCTATTTTTACGGGCAACTTCCATCGTAACTACGTCACCTTCTTTGGTATTGTTGTTATAATCATCTAAAATGTGTTGTGCCTTCTGAATATCAAACGGCTGGCCATTCAATGATACTATTTCATCATTTAATTGATAGCCCATTTTGGTCCCAAACTCATTCATTTTGCTCACATTGGCAATCTTGATACGTTTGGTTTGTGCATTAAAGCCCAGATTGATGCCACCTAAGCTGATTTTTTTGATAGTAGCCTCTGGCAAATACTCAATACCTACCAATTGCAAAGCTTCTGTCAACGGTAACGGGTTAGAGCCTTCTACATATTTAGCAAAGAACTCACGGATTTCGGGATAAGTTAAAGAAGTAATTTTATCGAATAATTCATCATCTTTAAACGACTGTGTTTTACCATAAGTTTTTGCCAAATCTCTCATCAGGTTTTGCGTACCATATTTACCACCCGATAGCTGGCGTAGTTTAATATCTAAACAAAGTGCAATCAAAGCTCCTTTGTTGTACACGTTCATGTATTGGTTTTTATACGTATCCAATACACCTTTGCTCATTTCAGTAAATGGCAACTTATCGTTCATCATTTTCATGGTTGTCATTTTCTGGCGCAACATATCAAGGTATTGCGGCATTTCTATCAAACCATATTTAATCTGCATGTGCCCTGCTGCATATTCGGTTGCACCTTCGTACATCCATAAGTGTTTCGACATCTTAGGTGTGTTGAAATCAAAATCGCCGATTTCTTCTGAGTGAATGCTCAAAGGTGTAATGATATGGAAAAACTCATGCGAAGCTACATCTTTTACCGTCTGTGCAAGCTCTTTAGATGTTCCCTCAGGCAGGTAATAAAAAGATGAATAAGAGTGCTCTAAAGCACCGTAGCTCATTAGATTAGGGTTGTCAGACAACACAATCAGGAAAGCATATTTTTTAATTGGTAACTCTCCACCCAAATATTCTTTCTGTGCATTCAGCATTGAGTTAATATTAGCTGCGATTTCTTTAGAATTAGCCTGTTTGTTTGGCGAGAAAACAGATACAAGAATATCGGCACCACCAATTTTCAATACGGTTGTATCAGGGCGGGTATAAAGAATCGGTGCATCAGATAAATCGAAATAATTGTCGGCTACAAATACATCTTTAGTAGCTGTAGTGTTAGCAAAATTCATTGAAGTAGCACCATAAAAACCTTCAGGCTTAGTGAATGAAACCTGATAAGGTACTTTTGTCATGCCACCGAAATAACCGAAAAAGCAGAAAGTATTCACGGCAAATTTCTTATTGGCATCAATGTCACTTCCGGCAGGTTCAAATATTTTTTCTCCTTTAATCTCCGGCGAGTCCCAGGTATCATCTACTTTATAAGTAATTTTATAAAGACTTTGCGCATTTTTGATAGTCCAGCTATTCACGTCTGTTCTATCAACAGGCAAAGTATCGCCTTTTGCATTGTAAGCTTTGAAGTTCGATACATAACGGCCAAAATCATAATTAGCATAAGTGCCCGGTACAATTTTAGGCAGAAAATAAGTAATCTGGTCGGCACTGATTTTTGGCGCAACTAACGAAACTTCTAATTTATCGTTCTCAACTTTAGTTAAATCAACAGAAAACTGATACAGATTATCTTTTTGTGCGGATGAAGTACTCACAGAAGCTTTTCTGGTACAAGCTGTCATTACAGCCATAGTCAGAAGCATATAAGCTATTTTTTTCATAAATATTTGATTATTGTTTGTTAAAATTTAAAACGAATCGGGTACATAAGAACGCACAAATTTATTAATTCTTATAAGAGTATGAAATAGACCGAATAATCAATTGCACGGATTAATTATTAAAAGGCTGCTAAACACCCTATTTTTAAGAGTACTAAGCTAAAAACAAACCTCGCTGAACCTTTGTTTGTTAACATTAATTAACGTCTTTACCTTCCTCCAGCTTTTTTATCATGTTGGCTACGCTGTTTTTATTCAAATCATCTGGTGCCTGGCTCAAAGCGGCTTTCATGTATTCGAGTGCTTTTTTGTAATCGCCGTTAGCCGAATACGCTCTTCCTAGTCCTACATTTGTTGTAAATACATTAGGGTGTTTATCATAATTGGCCTTGAAAACTATCAGGGCATCTTGCGCTTGTTTCATGCTTAACAATCGGCGGCCATATTGGTGCAACTCTATCATGTTGCCAAGCGGCACAGCCTCGTCCATTAAAAGTTTAGCTTCGGCTTGTCTGTTAAGTTTTGCCAGCACAGCGGCTTTGGTGCTTAATGTCTGAAAATTCTTTTGCCCAACAAAACGGGCTGTAATGGCTTCGTCGGCCCAAGCAAGAGCCTGCTCTAATGCTATGTTGTTTTGCAGACAATAATTAGCCGCCTGCACAAACGACTCCCACTTAAAGCCCGGCTTTGTATGGAGCTCGTTTCTGAAAGATGCCAGTTGTATCTGTTGTACATCAAGCACTACGTTAAAAGATATCATGCGTTTTTCCCACATCAGCGCAATCGTGGCTGAATTGTCGGTCTGGTCAAGAAACTCATATTTGAGCCATTCTACACTTTTATCGAGTGTTTGGCTCTTTACATCTACCCGCAAGGCATCTTGCGACGGGTCATAATAAAAACTACCCCAAGAATTGTTGGCTTTCGAGAAAATGAGGGTATTGTTGGTTTCACCTAATATAATATGAAAACCATAAGTACCTGCCGGTAAATCTTTACCCTCTATTTTCACAGGACTTGAAAAACTGATAGTAGTGTTTTCGTTGGCTCCGGCACGCCAAGGTGCTGCTTTGCTGGTACCAAAACCTAGGTCAGCCAAGCCATAGTGCGCTATAGGCGTACCCCATATTTTACCCTCACGGCCTTTCACACCCGGACGGCCGTATTCAATCGTGATTTTACTTATTCCTATTTGTTCTGATACCGATGCTTTTTTGTTTCCGCCATCGGGTGCGGCTGTCAAGTCTCCTTGGGCAAATGTGGTAGTGCTTGCTACAAGCAAGGCAATAGCAAGTAAAATTGTCTTTTTCATAATTCAGATTGTTGAGTAAATAATAGATTATTGCTAAGGCTTTTAAGAAGCACAGCAAATAAGTAAAAAATAATCTGCCCTCTATCACCCATTTTTGGGGATATTTCGTCGTTAAACTAATTCTATACCCTTAATCTTGCTGAAATATGCCTTTATGGCTTGATTTCAAGAGAAAAAATATATTTTTGTATATATAAATCTTACAACTATGATATTAGATTTTTCGATTGTTGATGTATTTGCAGAGCAAAAATATCAGGGTAATCAGCTGGCTGTTTTTGAGCATGCCAATGGGCTGACTGACGAACAGATGCTTCATATTGCCCGTGAGATTGGCTTTCAGGAATCAACCTTTGTGGTTTCTGACGAAGCCTTAGATGGTGCTTATGATGTTAAAATTTTTACGCCCGAATACGAAGTGCCATTTGCAGGCCACCCCACACTAGGCACAGCCTTTGTGTTGATGAAAGAGGCGGAAACTCAGATAAGTCTGAATCTGAAAGTTGGAAAAATACCTGTAAACGTAGAAAATAAAACACTTTGGCTTGAAACAACTAATCCTGTTTTTGGCGAGAATTTTAGTTCGGATTTAGCGCAGTTACTAGGTATTTTGCCGGAAGATATAGATGAAACATTGCCTATACAATTGGTTTCAACCGGGCTGCCTTATATTATTGTCCCTGTAAAAACCATGCGGGCTATTCAGGAAGTACGCATAGAAGATTTGCCTATTAAAGAATGGCTGGCAGAAAACAAGTTGTATAAAACTAACTCGCCCGATGGACTGACTACGGCATTTTTTATTTTTACCGAAGAAACCCACGCCAGTGTTAATCATATACACGCCCGTATGTTTTGCCTCGAAAACGATAGAATTGTAGAAGATGCCGCCACAGGAAGTGCAAATGCTTGTTTGCTGGCATATTTACTTAAATACGAGCTACCCATGATTCATAAATATGTTGAACAAGGCTATGAAATGAATCGTCCGTCTTTAATTGGTATACGTGGCGAGGTAAATAACGAGGGTAATTACAAATTGCAAGTTGGTGGAAAAGTTCAGTTGGTAGCACAAGGAAAATGGTTTGTGTAAGCACTAAATTTTTACGATTTTTGCACAAACAATTAACCTCATAATTACCCTTTCTAAAATACCTAACCTATGGCAAAGAATACATTCCGAAGCAAAACACCTCCACCTGCAAAAGTAGCTCAGGCTCCTGCGCCACCCCGATTTGCTTCTGTGCGTGTAAGGTTGAAGCGTATGCTCATCAGGTTTACAATCTTTTTCTTTGCCTCTACTATAGGAGCAGTTATTTTATTCAAGTTTGTACCTGTACCTTTTACGGTTACTATGCTATCGAGAAAGATAGACGCCATAGCCGAGGGTAAAAACAGCAAGATTTATTATGATTGGACGCCTTACAGCGAAATATCAAGAGAAGCCCCGCTTGCAGTGGTAGCGGCAGAAGACCAGCTTTTCCCTGAGCACATGGGTTTCGATTTTAAATCGATGAATACTGCTTTTGAACGGAACATGAAAGGTAAGAAAATACGTGGTGCCAGTACTATATCTCAACAAGTAGCCAAAAATGTATTTTTATGGCAAACCCGTAGCTA
The DNA here is from genome assembly GCF_037860775.1 of Emticicia soli. NCBI lineage: Bacteria > Pseudomonadati > Bacteroidota > Cytophagia > Cytophagales > Leadbetterellaceae > Emticicia > Emticicia soli. The sequence goes on along the minus strand of NZ_JBBEWC010000003.1, from coordinate 468,139 downwards.
TATCAGAAAAGCAATTGAGGTATATTTTACGGTATTGATAGAATTAATATGGGGCAAACAACGGATTCTGGAAGTGTACCTGAATGTAGCCGAAATGGGCGATATGACTTTTGGCGTTGAAGAAGCCTCAAAACGATATTTCGGGAAAGCAGCTATTAATTTGACCCGTGAACAAGCGGCTCGTATTGCAGCCGTATTACCAAGCCCCAGAAAGTGGTCTATCAACAAGCCGGGGCCTTATGTGGTACGTCGCACAGGGCAAATAGCCCGCCAGATGCGAGCTTTAGGTGGCCCTGCGTATTTGAATAATCTACGAAAGTTTTAATGTCTATTCTTCATAATATTATGTTTACTCATAAGTTCATAAAAGCTTTTGCTTTAATAATAATAGTCTTTCTCGCTCTTTCATCAATGTTTTCCTTATTTGCTATTGGCTTTTTAAATTTAAAAACTGAATTATTAGACCATTATGGATCATTCATAGGTGGAATTTTAGGTACTTTGCTCAGTTTTCTAAGTGTGGTCTTAGTGGTATATACACTATATGATAGTAAAGAAAAAGACAGAAAGGATAGAGAAAATTATGAAAAAGAGAAATTATTGTATTTTAATTATCTAGTGTCTCAATCTTTAATATTTGGCAAAAGTTATGTCAAAGGATTAAGAGAAGCATCTAGAGTTATCAAAGATAATCCCGAATCTATTGTTCCTATTAAAAGTGAATCACATATAAGTTTACAAAAAATTGTCTCTGTCATTAATCAAGAAGATTATTATATTTCATATCAAAATCAAATAGGCGATGGCAAAATAGCAGATTTATTCAGAGTATTTGAAACAATTGAAGGTAACAGGAAAAGCTTAATCGATAATTTCCAACAAAAAGTTCAGTTAGATTTTAATAGAAAAACTCAGTTAAGTTTACTGGTAAATGAGATAAATAATATAATGAGAGAATTTTCTTCAAGAGAAGAAAACCTTCTCATTAAATTATATAAAATGTGGTTTGACTTTCATAATTACCTTAGAAATAATAATATCTCTAATAGTTATACAATCTTTTATGATCAATTAGTAAAACCACTTATAGAATATCTATCTGAAATTTTAGATAATAGTAATATTGAATCTAAGAATTTAGAACTAAAAGTTATAGAATATAATCACTTATATAATGGTATTATATTTAACAATAAGAATATAGCTGATGATTTACATTCAGAAGCGAATAACGTTGAAAAATTAATTAACCAAGCAGAGAATAAATTAATAACTAATCTAAAAGAATTCTACCAAAAAAACCATTAAATCCATTTACTTTAGCGTAGCACCCAATTCTTTGAATTTCGTTAAATCCTGCTTGCCTAGCGTAGCATATTTTTCTGCCTCTGCCAGTTCCTTTTTGGCAGCGGCTACATCACCTTTTCTTTGTTTTAATCTGGCCGATTGGAAATAATACTCTGCTTGTTGCCCATTGTCTTTCAATATTGGTTTGGCTTGGGTAAGGTATTTTTCAGCCTGTGGCAAATGGGTATTGTCTGCTGTATTGTCTAACACAAATGAGGCGATATAAACCAAACCTGCGCCATTGCCGCTCAGTTTTTTGGCAAAATTATCTATTATCGTCATTGCCTGGTCGGTGTGGCCTTCACGAACCAATGCCTTAGATTCTTGCTGCCAGGTAGCGCCTTCGGCATATTGGCCAAAGCCTACACGGTTCATGTATTGCTTAATCTGGTTAAGCTTTGCCGAAGAATATGATTGTCCTCTTTTGCTATATAATGAGTTCTGAATAATAACACCAAATACATTTTGCTCCCCTCCGGCGTGGCCTCCAGCAATTTCATATTGTTTGGCTACATCTACGTGTTCGAGCCAGTATTGGGCAAAGCCGTTGTCAACATCTTCTACTACTTTTTTTGTAATAGCCCAACTGATTTGGGTGTTCAATTCATCTTTCGGGAAAACCTCATAAACAGTGCGGGCAACTGCCAGATTGGTAGCGGTATCTTTCACCACACGGCTATAATAAGCATAGCCTATCAGAAAATTCAAATCTCTTTCTCCTGCCTCATACCGCTTTTTGTAGCTTGATGACCTTTTCTCAGGATCAAGCGCTATTTTTCCTACACTAATCACACTTTCATCTTTTGGCTCGCCGGCATCAGCCTGATGTACCAGATTGGTATTAGGGTCGAAAAACAAAAACAAAGGAAAATTTGGTAGATGGATATTTTTACTATTCAAAAACTTCACCTGCTCGGCTTTTTCGCCATTCAGTTTATAATTGATAAAATTCTTATTGAAAAATGCCCCCACAGTAGCCGATTTCAGCACAGGCTCAAAACTTTGGCATACCGGACAAGTAGGCAAATAACACTCTACAAAAACCAGTTTATTGGCAGCTTTTGCTTTTTTGAAAGCAGTTTCGATGTCAGTTTCCCAGATAATCCCCTGCGCAAAGGATAGTTGTGTTAGCAACACAAATGCAAGCAAAAAGTATGTTTTCTTCATTAAAGACTTGGTTAAAAAGGCAAAGTAAGCAAGAAAACCGATTGCTTCAAAAAGTATTTTTGAGCATAGGGCGAAGGGCATGGGGCATTTTGCAGAGGGCATGGGGCAAAGGGCATAGGATAAAAACTTATTTTAGAAGGACAAAGGGTTAAAGGTTTAGTAGAAAAAGAATGAGGTAAAAAAGAAGATAGCAAGAATTAAATCCATCTCCTTTTCAACCCCATGCTCTATACCCTTTTCCCTCTGCCCTTCACCCCATGCCCTATGCTAATTACACCCCTTTATCTGCGCTGTAAATACACTTCGGGAATCAGCTACAAAGCCCGGTTTTAGTAAAATAGATTTACCTGCTTCAAAAGTTACAACCGGAGCAGGCGTAAAATTCGGGTCGCCTATTTTCTTAGCCGATTCAATAGTATTTAATGCCTTTATTTTCTCAGTACCCGTACTAATATTGTTATTCATAACTACGGCTGTGCCAACTACTGTTACATCAACTGAGCTAAAGCCACCTGTGCTACATTGGGCAATATAAGTAGTTGTTGTAGTTGGGCTTATGCTAATGCTTGTCCCCGTCCGGCTACTCGCGCCACCTATCCAGGTAATAGTTCCACTACAACCTGCTGCGGTAAGTGTGAGCGAAGTATTAGGGCAGATAACAGGTTTTGCGGGAGTAATAGTAATAAAATCTTTGCCATTACAATTAGTTCCTGCGGTAATTGTGATACTTTTCTCAGGCCCTTTACAACCTGTGTTTGACTCACACCAGCCTTTATATGTACCCGGTTCAGTTATCGCTCTGGTACTTTTATAAACCCCACCAGGAGTATCGGCGTTTGTCAATGCCGAATTATTGCTCCAGTAGAAACTATCTGTTGTACTCGGGCATTGTGCAATCAGAATAGCTGAAGTGCCTCTACAGATAGTTGCGTTGTCGGCACTAATGCTTGGTTGTGCAGGTACACGATTTACGGTTATCTGAAACTTAGCTGATGAATCACTATTACAACCATCATAAGTGGCTATAACTTGATAATTTGTTGTAACTGTCGGTAATATATTTGAAGAAACGCTATTACCCGTTAGCCCACTTAACCAATGCAATGTAGCCGCTGGTACATTTGCAGGAACCGATGCAGTTATCGTAACACTTTCGCCGTTACAAATACTATTTCTATTAGCCGAAATTACAGGTGTTGAAGGTTTTGACTTCACTTGTACTTCGTTTACCATTACTCTTCCACTAGTACATATTCCGTTCACACAAGCTACATAATACGTAGTGGTTGATAAGGGAGCAAACCTAAAACTATCGCCTGTTCCGAATACAGCTATATCTGTTGCAGACTTGTACCACGTAACAACTCCAACCGGGCATGAAGCCTCGGCAATAACACTATCTCCCTGACAGATAATTGTGCTATTAATTGATACATTAGTCGGATCTACGGGCTGCGTTAAAACCTCTACTATTTCTGTAGATATACTATTACTTGAACATGTGCCGTTTACACAACGGGCAAAATAAATACTAAGTGTATCTGGTTTTTTAGTAAAGATCGTATCTACACCTAAGCCGGCACCATATCTTGTCCAGCTTATACTACCAATAGCGCAACTACCTGATAAAGAAACAGTATCGCCCTTACAGATAGTTGTTTTACCTAGAGCTACTCCAGTAGGATCTTCAGGTTGATCATATACTTTTACTTCGTTCATAGCCACTCTTTCGCTACTACAAGAGGTAGTTGTACAAGCAGCATAGTAAGTTTTTGTTGTAGTAGGATACAACACAAAAAATTCTCCTGAGCCAATAGCTGTAGTAGCTGTGCTTGAATCATACCAATTCAATGTTCCGCTAGCACACTCACCTGAAAGAAAGAAATCACTCCCTTTACAAAGTGTTGATGAAGCCTGTCTGAGTGCCGTAGGTTTGGCAGGGCTAGGTAAAACTGTTACCATTCCGGTAGGTATTCTAGGCGACTTACAAACACCATTTTCACACGATGCATAATAATTTGTATTTACGCCAGGAGTCGGAGTAAGATTGTTTCCTGTGCCCACTACATTAAAGGCCGTAGACGAATTATACCATGTGATATTTCCGGTAGCACAATTAGCCGATAAGGTAACTTTTGTACCACTACAGATATTTGTCTTATCGACGCTAACTCCGGTTGGGCTGGTAGTTGGCGCATCTACAAGCACTTCGGCTGTAGCCACCCTTGCACTAATACAATCAGCATTTTTACACTCTGCATAGTATGTAGTTGGGGTAGTTGGGCTTTGACTCAGCGCTGTCCCGGTGCCTATTGCTGTACCTCCGGTTGCCTGTGTATACCACAAAAGAGTCCCGACACTACAAGTAGCTGATAGAGAAACACTTGTTCCCCGACAAATAGCAGATTTACTAGCTGAAACATTAGTTGGTACAGATGGTTGCGTAGTTACTGCTACTTCTGCTGTAATTACCCTATCACTCTCACATATATTATTTTTACAAAAGACAAAATACTTAGCAGTAGCCGCAGGAGTATAAGTAACAATAGAACCTTCTCCTACAAGTGGAGCATCATCTTCTCCTATTTCATACCAGACAGGTGTTCCTACAGAACAAAGAGCTGATAAAGTAATATTCGTACCACTACAAATAGCGGTCTTGTTTACCGAAACATTAGTTGGGGTATCAGGCTGTTCATATACCGTAACAGTTCCGGCCAAAACTCTCTCGGTTGTGCATTCACCAAGTTCGCAAGATGCATAATAAGAAGTACCATTTTCTGGTATTATATTAAAATTATTACCCGTACCGATGCTTGTCGTATCATATTGGCCAGCATACCATGTGATAGTTCCAATATCGCAAGAGGCAAACAGGTTAATCGTATAATATGTACAAACAGATGTTTGGTCAACTGATACACCTGTTGGTTTGGTTGGCTGTTGGGTTACACTAATATCTCCTACCAATACTCTATCAGTTTTGCAATTATCATTTTCACAAGCTACATAATAAGGTATGCTACTCATAGGTGTCTCTTGCAAGACTGATTCTGTACTGATAACACTTCCACCGCTGGCCTGATTATACCATTTAACGATTCCTATAGCACAAGTAGCTGTCAGCTCAATGGTTGTACCACTACAAATAGCTGTTTTATTAACCGATAGGCCCGTCGGATTGGTAGGCATTGCTGTTACAACTACTTCATGAGTAGCTATCCTGTTAGTGCTGTTCAGTCCATATTCACAAGCGGCATAGTAGGTATGCGTAGTAGCAGGAGAAAACACCAGCGGTGAGGTTGTACCAATACTACTTCCCCCTGTAGCACTGGTATACCAGTTAAGCACTCCACTCGCACACGTAGCTTGAAGCGTAATGGTTTTATTACTACAAATAGCGGTATCGCTCACGGTCACAGACGTTGGTTCGGTTAGTGTCAGGGTTTTCAGATAATACCCTCCCATCCCTTTAGTCTCAAAACTCACTTCCCAACGTTTGGCTGTACTGTTCCAGATTATATCAGTATCTACAGGGTCAATCTGTGTTGTAGCACCGGCATACGTACTTGGCCAGCCTGAATCGTTATAACTGGTGCCAACACGTTTTTCAATAAGTATACTGCTTATCCCCTTTATGTCGCTACTGTCAATAGGCAGTTTAAGTGCACTGGCAGTATATCCATTATACTCATTAAAATCATTCTGAGTGTAATAGAACGTTATTTTAGCCATGGCATTGTCAGGGTCATTTTCAGGATAAAGTTCATATTGACGTGGTACATAATACCCTTCAGTCGGCGGGTATCGCCATTCTTTTATAGGAACAGTACCGCTGACAGGCGTATCTCCTATTGCTTCAACTGTAGTAATCAGTTCGTTAAAAACATTGCAGTAGCAGGTAATATTAACTGAATCCTGCACCTGAATATTAAAGGGTGATGTTTTTTCGGCTGTATTGATAAAAGGATTGGCAGGTGTGCAAGAGCCTATACTCCATAGTGTAGAATAATAAACGGATGTATTTGCTACAATACTCCCCACAAAATACAATTTTCCATTTACATTTGTCAGATTATCTAACTGTCTATAATCATAACTCGAAATAAATGCTTTTACCAGCACTGTTCCTTCTGGTGTGCCATCACTTTTCCAAAGTTCGGGTCCATTAGACCCGGTATTAGCCACGAAATAAATTGTTCCGTTTATATCTATCAGGTTTGATACAAAAGACCCCCAACTACCCAGAAAAATATCTTTTACCAACACTGTTCCTTCTGCAGTACCATCACTTTTCCAGAGCTCTCTTCCATGAACCCCATCCTCAGCCGAAAAATAAAAGGTACCATTCACATTTACAAATCCAGACGTACCAGAAGAGCCTTCACCCGGATAAATATCTTTTACTAGTTTTGTTCCAGCCTCTGTACCATCACTTTTCCATAATTCCCGGCCAAAATTATTATTTATAGCTGTGAAATATAATATATTATCCTTGACAATCATATCACCAATAGACGAATCATCTATGTCTGGATTAATATCTTTTACCATCACGGTGCCTTCGTCGGTACCATCACTTTTCCATAATTCTCTTCCATATACTGGATCATTAATTACAAGGAATAAAGTTCCATTTACATTAGTGAACTGACGCATATCACTATATGGTGAATTAAATTGCTTCACTAATTCTGTACCTTCTGTTGTACCATCGCTTTTCCATAGTTGAACGGTACTATTATAATTAGTGCTAAAATATAAAGTACCGTTGATATTAGCCATATAGTTGATAGACGACCCTCCTGTGCCCACGTTAATATCTTTTACTAATGTAGTGCCCTCTGGTGTGCCATCACTTTTCCATAGTTCATTACCATTGGCAGAGTCATTACCAGAAAAGTAAACTACTCCATTAAGACTGGTTATATAGGCAGGCCATGAAACATCTGAGCTTACCATTACTGTTCCCGAAGTTGTACCATCACTTTTCCATAATCTAACACCATTAACAGCATCGGTTGCTCTAAAAAATACCGTCCCGTTTACATTTACCATTTCAGCTATATCAGCGTTTGCTCCACCCGGATTAATATCTTTTACCAGATAAGTTCCTGCAGCAGTACCATCGCTTCTCCATAACTCTTCACCATGCTGGTTGTTATCAAAAGCAGTAAAAAACACGATACCATTAGCGTTGGTCAAATTGTTAACATAGGCATTGCCAAAATCTTTGCCAATATCTTTGACAATGTAGGGTACTTGTGCATAGCTTAGTTTTGCCAAGCACCAAAACAAAGCTAAAAAAAGGCAGTGTTTGCTAGTAAAAAACTGTTTCATTGGAAGGCTTACTTGTCTAATTTTTGAAGAAGATAATTTACTTATGTCGGTAAAATTATACTTCTCAATCAGCTAACGCCAACACTATACGTACCCAAAAACCCAATTGTCCATATTTTGTCCGGTCTAAAAGCGGAAGAAAAGGGCGTTTTTTACGCTAAAAGCCCAACATGGCAATATTGAGCAAAAACAGATTGTTGACAACCATAGGTCAGAAGAGAGTAAAAGAACAGATATTCTGAGCCATGCCGATGGCATAACTCAGAATAAAAGGGGATATTAATAGCTTTTTCATTCAGCCTTACTTTACAGCAAAGGCTACTTCTGTATTTTCCCAGGCAAGACTTACTGAGTTCTTGTTAACTGCATACAATAGCTTCTCATTAAATGCTTTCGATTTCTTAGGTTTCACATTTACCCGAAGTGCATCTTGCGCAGCATCATACTTAAAAGCACCCCATTGGTTAGGTACTTTATTGAAAACGATAGTCCACTCGTTAGCATTCGGAATCGTAAAGAAACCATACTTGCCAGCCGGAAGCGTCTTACCTTCAATTGTTACATCTTTCGAAAACTCGATAGTTGTAGCCTCGTTGGCTCCGGCACGCCATACTTGCCCATAAGGCACTAATTTACCCCATACCTCACGACCTTTTACCGAAGGTTGTCCGTAATTAACACTAACACTTTTACCATTAATCTGTCCTGTAACTGATGCAGGAGGCGACGGGCGTGGAGCATTATCTTGTGCCAGAATAGCAAATGGCAGTAAGGATAAAGCGAAAAAAATCGCTGTCAGAAACCTTGTTTTTGTGTTCTTTTGCATAGCTTTGTTAGATGCTTTTAGATTAAAAATAATGACTATTGAACTAAGAGCACAAAACTAAAAAAGACCTTTGCGGTATGGGTGGTCAAGGTCTTTCCAAATTCATTCAAGTTTATTCATATTTATAAATAATTGATTACCAAGTGATTGTTGAATCGGAAGACATATTATTAGTACACTGTAAAAATCTGATTGAAGAGAAATTAGGCTGGGGAAACAGTGAAAAATGGACCAATCAGGATTTTGAAGAGCTTTCTCAGCGAATTTTTGAAGCAACAAGCATTACCCTCAGCCCCACTACTCTGAAAAGAATCTGGGGAAAAGTCAAATATGAATCTGCTCCCACCATAACTACACTCAATACACTAGCACAATTTCTAGGCTTTGAACACTGGCGAGGATTCAGGCAGAATCATTTCCCTAAAAATGATACCAGCGAGCCTACAATAGTAAATACAATTGAGGCTGAGCCAAGAACAAAACAGCCTTACTTGTTCTCGTTTATTCTCCCTTTGTTATTAGTATTCGGTATTGCAAGCTGGTATTTTATATCGAAAGAGCAACATAAAAGTACTCAGATAAATGCCTCAGATTTTTCGTTCAGCAGCAAAAAAGTGGTATCGGTCGGTGTGCCCAATTCTGTTATTTTTGATTATGATGCATCTAAAGCGCCCGACGACTCGGTATTTGTACAACAAGACTGGGACCCTTCTAAGCGCATAAAAGTGGGCACTAATCAGCATCAACATACTTCGGTTTACTATTATCCGGGGCAATTCCAAGCCAAGTTGATAGTGGGTAAAAAAGTTGTAAAAGAACATAATCTCTTTATTCAAACCGATGGTTGGCTACCATTTATTGAACAAAGCCCGATTCCGGTTTATTTCAAACAGCAAGAAGCACTAAACGATGGTAAACTGGGTTTGTCTTTAGAAAAAATTCAGCAACAGAACATCAATCTAAAACCAGTTGCTCCGGTTGTACAATATAGCAATCTGAAAGATTTTGGAGATGTCAAAACCAATGATTTCATCTTTGAAACTTCAGTAAAAAATACTTATCGCGAAGGTGCTTCTATTTGCCAATATACCGAAATATCGCTGCTTTGCGAGGGTGCTGCCATCATGATTCGGCTATCAGCCAAGGGGTGTATTTCTGAAAATAGTCTATTTTTTATTGGGAAAAATATTTCGGGCAAAGAACATGATTTATCAGGCTTTGGTACTGATTTTAAAGACTTCGCAAAAGTACGTTGTGAATCCGTAAACGGGCAGGTAAAGATATTTGTCGACAACAAATTAGCTTATGAGTTTCCTTACGAAGGCCCTGTGAGTAAAATTGTGGGTATCAAATACCGTTTTCATGGCTCGGGGTTGGTTGACGACATAAAACTGGCTAAAGGCGATGGCAAGGTGATGTTTGAAGATACATTTGCAGAATAAATCGTTATAATCATCAATAAACTAAACTTATGAAATTTCTTCTTTTTTCTCTTACCCTGTTAAGTGTAATAGCTCATGCACAAAATAAACGTCCACGTGAGCTAGGCATCAAGATTGGGATCCTGAAAACCGGACAAAACAACGCCATTACCGATGTAGCCGGGCTAAAAGTAGGGCAAGTAAGCCTGATTGAAGGCGAGAAAATCCGCACGGGTGTAACAGCCATTATTCCGCATGAAGGTAATCTGTTTCAGGAGAAAGTCCCTGCGGCTATTTTCATTGCCAATGGGTTTGGCAAACTGGCGGGTATAAGCCAGGTGCAAGAGTTGGGTAATATTGAAACACCTATTATTCTGACAAATACACTTTCGGTACCTACGGCGGCCAATGCAGTAATTGATTATACATTGGCTCAGAAAGGAAATGAGAAGGTTCGGTCGGTGAATCCAGTTGTGGGCGAAACCAACGATAGTTATCTGAACGATATCACAGGCCGACACGTAAAGAAAGAAGATGTGTTAAGAGCCATAGAAATAGCAAGTAGCGGCAAAGTAGAAGAAGGCAACGTAGGCGCAGGCACGGGCACTATCTGTTTTGCATGGAAAGGTGGCATCGGAACGGCCTCAAGGGTATTGCCAGCTAAATCGGGTGGATATACGGTTGGCGTAATAGTACAAACCAATTTCGGCGGCGTTTTGCAGGTAAACGGCGTACCCGTAGGCGAAGAGTTGAAACAGTATTTTATGAACGACCAACTCAACGACCCTGCCGATGGCTCTTGTATGATAGTAGTCGCTACCGATGCACCACTTACTGCCCGTAATCTGGAGAGATTAGCTAAAAGAGCTATTTTTGGGCTCGCCAAAACCGGAGGTATTGCCTCTAATGGCAGCGGCGACTATGTAATTGCCATTTCAACAGCCAAACAATTGCGTGTAGCACACAATGCAAATACCAAGTTTTATGAGGCTACCGAACTTCGCAACGATGATGTATCGCCTCTGTTTCTGGCAGCTATAGAAGCTACCGAAGAAGCCATCATCAACTCGATGTTTGCAGCCCAAACTACCAAAGGCGCTAATGGTGTTATTCAGGCATTACCTGTTGATAAAGTATTGGAATTGAGTAAGAAGTATAATAAGTTGAAATAACCCGAGTGTGTCAAGCCTATCCTCGTTCGCAAAAGGGCGTGGCACACTTAATCTGAAATTTGCTATTTATGGGTGCCACAGCCGTATTCAAACGAGTATAGCCGTGACATCCTTTTTCATATCTAATTTAATTGGCTGGCTTAGTTATTTTATCTACCTTTAAAGTCAATTCTACTTTAACCTATACAATGAATTTTCAAGGAAAAACAAAAGAAAACCTGCAATACGATGCTATTGTGGTAGGCTCGGGTATTTCGGGTGGTTGGTCTGCAAAAGAGCTATGCGAAAAAGGACTAAAAGTATTACTGCTTGAACGTGGCCGAATGATTGAACACGTAACCGACTACCATACTGCAACAAAAGACCCCTGGGATTTTCCGCACCATGACTTGCAAATGCCTAATGATTTACTGAAAAATTATCCGGTACAAAATCGTACGGGGTTTGCCATTATGGAGTCTACGCATCATCATTTCGTTAATGATTTAGAGAACCCCTACATAGAAGAAAAACCTTTCGACTGGATTCGTGGCTACCATGTAGGTGGACGTTCGCTGATGTGGGGGCGTTATTCGTTCCGTTTCTCAGACCTTGATTTCGAAGCAAATGCCAAAGAAGGCATTGCAACCGATTGGCCTATTCGCTATAAAGATTTAGCGCCTTGGTACGATTACGTCGAGAAATTTGCAGGCATCGCCGGAGACCGGGATGGTCTTCCACACCTGCCTGACGGGCAGTTTCAGCCGGCTATGCCCGATAATTGCATTGAGTCGCATTTCAGAAATACTGTAAATACCAATTTCAACGACCGCAGGGTAATTTCTGCCCGTGCAGCGCATCTGACAGAACCTACCGAAGAACAAATGGCACTTGGGCGAGCCAAATGCCAGTATCGTAATAGGTGTATGCGCGGCTGTCCGTTTGGCGCTTATTTCAGTACGCAATCATCTACCCTACCAGCCGCACGCCGAACCAATAACCTCACAATACGCCCGCATTCTATTGTCAATTCTATTATTTATGACGAAAAATCGGGTAAGGCTACAGGGGTAAGAGTAATTGATGAGCAAACGCACGAATGGCTGGAGTTTTCGGCAAAAATCATTTTCCTGAATGCCTCTGCGCTTGGTTCTACGTTTATTCTGATGAACTCAACCTCTAATCGTTTCCCGAATGGTATGGACGACAGCGGTCAGCTTGGCCATAACCTGATGGACCATCATTTTCATGTAGGCGCAACGGCCGATTATGAGAAAGATTTAGATAAAGTTTATTATGGCCGCCATCCGGCGGGTTTATATGTGCCTCGTTTCCGTAATTTGCCCGGCGGCGAAAAACAGGCTTTTAACAGAGGCTATGGTTTTGAAGTTTATACCTGGCGAGATGGTTGGCAACACTCAATGGATATGGATGGTATGGGAGCCGAATTCAAAGAAAAAGTGGCTACCTTTGGCGACTGGAAAATGATACTGGATGCTTTTGGTGAGTGTATGCCTTATTATGATAATAAAGTAACACTCAGCAACGAGCAGAAAGATAAATGGGGACAACCTGTGCTAAAAATGGACGTGCATTATCGTGAAAACGAAGCACTAATGCGCAAAGATGCCAAAGAACAGGCCGTTGCTATGATGGAAAAAGCAGGCTTTTCAAACATTGAAGCCTTTGACCAACAAGCCCACCCCGGCTTGAGTATACACGAAATGGGCACTGCCCGCATGGGTACCGACGCTAAAAACTCTGTTTTCAACAAATATAACCAGCACCATATAGTAAAAAACGTTTTCTGTACTGATGGTGCAAGTATGACCTCGTCGCCGTGCCAGAATCCATCACTTACCTATATGGCACTCTCGGCCCGTGCCGCCGATTATGCCGTTGCTGAACTAAAAAGAGGCAATCTTTAATGTTTAGTAGAAGGGAGCAAGGAAAATGGAAAAAGGATTTTATTTTCTTTCTTTCTCCATTTTGCTTGTTCCCTTCTCCAATAAAAATAATTACCTTTTATTTAAATAATTTAAAACCTAAATGCTCCTTATGAAAAAAATCGTCCTGTTTTGCTGTTTATTTGGTAGTACAACTACTTTTGCTCAATCGTTTATTCCTGCTTTTGATCGTTTTTCGGGTAAAGAAATCGCCTACATTACTTTAGAAGATGGTACTGAAATTGAAGGTACCATTGATGATATTGACCGTAAAAAAGGTCTTATTGAAGAAATAGTTTTGCTTCCTAAAGGTGAAAAGAAAAAGCGCAAAATAAAAGCCGAAGAAATCAAAACCATGTATTTGCCTGCTAGTGGCTATAACAAACTTGTAAATGCTTCTGAACAAAGTTTTAATGCTCAAAAGTGGAAAGACAATAATGTAAACATGGAAATCATTAACAAAGGCTACGCATATTTTGAGAAATCAACAGTAGGTATCAAAAAAGATGTTGAAACTTTATTAATGCAGATGGTAAACCCATCGTTCAGCCAGAAAATAAAGGTATATCATGACCCACGTGCGCAAGAAAGTATGCGCTTTGGTGTGGCAGGCATTACAATGGCCGGTGGCGACGATAAGTCTTATTATGTAAAAGTAGGTGATGCAACGGCTGTGAAAATCAAAAGAGCCGATTATGATAAAGCTTATTTGGCTTTATATAAAGATTGCCCTGATTTACTAAAGAAAATAAAAGATGACCACCGTTGGTCGAAATTTGATGAGCATTTGTGGGCTTATACCACTGAGTGCAAGTAATTCGCTGGAAACCACTAAAATTCCAAAACCATTCAAACGAGCTACAGCCCAAAACTGTGGCTCGTTTGTTTTCTAAAACTGTCGAAAATTATCTCAAATAGCGATTTTAACAAAAATTAAGAATCGTAAAACGTCTTTACAAACAATACTGCCTTTATTACTACGTTTCAACTCTCACAACTACCTCTTATTTAATAATTAAAACTTAAAGAAAATTATGAAAAAACTAGCATTGCTTTTTTGTGTATTGGCTTACACAACAGTTTCGGCACAACTTTTTACTCCGGCCTTCGATCTCTTCTCAATTAAAGAAGAAGCCTATCTTTACCTTAACGACGGAACCGAAGTAAAAGGTATCATTAGCTCAGTTAATAAAACAAACGGGCTTATTAAATCAATTTCTATCACGCCCAGCGGAGAAAAGAAAAAAATTACGCTAAAGTCTGATGCCATTTCGGAGATGTATCTGCCTATCAGTAGTTTCAACAAGCTTGATAATTCTATCAACCGTACTTTCAACAAACATGTATTAGGCCGCAACAAAGGGATTAATACTGAGATTATCGATAAAGGTTATGCCTATTTCGAGAAAACCAAGGTAGTGAAAAACAAAGACGTTGAAGAGTTATTGCTTCAGGTTTTGAACCCATCTTTCAGCGAGAAAATTAAAGTATATGATATTCCGTTAGCGAAAGTAAGCACAAGTACTGAGGTAGCGGGCATTACTATAACGCATGATGAAAACAAATCTTATTTCGTAAAAGTTGGCGATGCCACGGCTATAAAGCTACGTAAAAAGGATTATGACGATGCCTATGCAGCTTTATATAAAGATTGCCCTACGTTATTGAAAAAACTAGAAAACAACCATCGTTGGGCAAAATTCGACGAGCATTTGTATTCATACTCAACTGAGTGTAATTAAAGTATATGGAGAAAGGAAAAGGGAGAATGGAACAAGGAGAATGGAAAAAAGTAATAAAATGAAATTTTACGCTCGTTCTCCATTTTCCCTTCTCTGTGTCACGGCTATACTCGCAAGCAAAAGGCCGTGGCACAGTTACTTTAGCACCCTTCTCTCATTTTAACAGTTGAAATAATCAAAAAACATAATAAGCGTGCCACACTCATTCTCCTACGAGTATAAGTGTGACACGCTTATGAATTTCCTCCCCTATTTCAAACTCTCCCGATATTTATCCCAAAACTCAAACTGAGCTTTAGACGGAAGAATCTCTGTTTGAGGTACATCACCAAATATCATTGCTTGTGGCTTAGCCGCATCAAAAGCTTTCCATTCGGGCAAGCCTTTTGCATTTGGGTTGCCAGTCTTGGCAAAATTCACCCAATAAGATGACATCTGGTCTTCCAGTTTTCTGTCAACGGCTGTAAAAGGCCTATCCCAATTGTGTAATGTATGCAAAAAATAGCCAAATTCGGCAGAGTGAAATGCACCGAAATCAGGCTTATCGGCATGCTGCGGCGGTACATGTTTAAAGAAATACAGATACGCCTTATTTTTACCATATTTCGACTGCAATTTTGCCCATGTATAATTCTGCCATCCAAAAAGCATATGCCCGCTTACTTCCAGTTGCGACTCCTTGGCTTCGGCATCAGTAGCTGATGGATATACTTTCAGAAAATCGTTGGCAAAAGCACCGTATTTTTTCTCAGCATCGGCTTTAAACTCTTCGGCTGTTAATGTTTTAGGCGAAGGAAATCTGTCACCTGCATTCCAGCCTGTAAGCAAAGGCACATCGTTTTGTTTGTTATTTGCAAATAAACTATACATATCGCCTACAATCACATACTTATCGAGAACCGGGCTCGAAATTCCACCACCTGCTTTCAATATTTCTTCTGCCGACTTTGCTCTTAAATCTGCTATCGAGCTAGCCTGTAATTTCTGTGCAAAAGCTGCACCCGTTTGCTCGGCATCAGCTACAGATTTCATGCGTAAAGAAAAGCCAAACATGCCGCCACTCTCGGCAATAGCTTTATGAAACAGACCTTTTGCCAAAGGCGATGCCATTAGCACATTGACACTAAATGCCCCTGCCGACTGCCCTGCCAATGTTACATTGTTAGGGTCTCCACCAAAGGCGGCTATATTTTTCTTCACCCATTCAAAGGCCGCAATCTGGTCAAGAAAAGCATAGTTACCTACCTCTTTTCCGTTAGCTTCCTTGCTTAACTCTGGGTGAGCCAGAAAACCAAATACCCCTAAACGGTAATTAATGGTAACAAATACAACACCTTTTTTGGCTAAATCTTCGCCATCATATAGAGGTACAGAACCCGAACCACCCGTAAAACCACCACCATGCACCCAAACAACAACAGGTCTTTTCTCATTTGCCGATTTTGCCGCTGTCCAAACATTCAGGTATAGGCAATCTTCGCTTAGTGGCTCCGGTGGTGCCAGAAACTCAGCCGTGTACATCATAAAAGGTGCAGGCTTTGCTTGCATGGCGCTAGCCGAAAAAGTATCACATTTGCGCACACCTTGCCAGTTTGCCGCAGCTTGTGGCGCTTTCCAACGTAACTCACCTACAGGCGGAGCTGCAAACGGAATACCCTTAAAAACATTAACGCCATTGCTATAGATGCCCGACACAAGGCCATTCTGTGTTTTTACCGTTTCAAATGGCGTTTTTGATTGTGCCCTTGCCAGAAATACTATCAGACACAAAAATAAAATTTTCTTCATGGTTTATTAAGGTTTGATTGTACGATTCTTCAGCAATAAAAAGGCTGTATCCTTTTGGCCTACATCTTTAATACCTTGCTTGCTCAAATCAAGGCTTCCAATAATTATGTCTTCATCACCATCGCCATCTACATCTCCCACATCCATTGTTAACCACTTTCCTACATTTACTTCTTTGATAGAATAAGGCTTGAAATTAAGTTTACCTTCGTTTTCAAGATAAACGAAACCCTCCTGAGGTTGATTTTTAGTATCAGGGAAATACGAAATAGCAGCAATATCAATATCGCCATCTTTATCAAAATCACGGGCAATAGCTTTATAACAGCCATTAACAGGAAAGAAAAATGCTTGCTTAAACTGGTTCTTACCATTGTTCAGATAACCATACACACCATAATAGTTTTTCATGAGGTGAGGAGTTAAATCGGCATTATCTCCACTTGTATAAAGTATATCTTTATGACCATCATTATTCAAGTCAACCATTTCAAAATAACTAGAACCGTATATAGGAGGAAAACGTAATATCTCCTGCGTATCAAAATTGCCGCCACCTCTGTTCATCAACAGAAAAACACCTTCTTGTGCCTGTGCAAAAAGTACCCATATATCAGGTAAACCGTCTTTATTTTCGTCGGTGATATAGGCTTTGATAGCACCGGGCAGTTCTCTTATTAGCTGTTTCTGGTAACCTTTGCCTTGCAGGTTTTTATACCATGCCAATACGCCATTTTTGTTACCAAAACTGCAAATTAACTGGTCTTTGTAGCCATCGTTATCTAGGTCTACTGCTATGCTTTGTACTGGTCTTTGCAAACTATCAATGAGTGGCTTGCTTGCGGAAGTAGCATTAAAATCCAATAATTTTCCTTTTCTTAAATCATTAGGATTTATAATTCCGATACTGGTCAGAAATCCGGTGCGCTTACCGGGTTTCTTCAGGTCTTCGCCAAAATCAATATCTACAATAGTGGCACTGAGTTTTCTTGCAGAAACAGCTTTGAGGTTTTTATCAAATACATTCAATGAGCTATCAAAAAGATTTCCTTCATAAATCTGCTGATTCCCTTCATCTATTTTCAGGTAAGTTGTAGCCGGAAAACCATTTTTTTGTACATTTTTGGCTGTTACATCAAACAAGTTGCTTATTTCAGTAATCGGAGGGCGATTTTGCGGTGCCATTTTCAGCGGAGCTTTTTCTTTATAGTAGGCTACCATACGCTCCCACTCTTCTATACTGATAGCTGATTTATTAACTATTTGAAGCTTACCATCTACCATCTCTTGCTGAATATTAAGATACACAGCTTCGCCATTTACCACAAAACCCAACTGTAATGCCATGTTTGGTAGTATATTTTTCTCCCATGTTGACTTATCTAATAATTCGGGTTCTGGAAAAAGGTGGCATGAAGCACAATGAATTTTTGCAAGTTCTTCGCCGCTCTGCTGCTGATTTTCTTGATTTTGCTGGCAGCCAATCATGAATAATAAACTAAGGAAAGAAATAGAGCTTATTATCCTGAACAATTTCATTGTATAAAGTTTGGGTTTGTTGATAAAATTAACCTCTCCGGCTTTACGCCAGAGAGGTTAAGACTTATGCATAATCTGAATAAGAGTGTGTTTAAACTTTGTCAATCTGACCGAGAAGTAAAGGTTTTTTGACTAGACAAGGCGTCATTTTGCAGATGTAGCCAGAAGCTACATCGAAAAAATGCAACGCAGTGTAGTCAAAAAAGATTACTTCGGAGGTCGATTTATAAATTTTAAACACACTCTAAAATTATATATTCTTTTTCTTCAATTCGTTAACTGCAAAATTAGCAGCACGGGCAGTAAGTGCCATGTAGGTCAACGATGGGTTTACGCATGAAGCCGAGGTCATACAAGCACCATCAGTTACAAACACGTTTTTCACATCATGAATCTGGTTATTGGCATTCAATACCGATGTTTTAGGATCACGGCCCATACGAGCAGTACCCATTTCGTGAATCGCCATACCAAGATAAGAACCGTTGTCATAAGCACGAACGTTTTTCACGCCTGAGCTTTCCAACATTTCTTTAGCATCGTTCATCATGTCGATACGCATTTTCTTCTCGTTTTCTTTCAACTCAGCATCAAAAACAACCAATGGCATACCCCATTTGTCTTTTTCGGTAGCGTGTAAATACATACGGTTTTCGTAGTACGGCAAAGTTTCACCAAAACCACCTAAGCCCATTGTCCACAACCCTGGCGTAGTTACCTCGTTTTTGTAGTCAGCGCCGAAGCTCAACTCTGCTACATTACGTTGCCAGCCCTGACGGCCCGCACCTGCTCCACCCTGGTAACCAAAACCACGGATATAATCACGTTTATCGTTACCAATATTACGGTAACGTGGCACATAAATACCATTAGCACGGCGGCCGTAAGAGTATTTATCCAAGTCGCCATCCCATACGCCAGATGCTCCTGTACGGAAGTGGTGGTCCATTAGATTATGTCCTAATTGTTGAGAATCATTACCCAAGCCATTAGGGAAACGGTTTGATTTTGAGTTAAGCATGATAGCCGTAGAACCCAATGCACTACCACAAACAAACACTATCTTGGCAAAGTACTCGGTAGGTTGAAGCGTTACGGCATCAATTACTCTTACACCTGTTGCACGTTTTTTGTTTTCGTCGTACATAATTTCAGTAACTACTGAGTCAGGACGAAGAGTCAAACGGCCGGTTTTAGCCGCCGGAGGTAGTGTACAAGATTGTGTACTGAAATAAGCTCCAAACGGACAACCCAACGAACATTTGTTACGATACTGACACGCAGCACGGCCAACACCTAATTGAGCCTTTTGCGCTTCCGAAAGGTTAGCTACACGGCCAATAGTCATTACACGGCCCGGGAAATTTTTCTCGATGCGTTTACGTACCTCTTTCTCAACGCAGTACATTTCCATCGGTGGTAAAAACTCACTGTCTGGCAACTGAGGTAAATTAAGTTTCTCGCCTGATATACCTACAAATTTCTCAACGTAAGAGTACCAAGGCGCTATATCTTTATAACGGATAGGCCAGTCAACTGCTATACCATCTTTTAAGTTTGCTTCAAAATCTATATCACTCAAACGATACGACTGGCGTCCCCACATAATTGATTTTCCACCTACAATCCCCGGACGGTACCAGTCAAATCTTTTATCTTCTTTGTAGAGCGAATCTGAATCGTTCATCCAGTATTTCTCTGTCATTTCATTATATGGGTAATCACGCGCCAATTTCGGATGCGATTCTTTCTGAGCAATCGTTAATCGTCCGTTATATTGCGTCTCCCACGGATTTTTCATGGCATTTTCATAGCCGGTTACGTGCTCTAATTGCTTTCCTTTTTCGAGCATTATTACACGCAATCCTTTTTCTGTCAGTTCTTTTGCTGCCCAACCTCCGGTTACACCCGAGCCAATAATAATGGCATCGTAGGTCTGAGCTTTAATTGCATCTATATTTAAGTTCATTTTTTGTCTGTGAGGTTAACATGAATAGGTTAAAAAAATTAAATAGCCCAGGTTTTCTGACCAGGTTTATATGGAGCCGAACCATCGAATCTACCCGGAATCGGTAAATACTCTAAGGCTTGTGTAGCACCAATTTCAGAAGTAAAATAACCTACGGTGGTTAGCTCTTTCATTCTCAGGAAAAATGGTTTGTCAGCCGTCATGGTCTGTTTTACCATTTCGTTTTTCTCAGGCGTACTTAATTCAATAAAGCCTTTACCATATTTGGTTTTGCTATCGGCATCTAGTTTTGCCAGACCTGCATAAAACTTATCCTGGTCTTCTTTCACAAAACAATCACGCATTACTCTTACAATAAATTTCTCTGCTCCGGCAGCTTTGGCACCAGGCGTATCGGTTGTAGGAATAATGATGTCGGCAACTTCGGCCAACAATGTTTCTTGGGCAGCGGTAGTGGCTACGCTAGGGCCTGTATTAAGTACTTGTCCCATTACACCAGCTATTAGTGGCGGAGATAACACCCCTCCTACTAAAAGGGCAACTCTCTGAACAGCTTCTCTACGATTCATTCTTGATAAGGTTAATAAAATGGATAATGTTTTAAATTATATATATTACGCTGGTTGTTGCAGTTTTAATTGTGAATTACGAATGGTCTTGAACTTTGATTTACTTGATTTTATGATTTCATTGATTAAACAAATCAGACAATAATCAACATTCAAATCATTGTCAATCAGATTAATCAGTTAAACCAAAGTTCAAGACAATTCACACATTCACTAAATTCTTATCTCGTAAAACTCTCTCCTACAAATTTCAATACTTCAGGCAGAGCTGTGCGCCAGTATGACCACGTATGGCCTCCGTCTCTTACCCTGAATTCGTGTGGAATTTTCTTGTCAATCATCATGGCGTGTAGTGCCATGTTGCCTTTAATCAGGAAATCGTCGTCGCCACAATCGATATAGAATCTTACTTTTTTCAAATCTTCGGCATTAGCAGTTTCTACAATTTTGATTGGCGCATTTTTGTAGTAGTGGTCTGTGAGGCGGTCTTTGCCTTTCAGGTTTTTACCGTATAAATCACCGAAAACGTTATTCCATCTTTCCTGTTCCTGGTTTCCGCTTACAATTTCTTCATCAGTCCATACAGCTGCACTCAATGGCGCAGCAGCAGCAAACATTTCGGGGTGTTTTGTTGAGTACAGAAGTGTACCGAGCCCTCCCATCGAAAGACCTGCTACGGCTCTGAATTCCTTTTTAGAACGAATACGATAGGTGGTTTCGATATACGGAATGAACTCTTTAATGAAGAAATCTTCAAATTTCGTTTTTCCATCATACGTATTCATATACCAGGTTACACCTGCATCAGGCATCACGATAATCATTGGTGGGGCTTCGCCACTGTTGATTGTTTTATCTGCAATTTCGGGTGTCTTACCGAACTGTGTCCAGCCTGTTTCATTATCTGTATAGCCATGTAATAGATATAGAACAGGATACAGGCGATTGTTTTTCTCGTAATCGGCAGGCAGGTAAATATTATACTTTACTTCTTTGCCTAAAGTACTACTTTTTATTTTCAGACTTTCTTTTACAATACCTTGTTGTGCAAAACTGAGTGCTGAAACCAGTAAGAAAAATAACAGGCTAATCTTTTTCATTTATGACAGGATTTATTTTTGATGGAAACTTTCGCTTACAAACTTAAGTACTTCGGGTAATGCCGAGCGCCAGTATGACCATGTATGGCCACCTTGACGCACACGAAACTCGTGCGGAATTTTCTTGTCTATCATCAAGGCATGTAGTGCCATGTTGCCCTTAATCAGAAAATCATCGTCGCCACAATCAATGTAGTACCTTACTTTTTTAATATCATCCGGATTAGCCGTTTCAATAATTTTCAGGATTGAATTTTTGTTATAATGTTCGTTGATACGGGCATTGCCTACCAAATCTTTCCCATAGCGTTGGGCATAAGAGTTTGCCCATTGTGCATCGGGCATAGCAATTACTTCTTCGTCGGTACGTACACCTGCGCTTAAAGGAGCCGAGGCAGCAAATAAATCAGGGTGCTTGGTCGACATCACTAATGTGCCATAACCACCCATCGAAAGCCCTGCAATAGCTCTGTAGCGTTTTTGCGCACGGATTCTGTAAGTTGACTCAATGTGAGGGATAAACTCTTTAATGAAGAAGTCTTCGTAAGGCACCTTACCATCAAAACTATTTACGTAGCCACTTACACCACCGTCAGGCATGGCAATTATCATAGGAGCAATTTCGCCATTCTGAATTAATTTATCGGTAATGCTGTTGGCTTCACCAAATTGCACCCAGCCTGTTTCATCATCGCCAAAGCCATGCAATAAATAAAGAATCGGGTACGAACGATTTGATGTTGAGTAGTCGGCAGGTAGATAGATATTATACTTTACATCTTTGCCTAAAAGAGAACTTTTAATGGTAAGGCTTTCTTTTACAATGCCCTGCTGTGCAAACACATTAAAAGACAGGCATAAAAACAACACATTAAAAATGCGTTTCATTGCTGGTGTACAGGTTAAAGGTGAATAAGTAGTAAATATACAATCATTAAGCCTTTAAATCCAAATTTAAAGGCTGCTTACAAAACCCTTACATAAAAATAGCTCCAGCCGCTTTCTTCAACAGAAGAAAGCAAGCTGTCGCTTTTTAGGGTTCGGGGGTGTTATATATCTTATTAGCCCAGCATTTATTTCAGATTAGTGAAACTGGTAGATTGATTTTCGGAAGTCAATGTAATACCAGTCTTTAAAACCAAAGCATTAAACAATTGCTTTGCGTGCCTCACGGTCAGGGTCGTTTTTCAACACGCACACATCGTCAAGAATCATCGTTTCGCCATTAGCTGTGGTGTAAGGTGCCCAGTTTGGAAGCCCTCCTCCGTTCGGATTACCCGTGCGTACGAAGTTCAGGAATGATTTCGCCATTTTTTCAGACAAACGGCGTGGTCGCGCACCACCACCTGTGTGTGTCAGCATCAGGTCGGTATTATAGAACCAGAAACAAATATCATCGCAGTGGAAGGCTCTCATTCTACCGTCGAATAATGGTGGTTGCCAGCCAAACCATGCCACATATACAGGAGCTTTCTGTTTTACTTTGGCATCGGCGGCAGCAATTACATTTTTACGATTGCTCATAATCATCGACCATATTTCGATAGGCTTTTTGTTCGGGAACACCTTGGCATACGCATCGGTAATTTCACCTGATTTGTCACCAAATCGTGGTTTCAGTTTTTCTTTTACATCACTGAAAGATACTTGTTCGATTCTTGCATCGGTACGGCTTGGTGAAAACTCATTGAAGGTACTGCTAATAATGAGCGGTACATCGGCCGAGAAATGATTGGCATCAGAGAAAAATGGCTTATCGCTCAGGTAATGTCCATCGCCTACCGGAGCAAAACCACCCCTCATAAGGTTCATCTTCTTAGCTTCTTCAGCCATTGAAGCTACAGCTTTATTAGCAATATCAATATATTGGCGCCAAGGTATCTGCTGTAACTTATCAATATCGTTTGGTCCTAAACCTGCTTCTTTCAACACCGCAGCGCCTAATTTTTCTGAATATTCTTTTGGCACACCACTCAAAGTTGAACCACTTAATGATACTGCTTTATGGAACAGCCCCTTAGCCGATGGCATCGCCATCAGGGTGCATACTTTTGCTCCCCCACCCGATTGGCCAATGATGGTTACATTGTTGGCATCGCCACCAAAATTGCCAATATTTGCTTTTACCCACTCCAAGGCTGCTACGATATCAAGCATACCCACATTACCCGAAGCAGCAAACTTATCGCCACCTACACCAGCCAGATTCGTAAAACCAAGTGTACCTAAACGGTGATTAAGTGACACATAAACAACATCGCCCAAACGGCTTATATTCTCGCCATAGTAGCCATCTTGCTCTATGCCATTACCATTCACAAAGCCACCACCGTGCAGCCATACTATTACAGGTCTTTTTTTGTTGTCTAGCACCGGAGTCCAGACATTAAGTCTCAAACAATCTTCGCTTACATCGTCATAATTCCAGTGGTCAACAAACGAGGCATATTGGTCGGCATAGCGTTTTTCCATAATCTGTGGTGCGGTATTACCCCACCATACGGTTGGTTTTATGTCGGTCCAAGGCTCTGGTTTTTGTGGTGGCATAAAACGGTTTTTACCGCCTGTATCTGCTCCGTAAGGCACACCCAGAAAAGTATGGATTCCTCTTAATATATATCCTCTTATTTTTCCGTAGCTTGTATTGGCTACGGCAATGTTATCGCCAACAAATAATACTTGCTCATCATCTTTTTCTTTTGTATCAAATGTATTAGCATTAGCACTTAATGGTATTGAACTACCTATCCCTATCCCGGCTGTACCCAAGCCAAGGGTTTGAATAAAGTTTCGTCTGTTAGATTTCATAGTAATTTATTGAAAGGTTGAATGATGTATATAATCTGAGCTTTAGCACTATTGCTATTTGTAAAATTTTAATGTCAATTATTTTACTAATTTACCTCTTTCCACCACCGCCTTGAACCTCTTATTTTGAGTAATTTTAAGTGAATTACCCTTAAATCTACTACTGCTATGAATTTACTTTTTTAAGAATCGACTTATGGTGTAAATTAGCCTATATATTGCTTTTTTGTGGCGATTTTTTGGTGTTTGTGATGAAGAAAATAGCTATTATATAATTTTTTCAATATTGCATTACACCAAACAATGTTATTGTATCAATTTGTAACAATAATACAAACATTCTTAATTTATCACAAATTTTATTTGTTTCTGCATAAACCTAATTTTAAAGAATATTTTCTTTGTAGCTCATTGCATAAATAATACCTACCCACAACTTGAAAGAGTACCCGAAATTTTTACCATAAATGAGTTTCAGAATCTATAAGATTCAATTTTGTGAGAAAATACAACACGCTCAAATTGTCAAGGAAAAGTGCTGGGCTTAGATACTCTGACAAGACTTGATAAGAAGATAAACAGGTGGTGCTCATAAAGCACCTTATTTATATTGTTTTTGATACCAAAAGGGGCTGTCTCAAAAGTTTTTTATACCAAATAATATTTGGAAAAGACCCCACCCTAACCCTCCCCAACAATGGGGAGGGGACAAAAAAGCCCCTCTCCCCACAGTTGGGGAGAGGGGTTGGGGAGTGGGGTCTCTACCTTGCCAAATAATATTTTGTGCCGTTTTCTTTTGAGACAGCCTCTTTTAAATAATATAAAAAAATACATTTAGGGCTTAATAATTCGCTTCTTGCCCGAAGCATTTATCAACTCTACATTTTCGATATAAGCTGGCAAAACTAAGCTGCGTGATGATTGTGACAGAAAAGATGAACCATAGTTCAATTCCTCTCGTCGGCTTTTGCCACCCTTCCAACGCAATATAGCGGTGGTTTCATCAGGCAATAGACTAATATTCTTAACAGGCTTATTGTAAGAGAAAAAGCGCAAATCTCCTCTGTTTTGCGACGTAACTAATATAGAGCCTCCTTTTGCATCTTGTAGCCGTACTAGACTCTTGGCATCGCCTGATACATAATAACCACTTTGCGATGCTAATATTGGCGTAAAGTTGCCTTTTCCATCGCCTTTTAATAAAAGGCCATTGTGGGCGTCATGCTTACCTATCAGCAACTCAGTACCAAAGTCATTGCCTGCTATGAGTACATCAAGATTACCATCCTGGTCGTAGTCGTCGGCAATCATGCCATAAAGCGGCGCAAATTGGGCTTCTATTGGCAACTCACTTATGGCAAATAGCCCATTGCCTTTATTCTCTATATAGCTGCTTTTCATCCAGTTAGCGCGTAAAATCAAAGCATCTTTCATCTCTTCCGGTTTCAATATTTTATCAATAGTTGCGTCTGAGAATTTATCATAATTCTGAAAACGCTGGCGGGTCTGGATAAACTGCTTCGCTAGATCGTCACGGGTATTGTACGGAAACTCTTGCAATACTCCTTCCTGATTAGGAAAATATACTGTTGGAATAGCATCAAAAAAACCATCATTGTTAAAATCTTTGGCATAAATGCTCACAGGTTGGGTATCATTGGCTTGCAGCAGCGTATTTAAACCCAAGTTACCTGCTATATAATCTATGTCTCCATCATTGTCAAAGTCTCCGGCAGTAATGCTCGTCCACCAACCTACCTTAGCCTTCAATGTCCCATTTTCTTTTACTTGCTCTAGTTTTCCCTTGTTATTTTTCAGAATCGTAACAGGCATCCATTCACCCACCAATACTAAATCCTGCCAGCCGTCGTTGTCATAATCGCTCCATAAAGCATCACACACCAAGCCGATATTCTGTAACTGAGGAGCCACCTGAGTGCTTACATCTGTAAATTTCACCTGTCCATTGGCAGTATCATTTCTAAGAATATAGCTCGATACTGGTTTAGGATACGCATTGGGCTCAACACGCCCACCTATAAACAAGTCTAAATCGCCGTCATGGTCAAAATCAGCGGCTTTTACGCATGAGCCACTTTTCAAAAAAGCCGGAAGCGCCTGCTCGCTTAATTGAAAATGCTCCTTGCCATCATTAATATATAGTTTATCCTGAAATGCCGGAGACCCGGCATTAAACTCGGCACTACCACTTACAATATAAAGGTCAAGGTCTCTGTCTGCATCAGCATCAAAAAGCAAAACACCCATATCTTCCGAAATCTTACTGAATCCGTCTTCTCCCGATAATAAATCCTGTACACTGAATTTGCCCTCTTTATTCTGAATCAGAAACTTCCCTTTTCTGTTTTTAGCGCCGCCTACAAACATATCTTCCCATCCATCGCCATTTACATCTCCAACAGCAAGGGCAGGCCCAAACTGAGACATTTTATGGGGTAATAGTTTTTGTATATTAAAATCGATGTAATCGTCTTCTTGGTGCACATAAGGCACTTGTAGTTGGGTGCTTATATCAGCAAATAAGGTAGGTGCTGGCGTTTGCCCGGCAGCAGGTTGCAGGGTAGCATCGCTCTCTTTTAAACTCAGAATCTGATTAGCTTTGATGTTTTTGATTACCTGTGTTTTGCCACTTTGCCATACTACTTTCAGTTGGTCTATCTGCTGTATTTTACCTAAGCCAAAATGCGCTACGGGTTCTACCGACGATAAGTAGCCTCTATAAGGTGTATGCTCATACACTTGTTTTTGCCCATTACTATAATTAATCTCAACCCATGCGCCTAAGCCCATTATATTGGGCAGGTTACCTTTAAACTTTATACGCAAATAATTACTTTCCTGTGGTTTTAGTTGTATTGAATTGTTTCGGTAAACCGAAGCCGAATCGTTGATGTTGTTGACTATATAATCAAGGTCTCCGTCGTTGTCGAGGTCGGCGTATGCTGCACCATTCGAAAACGATGGCTCGGCCATACCCCATTTTTCGGTTACATCTTCAAATTTGAAATTACCTTTATTATGAAAAGCAAAGTTTTTTATCTTAACAGACGGAATATAATCTAAAAGATAGGTAGGAGAAGCTAAATTGTGAACCTCGTGCCGATAAGCCATAAAATCGAGGTCGGTAATATCTTTCGGGAAACCATTAGTTATGATAATGTCTCGCATACCATCGTTATCA
The DNA here is from genome assembly GCF_037860775.1 of Emticicia soli. Taxonomy (NCBI): domain Bacteria; kingdom Pseudomonadati; phylum Bacteroidota; class Cytophagia; order Cytophagales; family Leadbetterellaceae; genus Emticicia; species Emticicia soli. Next base: position 440,224 of record NZ_JBBEWC010000003.1, on the reverse strand, counting down.
AAGTCAACCACCATGGGTGTCCAGCTCCAATCAGTTTGGGCAACTCCGGCAAGTAGTCCTATTTCGCTAAAAACAGGTTGCCCTGTAAGTGGGTTTTTACCTTGATTGACTTGCAACGTATTGCGTGCATATTGATAGGTATAGTTGTATCTATCGTTATTCTGGAAAGCCTGATAATTATTTGCCATTGTCATCATCTTCTTCCGTTTGTTGCTGAAAGGCATCATGTCTAAAGCTATAATATCTACCAATCCATCGTTATTAATATCAGACACCTCGTTACCCATTGCCGAATAGGAAGTGTGCTTGAAGTAGTCTCGAGCCTGTTCTACAAAGCCTATGTGCTTACCATCTTTATGCTGGTTTATATACATCAGGTCGTTTGTCAGGAAGTCGTTCGTTACATAAATGTCCTTCCAACCATCCTGATTAATATCGGTAATATTTACACCAAGCCCGAAGCCTTCTACCAGAATACCCTCTTCTTTCGATACATTGGTGAAATATGCATGTTTTTTGGTATCATCCCAATCATTACGATAAAGCCTGTGTGTACGTTTTGAAGTACCATCTTTTAGAGCCTCACGATACATATTAGGTATGTTTATGTCTTCCATCTGGTTTACAAGCACATACAAATCGAGGTCGCCATCGTTGTCATAATCAAAAAATACCGAATTAGTGGTATGGGTAGTATCGGCAATACCATAGTCGGCCGCCATTTCTTTGAACGACGGGATACCATCCCGTCCAACGCCTTGATTAATATACAACATATTTGCCCGCAAACCTGCCGCTTTTTTTACCGAAGCCGAAACATAAATATCAAGTAGATTATCATTATTTATATCAACTACCGATACCCCATTGCACCAGCGCCCCTCACCGTCTACATTGGCTTGCTTGGTAACATCAACAAACTTCAGTTCATTATTCTCGTCAGTACCCTGATTCAAATATAACCTATTAGGCACCTGATTGCCTGTAAAGTACACATCTACTTTATTATCGTTGTTGAAGTCGCCAATGGCTACGCCTCCACCGTTGTATATGTATTCAAAAGCCACAATGTTCATGGTATCATTTTCTGTAATTCTGTTAGAAAACTGGATACCTGTTTCATTTGAAGGCAATTTGGTAAAGACTGTTTCTGATTTTTTGCTACAAGAAAAGAGCACAGGAATGGTAATCAGGAGCGCAACTTTCCTGAAATAGAAGTAAATAAAATTAGGTCTCATTTTAAAGAATAGGTAGTATCTGAAAAAAAACAGAGATGGTAAAAGCTACCATCTCTGTAAAGTTAACTTTTTTTTCTAAAACAATTCTACTTTAAAATTATTTGTAAGATGGGTCTTGCTCTAAAGTAGCCTTACCATCTTTTTCTGAACGGTCAATAGCCTCTTGAGGAATCGGGAAGAATTCGTTTTTACCTTTCACAAATCTTGCACCTTTTTTATACACACGTTTGTTGGCCTCAATTTCATTGTACTTATTAAGTACATCGGCAGAAACACCCCATCTGGCAAGGTCGAAGAAACGGTGGCCTTCCATACCAAACTCAAGGCGGGTTTCAAAACGTACGGCTTTGCGTGCAGCATCTTTACTAGCCCAAGGCGTGCTATAAGTTTTAATGAGATAGTTAGCCGCCGGAACAGGTTTGCCTTGTGCATCAAACACTAATGTATAGGCATCACGGGTTGAGCCCTGTATGGCTTTCTGTACAAAACCAGCCGGATTCGCTGCGCGCGTTCTTATCATATTTACGAGTTCTCTTGCTCTTTCCAGACTTCCTACTTCTACTTCGCACTCAGCCAACCATAGCAGAATCATGCTATAACGCATAATACGATAGTTGTTGCTCGTTAGGTTACCCCAACCATTTACACCTGTAAATGCTTTAGACGGAATGTGTTTTTTCGGCGAATAAGGCCCTGCATAGGTTTGGTCACGGATAAAGTCTACATTATGAATTTTGTAATCGATAAACAAAATACCACGACGACCCACAGTGTGGTCAAGGCGAGGGTCAAGTGTACCTTCATACGGTGTAAAAGAATCTTCCAGCTTTAAGCCTTGGTCGTTTTTAACATCCGAATCATTGAAGGTATCAATTAAAGGCAGGCCATCAGCCCCTGTTTTAAAGGCATTCACAAGGTTTTGTGATGGTTGGTAGAACCCGCAACAACCCCAAGGCGAAGCATAAGGGTGAGCTAAACCTACACCTCTGTTGGCGGCATCACCACTTGAGCTTGAAGACGCATATTGCACTTCAAAAATTGACTCTGAATTATTACGTGTACTGGCATCGTGGTTATCTCTATAAAGTTCAACCAAGCGGTATTTGCCACTATTAACAATTTCTTCCAGAATCGCCTTTGCTGCTGTTAATTTAGCAGCATTAGCTGCGCCTGTGTTCATGTCAAAGCCCTGGTACATTAAAGCTTTAGCTTGAAAAGCCTTAGCAGCCCATTTGGTTGGGCGGCCTACCTGTGCCTGTGTAGCAGGTAATACTGCAGCAGCCTCAGCAAAATCTTTCTCGATTTTTGCCCATGCGTTAGCATCAACAGGTACTTTTGTACTTTCAAGGTCATTCAGGTTAAAGGTAGCATCATCAATAAACGGAATGTTTTTCCACATTTTTTTAGCTTCAAAGTGGAAAAGACCTCTTAAAAACTTAGCTTCGGCCAAAATCTGCGCTCTTCTGGCTTCGCTGATGTCTTTTACATTTTTCAATGTATTAATTACATCGTTTGAACGTGCCACACCTTTAAACAAGCCTCTCCATTTATTACGGATATGCCCATTAGTAGGCTGAAAATCCCATTTTTCCAAAAATGATTCTTCGGGTTGGTCACCGGCATCTGTACCCTTATAGGCATCATCAGATGTTAATCCACCAAAAACCCAGTTCTGAATATCATTTTCCCAGTCCGACTGTCCGTCTAATCCGGCACCATCAACCATTCCATAAGCACCCAACAAAACCCCTTCAACGCCCTTGGCGGTTTGTAATGCTGTTGGGCTATATTGCGCTTGTGGCTCTCGGGTCAGGAAGCTGTCATTGCAACCAATTGCAATGCCAACGGTGAGTGCTGAAGCCAAAAATATTTTAACCAAATTATTACTTTTCATATTTGAATTGTATTTGTTTAATAGTAAATGCTATCTGGATTATAGTGTTTAGAATCCAAAATTGATACCCACAATAACTGTTCTTGATACAGGCATATACCCACCATCAAAACCTAAAGTATTGTCTACACCTGTCTGGATTTCAGGGTTAAGACCAGTGTATTTAGTAAACGTAGCCAAATTTTGTACTTGCAGATAAATCTGTGCATTATCAAGAGCCGTTTTGTTGGCAATTTTTGATGGCAGATTATAAGTCAACTGCACGTTTTTGATACGGAAATAAGAAGCATCTTCAATAAAATAGCTCGACGGACGGCTACTTACCTGGTCGTTAGCATCCATAATAGGCACAGTACCCGACGTATTATTAGGCTGCCATGCATCATACAAAGCGCGTTTTGAGCGGTTACCCTGGAAAGTATTGAAATCGGAGAAATAACGGGTATAGTTGAACACATCGTTACCTTGTGAACCATTGGCAAAAATGGTAAGGTCAAATGCTTTATAACCAAAATTCAGGCTCAAACCATATACAAAGTCAGGGTGAGGGTTTCCAATGATAGTACGGTCGGCATCGGTAATTTTGCCATCGCCATTAATATCAGCCACTTTAAATTTACCAGGTTTGTTATAATCTTCGTATTTAGGCCATGCATCTGCCTCGGCTTGTGACTGGAAAATACCAAGTATCTGATAACCATAAAACGATGAAATTGGCAAACCTGCCTGTGTAAGTGTAATAGCAGGTACACGAGAGCCATAACCGAAATAACGCGTATTAGGGCTTGCATCAAGTTTATCAACGTTATTTTTGTAGGTCGATAAGTTAGCAGCAATGCTATAACGGAAATTATTAATGTTACTCTTGTAGTTCACACCTAAATCAAGCCCTTTGTTGGTCATTTGCCCTACGTTAAAGGCAGGTGCACTTGCATCACCCACAGTAAATGTCAATGGCGTAGTAAACAACATATCGGTTGTTACACGTTTCCAGAAATCGATTTCGAAACCTAGTTTACCTTTAAACAAAGAAGCGTCTATACCAAAGTTGGTTGATGTTGTAGCCTCCCACTTAGCATTAGGATTACCAAATGCTTGCGTATCATAACCGATTGTAGGGGTTGTCTGGCTACCATCAATCGGATACCCCGCATGAAAAATATCTGAACGATAAGTAGTGTAGGCATTATAGTTACCGATTTTCTGGTTACCTGTTTTACCCCAACCAAAACGAAGTTTTAAATCACTGATGAATGTCAGATTGGTAGAAATAAATTTCTCTTCAGATAAACGCCAGCCTAAGCTAAATGCCGGGAAAAGTGCATTACGAGAAGCAGATAAGAAACGAGAAGAAGCATCGTTACGCACAATAGCCTGAAACAAATATTTATCGTTATAAGCATAGTTGAACTTACCAAACTGCGAGAACAAAGTGTAGTCGTTACCAACTCTGCCATAGTTACCAACTCTGGTTGGGTCTCCGAGGTCAAGGTAACTGATGATTGGTAAGGTTTCAAAAGCATAACCATTACGTGTAGCACCAAAGTATTCGCCAAATTGCTTGATAGCTTCAGTACCTACGTAGGCATCAACTTTATGCACAGTATTAAATGTTTTGCTAAACGATAAAGTGTTTTGCCATACCCATTGGTAATCGTAGCTGGTGTTTGACTCTGAACCATTGTTGAAACTACCTTCAATATACTCTGGGTTTGCACGACCAATGTATTTGCCGTTTTCGGTAGTAATATCAATACCTAAGCTGGTTTTGAAAGTCAGAAACGGTAGAATGTCATATTCGCCATAAATATTACCAAAGCCTCTCAGGCGGTATCTTCTGTTGTCGGCAGCACGGGCAAGTGTTGCGTAAGGGTTTGAGTTATTACCCAGGTTAGCACCACGAGAACCCGAGAAGAAACCTGCAATATCGTATAAAGGCAATAACGGATGGTGCTTATAAGAACCCGAAACAGCATTTTGCTCTTCGTTATTATTAAAGCCACCTTTACGGTTATCTATCGATACCGTGAAGTTTTCACCAACTCTCAATCTTTTGTTGATAGCCGAAAACTCGGTATTTGAGCGCAAAGTATAGCGGTCGTACCCGATAAATTTAACAACCCCATCTTGCGAGAAATATCCTATCGATAAGGCATAGCGGCTGTTTTCAGAACCACCACTGGCTGTAAGTTGATAATTCTGAATCGGTGCTGTTTGTGTTACTTCTCCCCACCAATAAGTATCGGCCGATTTTGTAATGGCATAGATGTTATCAGGCGTTAAAGAATACAAAGCAGGGTTTGTATTAGCTGCTCCTTCTTTACCTGCACTCGGAAACACGTAGTCAGGAATGGTTACTTCGCCATTAGGGCCAAAAGTATATTGCCCGTGTGAAGGTGTTTTTCCGGCATATTTATCAGCCAGATAAAGATATTGTCCTAATTCTTTCGCATTTAATGATTGTACATTTTCTGATACTTTTTGGGTGCCGTAATAAGCAGAAAAATTAATTTTTGCAGGGCCTATTTTACCTTTCTTAGTTGTGATAATCACAACGCCATTGGCAGCACGAGAACCATAGATAGAAGAAGCCGAAGCATCTTTCAGAATCTGTATGGTTTCAATATCATTAGGGTTAAGGTTTCCTTGGTTTTCTGTCGGAACCCCATCAATAATAAACAGTGGGTCGTTATTACCAATTGTACCAAAACCACGGATACGCACAGTAGCATTACCGCCAGGTGTAGCATCATTTACGATACTAAGCCCTGAGGCACGGCCTTGCAATTGTTGCGCAAATGTAGTGGCCGGCACCGACTGTAAATCTTTTGCATTAACGGTTGTTACAGCGCCGGTAATGTCTCTTTTTGATTGAGTTCCGTACCCGGTTACAACCACTTCTTCAAGCGCAGCTTCGTCTGATTCTAAGATAACATTTAGAGTAGATTGGCTCGAAACCGAAATCTCCTGAGTTCTGAAACCGATAGAACTTACAACTATTATAGCTCCGTTATTTGGAACATTAATTTTGTAATTTCCATTAGCATCTGAGATTGTTCCGGTTGTTGTCCCTTTTACGGTAATACTGGCTCCGGGAATAGCCTCACCTTTTGCATCACTTACTTTACCACTAACAGATTTTTGTGCAAACGCTACAATGGACATCAGCCAAAGCATGCCACAAAACAGAGTACCCCTTAGAGGTACAAAGTAGTTTTCTTTCATACGCTTTTTTTGTTTGGTTTTAATAAAATAAATTATAGAATAAAAATGCTGGCATACACCCATAAAACCGATAGTGTATACCGATAGGAAAAAATTAATCTTTCATACGCTTTTATAAAAAAACTGATAACAGCAATGGGAGTATATACATACTCATTTCACTCCGGTTTATCTCAGAGTTACTTATATACACAGAATTGCAATAAGAAAGTATTTTTCATACGCTTTATAAAATCAGGTAATAATAGGTATAGTAAAGTAACCTCTGGCTTAACCAGAATGATGTAAATAGTTATAAAGAAAGAATAAGATTATCTTTCATACGCTTTTATGTTATTAGTATAAAATTAGGTTATAGTGTATCAGAACAACCGAGACATTCTGAATAAGATGTGTAGAAAGTATTGCTACGAAATTAATGTACAGTAGATTAGAATGAAGTATACTTCATAGGCTTTTTTTAGTATTAGTTTAAAATTAGGTTAATTAAAAACAGAAGTATATCAGTGTTTATTAGGGTGCTTTGAAAGCAAAATATCGATATATTTCATAGGTTTAGTACGTTTTGTAGCATAAATAGGTGTTTTTATTATTCTATCATGCTATAACAGGCACAAATTATAGGAATTCTTTAATTTTTCCAAATTTTTCTTTTTTTTTTATAAATTTTAATCTGCGTTCAATTTTTTGAGTAAACGTAATGTTCAAGATAAATTTTCAAATCAGTTTCCGAAGGCTTTTATCATTAAAAATTAGAAGCTAAAACTCTTTATCACACTACCAATTTATTATAAACCAAAGAAGCAATACCTTTTCAGATATTGCTTCCGGCTTTGATAATTTTATGCTTTTAGAAACGAGATGCAAACTCTTTGGCAAAATCGGCAATCTTAACATCACCATTTAATGGCGCACCCTGTGCTTCGAAATCACCTTGAAGTTTACCTTCACGAATAGCATCACCCATTTCGGTGTATAGCTCTGCCATTTCTTGTGGCACACCTGCTCCGGTCATGCCTTGCAAGGCTTGGTCGTCAGTAAATTCTACCCAAGGTAATTCGGGTTTACCAATAGCATTGCCAATAGTTTTGGCAACATCGGCAGCAGCTACATAGTCGCTAACGATGTAGCGTACAGCATGTCCACTTGCCGTTTTTTGCAGTTCTTCTGCTGCTGCAGCGGCAATATCTTGCGGATGAACCAATGGCAATTTTGTGGCAGCAGAGAAATTAGAACCCTGTATTCCTGCATTTTTAATAAGCGGAACATCTTTATAAAAATTGGTATAGAAATACCCCGCCCGTAAGAATGTGATAGCTACATTTTGCAATTTGCTATATAGTTTTTCGATATTGTGCAGCCCTGCAATTGGCCCGGTGCCGCCGTCAAAGTCTGCACCAACGCTGCTTAACATTACTACACGTTGCACACCTACTTGTTTGATAGCCTCGGCATAAGCCTTACCAACATTTGTTGTGTTTTCAATAATATTCTGAAAACCTATATTTGGCGGTGTCATAAGATATACAGCATCTGCTCCGGCAAATGTACTTGCCAGAAAAGCTACATCTGTTATAGCGCCTATTGCGGCTTTTGCACCTGTGCTTTCAATAGCTGCTTTTCTTTCCTCGCTGCTGCTGATAACTGTAACACTATTGCCGGCTGCAACTAATTTCTTTACTAAGTGTTGCCCTATGTTTCCTAAAGAACCTGTAACTGTAATATTCATTGTTAAATTATTTTTTTGTTTACAGTTGCAAAGCTATATTTGTACTTACTTTTTTACAAGTACTTACCCTAAAGTATGTATCAATGACAACGATTAAAGAATCATCGACAATTCAGCAAAATAAAAAAACAGCACTAGAAATGTGCCCGGTAACCTTTACAATGGAGAAGATTGGCGGCTACTGGAAGCCTATTATTATCTATCATTTATCAAAAGAAAGCAAACGTTATAACGAGCTGAAAAAAGCCATTCCTGCTATTACAGAGAAAATGCTCATTCAGCATCTTAAGCAACTAGAAAATGATGGGCTGGTTATTCGGGAAGCAAAGCCGGTTGTGCCGCCGTTTGTGACCTATCGCCTGAGCGATTCGGGGCAAAAAATCATTCCCGTAATTGATGCAATGGCCAACTGGGCATTTGAACATATAGGAGACCCGAACTGACAATAACATTTGGTAGAAATTTAGCAGATAGATGTAAAGAAAACAGGCCTAATTAACTTGACAGCCATGCATAACAAAAATGAGAGATGCGTATAAAACATCTCTCATTTTATTATGTAATTTATTTATGTTTAAAGTGGTGCAAGTTGTCTTTTCTTGCCTGTGTTATCTATAATCTGGATGCTTGCCACATTTGCAGGCACTATTACACTGCGTGACGATTGAGATAGAAACGATGTGCCATAGCCTACTTCTTCTTTGCGGCTTTTGCCGTCGTTAAACTTCCATAAAATAGCTGTTTCGTTAGGGGCTAGCATAATATTCTTAACCTGATTTTTATACGAGAAGAATCTCAGGTTATTTCTATTTTGCGATGCCACAAATACTGGTTCTCCTTTAGCACTGATAAGCCTTACAAGGCTTTTTGCATCGCCTGCAACACAATATCCGCTATTTTCAGGAAGTACCGCAACGAAATTGCCTTTGCCATCACCTTTCAGTAATAAGCCATTTAAAGCATCAAGACGCCCTACTGTTAATTCTGTAGCATAATCGTTTCCTGCTACCAGCACATCCAGGTTCCCATCTTGGTCAAAATCAGCCGTAACCATACCAAAAAAAGGAGCAAACTGGGCTTGTATAGGTAATTCTTTTATTTCAAATACACCATTACCCTTATTTTCGATATAGCTACTTCTCATCCAATTAGCTTTCAATATCAAAGCGTCTTTTATTTCTTCGGGCTTTAATATTTCATTAATAGTAGCTTCTGAGAATTTGGCATAATTCTGAAAACGCTGACGAGTCTGAATAAATTGTTTCGCCAAATCGTCACGGGTATTATACGGAAACTCTTTTTTTTCGCCTTTTGTATTTGGGAAATACACCGTAGGAATAGCATCATAAAAACCATCATTATTAAAATCTTTAGCATAAACACTTACAGGTTCACTATCACTGGCTTGCATCAAAGTGTTTAAGCCCAGATTTCCGGCTATATAATCTACGTCGCCATCATTATCAAAATCTCCGGCAGCAATGCTTGTCCACCAGCCTATTTTAGTACTCAAAGAACCATTTTGTGTAAGTGCTTCAAGTTTACCTTTATTGTTTTTCAGAACCGTAACAGGCATCCACTCGCCTACTAATAGTAAATCTTGCCAGCCATCATTATCGTAATCACTCCATAAAGCATCACATATTAAACCAATATTCTGCAATTTAGGAGCAACCTGCGCAGTTACATCAGTAAATTTCACTTGTCCATTCGATGAATCGTTACGCAAAATATAGCTCGATACGGGTACAGGATATTTGTTAGTTTCTACACGGCCACCCACAAATAAATCTAAATCGCCATCATGGTCAAAGTCGGCGGCTTTTATGCATGAGCCACTTTTCAGAAATTGTGGTATTGCCTGAGGGCTCAATTGAAAATTCCCTTTACCATCATTAATATAAAACATATCTTGTAGCGAAGGCGAATCGGGGTTAAACTCATTACTGCCACTTACAATATATAAATCTAAATCACCGTCGTTTTCAGCATCAAAGAGCAATACGCCCATGTCTTCGGTGATTTTTGCAGGGCCATCCTCGCCGGAGAGCAAATCCTGTACACTAAATTTACCATCTTTACTCTGTATCAGAAACTTGCCCTTATGCTGGTTGGAGCCACCAACAAATACATCCTCCAGGCCATCACCATTTACATCTCCTACTGCAAGGGCAGGCCCAAACTGAGATAATTTATGTGGTATAAGCTTCTGAACATTAAAATCAATAAAATCTGGTTCCTCGTGTTTATAAGGCACATTCAATTGATTACTTATATCAACAAATAAGGTCTCATCAGTAGTGTTTGCAATGGCGGGTTGTAGCGTGGCATCGGTTTCGTTCAAAGTAATTACCTGATTAGCCTTCACATCTTTCAGTATCTGCGACTTGCCGCCTTGCCATATTATTTTTACCTGGTCAATCTTCTGGATTTTCCCTAAACCAAAATGAGCAATAGGCTCTACCGACGACAGGTATCCTCTGTATGGCGTATGCTCATATACTTGTTTTTGGCCGTTGTCGTACAGAATCTCAACCCATGCACCAAGGCCCATCAGGTTATTACCTGTGCCTTTTAATTGTACTCTCAGATAATTACTTTCCTGTGGTTTTAACTGAATAGAATTGTTACGGTATACCGAAGCAGAATCGTTGATATTATTGACAATATAGTCTAGGTCGCCATCATTATCTAAATCAGCATAGGCTGCCCCGTTTGCAGTAGTGAGTTTGGTAATACCCCATTTATCAGTTACATCTTCGAACTGAAAATTACCTTTATTGCGGTAAGCATAATTTGTCAGTTTGATAACAGGCACATAATCTAAAAGCATCGACTTGGCCATCAGGCTATAGACTTCATTGCGATAGGCTAGAAAATCGTGGTCGTTAATGTCTCTCGGGAAACCATTCGTAATAATAATATCCCTTAAACCGTCATTGTCAAAATCGGTTACCATTGGTGCCCAACTCCAATCGGTTTGTGCTATGCCCGACAACAAGCCGACTTCACTAAACATTGGCTCGCCTGTGGTTGGGTTTTTACCCTGATTTACCTGTAAAGTATTACGTGCATACTGATAAATATAATTGAATCTATCGTTATTCTGATACGTAGTATAGCTATTGGCAGGGGTCATCATTTTTTTACGGTTGTTGCTGGCAGGCATCATGTCTAATGCAACCAAATCTACCAATCCGTCGTTATTAATATCGGCTACATCATTACCCATGGCTGAATATGACGTATGCTTAAAGTATTTGCCTGCCTGGTCGGTAAATGTACCATCATGGTTGTTGATATACATTAAATCATTAGTCAGAAAGTCATTAGTTACATAAATGTCTTTCCAGCCATCCTTATTAATATCAGTAATATTAATACCGAGGCCAAAACCCTCTTCAAAAATCTTTGCCTGTGTAGTTACATCAGTAAAAACAGGATGTTTTTTTTCATTATCAAAATCATTTCTATAAAGTCGGTCGTTACGTTTTGAAGAACCATCTGTTACTTTTTCATGGAACTGATTCGGAAAACGTGTATCATCCATTTCGTTTACTAACACATATAAATCTAAATCACCATCATTATCATAATCAAAAAAGGCGGCATTAGATGTATGGGTTGTATCTGCGATCCCATATTCTTTTGCCATTTCTTTAAACGACGGGATACCGTCTTTTCCCACACCCTGATTCACATATAATAAATTTGCTCTTTGCCCAGCCATTTTTTTAGCTGTAGCACACACATACATATCTAATAAACCATCATTATTAATATCAACTATCGCTACACCAGACGACCATCGTCCCTCGCCATTTACACCTGCTTTTTCTGTAACATCTTCAAACTTCATATCTCCTTTATTGAGATACAATTTATTAGGGGTTGTGTTACCTGTAAAATATACATCGGTAAGTTTATCATTATTAAAATCACCTAATGCTACACCGCCGCCATTATACACGTATTCGTAAGTAAGAATATTTAGTGTATCATTTTCGGCAATTCGATTCGAAAATGCAATATTGGTTTCATCAACTGTTAGTTCTGTAAAAGTTTTTTGTTCTTTTTTACAAGAAACTAGCAAAACATAGCTAACAATGAAATATAATACCTTTTTCATGATAAGTTTAGGGGAATTATAAATCAAAAGAGATGGCGAGTTTGCCATCTCTTTCAATAAAAATATTAGACATTCAGAATATTAATAACCAGGATTTTGTTTTAATACATCAGAACCTACTAGGTCAATCTGTCCTTGAGGAATAGGGAATATGGCTCTATTTGCTCTATAAGTAGCTCCACCCAAAGCACCTGGCAATAAAGCCTGGTCATATTTCAGGTAACGGTTAAGCTCTTCTACATCCTTACCCCAACGAACTAGGTCATAGAAACGGTATCCTTCCATTCCAAGCTCAATTCTTCTTTCAAATTCAACCGCTGATCTTGCATATTCTTTTGTAGGGAAAGAGGTATACAATCCGATTTTGTAGTTGGCCGCTGGTGCACCATCAACCGTTACAAAGCCAGCAGGGTTAGCAGCTCTACCTCTTACCATATTTGTGTACTCAAGTGCTTTTGCTAATGAACCTACCTCAATTTCAGCTTCTGCAGCCATCAGAAGAACGTCTGCGTATCTGATAATTGTTACGTTGTAGGCGTTGTAAGTCTGGTGTCCCCAACCACCTGTTTCTGTTAAGCCTGCATCTTTTTCTGCCTTAGTAAATATATACTTTTTAGGAGAATAAGGGCCACCATTAGGTTGGTTACGAATCATGCTGAAACCTGTATGTTTACCCCAATCTAAGAAAGGAATACCTCTACGACCTACAGAGTGGTCTAATCTTGGGTCTAACGGACCTGCATCTAATGTAAAAGGTTCATCAGATTTGATACCCATATCGTTCTTAACTGCATTGGCAGGGCTATTGTATGAGTTATCCAATAATGGCAAACCATTAGCATCAGTACGGTGTGCGTTTACAAACTCAAATGATGGTTGGAAAAACCCACAACATGTACCAGGGTCAACACCTTGTATAAAGTTAAGTTGCAAGTCACCATTGGCGTTATTTCCACTACCTGATTTTACAGTTGCTTGAACCGCAAAGATTGACTCTGAGTTATTATCGTTAGCAACTCTATAAAGGTCAGAATACTTAGGTAAAAGCGCATATTTTTTACCGCCGGTTGTTTTACCATTAGCAATGATTAGATCAAAAAGTGCTTTTGCTTCTGTATATTTCTTTTGATATAAATATACTTTTGCCAAGTAAGATGCTGCTGCCCATTTGTTTGCACGACCAACCGAAGAAGAGGTTTCTGGTAGAACATCATAAGCCGCTTTAAAGTCAGCCTCAATTTTTGGCCACAAGTCAGTATCATTTTTTACTTTCTCAATTCCGTTAGCTACAGTATTGGTTTCATCCACATAAGGAACCATATTGAAATTTCTTTTCAATTGGAAGTAAAAATGGCCTCTTATGAAACGAGCTTCAGCTCCAATTCTGGCTTTATCTTCTTCTTTTACGCTTGGCTGAGCTTCTTTTAACAAGCCTAATACAGCGTTTGCTCTTGCTACACCATCAAAGTAACTTTGGTAAACGTTACCAGCTACCTGGTCGGTAGAAACGTACTCATATCTTTGAATAGGAATCATCTCGGTACCATCACCAGGGTCAGTACCTTTATTAGCATCTCCACCTCTGATACTACCGATAAGCCAGTTTGATGGACCCGAGTGAGTTTGACTTAAAGCACTAAGCTGTGCATAAGCTGCAATTAAAGAACCCTCCAGGCCGGCAGTACCGGTTAATTGATCCTTTGAAAGTGTACCGGTTGCGGGCACTTCCAAGAAGCTATCACTACAAGCGTACATCCCTGTAAAGAGAACGACGCTGGAAATTAATATTTTAATTTTTTTCATTGTCTTAATTTAATTTGACTTAGATTAGAATCCAACATTTAAACCAAACGTTACCTGACGAGTCATTGGGAAGTTACCCAAATCAACACCAAAGTTGGTATCAGTAGCACCCGCAACTTGTGGGTCAAGACCGCCATATTTAGTAACCGTGAATAAGTTATTAACTGCAGCGTTCAAGCGAATTCTACCCAATTTCATTTTGTTTGCAATAGCCGTTGGCACATTGTAAGCAACAGAAAGGTTTTGGAATCTTAGGTATGAACCATCTTCAACATAGAAACTGCTTGATTGAGAACCTGTGCTGAAACCATCATTTTGTTCAAAACGAGGAATATCAGTATTTGGATTTTCAGGGCTCCAAGAGTTTTTAACACGCTCAGAGATAGCAGCACCAGCAAACAAAGGATAGAAATCTGTAAATCTTTTAGAGATATTATAGATTTTGTTACCAATTGAAGTATAGAAGTAAGCTAATAACTCAAAATTCTTGTAAGAAAGACTAAAGTTTAAACCACCTGTAAATTTAGGAACCGGACTACCCAGATAAGTACGGTCATCTGCATTAACTTGACCATCACCATTTAAGTCAGCATAACGGAAACGGCCCAAGCCTGCTCCTTCTTGAACTGGTACTGCTGCACCTGGTGTAACCGTTGAGCTTAACGCCTGGTTTACTTGCTCTTGTGTCTGGAATAAACCTACTACCTGATAACCATAATAAGAAGACAATGAATAACCCAATTGGTTACGGATAGGGAATACACCTCTGAAGCTAGGATTAACATCAGGCAAGTATGTAAGGCCGCCACCGATTTCAGTGATTTTGTTATCAAGGAAACTACCAGTTACATCAAATGTATAACCTAGGTCTTTACCCCATTTACCTCTTGTGATAATCTGGATATCAACACCTTTATTAACCATTGTACCCACGTTTACTGAAGGTGCAGTGGCTCCACCAACGGTTTGTGTAATCGGCAATTGATACAATAAGTCTTTAGTATCTTTTTGCCACAAATCTAAGATAACATCCAATTTACCTTTCAGGAATGATCCATCAAAACCAATATTTTTGGTGATACTGGTTTCCCATTTAGCATTAGGGTTACCGATACGTGATTGTCTGAAACCACCTACGATACCTGCGTTAGTACCATTAATGTCATAACCCGAAGTTCCTACGTTTTGCTCATAAAGGTTAAATTGGTTGGTAGGTGCAACGTTATTTGAGTTACCCATTGTACCATAACCCCCTCTGATTTTCAAGTCGTTTACCCAAGTAAGACCTTTCATGAATGGTTCGTCTGAAAGTCTCCATGCAGCAGAAACCGCAGGGAATACACCATATCTGTTGTTTGAACCGAAACGAGATGAACCGTCACGTCTGATAACCCCAGTAATAATATACTTATCTTTCAGGCTATAGATAGCTCTAGCAAAGTATGAGTTAAAGTTAACACCATTTTCTTTACCACTGTTTGCAGGGTTTCTGATATCCAATGTAGAAATGGTAATGTAGTTAGGGTCTCCAGAGAATGGAGCACGACCATCAGCCGAAATATTTTTACCGTGTCCGGTATTAAGAGCCTCTTGACCAACCAATAGATCTAGGTTGTGAATACCAAATTTCTTCTTATAAGTAAGCGTATTTGTGAAAGTCCAGCCTAATCTGAAACTAGCATTTTCGTTATAAGACCAGATTGTACTTTTGTTTTCAAGAGTTTCATAAATCGGACGACCATATCCCCAACCATATGCGTTGTTATATGTTCCACCGATAGAAGAACGGAATGTCATATCCTTGATTGGGTCGATCTCGATGTAGAAGTTACCCGATGCAATAGCATTAAAGTTTCTATTTAGTTTTCCTGCTTGTTGGTTAGCAACAGGGTTTGAACCTTGGCCAAAACCTAGCGCAGTTGTACCTGCGAATCCACCAAACTCATCATAAACAGGAAGAATAGTTGGAGATCTGAATGCACCAAGGATATCGTTTTCATCTTGTGATGATTGTAGACCATTGTTACCACCTTGGCGACCTAAGATTTGAAGATACGTAAGCTGGATATTTTCACCGATTCTTACGTTTTTGAAAAGATCAAACTCAGAGTTTACACGCATAGCAATACGTTTAGCTCTTTGGCTTGGTAAAATACCTTGTTGGTCTTGTAATGATAAGCCAACATAGAAACGTGAAGCATCACCACCACCTTCAAAACCTAATGAATGTCTTTGGATGGTTCCGGTTTGAGTCAAGGCTTTATACCAGTCTGTACCTTCTTTGTTCGCTTTTATTACTTGGTAATAATCACCGATTGTTGGTCCAGTAATGTTGTATTTTGCTCTTTCTGCTTCCAAATCAATAGTACCAACCACACCACTTCTGTTTCCTACTTTAAGGTAATCAGGAATGATAGGAGTTGCGCCACTACCATATTGTGGGTGAGTTAAAGGTGCACCCGAATTTCTTAGCGCAGTCCAAGTCCAGGTTGCTTGGTCTTGTGGGTTCATCATTTGTTGACCTTTGCCCGGATCAGTAAAACCAAAAACGCCATCATACGTAATATTCAATTTTTTGGCATTTTTCTTACCTTTTTTAGTAGTGTAGATAATTACACCATTGGCAGCTCTTGCACCATAGATAGAAGCCGCAGAAGCATCTTTCAATACTGTAGTAGACTCAATATCTTCCGGGTTTAAGAAACTTGCATCACTTGGCAAACCATCCACGATAGTTAGAGGTTCGTTACCACCGAATGCACCAAAACCACGTACACGAATCTGGCTACCAGAACCTGGCTGGCTAGTTGTTACAACTGTTAAACCAGCTACTCTACCTTGTAATTGTTGTTCAACACTCGCTGAAGGAACAGTTGTAAGGTCTTTGGTTTTTACAGTTGAAATCGCACCTGTTGATTCACGTCTTTTATCAACTGAATAACCAGTTACAACAACCTCATCAAGGCTAGAAGCATCATCTTCAAGCGTAACATCAACAGTACTTTGATTGTTTAGTTTAATCTCAACAGTTTTGTAACCGATTGAACTGATTACTAATGTACCACCAGCACTAGGGGCATTGATTTTGTAGTTACCTTCTGCATCTGAGATTGTACCTGTAGTAGTTCCTTTGATAGAGATACTGGCTCCCGGAACACCCTCTCCTTTCGAATCACTTACTTTACCACTGACAGATTTTTGTGCAAACGCTACGATAGACATCATCCAAAGTAGTCCACAAATCAGAGCACCCCTTATGGGCACAAAGTAGTTTTGTTTCATAGTTTTGTTTTAGTTAAAAAAAAAGTAAAAAATAAATTGTAATTAAAGTTCTTATATTATATCAAGAATTTCTTGATTTATAGCAATAAGTGTATCTGACACAATTATAGAGGGCTTCTCTAAATTTTCCAAATTTTTCACGTTTTTTTTATAAATTTTAATACCCACACTAAACTATCACCTTATTTATACCAAATAAAATTCTGCCTAAATAAAAAAAACTTACTTTGTGAAAAACCTACTACTTATTTATGAAGCTGTGTATAATAGAATATTCGGAATTAAGATGTTTTTAAAAAAATTAGGTTTTATTTCATCTTTAATGTCCTGCAATTTTATTTAAATTATGCGCAACCCGAATGGGCAAAAACTTAAAACTTAATTATCTTACTAGTGAGGATTTTATAATAATGTCAATACTTGATGAAGTCTTTAGAGCTATGTAAAAGCTACAAAATTAGGTTAATAATCGCGGTTCAGTCATTAAAGTCGCCTAAGAAAATTAATCGTTATATTTAGTCTAAGATAATATTGTATCTATCAGACACAATATTAAACACTTTGAATAATCCTTCCAAACTTTTCTAAGTATTTTTATATATTAACTCGTTCAGAGTTCATTTTATTATAAATATTATTAAAAATGTTATACTTTGGCAAAGATAAAAATTTTAGGTAATAAAAGTCAATTTATCATCACTTTTTGATTCAAAATTATCAGCCTTTACTGCTTTCTGATAAAATTGTACTAGGCAAAGTGTCAATTTTTAAAAACCAAATGATTAGTAATCAACGAGTTGCTGCTAAATATTTAGCAATTCTCTCGGCATCTGCCAATACACGCATAGTATTACCACCCCATATTTTGTGTATATCTTTTTCTGAATAGCCACGGCGTAATAATTCTATGGTTACATTTTTTATTTTACTTACATCTTCGCAGCCCATTACATCACTTCCGCCATCCATATCCATTCCGATACCTACATGGTCAATTCCTGCAATTTTTACTACATGGTCTATATGGTCAACTACTGTTTTAACTGTTGGCACATCACCAGGATATTTATATTTTAATTGACGGCGCTCTGCATTGATTCGCTTTTTATCTTCCGGCGTTGCATCGGCTTTCATGGCCTGCATACGTAAAGTCTTGATAGAAACTTCTACTTCTTGGGATGCTTTTTTCAAGAAATCGGCCACAAAATTTATCTGAATCACTCCACCCTTGGATGCCATCAGTTTTATCATGTCGTCGGTCATGTTTCTTTTTACATCACATAGCGCACGGCACGAAGAATGTGAAGCAAAAACAGGAGCCTTGCTCAGGCGCATAACATCATAAAACGCTGAGTCAGATATATGAGATACATCAACTACAATGCCTAGTTTATTCATTTCGGCAATACACGCTTCGCCTAGTTTGCTTACACCGCCATGTTCGCCACCTTCCGGGTCGCCCGATGAATCGCTTAAATCATTATTGAAAGAGTGTGATAACGTAATGTAACGTAAGCCTAAATCATAATACAATTTCAAGTTTGCAAGGTCGTGCCCTACCGGCCAACCGTTTTCCATGCCTATAAATACCCCTAGCTTTCCTTTTTTGTGCGTAGCATAGCCTTCTTTAGCACTTGTAACCAGTTCGGCCATGTCGGGGTATTTCTTCACAGCATCATGTATGGCCGTAAAAATTTTCAATGCATCTTCTTTTGCTTTTGCATTTCCTTCGGGTGTGCGTTTACCTTGTGCCAGATATACTGCAAAAAACATGGCATCCATTCCGCCTTCCTTCATTCTAGGAAAATCAATCTGTGTACCATCTGTATCGTAATTGTGCTTTACACCAATATCAAAGCCTTCCATCTCTATCATATTAATTGGCACATCGGCATGGGTATCTACAGTATAGGCACGAGCATGAATTTTATCAGCTTTTTTCAGCAGACGTTGTTCTTCTTTGCTTTGTGCAAAAACCAGTGCAGGTAAAAAGAGGAGCAATAATAATTTTTTCATTTAGTCTAGTTTAGTGAGGGTGCTTATTGAAGTTTACGGCCTTTCCATACATATTCATTTTTCCCCTGAGCTACGAACCCAAAAAATGTGACGTAGCATGGGTAAATGATTTGTACAAAAGGAATGAGCCAAATTAAACTTTTTTTGCGCAAAAAGCTAAGAACCAACAGTAAAAAAAGAAGCTCTGCTGAAAATTTGATTGCAAAAATAATCAGTAGGTTTTCAAAGCTAATTTTGCTTAACAAATGTAATATTGCCGTGAGAACCAAGGAGAAATTTGCCAGAAAAATAAAAACTGCCAGTGCCGTAGTGATGGGGTTATTGTAATGTCTCCATTTACTTGCCCATCTTTTACGCTGGTAATAAAACGACTTGAGCGACTCATGCGCTTGTGTTTCTACAATAGCCTGTTGGCTTTTCAGAAAATACACTTTATCGGGGTGTCGGGCGGCAATTTTGTGCATCAGAAACTCATCATCGCCCGATGCCAGATTTTCGTTGCCAGCAAAGCCTCCTACTTCCTGAAACACCCATTTCATGTAGGCCAGATTTGCCCCATTGCACATATTAGGTTTATTGACAAGCATGGCACAAGCCCCTGTACCTATCAGACTACTAAACTCAATGGTTTGTATTTTTTGCCAAAGACTTTTGGTAAAGCTATTGGCATCGTTAATAAATGTAACAGATGAACTAACAAGATAGGCTCCTTTCTCTGCCTGAAACTGTGCAATAGTTGCTAGCCAGTGCTCACCTACCCTACAATCTCCGTCGGTAGTTACTATCAAATCTCCGCTTGCTAGTTGGATTGATGAGTTAATGGCTCGTTTTTTTGGAGAAGCATTGTTTTCTTTAGGAGGTAGCCGATTAATTAGCAGCCGAATAGAGCTTATTTTCTGATATTCTTTCAGTAATGCTAGCGTATTATCAGTAGAATCGTCGTCGGCTACTATTACTTCAAACTTATCTTTAGCATAACTCTGTTTTTCAAGGTCTTTCAGCAAACTAATAATATTCTGAGCTTCATTCCGCACCGGAATAATTACAGTAATAGAAAGTAAAGAATTATTAAAGCGTTGCTGTTGATAAGGCCTGTGGTTGAGCCAAACCCAAACAAGCCCCAAATTCATGACGAAATACACAGAAACAATTAATATAAGAATAGTAGCAAGCACGTATAATGAAAAGATTTACAAAGACTTATGACTATGCAGAAGCCTTTAGGTTCGAAAATCTCAAAGTTAACACAAACACGCTCCCGATAAAAACCGGAAACAATACATTAACAAGCCAGATAGTAAAAGTAGCGGTAGTGATTAACGAAAGTTGCACTCCGAAATAACTAAAATAATAAACTGAGGTAATAGCCCGCATACTTAAGTCGCCCAGAAAATTAAAAGCTGCGCCTAATGTTTTGGTAAGAAACACAATGCCAATACCCGCCAGCAATACCACAAGAGGAAGCTCAATTTTAAACAATTGCAATACAAATAAAAACTGAATAGAAAAAGTAATGTATCTGCCTGTGGCTATCAGAAATATATCTCTGATTTCGACTAGTCTATAGGTTTTCAACACAACGAGGTACTGCCCTATTGTTCGGATGATTTTTTGACTTGAATCAAGAAAATTTATGCGTTGCAGGCTAAACGCTATCCAGATGCCTAGTAGTAGAAGAATAACTAATAGGCCAAGAATAGACCAATGCAGTGCAACAGGTTTGGGCTGAGCTATATATATAAAGTAAGCATAACTTAAAGCCCCAAACAACAACGAGACGTATAGTTGCATACCATTGCCTAGCAAAATAGCCCCTATGCTTGCTGTGCGCTTTTGGGTCTTAAGCATCAGTATTTTTCCGGCATAATCGCCTATCATCATAGGGGTAAAAGTTGACAAAGCTAAGCCTGCAAGCACACCCTGATATGCCTCCCAAAAACTGATTTGTTCTACTTTTAGGGCTAACCTTTGCCACTTCCATGCTTCAAATGCCCAGTTTACAGGAATCAGAAGTAGCACTACCCAGATACTGGCTGTAATAGGTATTTGCCTTAAATGCCTGAGTACCTCATTAATACTTTCTCCTTTTTCTTTCAGCAAAAGATACACCGAAAACAATACTGCTGCAAAGAGGATATTTTTTATTATCCACAAGGCTTGTTTAACAGTAAAGTCAAAGATTTTTGAGTTAATTTGCATATATGAATAAAGAGAAAATCATTTTAGGTGTTGACCCTGGTACAAGAATCATGGGGTACGGAATTATTTCGGTTGAAGGAAATGCGCTTTCCCTGATTCAATATGGCGTTTTAAGACTTGACAAATATAGCACACACGAGCTGAAACTAAAGAAGATTTATGAAAGAATGACACAACTCATTGAGGAGTACCTCCCCGACGAAATGGCTATTGAAGCTCCATTTTACGGTGTAAACGTGCAATCTATGCTTAAATTGGGCCGTGCGCAGGGTGTAGCCATAGCTGCGGCACTTAACCGAGATGTGCCCATTGTTGAATATCTGCCCAAAACAGTTAAGCAATCGGTTACGGGTAGCGGAAATGCAAGCAAAGAGCAAGTAGCCTATATGCTCGAACAGATATTCAAAATGAAATTAGATACCCCGTTTTTTGATGCTACCGATGCCGTTGGTGTAGCGGTGTGCCATTATATGCATGGCAAAACTAAGGCACTCACGGGCAATGCCTCAAAAAAGAAGGGCTGGTCAGCCTTTGTGAGCGAAAACCCTGATAGGTTAAAGTAATTGAGTGAGTTAGTGATTGTTTGAATGAGTGATTAGGCTAATACTATAGATTTACGATTACTCCGGCAAACCCATCTTTTTACGTTCTGATTTTACATAACGTGCCACTTGGTCAACAGGAGCAATCCAGATTCCATTGGCTGGGTCTTTAGCATATTCACAGATTTTCCGAAGCAGGCTAAGCCTAGTTGTTTGTGCACCAGCATCGGCCGTTTCATGGCCTGCCAGCACAAGCCATTGGCCGCTTTTGCCGGCGGCTTCAATAATGGGAAGGATTTGCTCAAAATCCTTCCCATCCATTTCAATACCTGTGAGTTGAGCCATATCGCAATAGCTTGGGTCAACGGGTGCTTCATCGAGCCAACCTCTGCCTGATACGAAGAGTTCCGAAACTACAGGCACAAAGCTTTGCGTATTTTTGCCCCGCCCAACAAATGTATGTCCACACGGATAAGCGTAAGATTCGGCTTTTACTCCTAATAGTGTTCCTATCTGCTTATTAGCTTCCAGAAGTTCAGCACGCATCTTATCTATCGTATAATTTTCAAGTGCATTGTTTCTTGACCAAACGAAATTACCGCTGCATGAATGATGCAATGAATGGTTTCCTATTTCATGCCCTTTATCAACTACCTTCTTCCATGCCTCTAATTGACCCTTTACTGCCGAAGGAACAACATAAAAAGTACCTTTTATCCCATATTCATCTAGCAACGATGCCCCTTTTGTTGCCTGGCTTCCCCTGCCATCATCAAACGTAAGGCTGATAGCCATACGAGCACCTTGTGGCCATTTGAATGGCTGGCTTTGGGCTATGCTATTCAAGTTTGCTAATAAAAGCAAAACAAGGGTGAGGCATGAAGCAAGGGTTGATTTCATTTGATAGACTAGTGTAAAGTATTACAAAACACCCTTCGTACTTGGCAAGCTGTCTAATTCTTTTAAATCACGCTTAACAGCCATTTTGATTGATTTAGCAAATGCTTTGAAAATAGCTTCAATCTTATGGTGTTCGTTCTGTCCTTCGCATTTAATGTTCAGATTACATTTTGATGTATCTGAAAACGATTTAAAGAAGTGGTAGAACATTTCTGTTGGCATCTCTCCTACTTTTTCACGTTTAAACTCTGCGTCCCACACTATCCACGGACGGCCAGAAAAATCGATAGCTACTTGTGCCAAGGCATCGTCCATCGGTAATAAGAATCCATAGCGAGAAATACCTTTTTTATCACCTAGTGCTTTCAGATAAGCCTCGCCAAGAGCCAGCGCAGTATCTTCAATTGTATGGTGTTCGTCGATATGTAAATCACCTTTTACATGTATCGTCAGGTCGGCGCCAGAGTGTTTAGCAAGTTGGTCGAGCATGTGGTCATAAAAACCAAGCCCTGTGTGTATATCCGATTTCCCCTTGCCATCAAGGTTTAGTTCAATCTTAATCTGGGTTTCTTTTGTATTACGTTCAATTGACGCAATTCTTGGCGGAAGTTTCAAAAACTCATAAATAGCATCCCAATCATTTGTCACTAATGCAGTAGCTTGTTCCTGCTCTGCATTTACTATTGGGCTTTCGCCTATGAAAATGGCTTTTGCGCCTAAGTTAACTGCTAATTGAATATCGGTTATTCTATCGCCAATTACATACGAATTAGCCAGGTCATAATCACCATTTATATACTCAGTAAGCAAACCTGTACCAGGTTTACGGGTAGGCAGGTTCTCATGCGGAAAACTACGGTCTATATGAATAGCCTCAAAATGAATATTTTCGTTTTCTAAACCTTGCAGCATTTTGTTATGCGCAGGCCAGAAAGTATCCTCCGGGAAAGCATCTGTACCCAAACCGTCCTGATTTGTAACCATTACCAGTTTATAATCAGTTTCTTCGGCTATTTTACGAAGATTAGAAAGGGCTTTAGGAAGAAAGAATAATTTCTCGAGAGAATCTATTTGAAAATCAGTCTTTGGCTCATCAATAATAGTACCGTCTCGGTCAATAAAAAGAATTTTCTGCATTGCTTTTAGATAAATAGAGTATTTTTCAACAAAGTTAGACAGGTTTTTCGAAAAGTGTAGCTTACTGATGGAGAAACTATAGCATGAAGTTTAAGTATTAATCACTATTCCTATTTCTTCTCCTGTTTTTAAAGGCGTAAAGCTAAACATCTTTAATGTTTGCGCTCCGATTTGAATGAGCACTTCATGGTAAGCACCTACAAATTTTACTGATAAAATTTGTGCTTTTAAAACTGATTCAGGCGAAACAGCAATTTGCTCAGGGCGGATAAATACACTATGTGTTCCCAAGCCAATGCTTTCAAGCCATTCGTGGCTCACTATGTTTACTTCGCCCGTAATTTCGGCTACATATTGGTTCAAAGGTTGTTGATATACTTTTTGTGGCGCATCTAATTGTAGCATTTTCCCCTTACGCATAATAGCCAGATAATCGGCCATTCCGTAAGCATCGCTTACATCATGCGTTACAAATATACAGCTTACTTCTTCGGCCTTAATCAAGCGGAGTATCTCAACTTTCAGCTTACGTTTATTCACAGCGTCAAGGTGGCTGAAGGGTTCATCAAGGAGCAATAACTTTGGTTGCTCAGCAATGGCTTTTACAATTACAGCCCTTTGCTGCTCACCGCCTGATACCTCACGGGGCAAATGTTTTTGTACTTTATCGAGCCCGCTTAGTTTTAAAAGTTTATCGACACGCTTGTTGCGGTAGTTTTCTTCATAGTAACGAAGCTCATAAGCAATGTTTTCACGTATGGAGATATTCGGAAATAGCCCGTAGTCTTGCCTTACCAATTTAATATCGGGGTGGCCTGCTATTAGTTTCTGAGAAGGAGGCGTAATACGTTTATCTTCCAGAAGTAACACCGCTCCGGCATCTGGTTCTTTCAAAGCTGCTATTAAATGCAATAAAGTTGTTTTACCTGAGCCGCTCTCACCCAAGATTGCTAAAATCTCGCCTTTTTCTAATGTGATGGAAACCTGGCTAACTGCTTTTTTATCTTCGAAAGACCTGGATAGATTTTGTATCTTGAGCAACGACATTCTTTTATAATTACAATTTTGCTTACAAAACTAGGTCTTTTTTACAGAAAAAATCGTTTTTTGTTGTGCATCGGCATCTACTTTCCTAATATTGTTCCTAAATTATCAAGCAGAAATCGAAAATACCTGCAAGCTCAACAGATTAGATGCTAGACCTTTATAAACAACAGACCAAGTGTCTGGTAGCGCTCGACTCGATTATTTTCGGGTTTGATGGAGAAGAACTAAAATTATTATTGGTAAAACGTGGTGTACAGACCGACCGTGATACTTGGTCGCTAATGGGTGGTTGGTTGAAACCTAACGAGAGCCTTGACCAGGCGGCTGACAGAATTTTATTTGAATTAACTAATCTTACGGGTGTTTTTCTGGAACAACTAGGAGCGTTTGGAGATCCTTTAAGAGACCCTGTTGAACGAACAGTGGCTGTGGCTTATTATGCCCTGGTGAATGTGAAAGATTATGAAACCAAGATTTCGGACACATACCATGCCAAGTGGTTTTCGATGCATGATTTACCTGAATTGCTATTTGACCACGCCCAGATGATAAAAATGGCGATTGAACGCCTGCGCTATAAAGCGGCTTTTCACCCTATCGGGTTTGAATTAATGCCTGAAACTTTCACAATACCTCAGATACAGAATTTGTATGAAGCTATCTATGGGAGTAATTTTGATAAACGTAATTTTAGCAGAAAAATCCTTTCTACTGGTCTTTTAATTAAATTAAAAGAGAAGCAAAAAGGATTTTCGAAGAAAGGTGCGTTTTTATATAAACTTGATACAGAAAAATACCAGACGCACTCTGATTCTTTTCTAAACTTTGTACCAAACCCCGACGGTATGCTTTAAATTTATTTCACATTTACCAATACTTTAATTTTACCCTCGGTTCCATCAAAGCCTTGTAGAGCTTTACCTAAAACCTGCCCGAAACCTAATTTGGCAGGGTCGGCTTTCATGGCGTATCCGGTTTTTGATGAGGTTACAAGCAAATCGCCACGTTTGATTGGCCCACCCTCGTTACAAACTTTTGTTGGAATTACCCCTACAACACCCATAGGTACTTGTGCACTTATATCGCTATCGATAGGCGCTTCGCTTAATAAAACCCCCGGTTTAGTAGCATATACCCCAGCTACTAAAGCAGAATAAGCCTTGCTCGATTTCTCGACAGTTCTGTCACTATTTTCTGAAATCACCAACACATCACCTGGCTCATATTCTTTTCTTTCACCTTCTACTTCAAACGACTCGGCTAAATCGGCACCAAAGTTCATAGTACCACCATTGAAATAGCCTGTTCCTTGGTAATTAATACGAGCTACGTTCATAAAGTCATTTTGTCCTTTGAAAATAGCTATATCGCCCGTACCTGTCTTGGTTTGAGCCATAAAAGCAGTATTGCTACTTGAATTGCTTACGACATATAACGCAGGACTTGCTCCAAATTCGTTATCTACCTCAAAGTGCCCCGCTTTGCCTGTACCCTGTGTTTTAGCATAGAGTGTATTATTGGTGTTGTTTATATTGGTTGTATAAAACTCACCCGCATTACCTATACCATTTGTAGTTACATAAACACCTGAACTATTGTTGGTTGTATTAGCTATCTGAAAATGTGCCGCTTTACCTGTACCAGTAGTCTGGCTTTCGAAAACATTACCACTTCCATTCGTTCTTGCGAAAACGGCAGTTGCGGTATTACCCTGACTATCAATTGAAAAATATCCTGCCCGACCTGTGCTTATATTTACAGCTTCAATGGCATTACCCCCACCGCTAGCACTCGAAAATATAGTAGAGGCTGAATTTGCAGGGTTGGTGGTCTGGAAATTTCCTGCATTACCATAACCATAGGTTGAAGACCATAAAGAGGTGGTTGAGTTGGGACTCTGGTTTTCAAAAACACCCGCCGGCCCCGAGCCTCTACTTATGGCTCTTACTGCAGTTCCATTTCCTAATGCTTGCGACTCTATGGTGCTTCCAAGACCAGCACCATAGGCAAAAATAGCCTGTGCCTGGCTTCCTGGTGCATTTACAAAAAACTCAGATGCCCTGCCTGTACCATTGGCATAAGATGACAATGACGCACCGATACCGTTCGAGATAACATTTAATGCACTACTGCTACTAGAAGTATTAGCTATTTGAAAATGGCCTGCTCTACCACTTCCGGTTGTAATTCCATCAATTGCGTTTCCTTTTCCGTTGGTTACGGCAACCAGCGTGGTAGAATCGCTGTTGACATTCATTGTCTGGAAATGCCCTGCTCTTCCTCTACCAATACTAAGAGCAGCTAATGTTCGAGAGGTATTATTTGCTGAATTAGTCTCGAACCTACCCGCACCACCCGTGCCTGTTGTTACACCATTAATGGCAAAGCCTTTACCCATAGTGGTTACATTTAAGGCATGTATGGTAGCATTGCTATTGTTTTGTTGAAAATAGGCACTTCCGCCTGTGCCATCGGTAACAGCATACAAAACCGTGTTTGTATTTGAGGGGTTTTCAATTGAAAAACCAGCTCCAATACCTGTTCCGGTATTTCTACCTTGAATAACAGTACCCGAACCTACTGTGGTTGCATAAATGGCCGGCGAAAAATTATTAGTGTTATCGATAGAAAACCATCCACCCGGGCCAATAGACTTACTGAAAGCCCCTAAAACTGGCGCAGGATTTGAAGCATGATTGGTTTCAAAATAGCCGGCATAGCCATTATTAATATTTGTTTTGAATGTGGCTGTATTGGGTAAAATTGTAGCAGACGATAACTGCGCCAAACAACAGTAGCCCGATAAGGTACACAAAACACCTAGAAAGTAAGATTTCATGGAATAAACGTTTGGATTCTGTCTACAAAAATTTGTAAAGCCGTAAACAAAAACAAAAGTTTAAACCAAAGCCTATCTAAAAATTTACTGGGCGGCACATAATACGCTTAAAGCTGTATTTCTAACTGTATACGTACATTTTACATCATATCTATATTACTCTACTCATTCTTAAAGGTATCTAATTGATACAATATTTCCGTCACTAATCCTAAAATAATAGTTTTTCCTCAATCTTAACACACATTAGATCTTCAAAAGGAAAAAAGTACAATACAGATAGAAAACTGTGCATTGGCTCATGCGCTATTTTCGGCCAACTTTGCATCATCAAATTATAACACAAAAACTTAAATCAAAAAATACCATGAATCGTTCAGCAAAAGCCATCTGGAATGGCACTATCAAAGAAGGCAAAGGACACCTTACCTCACAAAGTCAAATCTTAAATCAAACTCCTTATTCGTTCGTGTCCCGCTTCGAAAACCAGTCAGGCACTAACCCGGAAGAACTAATGGCTGCTGCCCACGCCGGATGTTTTACGATGAAGTTGAGTGCCGACCTCACAACAGCGGGTTTTGTGCCTGAAGAGCTCAGCACAGAAGCAGTGGTTTCGCTTGTGAACGGTGTAATTTCAAAATCGGCACTTACGCTACATGCCAAAATACCCGGCATAACCGAAGCTGAATTTTTAAAAATTGCAGCTATTTCTAAAGAAACCTGCCCTGTGAGCAAGGCATATAATTTAGAAATTACACTCGACCCACATCTGCTTTAATCATACATACACTCAATAAATATTAATAATTAAACTAACAAGAAAATGAAAACGATATATCTAGTAGTAAGTCTATTAATAGGTTCTGTTTTAAACAATTCATTATCAGCCCAAAATCTTCGTGAGCCGGCATCAGCAGGGAGAGAAGAATACATTGAGGTTGAAAAAAATGTAAGGCTTCATGTAACAGACCTCGGAGAGGGTCAACCGATTGTACTTATTCATGGCTGGCCGTTAAGCGATGCTATGTATGAATACCAATATCAATATTTAGTTCAGAAAGGATTCAGAGTCATTGGTATCACACTCAGAGGTTTTGGCAAATCAGATAAGCCTTATGGCAAGTACAACTACGATGTATTTGCCGATGATATTAAGTTTGTTTTGAACAAGTTAAAAATAAAGAATGCTGTGCTAGGAGGATTTTCGATGGGTGGTGCTGTTGTGATTCATTACGTAGCTAAATACAACTCGGCTCATGTTTCTAAACTTGCATTATTCGGCGCAGCAGCACCATCGTGGAAAAAACAACCTGATTATCTTTACGGTGCCTCGGACGAAGATGCAGCAGCATTAATAAACCTTAGCAGAACCAACAGACCACAGGTTTTAGAGAACTTCGGAAAAGGATTTGCAGCAACAGAAAACGGCATTTCGGCAGGCTTGGCAAATTGGCTTGAAACTATCAACTTAGAAGCATCGCCTTATGCAGCTACTCAATCTTTGCTTGCTCTCCGTGATACAGATTTACGCCCCGAATTAAGCAAAATAACAATACCAGTGGCTATATTTCATGGAGTAAAAGATAAACTGTGTGATTTTAGCTTTGCCGAACAATTACATAAAGGACTAAAAAACTCGTTCATTGTAAGATTCGAAAATAGCGGTCATGCCTTGTTTATTGAAGAATTAGAAAAATTTAACACAGAACTCGAAAAATTTGCCCGACAATAAACTACAAAATAAGCAGGTAAAGGCAACAATGTCTTTTCCCTGCTTATGTGCTAAAGATTACTTAATTTTGGATTTCTGACGACAGTTTCCCTTCTTAAAGTTGATGATTATGATGAAGCAAAATGTATTTGAGGCAAGTCTTAAAAAACTGGGCTTGGTTTCGGTAAATAAAGAGAGTAGCAAGCACATTAATAATGGTGCTTTTAAAACTTTTATCAAGATTTTATACCTCCCGGAAGGCTACAAAATCACTATCGATTTTAATGTGCATGTTACCACGCAAAAGAGTTTGTTTTTTATAAGTCCGAATCAGTTCTTTCAGATTGAAGAAGTTGGTAATGAAGAAGGTCAGCTTATTTTTTACAACCGTGATTTCTACTGTATACAAATACATGATGCAGAAGTTGCGTGTGATGGCCTACTATTCAACAGCATCAACAATATGCGAATGATTTTAGTAGTAGATGAAGAAGTAGACTTTATCAATGCGCTTTATAAATACATCGACGATGAATTCGGATGCGATGATAATTCGAAAGAAGAAATGATTCGTACGTATCTGAAACAATTGCTCATTAAATCAACCAGAATCTGGAAGAAAGAACACTTCGGAAAGGAAATGCTACAAAACAACAGTGAGATGGAGTTTTTCAGACGCTTTAATGTGCTGGTTGATGCTTATTACAAGGAAAAGCACAGTGTAGCCGACTACGCCGATTTGCTATGTATAGCCGCCAAAACTATCACTAACAAATTTAAGCGGCTTAATCTGCCACAACCCAACGAGGTAATCAAAGACCGTATTATGTTAGAAGCCAAACGGCTACTGATACATACCTCTATGACAGCCAAAGAAATTGCCTATGACTTGGGCTATGAAGACCCCGCTTATTTCAGCCGCCAGTTTTTATCAAAAACTGGCGAAAGTCCATCAAATTTTAAGAAAAAGTATCTATCAGAGAATTAAGCAATAACTGACTTATGATATAAAATAATAGGCCGTATTTACAAAACAGTAAATTACAGCCTATTTTTATTAAAGGAAACTCTTAAATACCTAGCATTACGCTGCTGCTGCAGCCCTCCGCTCATATACAAAATTCACAAAAATACCCAGAAGTACCAATAAGCCCATTTTTTCATTATCGTTGATATTGGCGGTAATTGTGCCTTCGTTGCTCCAGAATTGCTTGGTTTTTTCAAACTCCAGTACTTCTCTGTTTACATCATCAATACGCCATTGAGTACCCCAGAAATTTCTGGTTTCCATTGTAAACTTTTCGCCGTTTATCAAGTTAATTTCAGCCTTTCTTTTCCAGTTCGAAAACGTTATTTCGCCAATTAGTTGCTTGTTATCCTCTCTGTAAATCTGAAAATCACTCTTCCAGAAACTTTTCTTTTTAAACAAATATTTCTTTTGCTTAAACTCTCCGGCTACATCGGTTTTAAAGCTATCAAACTCCACATAACCTACTTCCGAATCTCTCTCCAAAACATTAATCTTGTTGCTGAGCGCTTTTTTTAAATAGTTGAACGTATTTCTCATCTTATTTTCATTTTATAATACAAAAATAACATTTCGAGTGTCTTTTCCTTCAACATTATGATAGCAGGCTATTTTCAAGGATAAAGCAAGCCCAGTTTTTTTTAATCTTCCACCACCGGAATATCAACCTCTTTTATCAGGCTTATATCTGCATTTTCAATACCTTCTTTTACCAGACGATTTGCTTGTTTTTCGTAGGTTTTCTCAAAGATATTACGTGCCAAACGCCCATTACCGAACGATGAATCTCTATCTTCGTATAGTTTCTTAAATAGCTTATACACTTTCTTTTTGGCGGCTTCATCAACCTTTAGTTGTACCTTTTGTGCTTGAATCAAATAAATTTCCAGAATCTCTTCAGGTGTATAATCTTTAAAGCCGATATACTTGTTAAATCTCGAATGCAGGCCTGGGTTAGAATTGATAAATTCAGTCATTTTTTCTTCATAACCCGCCACAATTACCACAAAATCATTGCGGTGGTCTTCCATGTATTTTACAATGGTATTTACTGCCTCAGGGCCATAAGTATCGTCGGTATTGAGGGCATAGGCTTCGTCAATAAATAAGATACCACCCGTAGATTTTTCACATACTTCACGGGTTTTTAAGGATGTCTGACCCGTATACCCTGCCACTAATCCGCTTCGGTCGGTTTCGTATAAATGCCCTTTACTAAGTATGCCCAAAGCCTTGAATATCTTGGCCAATAAACGGGCAATAGTAGTTTTACCCGTACCCGGATTTCCATGAAAAACCATGTGAAGCGAACGCTCCGGCACTTTAATGCCTTGTTCTTTTCTGATTTTTTCAATCTTCAAAACATTCACCAAGCTACTTACTTCGTCTTTTACATTTTGTAATCCAATCAGCGCATTTAGTTCAGCAAGCAATTCGTCTAAAGTTTGCTCCGGTACAACAGGCGTTTGTTTGCTTGCAGGAACACTGGCAGTTTTTTCAGGCTGATTTACTTTTATGTCAGGATTAATCATTTTGGTAATCCCATCTAAACCTCTTAGCAACACATGAAACGGATTGCTGGTATATTGTGCTTGCCCTTGCGGATATTCTTCCTGCGCCTCAGCGGTTTTTGAGTAAATATCATTTTCTCTATAAATCTGTGGTTCTCTGCCAGCTAATCTGTCATTCACTACTTTATAAAAAGCCGCTATGTATTCTTCTATTGTATTGTCAACTTTTACCTTTCGTTCGGCTGTTCCAAAAACAACAGAATCAGGGGTCGGACACCGCACCGTAACCGTTTCATTATACGGAAACTCAATCACCTCTACATCGCCTGACTGATCGCTATCTACCAATAAAATACGCTTGGTAGTAGCCAACAACAACACATGCTGGTTATGCCAATAACCATGCACAGAGGCATCAATGTATTCATCTTCCTGTATAATGCTCGGTAGTGCTTTCAGCTCGTTGCGGAGCATCAACATAGCAAAAGGATTTAAATCTATTTGTCTCTTTATTTGTCCGTAAGTTGGCATTTTAATTGAATAATTTTTAAATAAATTAAGTCGATATTTTACTAGAAAGCAAGCCCATAAATGATGAACTACCTGAAAAGCATGAATAACCGTATGATTTATTTGATGAGCGTAAGCCTTAAATAACAAGAGGCAAGCGCAATGCTCACCTCTCATTAAATATCATCCATTGATTTAAGCTTACGCTTTCGGATACGTCCAGCCTTTTCTATATTGGCGGCTCAGGTATTTGTTGGCGGCTGAATCATTTATAAATACCTCTTTTTCTCTGTCCCATTCAAGGCTTCGGCCTGCTTTCAGGGCGGCCATTCCTAACAAACTCATGTTGGTTGCTCTATGGCCTTTCAGAATATCGGCAAATGGCAATTGTTTCGATTTGATTGATTTCAATAAATCAGCAAAAACCAAATCAATGTTCTGTAAATCAGGCTGATTTAAAACCGGATCTTGGTGAATGATTTGTTGCTTGGTATCTCTCGGGAAGAAAGTCCAGCCTTTTGTCCAACCCATGTGGAAAGTACCCTCTGTGCCATGAAAATACACGCCTACCTCTTCGGTTTTAGAGGTTGGTCTTCCGTTCAATACGCTATGCTCCCATGTACAGGTAAAATCTTCAAACTCATAAGCTACTACCTGGCTTTCGGGCGCATTGTTGTTGTTGGTGTTAAACTTAGTACTGGCCATCGAGAACACCTTTTTAGGAGCAATTTCGTCTGTCCACCACAATATCTGGTCAAACCAGTGTGGGCCCCAGTCGCCAACCATACCATTGGCAAAATCGACCTGATTACGCCAGTTTCTTGGGTGAATAGCTCTATTGTAAGGCACTAATGGGCCTGGGCCACACCACATATTCCAATCCATTTCGGCAGGTGTTGGCTCATCTGGTGTTACTTTACCTTGCCCGAAATTATACGTTACAAAAGCTTTTACTTCTTTTATTTTACCTACTTTACCCGACTTCAAAAATTCTTGTCCGCTTACATTATGCGGCGAGTAACGGCGGTGAAACCCTGTAATACAGATTTTCTGTGTATCACGGGCAGTTTTCAAAATAGCTTTACCCTCGTTGATTGTATGCCCGATTGGTTTTTCAAGATACACGTGTGCGCCGGCTTTCATGGCATCAATGGCAATCAAAGCATGCCAGTGGTCAGGCGTAGCATTTATTACTATTTCAGGTTTTTCTTTCTGTAATAGCTCCTGATAATTTTTATAAATTCTTGGTTGGTCGTTAGTCAACTTTGCTATTTCAGCCTGGCATCGTTTAATTTGTCTGTCGTCAACATCACAAATAGCTACAATCTGGCATTCGCCCGATTTAATGGCTTCTCTTACAATATTGGTTCCCCACCAGCCTGAACCTATCAACGCGGTTTTGTATTTGGCTTGTGAAGCATACGTTATAAACGGACGAGAAACTAATGCCCCTGTGGCTAAGGCAGAAGTACGAATAAAATCTTTACGATTCATGATTTAATTTAGTGTTTTGAATAGATTTTCAGAAAATTAAGTTTTATCCATTTATCTTGCAAAACAATTTGCAAAAGATTAGCCTTATGCTACCTAAACCTCAGCTAAAAACCGAAATCCTTGCAGGTGTTTCTACTTTTCTGGCTACGATGTATATCATTGTGGTAAACCCTGCAATCCTGAGCCAATCGGGTATGTCGTTCAATGGTGTGCTTACCGCCACAGTTCTGCTTTCGTTTTTCTCCAGCCTTATGATGGGCATCTATGCCAAAAATCCTATTGTAGTAGCACCAGGTATGGGCATGAATGCCTTTTTTACTTTTACGGCTGTAAAAGGCATGGGTATTTCGTGGCAGGTGGCTTTAGGTGCGGTTTTCTGGGCAGGTGTTTTGTTTTTGATTTTGTCGGTTTTTAATATCCGTTCGCAAATCGTCAAGGCTATTCCTAAACCACTGCGCTATGCAATTTCGGCAGGTATTGGGCTTTTTATTACCCTTATTGGATTTGCCAATGCCAAGTTTATTGTGGCCAATCCGGCTACTATTCTAGGCATCACCAGCCTGCACGACCCCATTATTATTACTTTTCTGATTGGCTTGGCTGTTACCATGATATTACTCGTTAAGCGTGTGCAGGGTGGTATTATTATTGGTATTTTGCTTACTACTTTTCTGGCTATTCCTATCGGTAGGCTGTGGGGCGATGCCTCTGCTGTCAATTTCGGGCAAAAGACATTGGTAACATGGCAAGGTGTTTTTGCTGCGCCAGATTTCAGCCTTTTATTTCAATTAGATATTGTCAATTCACTCAAAATAAGTCTCATACCCATCATTTTTGCATTTGTATTCACCGATTTGTTCGATAGTCTGTCAACATTTGTGGGCGTAGCCGAAGCCGCCAACTTATATGATGCCGACGGAGAACCTCGCAATATCAAACAATCCTTACTGACCGATGCCGTAGCTACTACTTTGGCGGGTTTGCTAGGCACAAGCCCCGGCACAGCTTATATCGAATCAGCAGTCGGGATTAGTCAAGGAGGCCGAACAGGTATTACAGCTATTACGGCTGGGCTTTTGTTTTTACCCTTTATGTTTTTATCGCCCCTACTCGGCATTATTCCTGCCATTGCTACAGCCCCTGCCTTGATAGTTGTTGGCGTATTGATGATAAAACCCATTACCAAAATCAACTGGGATAAACTAGACGATGCCATTCCGGCTTTTCTGGCTATGGTGCTTATTCCGTTTACTTATTCTATTACACAGGGTATTATCTGGGGTTTTCTGGCATGGACTGTTATTAAAATTGCTACGAATCAATCGAAAGAAGTTTCGTGGATGCTTATAATTATTGATATTTTTGCTCTCTGGGCACTCTATTTGGGGCACTAATCATTTCATCAATGAAACAAAAATACATTTACCTATTATTAGCGGGTTTATTACTCAATAGCTTGCTACCTTTAAACTCAATAGCACAACGAATTGCTATTTTAGGAGCCATGCCCGAAGAAATTCAGTTGTTGGAATCTCAAATGACACAGGCCCGTACCAAAACTATCATGGGTTTTCAGTTTAAAACAGGTAAGCTCAATGGGCAGGAAATAGTGCTTAGTGAAACAGGCATTGGTAAAGTAAATGCGGCTATGGTAACCACTTTAGTCCTAAAAGAATTTCAACCAAAATCGGTTATTTTTACAGGAATAGCCGGAGGTATCAGCCAAGACTTGAAACAAGGGGATATTGTAATTGGTAGCCGCCTGACTTACCACGACTACGGCGATTTAACCAACGAGGGTTTAAGCACCAACCCTACCCGAAACCCCATAACCAAAGAGCGTAACCCACTCTATTTTCCGTCTGATTCGGGTTTAGTATCACTTGCCATAAAAGCATCGAAAGATGTGACTTTACAAAAAATGTCAGCCGAGGCTGCCCAACCGAACATAAGTGTCGGAACAATTGTTACTGGAG
Organism: Emticicia soli; assembly: GCF_037860775.1. Lineage (NCBI taxonomy): Bacteria > Pseudomonadati > Bacteroidota > Cytophagia > Cytophagales > Leadbetterellaceae > Emticicia > Emticicia soli. The sequence goes on along the minus strand of NZ_JBBEWC010000003.1, from coordinate 404,015 downwards.
ATACATTCGTAACATCAAGCACAGCCGTTGGGCATTTTCAGAAAACCCTGCAAGCCGATGCAACAGAAATGGAAGGGGCGGCCGTGGCACAAGTTTGTTTCCAACAGCACGTGCCGTTTCTGGTAATCAGGTGTATTAGTGATAAAGCCAACGAAAAGGCATCGGTAGATTTTGAAACATTCAAAAAGATTGCTTCTGATAATTCGGCCACATTAGTAAAAGAAATACTTAAGAAATTATAAACTAAGATTTGAACACATGACCTACGATTTTGACGAAGTAATAGACCGCACACAAACTGATAGCGTAAAGTGGAGCCGTTATGGTGATAAAGACGTGATTCCGTTGTGGGTGGCTGATATGGATTTTAAGGCTGCGCCACCGATACTCGATGCACTTGATAAAGTAACAAAGGAGGGAGTTATAGGCTATTGGAAAGTGCCTGATACATTGGTAGAAGTAGCCCTGAAACGATTGGAAGAACGCCATAACTGGAAAGTACCTAAAGAATGGCTTGTGTGGTTACCGGGCATGGTGCCAGGTCTTACACTTACTTGTATGTGCGTAGGCGAAGATGATGACGAAGTAATAACAACAGTGCCAGTTTATGGCCCATTCATGAAAGCGCCATTAGCGGCCAGAAAAAAACTGGTAAAAGTACCTTTGAAGGAAGAGAATAATCGCTGGACGTTTGATTTTGAGGCTATTAAAGCGGCTATTACACCTCGCACAAAGGTGTTTATGTTGTGTAATCCTTATAATCCGGGCGGTACGGTTTTTACTAAGGAAGAATTACAAACGCTGCTTGATATTTGTGTAGCCAATAATATTGTGATTTGCGCCGATGAGATTCACTGCGACTTAATATTGGACGAAACCAAAAAGCATATTTCTATTGCAACGCTAAGCCCTGAGGCCGCAAAACATACGGTAACCTTAATTGCGCCAAGCAAAACCTTTAATATTGCAGGTTTGGGTTGCTCACTTGCCGTAATTCCCGATGATGGACTCCGAGCTAAATATGCCAATATGCGTTATATACTAGAACCTATGGTGTCGGCGTATGCTTATCAGGCGGCTTTGGCGGCGTATCGGGACAGCGAAGAATGGCATGAGAAATTGCTGGTTTATTTGCGCAAAAACCATGAGTATATTTTGAAAGAAATGAATGCATTTAAAGGTTTTAAGATGTTGCCATTAGAAGCTACTTATCTGGCCTGGATTGATGTACGAGAAGCAGGTATCGAAAATCTGGCTGAAAAATTGGAAGAAGCAGGCGTCGGAATATCAGAAGGTGAAATGTTCTTTGATGGAAAAGGTTTTATACGCTTAAACTTTGGTACCCAAATGAGCCAATTGATAGAGGCAGTAAGGAGAATGAAAACTATTTTGGAAGTGAAGTAGATTCTCAAAACTATATAACACTTAATTCAGTTGATTTCTTATAGTTTTTTTGAGAAGTGTAGGCTAAATAATTAATCATAATTTCAAGCGTTCTTAAATAAACAAAAAGATGAAATCAACTGAATTAAGTGAGAAATTTATGTTTGGGCTGAATCTTGCAATAAAAAGACTTATTGAAAAAAGCGCCCTTACTGATGATACACTTGTTATAAGAGATAAGCAGGGAAATATAAAGGAAGTACCGGCAAAAGAACTACTAAAAAACTACGAAAACAAACAATAATCTTGTCAGTTATCTTTGATAGATTATCGATTTTATTTTGCTGATTTCCTCTTAAATCATAAATCCACATGCACGAAATTGAACCTTTCTACAATTGGCAAAGATATTATGTATCAGAAGACGATGAGAAGTCGCCTTTCTATGAGCGTACTTATGGTATAGAGTACGAAGACACCATTTATGGATACTATATTGACCCTAACTGGGATTCTATCGGCTCAGAAACACTTTACTGCAAAATACTAATAGCTGATTACGACCTCCGATATGCAGTAATCGAGCTTTTCGGCGAGTGGAATGATACGCTGCATAATGATATTATGTTTCTGAAAAGAACTGTAATTGACCATCTTAGCAAACAAGGCATTAATCAATACATACTGATAGGTGAAAACATTTTCCAGTTTCACGGAGGCGAAGAAGATTATTACGAAGAATGGTATGAAGATGTAGAAGACGGCTGGATAGCCGCCATAAACTTCCCGAATTTCATTCTGGAAGAATTCAAACGTTACCACATTGATTCTTACATCAATTTCGGCGGTACCCTACAAATGATAGACAACTGGCGAACCATGAAACCACATTTGTTTTATGATGTTGTAAAGGGGCTGATTATGCGGCGGTTGACGTAGATGAAAGAGTTTAAAATCTACTACTTTCAGAATCAGTTCTTGTATCAATAATGGCAAGAATATAAACCTTTTCATCATCAATTTGGTAAAAGCACGCTGCGTTTTTATGTATAATACATTTTCTAACTCTTGGGTTTTTAGCAGATGCAGGATACATAAAAGGCATCTTCTCTATAAGAAGTAATTTTTCAGAAAGCCGAACAAGGAAATCAACTTTTACTTTATTCGAGTACGTATTCTGTAGAAAACTAGCAATAGCCTCTATTTCTTCTGTAGCTTTATCTGTAATTACAACTTCTCTCATTCAGACATTAATTTATCAATTACCGATTTTGCAGAAGAATATCTGCCCGCATCAACATCTGCAAGACCTTGTTCAATGCTCTTTTTAGTAGCTGGAGACAATGTATCCCAGAAATCTTCTGTAGAAGTAACTTTCTGAAATGAAATATTCATATATCTCAACAATCCTTCTAATACTTTCTCTTGCTCCTGATTTACATCTAATACTAATGTAGACATGATATAAAAATTTAGTAAACAAATTTAACACTCTAAGCACAAAACGAAAATATCTGGCTATTAATTTCTTAAGAAAAACATAATTTAGCAGGGTCTTATGTTCAAAAAACATAAGACCCCGTTTTCATTACTTCATCAACTTCCTGTCTTTCAACCAATCTTCCATGCGAGCAGCCCATGTCTCTACCGGGCCTCTGTTTTTCTTTTTTAGCCCGTAGCCGTGGCCACCTTTTTCGTAGATGTGCATTTCTACAGGCACTTTGTTTTTCTTGCAGGCCAAAAAGTAAGCAATACTGTTTTCAGGTTGTACTCCATCATCTGTTGTACTTATAAGAAATGTAGGTGGTGTATCTTTTGTTACTTGTTTATCGTTTGAATATAATTCAATTTTATCCACCGCCGGATTTTTGCCAATAAGGTTATCTCTTGAACCGAAGTGCGTAAATCTGTCATTAAAAGTAATAACAGGATAAATCAACAAAGAAAAATCTGGTCTTACACTTACCGATGGGTCTGTTATTTCACCTACCTGTGTATTGAAATGCGTAGAAGCTGTTGAAGCTAGGTGTCCACCTGCCGAAAAGCCCATAATACCTACTTTATCTGGCGAAATACCATATTTAGCAGCATTTTTACGCACAAGTCTAATCGCTTGCTGTGCATCTTGTAAAGGTCTTATTTCGTCGTTGTCGAATAATTCTTCTTGCGGTAAACGGTACTTCAATACAAAGGCTGTCATGCCTCTTTCATTAAACCACTTGGCAATGTCGTAACCTTCGTGGTCGATAGCCAGAATACCATAACCACCACCCGGACAGATTATCACGGTTGCATCGGTAGTTTTTTTCTTGGCCGGATACACAATCAGTGCAGGTTGCGTTACATCTTTTACACGTGTTATGCCATCAGAAGTTTTTGAGTCTTCGGGCACTTGTTTTCCTGTTGAACCTGGTGCAGTATCTGTGTAGAGTAAAATAGTTTGGTTTTGGGCATAAAGATTCGACATAACAGTCAGGGCGAATAACGTTAAAAACAATTTTTTCATTGAACGTTCTTTTTGAGAGGTTGGATAATGGATGGTTATTTTACAAAGTTGAAAAAAAATATTGTTTCTGACACTTTTCTCTTAATATTGTATTAGCTATTTCTTTCTTATGCTTCCTGGGTTAAACAAGTATCTCCATTTTATTCAGCAAATCTATCCACTTTCGCAGGAAAGCCTCGAAGCACTTGCACCTTTTTTAAATCACAAAAGTTTTGTAAAAAAAGATTACCTGGTAAAACAAGGAGATATTTCAAACGAATTATTCATAATTATGTCGGGCTGTGTGCGTGAATATTTTGAAGATGCCCACGCCAATGAGATAAACACATGGTTTGGTATAGAAAATGCTATTGCAGTTTCTACCTATAGTTTCTTTTCTCTAAAACCAAGTTTAACCAATATTCAGGCTTTAGAAGATACCGAGACCATTGTAATCAGACAGGAAGATATACAAAAGCTTTTTAACGAGTTTCATGAAATAGAGCGATTAGGCCGCCTGCTTGCCGAGCAATACCTGGTGCAGATTGACGAAATAAAAATTATTCTCCAAACCCTATCGGCCAAGCAACGCTACGAATACATTTTACAGCATAAGCCCGAGTTAGTTCAACGTATTCCGCTAAAATACCTCGCCTCATTTCTGGGGATTAAACTAGAAACCCTGAGCAGGGTACGTGGACAAAAATAGCAGGTTCACAGAAGTAAACCTGCTATCGGAAACACCCCACATCTAAAATTAATCGCAATAAGTATTACAACAACTTATGACTGGTACCCTCAATATTGCAAAGTTTACATCATCAGTTTTCAATTTATTCGATACTTTTATTGAATGGTTAACAATTTTACTAAACGGCTGATTATTAACAATAAAATCAGGTTGTAGAAGTAAATTATTTGACATTTATCAAACACTTATCTCAATAAAATCTAGCAGATTTGAAATCTGTTCATTCAATCCTATTACCTATATGAAAAAAACCTCTCTTTTTATCAGTTTTTTATTGATTAGCGCTGCAAGTTTTGCACAGAAAGATGTACAAAAACGCATTCAGACGCAGTTTATCATGGCCGAAAACGGCTCTACTATTGAGCTTGATGAAGGTTCTTTTACTTTTTCTGCCAGCCTTTCTATGGAAGGCAAGAAAAATATCACTATCAAAGGCAAAGGCAAAGACAAAACTATTTTATCATTCAAAGGCCAAACCGAAGGAGCTGAGGGGATTCGCGTCTCAAACGCCGAAAATATCACTATTGAAGACCTGACTGTACAGGATAGCAAGGGTGATGCCGTTAAAACCATGAATGTAACAGGCATTACGTTCAGAAATGTAAAAACCGAATGGACAGGCGGCCCGAAAAAAGAAAATGGTTCTTATGGCCTTTATCCCGTACAATGTGAAAAAGTTTTAATTGAAGGTTGCGAAGCCATTGGCGCTTCTGACGCTGGTATATACGTTGGGCAGTCGAAAGATATTATTGTGCGTAAATCAAGAGCCTTTCAGAATGTGGCAGGTATTGAAATTGAAAACTCGTTGAATGCCGATGTATATGAAAACGAAGCAACCGGAAACACCGGAGGCATTCTGGTTTTTGACCTACCCGACTTAGTACTGAAAAAAGGCGGTTATACCCGTGTGTTTAAAAACAACATTCACCATAACAACCTGCCTAATTTTGCACCAAAAGGCAATATAGTAGGCAAAGTGCCAGACGGAACAGGTATTTTAATTCTGGCGGCTAACAATGTAGAAATCTTCGATAATCAAATTATCAACAACAAGTCAGTAAGTACAGGTATTATCAGTTATTTTACTACAGAAAACCCTATCAAAGACCCTTCTTATTATCCGTATCCTGTGGCTATTAATATTCATGATAATGTTTTTGAACGTGAGAACGTTAAAGCTACTGGCAAAGGGCGTTTCGGGCAGATGTATAAGTTTAAGCTACGCTTTGGCAAGAATGTACCGCACATTCAGTGGGACGGTATTGTTGATACTAAAAAACCTGAGAAAGTGCTGTGTATAAAAAACAACAAGAATGCATCATTTGCCAACCTGGATGTAGAACATAATTTCAAGAATGTATCTCGTGATGCCTCAGCACATGATTGCAGCCTTGAAAGCCTGAAAATGGCAAAAATTGATTAAAAACGTAACACAGAATGACATTCTGTGACCTGATATTTTCGATGCAAAGATTCATATTATTATTGATAGCCTTAGGCATTTTTGTTTTGTCTTCTTTTAATCAGCAAGAGAAAAAGCAAGAATATCAAGCAACTGCGCCCAAGGAAAAGCTCTCGGAATATAATTTTTTTGACGGAAATATAGCCGAGCAAAAACCTGCTAACGGCGTAACGCCTTATTCGCTGAATACACCGCTTTTCAGCGATTATGCCGAAAAACTCCGCTTTGTAAAATTACCTGAGGGCACAAAAGCAGTATATAATGCTAAAGAAGTGTTGGATTTTCCGGTAGGAACCACCCTTATTAAAACCTTTTATTACCCCAACGATTTCAGAAATACAGCAAAAGGTCGTAGAATAATGGAAACCCGCTTGTTGATTCATGAAGCTGAAGGTTGGAAAGCGCTTGCCTATGTATGGAATGAGGAGCAAACAGAAGCCTATCTGGAAGTTGCAGGCGAAACCACACAGGTGAGCTATATAGACCTGAACGGCAAAAAGAAAAAACACGAATACAGCGTTCCAAACCTGAATCAGTGCAAAGGTTGCCACAACCTGAATGAGCAAATGCGCCCAATTGGCCCGTCAGCCCGACAACTGAATGGTTATTATAGCGCATGGGGAATAAACCAAGGCAGCGAAAACCAGCTTGTTGCTTGGCAAAAGATGGGCATTTTGCAAGATTTGCCTGCCATTGAGCAAGTACCCAAAGCCCCTGTATGGAACAAACCCGAAACAGGGAGCATTGACGAAAGAGCTCGTATCTGGCTTGATATTAATTGTGCACATTGCCATCGTTTAGGTGGCCCTGCGCAAACATCGGGCTTAAACCTAAGCATTCATGAGGCAGACCCGCTGGCGTTTGGTATTCTCAAAACTCCGGTAGCGGCAGGGAGAGGTTCAGGCAATAAAAAGTTTGATATTGTACCGGGTAAACCCGAAGAATCAATTTTGCTTTACCGTATAGAATCGGTTGACCCGGGTGAAATGATGCCGGAAGTAGGCAGAAAAACTGCCCATAAAGAAGGTATTGAACTCGTAAAAGAATGGATTAAACAAATACAAAAGCCTTGATAGTATTGTGAATATAAAAAAACCTTCTGGTGAAAATTTGTGCTTGTAGTGATTCACAGATTTAATCAGAAGGTTCTTTTTTCTTCCTAAATTCAGGAAGCCTTATGGCTTTACTTCTACTATAACATTTTCTCACTTTCAACCGACTTTACACCTTTTTTCGATAAGGCTTTTACACCGAAAATCAAATCAGCAAAGCGCTCATCTTTTGTTAAGCCTTTTTTGTATCGGCCATATATCTGTTGAATTACAACCGAATTCTTAAACAGCCCAAATACATAGAAATAGAGTATATTTGACACATCACGCCCGCTTTTTTGAGCATATCGTTCGGCAAATTCCTGCCTGCTGAGGTTACCTGGCAACCACGAAAGGTTAAAGCCTTTCTCGAATAGTCCATCGTTGGCTTCGGCCCAATAAGACAAAGTTGTACCAAGGTCCATCAATGGGTCGCCGACGGTTGTCATTTCCCAATCTAAAACAGCCAGAATATCAGCCCAGTCGTTGGCATTCAATACCAGATTATCATACTTGTAATCGTTATGAATCAGCGTTGGCGTACCTTCAACAGGTAAATTTGCTTTTAGCCAGCTAGCCAGATTATCCATAGCCGGAATCTCGTCTGTCTGCGAGGCCAGATAGCGTTTATACCATCCTTCTACCTGCCTTTGAATATAGCCTTCGGGTTTGCCTATGTTAATTAATGCGGGTTGTTGCCCATTACTTGCTTCAATATCAATTGCGTGTAGTGCTACAAGATTATCGCACAGTGCTTCTGACATTTTCCGCATCATTTCAGGGCTTACATTGTTCAGTAGTTTAGGCGCATCTTTTGCTCTGAGAATAACACCCTCTACCCGTTGCATCACATAAAACGGGCAGCCCATTACGGCTTCGTCTTCGGTATATATAACAGGTTTCGGTATTTTGCTGTAGCCACTGGTTTGCAGGGCTTTCAGAATCTTGAACTCCCGCCCCATATCGTGCCCACCTTTAATGTCTTTAGCACCAAAAGGGGGGCGGCGTAATACATAAGCTCGGCTAGCTGTTTTAAGCAAATAAGTAAGATTAGAATATCCGCCCGGAAACTGCGCAATTTCGGTAATTGGTTCAAAGTCAGGTAAAGCCGAACGCATAAAATCGTTCAGCTTTACCAAATCTATTTCTTCGCCCTGCCTTACACTTGATGCAGAATCTATTTTAATAGAAGTCATAGGCTCAGGCAGGTTGGTGCTCGTTCCTCAATAAATCATTAACCGTTTTAACAGGATTAAAGGTAATAAGTGGCACCTCTACAAAAAGCGTGTTCCAGTCTGACATCGCACCATTCCACAAACCCGGCAACTCTTGTGCTTTCAGGTCTTTACCACTCTGCGATTTTTGTGTAATAAAGCCAGTCATTGGGTCACGGTAGTTCAGTAGATTGAACTTATTGCCTTTATAATCTTTTACTGAGCATATCAAATCAACCGGATTGAAGTGCGTTGCTTTATCAAAAATCTCTTTTTGCTGCGCATTTTGTAAATCAATCTGTGCCGACTCTACTACTTGCAACGATACTGAGCTGTCAGGGTCTTTTGCCCAGAATGGCCCACCACCCGGCTCACCAACATTTTTCACCATACCACACAGGCGAATCGGACGGTTGAGTTTGCGTTTACAATAATCCATTTGTGCATCAACCGAGTAACTCGCAAAGCCATCAGGAGGCAGCGTACAAAGTTTGGTTTCCAATAAATTCAGTATTTCTTTCAGTAGTTTTTCGTCTACTTCATCATTATACAATTTGGTAAGATACGAGAATATCTTCTCCTGATAATCTAATAGTAAGCCAGCCAATGCCTTTTTATACAAGATGGTTTTCTTTTTAAGGCGGTCAGGCACTACGTTATCTACGTTTTTAATGAAGATAATATCGGCCTCTTGTTCATTCAGGTTTTCAAGCAAAGCACCATGCCCTGCCGGACGGAAGAGTAGTTCATCATTACCGGTGCGGAAAGGTGTATTATCAATATTTACCGCAATGGTATCAGTTGATGGCTTTTGCTCCGAAAAACTGATGCTATATTTTACCTCATATTTAGCTTCATATTTTGGAAGAACCGAATCAATCAAGGCTTTGAATTTCTTACGGTGCTCAGGCGATACCGTAAAATGTAATTTTACTTTACCATTGCTATTGGCATATTTTGCGCCTTCTACCAAGTGTTCTTCTACAGGTGTGCGAGCAATCTTGCCATATTTATGAAAATGTAACAAGCCTTTAGGCAAAGTACCATACTCAAGCCCTTTGTCGGTAAGCAGGTATTCTAAAACAGTCTGATAATCGGCTGATTCTGTACCTATGGCTTTTACAAGTTTATCATAAAAAGCAAAATCTTTGAGGCGTTCCAGAAATTCATTAACCGATTTATCAAGTTTGCCCTCATCTTTGGCAGAGAACAAAGATTTAAACATACGAGTGGCCGCTCCTGAAGCAGGCACAAACTTTAAGAGTTTCAGTTTTGGTGCTTTTGCATCAAAGTATTTAGCATATTTACCTGCTTGTGAGTCAGAAAGTGCGATAATGCCATCGCCAATGGTAGCAGCTTTTATTACGTTCAGATACGGAAAACCTTTTTTAAAGTTTTCTATCTGTTGCTGAATCGTTTCCAGGCTTGCGCCACGTAGTTTTATTTTGTCAAGGTCTTTTTCGATGAACATATCACTTGTTGGTATTTATACTTTTGATTGTGATTATTGCGATGTAATTTTACAAAAATTTATACTTAAGGCAATACTTTGGGTTGATTTATTACGAAATTCATGAATAGCATTCTTTCTCTCCTTCAAGCTACGCAACAGGCATCGGCAGGTATCAGAAATTTATCTGACACACAAAAAAGTCAATTATTGAATCGATTAGCAGTACTTATCGAGCAGTCAAAAAACCAGATTATGGTCGAAAATAAAAAAGATTTAGACCTGATGGATAAAACCGACCCCAAATATGACCGCCTTTTATTGAATGAAAGCCGTATTCAGGGCTTAGCCGATTCGTTGAGAGAAGTTGCTCTACTACCCGACCCAACCGGACAAATACTGCTCGACAGTAAACTTGAGAACGGGCTGACGATAAAAAAGATAGCCGTACCTATGGGTGTTGTTGGCGTAATTTATGAGTCACGCCCAAATGTAACTATTGATGTTGCTTCGCTATGCTTGCGCTCAGGCAATGCCTGTGTATTAAAAGGTGGCAAAGAGGCTAATTTTTCTAATCAGTGTCTGGTAAGTTTAATTCATCAGGCTTTAGCAGAAGCCGGTGTAGCTAAAGATGCTGTATTGCTATTACCAACCGACCGCAAGTTTACAGAAGAGCTATTGAAAGCTACCCGTTTTGTAGACATTATTATTCCGAGAGGTTCCGATTCGCTCATACAATATGTACGCCAGAACTCCCTGATTCCTACTATTGAAACAGGTGCGGGGGTAGTACATACCTATATAGAAAAAACTGCCGATTTAGCTAAAGCAAAGGCCATTGTTGTGAATGCACGAGTTTCTCGCCCATCGGTTTGCAATTCGCTTGATTGCGCCATTGTTGATGAGGCTATCTTAGCAGATTTCTTACCACTCCTGATTGAAGATTTCAACAAATGGAATGTAGAAGTATATGCCGATGCACCAGCCTATGCGGTTTTCAAACAAGCAGGTTACGAAAAACTACACGAAGCACAAGCAGAAGATTTTGGTAAAGAATGGCTAGATTATAAAATCTCAATCAAAACCGTAAGTGGCATTACCGAAGCCCTTGCGCATATTCAAGCATATTCATCAAGGCATTCAGAAGCTATCATTACTGAAAATGAAACACTAGCAAACCAGTTTTTATCAGAAGTTGATGCGGCGGCTGTTTACCACAATGCCTCTACACGTTTTACTGATGGCGGGCAGTTTGGTTTAGGCGCCGAAATCGGCATTTCTACCCAGAAACTCCACGCACGAGGGCCATTTGCCTTAGAGAAATTAGTTACAGAAAAGTGGGTAGTAACAGGTAGCGGACAAGTTAGGTGGTAAGCATTTGCAATAAATTTCTTTATAAATAAAAGACAAAAACAGATTGATACTCGTTATAAATGAATAAATAGGTAAAATATTATTAATTTGTCCACACAAACTTGTGATTATTTATGAAGAACTTGCCTGAGCAATTTGCTCATCCCTATACTTTCGCTCCAAAATTCAAAAAATCTGTTGTTTATTTCTCTATGGAATTTGCCATAGACCAATCACTTAAAACTTATTCGGGCGGGCTTGGTTTTTTGGCAGGCTCACACATGAGGAGTGCCTACCAATTAAAACAAAACTTAATTGGCATAGGTATGTTGTGGAAATACGGTTATTATGACCAAACCCGCAATGCCGACAATAGCATGGCAGTACAGTTTCGTGAGAAAATATATAGTTTTGTTAAAGACACAGGTATCCGTTTTCAGCTTACTATCCAGAATCGTCCGGTCTGGATTGCAGCATATTTCCTGCCGCCACAGACATTCGGCTCTGTACCCATGTTTTTTCTGACAAGTGATACTGAAGGAAACGACAACTGGGCTCGCTCGCTCTCCTATCATTTATATGATAAAGATGCTTCAACAAAAATTGCACAATGCATGATACTTGGGCTTGGAGGCATGAAATTGCTAGACGAACTGAATTACCAGCCGGATATTTATCACTTCAACGAAGCACACGCTGTATCGGGTGTGTTTCATTTATATAAGAAATTTGGTAAACTGGCCGAGATAAAAAAACACTTAGTATTTACTACGCATACACCCGAAGAAGCCGGCAACGACAAGCACGATATTAACCTGCTTGAAAGCATGAACTTCTTTAATGATATTCCGCTGACAGAAATCCGCAAGATAACGGGCATTAAAGATAATATCTTTAATCATTCGCTTGTTGCCCTACGTTTCAGTAAAATTGCCAATGCCGTTTCAAAATTACATGGCGATGTGTCTCGTACAATGTGGAATGGGCATTCGGGCGTGTGCCCCATTACTCACGTAACCAATGCACAGAATAATTTGTATTGGGCCGATGAAGAATTAGAAAAAGCACGCAGGAAATCTGACACAAAAAAGATTACTGCACGCAAAAAAGAACTTAAAAAAGTACTATTCAAGACAGTAGCCGACCAATGTGGCAAATTGTTTAGCCCCGATGTGCTGACAATTGTTTGGGCAAGACGTTTTGCTGCCTATAAACGCCCCGACCTACTGACAAGAGACAGAGAACGATTTGAAAGGCTTATGCGCAACACGCGTTACCCAATACAGTTTATCTGGGCAGGTAAGCCTTATCCTTTTGATGAAGGTGCCATTAGCAATTTTAATCAGTTATATTACTTGAGCCATTTGTTTCCGAATATGGCCGTACTGACAGGCTATGAGCTGGCACTGTCAAAAACCATGAAAGATGGTGCTGATGTGTGGTTAAATACCCCGATTGTAACCAGAGAAGCATCGGGCACCAGTGGCATGACAGCCGCTATGAATGCCGCTCTTAACTTTTCGACGTTTGATGGATGGATTTGTGAGTTTGCTACCGAGCAAAACTCATTTGTAGTACCCGTAGCGCCAAACTACCCCGAATGGGACAGAGACAATACGGATATAAATAATCTGATGGATGCGTTGGAGCAAAAAATTCTACCTATGTATTACGACCGCCCAGCCGATTGGCAAAGCACCGTATTACAAAGCATGAACGACGTAAATGCTTTCTTTGATTCGGATCGAATGGCTACCGAATATTATGAGAAAGTGTATTGATATTTAGACTATTTTAATTTTCTACTTAAGAATTATTTAAAATATTTTAATCTCTTTTTTAGGCAATTTTAACATCATTTTAATTTCGTCACTTATATACGTCTAATAATTTGGTCGAGTAAATATGCTGTTTGATAGAGAAAATTCGCTATTTAGTTGAACCCTTCTCTAAACTTAAGTTGTTTATACTTATATTTGTATTATCCTATTTCTAGTAGAAAAACATGGTATCAGTTAATAAGAAAGAAATATGCACAAAAGTGTGTGTTTTATTAATACTGATGTTCTCTTTTATTTGCAGGCAATTTCTTAATGAAGGTATCCGAATTTATGACTTAGCAGCAGATGAATCAGAGCAGTGTTTAGATATTAGCTTAGAGGATAGCTGTTCTTTGGAAACAACATCGCTCAGTACTGATTCAGCAGAAGAATGTATTATGTCAAATATGTTCAAACCTGTACTTATTGAGCTCACCCTTTGTAAAGAAGCTATTTCTTTTACCACCAATATACATGAAGTATATTTAGGTCTTAACACTCCCCCACCCGAGCAATTGTTTTTGCTCGTTTAAGTGTTTTTTACAATTTGTAGTGTTTGTTGCAAAGTAATTTTTGCAGCAAAAATTGCCATTTTTAAAACTCACTTAGCTAGCTTCTCACATTAATCATAATGATTTTTTTAAGGCAAAAACCCTTGCCGGGCTATTGCTTTATATATCATTGTACGATTCCAATAAAGAAATTGGACTTTCAAAGATTCGCTTGGAGAAGCGATTTATTAACAATAAATTTATTTTAAGTATATGAGAGTATATATAAATTATGAATCACCAAAGAAACTTATGAAAAATCTTACGTTTTCACTATCGATGCTTGTACTTGTGGCATCTTCCTGCTCTAAAGACGACGGAAAAGACAAAGTACAGGAAACGGAAAAATTTCCGGTAACTTCACCTATTGCCATCGATACCACATTGCCTATCGACTACGTGGCCGAAATCAATGCCGTTCAGAATGTCGAAATCAGGGCACGTGTAAAAGGATATTTGGATCATATTTACATAGACGAAGGTAAATATGTAAAACAAGGGCAGTTGTTGTTTACAGTCAATAACCCTGAGTTGAAAGAAAATGTGATTAAGGCTGCGGCTGTTTTGAAAAGCGTTATTACAGAGCTAAAAGCGGCTGAACTAGACCTGAAAAATGTAAAGCAATTGGTAGATAAAAACGTAGTTTCGAACACCGAGCTTGAAATGGCAAAAAACAAGGTTGACTTAGCTAAAGCAAAAGTTGAAGAAGCACAAGCCAACGAATCTTTTGCCAAAATACAGCTTACTTATACACAGGTTAAGGCACCATTTAGTGGCATTGTAAACAGGATTCCGAACAAAACCGGAAGTTTGATTGAAGATGGTACACTATTGACAAGTATTTCTAAAAACGATGAAGTATTTGCGTATTTCGATGTTTCAGAAAAAGAATACCTGAACTATGCTTCTAATTTAAAGACCAATGCCGAGCAATCTAAAAACGTAACTCTGATATTAGCCAATGGTGAAGAGCATCCTTTTAAAGGGCAAATTGAAACTACCGAAGGCGAGATAGAGCAGAGTACAGGTAACATTGCGTTCCGTGCCAGATTCAGTAATCCTGATAAAATTCTGAAACACGGTGCCAGTGGCAGGGTGCGTTTGTTAAGAAAATACAAAAACGCCTTGATTATTCCGCAAAAAGCTACTTTTGAGGTACAAGACAAAATGTATGTCTATGTAATCGACAAAAGTAATAAAGTTAAAACTAAACCTATTACTACCAATAGCCGTATGCCGCATTTTTATATCATAGAATCAGGCTTATCGCCTGATGATAAGATTATCTATGAAGGCATTCAGAATATTAAAGATGGTATGACTGTAGAACCTCAATTCATAGAAATGAACGAAATATCTAAAGAATTAGCGGCCAACAGTACTTCTAAATAACCCTCATTAACATGTTTACAAATTTTATCAACCGACCGGTACTATCGTTGGTTATATCCATCTTTATAGTACTACTTGGGGTGTTGGCTATGATTGGTTTGCCCATCACCCAGTATCCCGACATCGCCCCTCCGGCCGTTTCAGTTATTACCAAGTACACAGGTGCCAATGCCGAAGTTTGTGCAAAGGCGGTTGTTATGCCGCTTGAAAGAGCGATTAATGGTGTGCCCGGCATGACCTACATGAACTCGGTTTCTGGTAACGACGGAACGAGTATCATTCAGGTTTACTTTCAGGTAGGTACCGACCCTGACGTTGCGGCAGTAAACGTTCAGAACAGGGTTACAACCGTACTCGATGAGCTCCCAGAGGAGGTTATCAAAGCAGGGGTATCGACCGAGAAAGAAGTAAATAGTATGTTGATGTACATCAACCTAATTAGTGAAGATACTTCTCTCGACGAAAAATTCATTTATAACTTTGCCGACATCAACGTTTTAGCCGAGCTAAAACGTATTGATGGTGTAGGTTTTGTTGATATTATGGGTTCTCGTGAGTACGCCATGCGTGTATGGTTAAAACCAGCCAGATTGGATGCCTACGAGATTTCAGCCGAAGATGTTATTCAAGCCTTAAAGGCACAAAACGTAGAGGCTGCTCCAGGTAAAGTCGGCGAAAGCTCTGGCCGCCAGCCACAATCCTTACAATATGTATTGCGCTACACTGGTAAAATGACTCAGAAAGAGCAATACGAAAACATTGTCATCAAAGTATCCGACAATGGCGAGTTGCTTCGTCTGAAAGATGTAGCTGATTTAGAATTTGGATCACTCGATTACGACGTACTATCGAAAGAAAATGGAAAGCCTTCGGCCGCCATTGTGTTGAAACAAAGACCGGGTTCAAATGCCAGCGAAGTAATTGAAAACATAAAAACCCGCTTGGACTTTCTGAAAGAAACCACTTTCCCACCCGGCATGACTTACACAGTTAGTTATGACGTATCTCGTTTCTTAGATGCCTCTATTCATGAGGTAATCAAAACCCTTATAGAGGCCTTTATATTAGTTGCCATAGTAGTATTCTTATTTCTGCAAGATTTCCGCTCTACACTTATTCCGGTGTTAGCGGTACCTGTTTCGTTGGTCGGCACATTTGCTTTTATGCAGTTGTTTGGCTTCTCTATCAACCTACTTACATTATTTGCCCTTGTATTGGCAATTGGTATTGTGGTAGATAATGCCATTGTGGTTGTAGAGGGCGTGCATGCCAAAATGGAAGAGAAACATCTTGGGCCAAAAGAAGCAACCATTGAATCGATAGGTGAAATTAGTAGTGCCATTATTGCCATTACCCTCGTAATGTCGGCGGTATTTGTACCCGTAGCGTTCTTATCTGGTCCGGTTGGGGTATTTTATAGGCAGTTCTCCGTCACGATGGCGATTTCCATCGTTATTTCAGGGGTTAACGCCTTAACCCTTACACCAGCCTTATGTGCCTTGATGCTTAAGAATCCGCATACCGAAACCAAGAAAAGCAACTTACTAACCCGATTCTTCGATAAGTTTAACCAAGGTTATGATAAATTATCTGATAGATACAAGCGTTTGTTAGGCATTATTGCCAACCGTCGTTTGGTAACTGTACTTGTGCTTGGTGCTTTCTGTTTTGGTACTTGGGGTGTAGGTAAAGTTTTACCTACCAGTTTCATTCCTACCGAAGACCAAGGGACTATCTACGCCAACGTAACTACACCCGTAGGCGCTACGCTTGAGCGTACAGAAGAGGTGATGAACGAAATTGACCGAATAGCACAAAAACTACCGGAAGTAGAATCTATCTCTAGCTTATCAGGCTTTAGTATGATGACCGACGGTGTGGGTGCTTCGTTTGGTATGAGTACCATTAACCTGAAAGCATGGAAAGACCGTAAGGCTACTGCCAATGATATTATTGCGCAGATGAACGAAAAAACCAAGCATATCAAAGGGGCCGACATACAGTTTTTCCCGCCTCCGGCCGTGCCGGGTTTTGGTAATGCCAGTGGTTTTGAGGTTCGTTTGTTAGACAAAACCGGTTCAGGTAACTTACAACGCATTGCAACAGTAGCCGATGAATTTATGGAAGAACTCAGAAAACGCCCTGAAATCAAGGAAGTGTTTTCGAGTTTCAATCCTAACTTCCCTCAATACCTGATTCACGTTGACCAGGATATGGCCGCTAAAAAAGGAATTTCTGTTGATGCTGCCATGAGTAATCTGCAATCGCTTATTGGTAGTTTTTATGCTACTAACTTTATTTTGTTTGGGCAAATGTATAAGGTAATGATACAGGCTGACCCTAAGTATCGTGCACAACCGGAAGACATCATGAAACTTCGTATCAAAAACAAAAACGGAGAAATGGTGCCTTATGCTATATTCAGTAAGATTGAACGTGTATATGGCCCCGAGCAGCTAACACGTTATAATATGTATTTTTCGGCTATGCTTAACGGAGATGCCGCTAAAGGTTACAGTAGTGGTGATGCCATCAGAGCTATTCAAGAAGTTGCCAAAGAGAAACTACCTAAAGGCTATACTTATGAGTGGTCGGGTATGACACGTGAAGAGGTTCTTTCAGGAGACCAGGTAGTGTATATTTTTATTATCTGTCTCCTATTCGTTTACCTGCTCTTAGCAGCACAGTACGAAAGTTTCATGCTCCCATTGCCTGTTATCTTATCGTTACCAGTAGGTATATTTGGTTCATTGTTTTTCCTTTACCTATTTGGGTTGGAAAACAACATTTATGCTCAGGTGGCAATGGTAATGCTCATAGGTCTCTTGGGTAAAAACGCTATCCTGATTGTGGAGTTTGCCGTACTTCAACAAAAAGAAGGAAAGTCGGTGCTCGATGCAGCCATAGGTGGTGCAGTAGCTCGTTTCAGACCTATTCTGATGACCTCATTCGCTTTCGTTGCAGGTTTGATTCCGCTGATGTTTGCATCAGGTGCAGGTGCTATTGGTAACCGCACTATCGGTTCTGCCGCTGCCGGGGGTATGTTGTTCGGAACCATCTTTGGCGTTATCGTCATTCCTGGGCTATATATCATTTTTGCAGGAAAATCTAAACGAAAGAAAAACACGAAAAAAATCACTGAAGAAGCGTATGTCGAAGCATAAATATATTTATTTCATTGTCTGTCTCATTTTTTTGGGTGGTTGCAAAATCAAATACAATTTACCGCAGAATAAGTCTGTTGCCATTCCACAAAAGTTTAATGTTACAACCGACACTACAAACACGCAATTAGCCAGCATGCAGGATTTCTTTGCAGACCCTGACCTGATGGCCTTAATTGACACAGCCCTAAAAAACAATTTCGACCTGCAGGTAGCGATACAGAACATCGAGTACGCTCGTGCAGGAGTGCGTTTTACGCAAGGCATCGATATGCCTGATTTGGGCGTTAGCGTGGCTACTGCACAACGTAAATTCGGTAATTATACTATTGATGGTGTGGGTAACTACGATACGCAGTTTTCTACCAATCTGGATGATAAACAAAAGCTCCCTTCACCCAACGTACCCGATTATTTTATAGGTTTACAATCGTCGTGGGAAGTTGACCTTTGGGGCAAACTTAAACACAAAAAGAAAGCAGCAGCGGCTCGTTTTATTGCCAGCGAACATGGCCGTAATCTGGTAGTAACCTCTTTGGTTTCTGAAATTGCCGATGCTTATTTCCAGTTGCTGATATTAGACAACGAACAGAGAATTCTGGAAGATAATATCCGCTTGCAACAATCTGCTTTAGATATTGTATCTGTAATGAAACAGGCAGGCCAAGCTAACCAGTTAGCAGTTGAGTTAATGAATGCCCAGTTGCTTAGTTCGCAAGCTTTAAAAGTAGAGGTAAAACAACAGATAATTGAGAACGAAAACAAAATCAACTTCTTGATGGGCCGATTCCCCCAACCTATTGCACGCAAAACCGTAGCTTGGGAAAGCATCATTCCGCCTAAACTGGCAAGTGGTGTACCTTCTCAGTTGTTAGAAAACCGCCCGGATATTAAGCAAGCAGAATTTGAACTGATAGCGGCTGACGCCAATATCTATTCAGCAAAAGCAGCGTTTTATCCATCGCTCAATATCAATGGTTCTATGGGTTTGCAGGCGTTTAGAGCAGCCGTGTTGTTTAATCCGGGTTCGTTTGCTTATAACATAGCCGGTGGATTGTTTGCACCGCTATTGAACAGACGACAATTGATTGCCGACCTGATGGCCACAGAAGCCGAACAAAAAATTGCTTATACCAACTATCAGCGTACTATCGTAAACAGCTTTACAGAGGTTTACAATTATCTGAACCGAATCGAAAATACCAACGAAATGCACGAGTTGAAAGCCAGAGAAGCAGATATGCTCAAAGGCTCAATCAATACTTCGATTGAATTGTTCCGCTTTGGACGGGCAACTTATCTTGAAGTAGTAACGGCACAGAAAAACGCCTTACAGGCGCAAATGGAATTAATTAATTTAAGAAAGAATCAATTCAATGCCGTTATCGGGCTTTACAGAGCATTAGGCGGCGGTTGGCGCTCAGCGATTTAATAAAAAATAAGAGAAGGCTGTTCGATTGAGCAGCCTTCTCTTATTTATTGACATAATCTGTTTAAAATCTACGCTTTCACACGTCTCTGCTCACTTTCTGAACCACCATTCTGGCGCACTTTCAGGTTTTGGCCTTTGTTGAATCTGTATGAAAACGAAATAGTTATTACACGTGTATCAAGATAACTGAACCAACTAGCGGCTGCATTTTTGATATTTCTGATGTCGCCACCAACCTGATTGGTATAAAATATATCGTTTACGTTCAACTTAAGCGTTCCCTTATCTTTCATGATTTTTGTTGATACCCCTGCACGCACCGAACCAATTGGTATTACTAAAAATTGTCCTGATAGTAGTTTTGTCTGATAAGAACCTGCCAGCTCAGCGCTCCATTTTTTATTAATAATAAACTGGTTGGTTGGCACTACTACCCAATACCAACGTGAATCGTCGAGGGTTTCGGTATAGATAGGGCTTTTGAATCTGTTATTAAGATAAGCCGTGTACAACTGAATTGTCCACCATTTGCTCACCTGAAAAGTGCCGTTTATTTCTACGCCGCACGAAACCTGCTTGGCAAAATTACCCGGGCGACTATAGTAAATATTACCTCGTTGCTCGTTGGTTTCTGAAATCACATTGTTGGCCTCGCTATACTGCAAAGTTGTAGTTAGAAAACTCTTGTAGGTATAAGATAGCTCGGCATTATACGAGAATGTAGGTTGCAAGAACGGGTTGCCACCGTAATACGTAAATCTGTCCATCGGATACGTAAACGGATTCATATCTTTATAATTAGGGCGGTCAATTCGGCGACCTAATGAGAACCCTAATACATGTTTTGATGCCGTATCAACCCTGTATTGAGCATAAAAAGTCGGAAAAAAGTTAGTATAGTTTCTTTTGAATGAAGAGTCTTTCACTACCACATTTCCTAACTGATTACCTACTATGTTAGTATTTTCAAGACGCAGCCCAGCCTGAATTGAGACCTTCTTGAAATCTCTTGAATAATTCACATAAGCGGCATTGATGTTTTCTTTGTACTGAAAATTATTCGAGAATGTATAATTAGGTTCTCTTTTGTTGTCAACTACATCATAAAAATCAGCAATATTCCCTGTATTTACAAAGCTGGTTTTGGCTCCTGCTTCAATGCGTCCTCCTTTGGTAAGTGGGTTAATGTAATCAATTTTTGCAGCTCTGATACTAATATCAGAAGGCAGATTCGATTCCAGAATGCTTTTGTTTAATAAACTCCCGTCAGGATTCAGATTCTTATTTTCTAAGCTTTGCTCGATTGTAGACCTATACATAATGTTATCCACATTTACCGATATTTCTTTTCCTTTCGTATCAAACTGGTGAGTCATATTAATATTCACACTACCATTCTTAAACAAAATATCCATTGGGTTGTAAGCATCTACCAGACCCGTTATTTCATTCTGACCGTTACGAATAGTAGCTGTATTTTTCACATTGCGGCTAGCTGGATTAATAAATCCGCTTAAAGCAAAACCCAAAGTTGTTTTCTTAGTTACGTAATAATCAAGTCCTAATCTCAGGTTCCGGCTTCCGTTAGAAGGTCTGATGTAAGAATTCTGAATAAAAGTTGAACTCAACTGGCCTTCTGGTGTAAAATACTTACGGGTAATCGTTAAATCCTGATAGCTATTATTCTGGTTTACGCTGGCGTTGGTAAAGAAGTTAAGCTTATTGATACGATAATTAAAGTTGAAACTATTATTAGTACGCATAAAACGCCCCTGCCCATAAGACAGATTCAAGCCGCCGTTCATACCACGGGCAATGTTTTTCTTTAGTCGGATATTTATCACGCCCGAGTTACCTGCTGCATCATATTTAGCAGGTGGGTTCGTCATAATCTCGATAGACTCGATGCTTGATGATGGAATAGTACGCAGATAATTAGCCAAATCAGCGGCCGACAGATAGGTAGGTTTGTCATCAACAAACACTACTACTCCACCCTTTCCTCTTAACGATATATTCCCGTTTACATCTACACTTACACCTGGCGCCTTTTCAAGCACCTCAAGAGAAGTAACTCCGGCGTTGCTTATCAACGCTTCAGGATTTACAACCGTGCGGTCAATCTTCTGTACTACAAAGGCTTTCTGGGCTTTTACGGCCACCTCTTGCAGTTCGGTAGCATTACTTGCAAGCGTAATTGTTCCTAAATCAATATTGGAATTTTGCGCATTCAAGATGATTTTAGCCGATGTGTACTTATCCATACCTACATAACTGATGGCAAGAGTGAGGGTATCGTATTTCAGGCTCTCAAATTCAAACTTACCATCTACATCGGTAAACGAAGATTTTAGGATGTTTTCCTTCTGGCCTTTTAGCAAAATAACTGTAGCGCCAACAATTGCTTCGTTTTTATCGCTCTTTACAAGCCCTTTGATAGTCCCGTTTTGTGCTTTGGCTACAGTTGTAATTAATAGTAAAAGAAATAGCTTTTTGAACATAATTTTGTGTGTATGCTTAATTTAGGTGTAAAAACTGTGGATAAAATGCAGTATCAACGGAAAATAACATATAACCATTGACCCGTTTCATATCCGGCTCTGAAAATTGAAATGATGCTACCAACGATAATAATCGGAAGCATGAATCTGAATAGTTTAGAATTAATGAAATTGTCTTTTTTCATAATTTTAAATGTTCATGTTAGAAGTATAAAAATGCACAAAAGCTGTTAAGCCTTTCAAGTTCAAAAATATAAGATACACAACAAAGCGATTTGTCAAATCCTGCTAATTTTGGTTAGCTTTTGGGAGTATTTCATTTAATAAAATGCGATGGAGCAACCCCAAAGTGTTTTTTGAAAGCTTTGCTGAAAGTATGAATATCCGAAAAGCCTGATTCGATGGCAGCCGTTGAAACAGAGTACCTGTCTTGTAACAAAATATTCCGCCCAGATTCAAGGCGTTTCTGGATAAGGTATTGATTAGGTGAAATACCGAAAACCAATTTGAAAAGCCTGAAAAAATGATACTCTGACATGCAGGCTTCTTGCGCAATGGTATCGATGGAAAGTGGCTTAGAGAAGTAAGAATCAATAAACTCTTTGCCTCGTTGAAGCCTGCGGTATAGGTCTTTTTTTGTAGTTGGTTTTATACCCGGAATTGCCTGTAACTGCTTAAAAACCGGAATCTGGTCTTCAATGATTCTCTCTGAAATTGTATAGAAAAACTCTTTTACTACATCTTGCTTGCTTAACTCGTTCTGATAAACTTTGCTTGTTAAGTTTCGCAACAAACGCCCTACCTGTGTTTGTGTATCAGAGTACTGATTTTCTAAAAAATGACTTGATATAAAAAATTGTCCAAGTTCGCTATCAGTATAAGCAGTATCGGGGCGGCGTTGGCTTGCCAATACTTCGGCAATAATAGCAGGCGTAACATTTATGCAAATGCCTTTTACATTTTTGTTGGCTTCAACCTCAACATTGCCTTCGTAGGTATCGTTTGTAAGCAGGTATTTCCCGGTCTCTATCGGGTAGTTTTTATCATTCAGCTTGTATCTTTCTACACCTTCAACCACATATTTAATGGCAAATCCTTCTGCCTTCACGGGCTGATAGTATTCTCGTAGCGAAGAAAAAATCAATGAATTCTGATTTATTCTGATAACATCAAGTGAGTTTTTATGTTCGTTGAATAAGTGAATCATTGAATTGAAAATAGCTTTTTCATAATTTTATTCAAAATAAAACCTATTTTGCCTTTCAGTCAGGTAGTTTTTGATAAAAGGTTATTTTTTATGAAGAGCGAAAAAAGCCTCCGATTTGAGGTTGGTATTAGCAATATTTTACATTTGAGGTATGCAAAATCTCTCCAACTTCATTGAACTTCAGCTAAGCAACCCCAAACTTAGTATTGAAGAAATGTATAGTGCGCTAAGTACGGTACAACAAAATAAGCTGGCAGGTTTAATTGTGCCACCTTTCTGGGTAAAGAAAATGCGCCGGGATTGGGGTACAGAAAACACAGCTACGCTTGGCACTGTGATTGGTTTTCCGAATGGGTATCAGCGAACTGAGGTAAAGCAATTAGAAACTGAACTGGCGCTTAAAGATGGGGCCACCGATATTGAAGTAATGCTGAATACCTCGGCATGGTTTTCGACACAAAACAATTGGGTAAAAATAGAATTTGCTAAATTGGGCAAGCTCATACATCAGCAGGAAGCCTTTTTTACTGTAGCTATTGATGCTAATTATTTTGATACTCCTAATCTGCAACAGGCTATAAAAGAAGCCATTGATGCAGGGGTAGATTATATAAAAATTTATAAGCCTTTCGATATTAACGAATCTCTACGCATAAAGGAATGGATTCCTGCTAGTGTGGGTTTAAAAGTATGTGCTGATGGGGCTAATCAGCAAGAATTGCAAAAGCTAATTAATGCCGGAGTAGAAAGAATATGTATAAATAACTTTACTTCTAGCCAAACATTTAGTTTTTAGTTTTCATCATTTCATGTACATCAGGTTGGGTATTCATGATTTCTACTTCAATGTTTTCAAAAGAACCGTTTTCAAGCCTGTTCAGTTTTTTGGGCACACCCAAGATTTTCACTTCTCGAAGCTCGCCATAAATTTTACCTGAAATAATAGCTTTCGTATCAGTCTCCCTATGCCATTTTGTAATTTCAAGTATAAAATCAGTATCGGCTTTGCCATTCACAAAACCATATATAGTAGTATTCTCTTTTTTGCCATCAACCGCTCCCGAAAAATTCACTTCCATATCTCTAACACTATATTTTGAAGGGCTTTCTTTAGGGTTAAATACCTGAATACTCATAACCCGGTTGTCAGGCGATTGAATTGAAGCAAACTGTAATAGCAAATAGGGTTTATTGTAAGCAAAGTTTTTAACACCTTTACGCCAAAATGTAGCTCCCTTATAAGTAACAGTGGCTTTGAAGGGTTTACCATCAAGCATGCTTACAAAATCAGCTCGCTTGCTTTCTGCTGAGTGTAAAGTTGTAACATCTGGATTGAAGCCCTTCGGATAAATTTTGTAACCTTTACGAATGGCGTCATCATAACTCTTTGACTCATCGGCAGTATAAAAATCAACGAAACCATCTTGCCCTGCTTTAAGCTCATTCAACTCCTGCTTGGTATCCAAATTCTTGATTTTTGTAATACGAGCTAAATATTTAAAGCCATTATTAGAGTAAATTTCTATAAGCTCTGACTTTTTCAATACCCCTGATTTAACAGACAAAATGCCATAATAATTACCTTTAGACTCGCCAAGATAAATATCTCCGGTTTCGGCAACAAATGCTTGAGCCAATGCAGAACCATGTATAAATAGAAGAAAAACGAGTATTCTCATTGTACTAAAAAATTTTATAACCAGAAATGGTAATTGTACTCGAAAAATTAAGCAAGGTCTGGTCATAACCCGTATTCTGAGTTACTTTAAATGTTATCACGTCGCCGGCTGTTAGTTTAGTTGTAAACATAGAGGTAGTACTTGTATAACTAACCGCAGAAAAACCAACAAAATGATAGTATTGATACATGAGTGTTCCATGATTATAAAGCCCAACGATAACCTGTGCATTTGATAAATTGGTATTAAACAAAAACAATGGATTTACATTGAACTGATAAAGCCCGGTTATAGGCACTGTAAACTCTCCGGTTGTAGGATTGAAATTAAACCCATCATCAAAATGTTCGGTAAGCCCATCAATTACATACGCTGTACCACTATTCATTAATTTAGTATTGCTCATGTAAGCCGCAAAGCCTATGCCTCGTTCTTCCCACGCAGGTGTCGCATTTCCTTTCGAAACAAGTACCATACCAGGGCTACCAGTAAGGTCGTTAGCGGCTTGCAGAGGCCCTGTAAGTTTAATACCGCTCTGTGCAATTAATTGCTGATTCACCGTAACAACACCACTTGTTCCATTAATATTCATTCTTGGAGTATCTCCTGTATAAAAATTAATGTCATAGTTATTTTTTGAGCCAATCTCAAAAGTATTGTTGATAGCCTGTATATAACCATTCATTAAAATACCATCATAAAGAGAAACATAGGGCGAAGTACCCTGAAAGCGGGCAGCCTCACCACTCGTATTTATATGAAACGGAACACTTGCTACTGTTCCAGGGCCAATACCTATCGAAACAGGTGTTGTTGTTACCTGGCTTAGGCATGTACTCATAATAAAGAAAAATAAAATAAGGATAATTAGGCTAGTTTTCATGGCTATGATATAAAAATCAGTAAATTTTGTATCCAATTAGTGCTCTACTTGTCAAGCTGCCATTGTCTCCAATATCCAGGCTGCCACCTGTAGCCTGTAAAATAGAAAACTTAACAGTATCATTTTGCTGTAATTTTATTCGGAATGCAGCAGTAATATTATTAGCATAGCTAGCTGAACTTCTAATAATAAAATTATGCTGCTGTGATAATGTATTGTTCAGATATAATCGTAGGTATCCTCTTACATCAGGGCTACTAGGTAAAATCGGTATCGGAAAAGACAAATCAAAAGCATACAAACCGGCTGAAGGAGCTGTAAATATACCTGTGGTTTTGTCGAAACTATTTCCATCGTCAAACAACTCATTGAAACCACTAAGAAAGTTTTCAGTGGCATTTGGCACTATATACCCACCTGCTGCAAAAAAACTTGCCTGAAAACCAATCTGCGGATTCTGACTGATACTACTCCAGACAGGGGTTCCATCGCCCAGCGACATGAGTACGTCGCCAAGAAATCCGGGATTGTTAGCAACTCTGAAGGCCCCTACCAGATTAATACCCGCCCCTGCATTTATCCGGGAAAAAGCCGTAATACCCGAGCCATCGCCGTAAATCTTTAAACGTTGTGTATCACCCGTATAAAAAGTTATGTCATAATTGTTTTTTGAACCCAACTCAAAAGTATTGTTAATAGCCTGAATATATCCGTTCATTAGAACATTGTCATAAAAGCTTATATAGGGTGTTGTACCCTGAAACCTTGCTAGCTCACCATTTTTATTAATGTGTAATGGAATATTAGAAAGTGTGCCTGAACCAATACCAATTGAATAAGGCAGGGTACTCACTTGCGCCAATGAAATTTGTGTAATTAATAAACACAGTAGAAGTTTCTTCATCCTGTTATACAATTTTAGATACCCAAAAATCTTAAAAAAAAGTATCTGAAAACAAGAGCCAATGAGTAGTTAGCAGCCTTGAGTTAATAACTTGTAGAAAATAGCAGAAAACTGGTAGTAACTATTTAGGTATAATAAGTATGATTCTTGTACCAGCAGGCTGGTTATTAGTATCGAATTTATCAACTATTTTGTATTGGATATCCCATTCATGAATTTTGTTGAGTAACTTCAGCCTTTCTTCATTAAGCTTTAAACCCATTGACCGATGTCCATCAGAATTATTTTTTAATTCTCTGGCTTGCGTTCTTCCAATACCATCATCATCAATCAATATTTCAATATACTGGTCTAAATCATTTACAACCAGTTGCAAGATGCCTTTTGTTGGTTTGTTAGCCAACCCATGTTTAATTGCATTTTCAATATAAGGCTGAAGCAGTAATGCCGGAATCATTATATTTTTGGTATCTATATCAGATGATAGCTCAAATACAAAATCAAATTTCTTCTGAAACCGTAATTGCTCAAGTTTAACGTAGAGCTGGGCAGTAGTGAGCTCTTCGTGGAGTGTAACAACCTGCTCTCTGGATTTTTGCAAGATTGAGCGAATCAAAGTCGAAAAATCGGTCAGATAATCCGCAGCCTCATCAATTTTATTTTTGATAATATAACTCTTGATAGAATTCAGGCTGTTGAACAAAAAATGTGGGTTAATTTGTAAACGCAGAATATTAAGTTCTGAAACCGATACAGCTTGTTCTAAATCATTTTTCTGGTTAATAACCTCAACAGATTTATAAACTAAGCCCATAGAAAAAAACAAAATCTCTAATAGAATACAGCTATTAAAAAACACATTAGGGTAGTGTTCAAGCAAATCAGAGCTTTGGGGTATCCATTGCAACCAACTGGAAATAAAACCAAAAATACCGCCTAGCAACAAAAATGTGCTGCCAATTTTTATATAAAATGCCAGCTGAGTTTTGATTTGGTATAAATAAAATAAAACCAAACAACCAAATACCGAAAGATATACCTGCGTGAATATACTCAGGTAAATTTCCAAATCGTATTGATGTAAGACAATTGTCAGAAGCAGTTCTAATACTATAAGCACACCAATGCTTTTAAGCAAAAACCTGATAGTTTGCGTAATGAATTTATGCGAATGCGTATATAGCAAAAAATGACTGATAAAGAGAAAATAAAATAATTGTGCAACAAGCACATAAAAGTTTTGCCTGAGCGAAGTAAGAAAAAACGGCAGGTATTTAATGCCATAAGAAACAAACGGAGAATGCTCAAACCCCCAAATGGCAAATGCCGACATAGCAAATAAATAAAGTGAATAGTACAAAATATACTGTTGCCTGTTGAGCACATATTGCAGCAAAGTAAAGACGCCTAAAAACAATAGTATGGCAATTAGTGAATAATTAATTACCATTGCGAAGCGGTCATTGTACAATGTTTTTTCTTTATTGAGAGCTTCCTGCTTATACGTAACAAGACTTGGTTGAATAGTTACTTTCTTAAGCGAAAACTGGTTGATTCTGACATAATAAGTATAGGTTGCTTGTGAAGGAATAACAATAGGAATATATGCACCATCATACCTGAATGGTCTTCTTGAATCAGGCATTAGCCTACTGGCGTCGGCTACTTTCATTATCTTTGAATTGTGGGTTACATATAAGGTAGTGTAAAAACTGCCACCAGCCGAAAAAAGTCCTTTCAGGGTGTCGCCTGATGTATTTTTTAACCTGAACCTCAACCATATATCGGCGGCGTATCTTGAAAAATGATCAAATTCCGGCAAATAACTAAGTGCTTGAAATTCTTTTTCTCTTATCGCTTCTATCGATAAATTATGTGTAGAATCAAGAAAAAACGCTGTATGTTCAGTCAGGCTAAGTAATTCTTTTTTATAAAAAGAACTATCAATATTTATTACTTTTTGTGCACTTAAACTCTGGTAAATGTTACAGAATATAAATAATAAGATAGTCTTTTTCATAGCGTTATCTTTTCATAACTATCTCACTTGATCAGATTTAATAGTTTATTTTTGTTAGCGCGCGATACCTGCAAAACTGTACCGTCATTGAGCACTATTGAGCCAGACTCCCCCTTAATATACTTTTTTACATAGTTAAAATTTACCAGATATGAATTATGAATACGGGCAAAAACCGCATCGTTGAGGAGCCCTTCAAACTCTTTCAGGGTTTTTGAAATCAGAATTTTTTCTTGCCCTTGTAATACAATGGTTGTATAATTACCTTCTGCCTTGGCATAAACAATTTGCTGTGTGTTCACAAATTCATAACCTTCGAAGGTCGGAATAGCCACCTGCTTTTTCTTCAGGCTATCTTTCTGCATATTTGCCAGTAAAAGAGCTATATTCTGATTGATACTGTGGTCTTTTTTTTTGTTTCTGAGGCGGTCTGCCGCTCTTATAATACTTTCTTTACTTGTAGGTTTTACCAGATAATCAACCGCACAAAACTCAAATGCTTTTAGTGCAAAGTTTTCGTATGCAGTTACAAAAACTACGTCAAAATCTATCTGATTAACCTGTTTTAATAAATCAAACCCATTTAAGACTGGCATCGAAATATCAAGAAAAAGAGCATCAAACTTATTTTGGTTAATGTATGGGATTGCGTCCAGAGGGTTATTAAATTTTTGCAGAATTTGAAAATCAGGACAAAATCTGGTTAGCTCTGCTTCCAGAACATCCAGACACTCATCTTCGTCGTCTACTAAAACTACAGAAGTCATTTGGGCTAATAATAGGTTTCTCTCAAATTTATCTTTTTTTCATATTCTCACCAAACCAATTTCAAAAATAAGCAATTAAGCTTAGTTTGCACAAAGCGATATTGATGTATCCTAAAACCTCTCCGATAAAATTCGTCCAAATATTTTACCGATACTATTGCAAATATTATGCAAGCATACTATTTTTGCTTTATCCACTTAATGAGCGTAAATCAGAAAACTATGGCAGATACTATTGAATATAAAGTACCAACTATGGCAGAAATGGCAATGAACGGACAAGCGCCTGAAATTCTTTTCTGGGTAGGTTGTGCAGGTTCGTTTGACGACCGATATAAAAAAGTAACCATTGCATTCGCCAAAATTCTGAACAAAATCGGTGTTAATTTCGCTGTTTTGGGTACTGAAGAAAGTTGCACAGGCGACCCCGCTCGCAGAGCCGGAAACGAGTTCACGTTTCAGATGCTAGCCCAGCAAAACATTCAGGTGCTTAATGGCTACGGCGTAAAGAAAATAGTAACTGCCTGCCCGCATTGTTTCAATACCCTAAAAAACGAGTACCCCGAGCTAGGTGGTACTTATGAGGTTATTCATCATTCGCAATATTTGCAGCAACTCATAAACGATGGCCGAGTAAAAGTAGCCGGAGGTGAAACTTTTAAAGGCCAGAAAATCACCTTCCATGACTCTTGTTACTTAGGCCGTGCCAATGAGGTTTACGAAGCCCCTCGGCAAGTACTGGAAATACTGGATGCTGAACTGGTAGAAATGAAACGCTGCCGTACCAATGGTTTGTGCTGCGGTGCCGGAGGTGGACAAATGTTTAAAGAACCAGAAAAAGGCAATAAAGATGTAAACGTTGAGCGTGTAGAAGAAGCATTGGCAACAGGTGCTAAAACCATTGCAGTGGCTTGCCCCTTCTGTATGACAATGATGGCCGACGGTGTGAAGAACAAAGAAAAAGAACATGAAGTAAAGGTGTATGATTTAGCAGAATTGCTCATACAAACACTTTAAGTTGATTATTGGAAAGAACTTTTACAGGTGAATTCGATGTTTAGCTAAGAGAATAAAACCTGTTTATGTATATATCTTTTGAACAAATCCCCGCAAGTGCACGTGTCTGGATTTATCAGGCTAACCGCACTATGACCGATGCCGAGGTCAGCCAAATAGAAACAACCTTACAACCTGCTGTAAGCAAATGGGCCGCTCATGGGGCATCGTTGCTGGCGTCGGTAAAAGTATTATTTAATCGTTTTGTAGTAATTGCGCTAGACGAAAACCAAAACGAAGCCAGTGGTTGCTCAATTGATGCCTCTACACGCTGGTTTAAAGATTTAGGTAATCAATTAAATATCGATTTCTTTGACCGCTCTCAGGCTTATCTTGACGGAGAAGAAATCAAAACTTTCTCGATTTTTCAGCCTAAAAAAGCTATTGAAAGTGGCTTGGTTTCTGCCGACACCCTCATTTTTGTGAATAATAACAATATTCATACACTGGCTGATTTATCAACTAATTGGCAAGTAAAAGCCTCGGAAAGTTATCTGAAAAGATTTTTCAATAATGTAGGTTCTCTAGCTTAATCATAACTTCTCTTAATCAATTTATATGGAATTAGGTATCAGTACATTTGGAGAAGTAAATCCAGACGGTGTAGCAGGTAAAGCTTTAAATGCGCATGAGCGCATGCAGGAGTTAATAGCCGAAGGCAAGCTGGCCGATGAAGTTGGCTTAGATGTATTTGCCGTAGGTGAGCACCACCGCCCTGATTTTATTATTTCTGCACCTGAAGTAGCATTGGCAGCTATTGCTGCCGTTACTAAAAATATTCGTTTGTCGAGCTCTGTTACTGTTCTAAGCTCGGCCGACCCTGTGCGTACGTATCAGAATTTTTCTACACTAGACCTAATTTCAAATGGTCGGGCAGAGATTCTGGCGGGTAGAGGTTCTTTTATAGAATCATTTCCGCTTTTTGGCTACAGTCTCGACGATTACAACGAGCTATTTGTTGAAAAACTAGATTTGCTCACAAAAATTAATCAGTCTGAAATTATCTCATGGAAAGGTAAGTTCAGAGCGCCTATTCATCAATTAGGTGTATATCCTCGCCCCTACCAACCTACAATTCCAATCTGGCTGGCGGTGGGTGGCACGCCGGCTTCGGCCATCAGAGCGGGCAAAATGAATCTGCCTATGACTCTAGCCATTTTAGGTGGCAGACCTAGCCAGTATGTATCTTTTGTGAATCTTTACCGACAATCATATAAAGAAGCCGGGCACGACATGGATAAATTCCAACTAGGTATCAATTCGCAGTTTTATATTGCCGACACCTCTCAGGAAGCTGAAGATGAGTTCTGGCCATCTTACGAAAAACTCATGAACCGGGTAGGGAAAGAGCGTGGCTGGTCGCCTATCACACGTGAGCATTTTGAATACCTATGTTTGCCCGATGGACCATTGTTTGTAGGTAGTCCGCAACAGGTTATCGACAAGATTTTGTATCAGGCAGAGCTTTTCAAGCATACACGTTTTCTGGCACAAATGGTTAAGGGCGATATTCCACATGCCAAAATCATGAAATCTATTGAGTTGTTTGGAACAGCCGTAGCCCCTGTGGTTCGCAAAGCCCTTCATGTAACAAAATAAGTATTATTATTTCAACGAATCATGGCCGAGACCCTGTATATACCTCAAGCTGCCTCACGCAAAGAAATTTATGATAGCTTGCTTCCACAAGTAGAAGGCTTAATAAGCACAGAACCTGACACAATAGCTAATCTGGCAAATATAGCAGCAGTGCTAAAAGAAGCCTTTGGTTTCTTCTGGGTTGGTTTTTATATCAAAAAAGAAAATCAATTGGTTTTAGGGCCATTTCAGGGGCCCATTGCCTGCACACGTATTAATTTCGACAAAGGCGTGTGTGGATATTGCTACCGCACAAAAGAAACTGTAATTGTGCCTAATGTTGATGAGTTTCCGGGACATATTGCTTGTAGCTCGGCCTCAAAGTCAGAAATTGTAGTGCCTGTTTTTGATAATAATGGCGATGTAACAATGGTGCTTGATGTAGATAGCGATAAGTTAGACGATTTCTCGGAAGAAGACAAAGCAGGTTTAGAACAAATGATGGTTTTGCTACAAAAAACTTTTAAGGCATAAGGCATGAATAACCTATTCCCTATATTTTTAAAACTCGAGCAATTACACACCCTGATTGTAGGTGGTGGAAATGTGGGTTTAGAAAAACTAGAGGCAGTTCTACGCAACTCGCCCGAAGCAACAGTTACACTTGTAGCACCCGAAATAAGAGACGAAATCAAGGCATTGGCGCAAAGCCATAAGCTTACTTTAGTCTTTGAAAAATACGATAGTAAATACCTGCAAGGGAAAGATATTGTAATTGCTGGAACTGATGACAAGGCCGTAAATCAACAAGTGCAGGAAGATTGTAAGGCACACAAAATACTGGTAAACATAGCCGATACCCCCGACCTGTGTGATTTTTACCTAAGCTCGGTTGTGCAGAAAGATGATTTAAAAATAGCTATCTCAACCAATGGCAAATCGCCAACCTTTGCCAAACGTTTCCGTGAAGTATTAGAAGAAATATTGCCAGATACTTTGCAAGAAATCTTAGATAATCTGCAGAGTATCAGAAATAAGCTAAAAGGCGATTTTCAAGAAAAAGTTCAGAAACTGAACGAGATTACGAAAGTAATGCGTGAGAAATAAGCCATAAAAAAACTCCTTTGTCGTTTCTGGCAAAGGAGTTTTTTCTTTACGAAGTCTATCCGACATTACTTTCACCGAATAAATTCGGTGACTAAAACAACAAAGGAATTATTTTATGGTGTAAAGCGGACTTAAGTCCGCATATGTAAGAAAAACTACCTTTGTTATATTAGACAGCAATCGCAACGGCGCCCGTTTCATTCGCTGATACTATAAGACCTTAACCAGAATATCAGGCAACAGCCAATGTATTTTTTCTTTCGCCAATTTGTTGTCTCCACATAGCATAGTACAACCCTTTTTCAGCTAATAATTCTTCGTGTTTGCCTACTTCTACAATCTGCCCTTGCTCTAGTACAAAAATTCTATCGGCATGCATTACTGTGCTTAAGCGGTGAGCAATCATTACCGTAATATAATCGCCTTGAGCCGTTACAGCTTTTACTGTATTGGTGATTTCTTCCTCTGTCAGCGAATCTAGCGCAGAGGTAGCTTCATCAAACACAAATATTTTCGGGTTTCTCAGTAAAGCACGGGCAATTGATAAACGTTGTTTTTCTCCTCCCGAAATCTTAATCCCTCCTTCTCCTATAATAGAATCAACACCATTCTCGGCACGGGCCAATAATGTCTGGCAAGCTGATTTTTCCAGCGCATCCATTATCTCTTTATCCGTAGCATTGGGCTGTGCAAAAAGTAGATTTTCTTTAATAGTACCCGAAAACAACTGCGTATCCTGTGTTACAAAGCCAATCTGTGAGCGTAACTCTTCGATATTAATTTCATCAGAATGTAGATTGTTGTAGTAAATAGTACCGTATGACGGATTATACAAACCTACTAGCAATTTCACCAATGTAGTTTTCCCTGAGCCTGATGGGCCTACGAAAGCAACGGTTTCGCCCTCTTTTACTTCAAAGTTTACTTTCTCTAAAGCATTGGTAGCAGCGGTTAAGTGCTTAAAGCTCACATTCTCAAATTGCAGGTGTTTTACTGCCCCCAACTTAGTCGGAAACTCAGGTGTAACCTCAATCGGTTTCTTTAATAAATTATCAAAATTATTCAACGAAGCCTCAGCTTCACGATACGCAATAATCACGTTTCCGATTTCCTGCATAGGGCCAAAAACAAAGAACGAATAGAACTGTAAACTTAGTAGCTGCCCTACGGTCATTTGCTCTCTGAATATCAGGAACAACAAGACAAACAAAATACACTGGCGAAGAAAATTAACGAATGTACCCTGCACAAAGCTGATACTACGCACCCCTCGCACCTTTTTAAGCTCTAGTTGCAGAATCTTAAAAGTATTCTGGTTTAGTCGTTTAATTTCTTGCCCTGTCAACCCTAAGCTTTTTATCAATTCAATATTTCGTAGAGACTCTGTGGTTGTTCCGGCTAAAGCGGTTGTTTCTTTCACAATCACTTTCTGAATCTCTTTTATTTTGCGACTTAACACCCTTGTCAATGCCGCCAATGCAAATGCACCAACAAAATAAATGCCAATTAACCAAGAATTAACGCTCAACGAATAAACTGTAAGGAAAACAATACCCACCAACGAGGTAAAAGCCACATTAATAAATGAAGTAATAAATTTCTCAGAGTCAGTGCGTACTTTCTGCAAAATCGAAAGTGTTTCGCCACTTCTCTGGTCTTCAAATTGCTGATAAGGCATTTTCAGCGTGTGTTTTAGCCCATCGGTAAACACATTAGCCCCTAGTTTCTGAATAACCATGTTTACTACATAGTCTTGTAGTGTTTTGGCTATACGGCTCACCATAGCCACGCCCACAATAGCACCTAGCATCAATAATACACCCTTCATAAATTCGGGTTCGGTAAAATCTTTGGCTCTATTGGCATATTTGTCAATCAGTTTTCCAAAGATGTAAGGGTCAAGCAACGAAAAAGTTTGATTAATAGCTGCTAAAACCAATGCAAGAAC
Organism: Emticicia soli; assembly: GCF_037860775.1. Classification (NCBI taxonomy): domain Bacteria; kingdom Pseudomonadati; phylum Bacteroidota; class Cytophagia; order Cytophagales; family Leadbetterellaceae; genus Emticicia; species Emticicia soli. The sequence goes on along the minus strand of NZ_JBBEWC010000003.1, from coordinate 368,817 downwards.
AACCTGCCAACGGTAGCGGCTGAGATAGTGTAAAAGAAGTTTCATCGACGATTTTCCCTGGGAATAAGTATAGGTTACAAATAAAACAACAAACTGCTATTATAAATAATTCCAAACTTTTGGCCTCTTAACTTACAGTTTAAATCAATTTTCACCCAAAATCATCTTGCAAATTACCATTCTTATAAAGATTCTTTTTTATCTTTAATTTTTGACAAAACTTTGTGACACAAAACTGAACCGATATGACACCCGTTAGTAAGAGTACTTTTATCAGAAAAGTAAAAGATATTACCATTGGCAGTACACTTGCATTGGCTATTTTAGGCAGTAGTTTCACTTTCCAGAGCTGTAATAACGACTCTGACAGTGATTATGAATACGAAGAAGTAGAAGTATATACAAAAGGCGTAAAAACCTATATTTCTGAAACTTCGAAAGGCGTTTTCAAAATCACTGACGAAGTAGAAGTACCCGCCGATAGCTCAAGAGCCATTGTTACTTACCTTGATGGTAAAAAAGATACACTTTCGCCCAAAGCTGTAAAGGCTTTGATTGATGATGAAGTACGTACCAACTCAAGTAATATCGGTAGAAGTGATAATTTATCAAATGCACTTTTGTTTGGTGGCATGGGCTATTTGCTGGCTAAAACCATCAGCCCTAACTACTCTAGTTATCGACCTGATGTAAGCCCTAATAGTGGTATTGCGCAGGGAGCAGTATCGAAAAAAGACAGTAGCCGTCGCCGTAGCCACGGTTATTATGGCGGTGGTATGTGGCGATACTATGCTACAGCAGCGGCTTTTCAGAAATCTAGCGGAATTCATCAGAATATCAGCCATTCACGCACTACTATGTCGAGACCTGTGGGTGGAAAAACAGGCTTTTTCCATAGCTCAAGTCATAGTAGCCACCGTTCTTAATTTGCTAAGCGATTTCAGAATCGTTCAGCCAATTCTTAATTGTAATCCATCTTATGAAACTGAAAAAATTAATAACACCTCCGCAACAATCGCTCAGAAACGCAGGTTGGGACTGGATGTTAGGAGAAGATACTTTGCCTTATATTACCGACGACATGGTTGTGGTGTCGGAACAAGAGGCCGAACAATATTATGAAGCCACCAACGAGCTTTATGAAATGTTTATCGAAGCGGCTCAACACGTAATTGATAACAATCGCTTTGATGAATTGGGTATTCCTGAAAATTTGGTACCAATAGTAAAATACTCTTGGGATAACGATAAACAATGGCATTTATACGGGCGCTTCGATTTAAGTGGCGGTATTGACGGAAAACCCATTAAACTCATTGAATTTAATGCCGATACAGCCACTTGTATCCCTGAAACGGCTGTGGTGCAATGGGCTTCGCTCAAAGCCAATAACCTTGACGAAAGCCAGCAATTTAATACGCTTTATGAGAGACTGGTCGAGAATTTTAGAGAATTGCAAAGCCAGAATCCGGGCTTTCAGCCTAGTTTGCTTATCTCTACCATGAGAGATTACCCAGAAGACGACACGAATATGCAGGTACTCGGCGAAGCAGCCAAAGAAGCAGGTTTTGAAGTAGCTTTTGAATATATTGATGAAGTAGAGTTTTCGGCGACTGAAGGTATTTATAAGCAAAATCCGGCAGACGGTAGTTTTACTAAATATGATTATTGGTTTAAACTTGTACCTTGGGAATACATTGGCTGGGACGAGCCGGAACTGGCAGAGATACTGACCAATATTGTTACCAATAAAAAAGCGATTGTTCTGAATCCTGCTTATACTTTACTGTTTCAATCGAAAGGTATTTTGAAAGTATTGTGGGAATTATACCCGAATCACCCGCTTTTATTGCAAACCGAAAGCAAAGCATTACAAGGGAAACAAAGTGTGGAAAAAGTACTATTTGGGCGTGAAGGTGCCAATGTCAGGATTCTTTCTGCTGATGGTTATGCCTTAGAAAACAACGACGGAGAGTATTTTGAACAAAACACAGTCTTTCAGGAGTACACCGAATTTATACAAGACAAAACAGGAAACTATTACCAGGCAGGTGTATTTTTTGCAGGTGAAGCCTGTGCCTTAGGCTTCCGCAAGGGTGGTAAAATCATTGACAACAAAGCCCAGTTTTGTGGGCATATTATAGAGTAAGACATTGAACATTTATGAAGTGGTAATTACCACTTCATAAATGTTTTAGTATCTACTAAATTCTTTTTATTATCGTATATTCTTACTATATATTTACCTTTCATCAAGTCTGAAATATTTATAGTCATCAAGTTAGTTACAGGAAAAAATTCTATAAATCTAACATCATCATATAGAATTTTTTTTCCTGACATATCAATTATTTCAATGTAGGAAAACGAAGCTTGTGGTGAATAAATTTTCAGTTCTTTATCAGAAGGATTGGGATATAAAAACACTTCATTAGGTCTCTTAATTGAGATAGTATTAGAGTATGCATACAAATGAAATAAAAAAACTTGATCGTTTAAGCTCATATTAGCCATTATGGTTGACAAAACTCTAAACGTATGAGTTGAGTCATATCTATAATACTCATCGATAGGCAATTGTAAGGTAGTATCAGTAGTACTATACCAGGCTTTAATAATGTCTCCTTTCTTATCAATTACATTAATAGTATATTCTGTTTTTTCTTTCTTTATAAAGCTACTATCTGCTTCTATAATAAATGGGCTCCATTGAAACTTCCCGGTGGTCTCCGAGAATAATTTAATAGTACAGCTTTTCCCTGATAATTCAGATTTCTTACCACACTCACTGATATATCTGTATGTGTAACAATAATGATTTTTTTCAGTATCTACACCCCTATCATCAAATTGATTTAGCCGACTTTCACCTATCTTAATCATTTCTCCGCCATTGATAGACCGATAGTATTCATATTTTGGTAAATTGAAAGCAGAAAACACATTATACCTGATTTCATTTTTCCCGTTACTTCCAATAGAAACTATGCCAAAGCTTTCTTTTACAACTGGTAATATTTGTATAACAGTTGGGTCTACCAGTATCTCCTGTGATTTTATTTCTGTCAATCTTCGGGGCTCAGTTTCTGTTGAATAAGTGCTGATTAACATGTAAAATCTGTGCTTTTTTGAACAGTTTAAGCCTTCAATATTTAAAATAGTATCTGATAAAGAAGAAAGCCACGCCCAATTTTTATTGGCGCCGTCTTCTTCCATATAAACTATCGAAATAAGATTGTCTTTATTCATATCTAGCTCAATCTTATCCCATTCAAGTCTTACTTCTGTATCTGAAATTAAAGTAGATTTCAAGCTAACTGAACATACTTCGTTTGAGACAGTTTCATCTTTAGTAATTGAATCTTTTTGCAATACCCTAAAGCAGTAATTCTTATCGCTTTCTAGTCCAGTGAGAGTGTCTTCTATTACATCAGCATTTTTTCTAATTTTAAACGGAGAATCAATCCAATCAGTCGCATTTTTCAAGCGATATTGTACTACATAATCAGTGTTTAGAATACCATCCGTTATAGTTAGTCTTGCTTCTTTTCCACCATTCATACCTTCTAACTGGCTAATAAAAGGGGCAGTTGACTGTGCATAAGTATTGGTAAGTGATAAAAATAAGCCAATTATCACAGCAGTTTTTAGCGTAAAATGTAAGCGCATTTATTATAATTATTCAGAATCCTATTTCAAACTTTTTAAATATCTCAAACTTAAAGGGAGGTGCTTTTCTACTTCTGCGTTTTCGTCTTCTATATAATAATATTTCACACCTGACTGAATGGCAGCTCGTAGTATCTTAGGAAAATTCAATTGCCCTGTGCCTACTACTACATCAGAGGTTAGCGGTGTATTACCTGATAATTCACCTGTTTCTTGCCCTGGTTTCATATCTTTGATATGAATAGCTACGAATCGGCCTTTGTGCTTTTTAAGCAATAAGGCAGGGTCTTGTCCGCCATGAAAAGCCCAGTAAACATCGCACTCAAAACTCACGTTTTTAGCATCGGTTTTCTGAACAATGTAATCAAATATAGTACCTTCTTCGCTGGCTTTAAACTCGTAGCCGTGGCAATGGTAGAAGAAATGAAGACCTGCTTTGGCTAGCTCTGCCCCTGCTTTGTTAAAAATAGCAATGGCTTTATCGGCATCTGCTTTTCCAAACTGATTAGGTTTATGAGGAATCCACGATGTACCAACATAAGTAACACCTAGCCCTTTGGCTATTGCAATTACTTTATCAAGGCTATCTCTGAACAAATGAAAATCTAATAGCGTGCTATAAGGTGTGATGCCTACTTTATCGAGTTCTTTCCTAAAATCTTCGGGCTTCATACCATAAGTACCTGCTACTTCTACCTCTTTTATGCCTAGACCCTTAACATATTCTAATGTTTTTGGTACATCTATTTTGAAATAATCTCTCAGGCTATAGAGTTCAAGTCCTATTCTTCCGTCAAGTGCTCTGCTGATATTAGGTAATTTAGGACCTGTGCCGTTTTGCAACCACATATCTACGCTTGGTGTTTTGTAATTATAAGGTTTCGATACAATATCTATATCACCATCGCCATCTACATCGTAGGCGCGCCCCTCATGAAAATCAACTCCCTTCTGGAAAGTCGTCTTTCTGAATCCTCCCTTACCATCACCATACAAAATAAATGCCTCGGCATTTGCATTATCAGGCTCTGTTTTGCTCTCTGTCCACTTGGCCATTTCGGCACAAAAAATATCTAAGTTACCATCATCATCAATATCGGCGGCCTCTAATGTATGTGCATGAACTAATTCTCTGCCTATTAAATCTTTGGCTTTCCAGTTAGCTGTTTCTTCTGCGCTACCTATACATTCATAATACAAAAGTCTGCCTGTGCCATCTCCGGGAGAAACTACTATCTGCATCTTTTTTCCTGCTCTGAATTTAGCTACTACTACCCGCCCGCCTTCTTCGCCGAACTTAATGGCTTTAAACTTGCCATCAACATACTTAAACCAGTAATTGCCTGCTATTAAGTCGGTAAAGCCATCGCCATCCACATCGGCAGCCACGCAACCTTCGGCATACCACGATTTCTTTTGTTTATCATCTGCCGCAAATATCGGTTGATAGTCCCATTTTGTGCTTCTTGAAAGGTCTTCGGGTATATCGGCTATAAATAGTGTTTTTGCTCCCTGATTCCAGAAAGCTAGTTGGGCTTTTCCTGTTTGTTTGAAATCGCCAAAAGCCTGGTCGTGGTGTTGAGGTTGACCGTCGTTTTTAATCTCTTTGCGTCTCCAAGGTACATTAGGATTATAGAAAGGAAATGGGTTTTCCCACCACCATACTTTATTACTTTGTGAGTCGCCGCCAAAAACAAGGTCTTTATCTCCATCGTTATCAATGTCAAAAAAAGCACCTCCGGCTTCTATTGTAAGCAATTCTTTTTCAATGGCAAATTCTCGCCAACCTATAGAAGACTCATATTTAAGGTAGATTAATGAAGGTGCTTTTTCCTGACCCGCCATCACAAACTCCTGTATACCATCATTATCAATATCTACAACCAAAGAAGCCGTTTGTTGCGTGTTTTTCCAACTTAACGGAATCTCTTCTGATGTTGAAGAAATCTTTTCCCATTTTTGTGCCTGTGTAGCAATAGTGAATATCGAGCAAAATGCAGCGAAAAGAATACGTTTTTTCATATAGTGTCATGAATACAATCTTTGCAAAGATAGAACATAAAAATAGCAACACATCTATTGTGCTGCTACTTATTTATAGGAATGAGTATGAGCGAATCAAGCAATTATTTCATTAATTACTTTGCCGCCAACATCTGTTAGTCTGAATGGTCGCCCCTGAAAATCATAGGTCAGTTTTTCATGGTTCAGCCCTAGTTGGTTCAGAATAGTGGCTTGCAAATCGTGTACATGTGTTTTGCCTTTCACTCCATAATAGCCAATTTCGTCGGTTTCTCCGTGTGTAAAGCCTTTCTTTATACCTCCTCCGGCCATCCATACTGTGTAAGCTTCTACGTGGTGGTCTCGTCCTAAAAATGGTGCAGGCTTATTATCTCTATTTTCCTGCATCGGCGTTCTGCCGAATTCGCCGCTCCAAACTACCAATGTTTCTTCTAACAGACCTCTTTGTTTTAAATCAAGCAAGAGTGCCGACATAGCCTGGTCGGTCTGGCGGCATTTTTCCCACAAAGCACCTTCTATAGATTCAGATTTACTAGAGCCGTGCGTATCCCAGCCCCAATCGTAGAGTTGAACAAAACGCACGCCGTTTTCTACCATTTTTCTGGCTAACAGACAGTTATTAGCAAAAGAGGTTTGTCCGGGGCTTGTACCATACAACTCATGGATTTTCTGCGGTTCTTTCGAAATATCCATTGTTTCGGGCACGGTCATTTGCATATTAAATGCCAGTTCGTATTGTGAAATACGTGTCAGAATCTCAGGGTCTTTAAACTCTTCGTACTGGCGCTGGTTGATTTCATTAATTGTATTAATGGCTTCTCGGCGCAAATCCCGGCTAATGCCTTCGGGGTTGTTGACATACAAAACAGGCTCACCGTTCGAGCGGCACTGTACGCCCTGATACACTGATGGCAGAAAACCACTACCCCAGATACTCTTGCCTCCCTCGGGATATTTACCACCAGAAGTAAGTACAATGTAACCCGGTAGGTTCTGATTTTCGGAGCCTAAACCATAGGTGGCCCATGCGCCCATACCCGGTCGCCCTAACCTCGGGCTACCCGTTTGCATAAACAATTGTGCCGGAGCATGGTTAAACTGGTCGGTGTGCATGGCTTTCAGAAAAGATACTTCATCGGCCATATTCTGAAAGTACGGCAGATAATCCGAAATCCAGGCACCTGACTGCCCATGCTGCGCAAATTTACCTTGTGGCCCGAGCATCTTGGGTACACCTCTGATAAACGCAAAGGTTTTGCCTTTCAGGTATTCTTCGGGGCATTCTTTGCCATGCCATTTTTCCAGAGCAGGTTTATAATCAAATAACTCTAATTGTGATGGAGACCCTGCCATGTGCAGGTAAATAACACTCTTGGCTTTTGGGGCAAAATGTGGGAGCTTCGGCAATAGTGGATTATCAATCAACGAATCTTTGGTAGTATTAAAACAACTCGTGAGCGAGCCCAGAGCCATCATACCTATTCCGGTAGTGCATTGTTTCAGAAAATGCCTACGTTTAATAGCCTGTAAATTTGCTTCGCTTACTTCCTGAAAGAGATTCATTGTTTTTATGTTTTACTGCTTTGTTACAAATTCATCAAGGTTCATAATTGCATTGGCTACAATAGTTAATGCTGCCGTTTCTGCCTGTTGCTTCTCTTCTTTCAGAAAAGCTTTACTATTTTGTGGTTTTGCTTTAAATTCTTCTAAGGATACCTGATACAATCTTTTAAGTGCCTCACGGTCTGGCTTAGGAGCATCGTGTATGAAAATACGCCGATACGCCCAGTTAATTTGTTCATCAATGGTTGATGCATTATGTTGCATCTGTATAGCTATACTTTTAGAAGCTTCGACAAACACAGGGTCGTTGAGCAGTTGTAAAGCTTGCAGAGGCGTGTTTGTCCTGATGCGTCTTTGTGTACAAATCTCACGGCTTGGGGCATCAAAAGTAATCTGTTGCGGATACGGCCCCGTGCGGCGTGCAAAAGTATAAATGGCTCTGCGATACTGGTCTTCGCCCTCGCTTTGTTTATAATTAAGGTTACTGTTAACCGCCTGCCACACACCATCAGGCTGATAGGGCATTACAGGTTTACCATACATTTTGGTACTTAACAAACCACTTACTGCTAGTGCCTGATCTCTTACCATTTCAGAGTTCATCCGGATTCTCGGTCCATGTGCCAATAGCCTGTTTTGTGGGTCTTTAGCTGCTAAGCCTTCACTGCCTACCGATGCCTGCTGATAAGTTGCCGACATAAGCATATATTTAATTAATGGCTTCATTTGCCATTTGTAGTCGGCTCTGAACTTGATAGCCAGAAAATCAAGCAATGCTGTATGCGATGGCTTAGAGCCCTGTGTACCAAAATCTTCGAGGGTTTCTACCAAGCCAATCCCAAACAACTGCTCCCAGAAACGGTTAACCATTGTACGAGCCGTCAGCGGATTATCTTTATCCAACAGCCATTCTGCCAAACCTAATCGGTTTCTTGGTGCACCATTCGGGAAAGGGTTCATCGAACGAGGTACATCGGGGTAAACTTCCTTGCCATGTACTAACCAGTTACCCCTTTCAAAAACATGGGTTTTACGCTCATAATCATCATCACTTTTGAGCATAATAGGTGTATTCTGCGTTTTGGCTGTGAGCAGATATTTAAAATCATCAAATTTTTTCGGTTCTCCTTTCGGGAAATCCTCCAGAAAAGTGAACCAGTTTATCGAAAATACATCCTGTTCAGGTTTCAGGCGGCTGTTTGTGCCTACCAGATATAAATCATGCCTTCCTTTAGTAGCTTTAATCGGAATAAAAAGCAGTTTATTTCTGGCGGTAGTATCCAATTTAAGCTTTGTCAGAATTTCGCCGGTAGGGCTCCCTTTTCTTAATTCAAGCCAGCCACCTACATTCTTATTGGCGTAGCTAATCAAAAAAGTGGTTTTGTTGTCTAGTTTTATACCTGGCAATCGGCAAGTACCTGTATGTCTTAAACCAATATTTCTATCGCCCAGCAAAGCCCCATTTACGTAATTATCGGCATAATGTGCATGATGGCGAGGCTCCAGATTCCTTACCAGCTTATTATAATAGTTACTTTTTTCATTACCTAGATTGCTCTTTATCCAATGTGTAAGACTATCTAGTTTTTGCTCATCTTCGTCCGAAAACTCACGGTAATTAGGTGCTTCGTCTTGTGTGTCTTCGTCACGGGTATTGTTGAAGAATGCCATAATCTTATAGTATTCTTCATTGCGGAATGGGTCATAAGGGTGGCTATGGCACTGTACACAGGCAAACGTAGTTCCCTGCCATACATCAAAAGTAGTATTTACTCTGTCTATCACAGCCGCAACCCTGAACTCTTCATCTACTGTGCCTGTTTCATCGTTATTCATCGTATTCCGATGAAAAGCCGTAGCAATTAACTGATTTTTAGTAGGCGATGGCAACAAATCTCCTGCTAATTGCTCTTTAGTAAACTGGTCGAAAGGCATGTTGGCATTGAACGCATCAATCACCCAATCCCGATAACGCCAGATAGTCCGTCCATTATCTTTCTGATACCCCCTGCTATCTGAATAACGAGCCAAATCGAGCCACATAGACGCCCAACGCTCACCAAATTGCTTTGATGCCAATAATTCATCAACCAGTTGCTCATAATTGCCCTCACCTGTTACATATTTTTTTATTTGCTCTGCCGTTGGCGGAAGCCCGACAATATCCAGACATACTCTTCTTACAAGCGTTGCCTTATCAGCTTCTTTGGCTGGCGATAAACCTTCTTCTTCGAGCTTTGCCTTTACAAAATAGTCAATATCGTTTTTTTCCCATTTATCAAAGCTGAATAGTCCGGCAAAAATCCCTTTGTTAGGCACTTTTACATCTTTAGGAGCTACATAAGCCCAATGGTCGCCCCATTTAGCGCCTTCTTTTACCCATTGCGTAAGAATAGCTATATCTTCCTGGCTCAACTGGGCTGCTTTATAAGGCATTCGTTCGTCGGGGTCAGTATGGGTAAGACGTTTGATAAATTCGCTTTGCTCGGGGTGAAAAGGTATAATAGCAGGTTTCCCTGATTTTGCTGTAGCCAGTGCTTCACTACGAAACAAAAGGCTGAAATCGCCTTGCTTTTTTACACCTCCATGACACGAGATACAATGTTTGTTGAGAATTGGCTTTACTTGTGTACTGTAATCGACGGTATCAGCCGAACCATCGTTAAAATAGCTCCAACCAATAGAAAGTGTAGCAACAATAAGAGCTGATATAATAAAAAAGCGAATCCGCATGTGTGTTTAAGCCATAAATATCTAACAAAGTTAGTTTATAGTCTTACCATTAGCCACTACATTCCTGTTTTTTTCTTGTACTTTTTTGATATTATTTGTAAAATATACAAGCAATGATTTTGGATATAATCTAAAGGAGATAGTAAATAATTTGCGTCAGAAATTCCAGAAACAAGCATTTGATGAGTATTTTAAGCTATATTTACTATTCAATCTATTCACCTTTACTTATGAACCTCCATTTGTTCAGCAAAAGCATTACGCTATCGTTTTGTTTCATTCTTTTGGCGCATCTAACATTTGCCCAAGCTACTAATAAGGTAATCTCGTTTTTCCCGCCTGACACAAAGCTATATGGCAATGTGCCGTATGCAAACGATACACTCAAAAAGCATCTGCTAGATATTTATATTCCGGTCAATGCCAAGGCAGATATGCCGCTGGTTGTGTGGATACATGGTGGCGCCTGGACACACAACGATAAATATGCCGACATGGGCTATATGAAAAAAACTATCGGAGCTATACTTAACAATGGCTTTGCCCTCGCCTCTATCGATTATAGGTTCAGCACCGATGCTGTTTTTCCGGCACAGATACAAGATTGTAACCAGGCACTTGAGTTTCTTTACCAGCATGCTGCTAAATACGGTTATAATAAAAACAAAATAGCCCTAATAGGTTTTTCGGCCGGAGGCCATCTGGCTTCACTTCTGGCTTTATCTCACAACAATCAGGTAACTTCGTTTTATGCGCCTAAAACCAAAAAATCATTTAAGATAAGTGCAGTGGTTGATTTCTATGGCCCTGCCGATTTTTTAGCTATGCTGAAACCACAGCAAGAAGTGACTCAGAAAGATGCTGTGAGTACATTATTAGGTGCATCGCCCATAGATAGACCAGATTTGGCTAAGATTGCCAGCCCCGCTAGCTATGTCGATAAAAACGACCCTCCGTTTCTTATTATTCATGGCGAGAAAGATGAATCTGTACCACCTACACAATCTAAATTACTGAGTTCATGGCTTACTTTAAGTAAGGTAAAAAATGAAGTGATTATTGTAGCAAATGCCCCTCACTATGGCGAAATGTTTGACCAAGCCGCTATCAAAGATAAAATCATTGCTTTTTTAAACACTGAGCTACGTTAAAACATTTTATACCACGAAATAAGCAACAAACGACCACTCAGTAAAAATTGCTTAATTTTTCTACACTTATAATTGTATGCTAGCATCATGAGTCCCTAATTTTACCAAAAAAAATTTAGATAGCCAATGAAAAAAATCAAGCTTTTGCTCATCTACGCGATAAGCACCTATGCTGTTTATGCCCAAAGAATAGAAGCAACGAATCCTAGTACTACGGCCTCAGATTTTACCATTAGAGGTATTATGTCTTCAAGTAGTGCAGGGGGCTTTTCAGCCGGAATCAGAGGTATTAATAATAGTACAAATAGTACAGGTATTGGTGTTTATGGTAGTCATAATTCAGGTGGCTGGGGGGTTTATGGCATAAGCCCAACCGGTATTGGTATATTTGGCAATGCAACAGGTGCAGGTGGCGTTGGGGTATATGCACAAAGTACATCAGGTATCGGGCTTTCTGCTTATTCTACCAATAACATTGCAGGTAATTTCGGTATTGGTGTTAATACAAACAATAATCCTGTAATAAATGCTTCTACAGTAGGGAATGGTCCGGTTGCTAATCTTAAAGCCCTTGGCTCAGGTGTAGGAGTAATTAGTAATACAGGTGGTGGCTTTTCGGTACATGGTATTACAACCGCTCAAACTTCGGCAGGTATTGTTGGCGATAATAATGGTGCCGGAGAAGCTGTGGTAGGTAGAACCACAAGTAATATTGCCGGAGCAGTAGTAGGCCGTAATGATGGTGGTGGTTATGGTGTAAGAGGGTTTGTAGCTAGTAGTACTTCAGGTACAGGTATAGGGGTATTTGGGCAGGTAGGTATAAACAACAGTACTGGCCGAGCTGGTAGATTCCAGAACTATAATCAAGACAATACCACAGGCAATACATTTGAAGTAGAAACCAATGGCAATGGAAATATCCCTGATAATACGCAAGGTAATGCCGCTTCTTTTTTAGTAGACAATACATATAGCGTAGCAGCCGGAGTAAGGTCTGAAGTAAAGACTATCTTTGGTAATTTTGGCGCTGCAGGCTTATTTGGTATTTCATCAGGGACAGGTGGGTTTGCTGGTTTATTTCATGCTTCAAATCCACAGGGAAACGGGCGGGCACTTGTAGCATTAACAGATGGTAATGGAAACGCCATTACTGCCAACGCAGGCAAAGATGGTAATGCGGTAGAAGCTAACATTGATGGTGCGGGTAATGCACTTTATGCGTGGGTACCTTCTTTTGCAACAGGCAGGGCAGGTAGATTTGAAATATTTAATGAAGATAATGAAAATGATGTAGTTTCAGTAAAAACTGTAGGTAATGGTACAGCTATCAATGCAAAAGTTGACCGAACCACAGGTACATCTCCAGCTTTGAAAGGAGAAGTGAATAGTATTTTTGCCAACTTCGGCACAGCAGGAGTCTATGGAATTTCTTCGGGTACTGGTGGATATGCAGGTTTGTTTCACGCATCAAATCCATCTGGTAATGGTCCGGCAGTATTAGTTATTACAGAGGGTAATGGAAATGCAGTAACAGCCAGTGCAGGAGGCTCAGGTGATGGTATAGAAGCTACTGCTGATGGAAACGGAAATGCTATTTTTGGTTGGACACCTAACTATGCTCTTAGTAGAGCAGGCCGCTTTTCTAATTTTAATACATCAAATTCACGCGAAACACTATTAATAAGCAATGCAGGTACAGGCACAAATCTACTTGTGAATCATACAGGCTCAAGTGGGAATCTGGCTATTTTTCAGAGTGGAGGTGCTAACATAGTTCGTATCAATAAAGCCGGCAAAGGATTCTTTAATGGTGGTACTCAAAACAGTGGTGCTGATATTGCAGAAGCATTTGATGTGAGTAGTTCGGTGGATGATTTTGAACCTGGCGACGTACTGGTAATTGCGGTTGATAAAGACCGTACGGTAGAAAAATCAACTGAACCTTATTCTACGCTGGTAGCGGGTGTATATGCTACTAAACCGGGCGTACTACTTACCGAAGAAGATATTGATTCAGATTTATCAGGTAAAGTTCCTATGGGTGTTGTTGGTGTTATTCCAACCAAGGTTTGTCTTGAAGGCGGCCCTATTAAAAGAGGTGATTTACTGGTTACTTCTTCTAAACCAGGCGTAGCCATGAAAGCTGATAGAAGCAGAGTAGAAGTAGGCCAGGTATTAGGTAAAGCCTTACAAGAGTTTAACTCTGAAACCATTAGTAAAATAAATGTATTAGTAAACGTTAAATAAGAAGTCATGAAAAAGAATTTTTATATTACTTTAGCAGCCATACTCATGCTTTCTATAAACCTGAAAGCACAAACAACCGAATCTGGAGAGAGTTTGAGCAGTCAAATCAAAAACAATAGAGTTCCGGGCTGGCAATATGCACCGCCTAAAGTTGGCAATTCAATATCTAAGAAAAACTTTGAAGGTTCAAGCCTTGCAAAAGCACTAAAAGAAGGGACAGTAGAAGGCATGAAATTTCTTTTTTCACCTGTTCCTGCGGCTAATACTGGCATAGCTAATGCAAAACCAAAATTAGGTCTTGCCAGCGAAATGAGTGCCAGTGAGGCTAAAGCAGCACGAGACAAAGAACCACAAGCAAACATAGTACAGCCGAATATTCCTCAAGAAGGTCAAAAAGAATAAAAAATAGTTTACTTTTATGCTTGAAAAGCTACTCCCGCTAGGGTAGCTTTTTTTATTTTTCACATCTTAGCATAATACTCCTCAAAGATGCTAAAGCTGCGTGGTCTGCCGAAGTTAACACCAGAAGAAATGCAAACTTGGTAAAACAAGTTGATGCCTACCTGCCTACTTTTAAGGTAATTAACTCTGTAAAAGGCATAGACCATGCTTATCGAAATAGTTATCTTATACTAAGCCTGAAGCTAAAAATAGATACTAGCCAACAACTGTTACTAGTTTTATTAGGTAAAAATCTCTTTATTTGTTATTTGAGTTTAAACACAGAAAATGGCAAATAGATATAAATGGTTACTAATTGTTGCAGGAATTGCAGTAGTTGCCCTTAGTACCTGGTACTATTCAGGCTTAACCAAGCAAACAAAAGACATTGAAGGAGTTGCCGAATATGATTCTATTGCGCCAAAGATGCCCTACAAAAAAATACCGTTGCAGGCATTTAGGCATGTTGTAATAAATTGTGACCTTGGCCCCGTAAAAGTGTATTTTGAAGCCGACGAAAAACCTCAGATTGAGATTCACCATACATTTATAAAATATGTTGAAATGAGTTATAGAGGCGATACCCTTGTAATCCATAGTTTTAAAACGCCCAAATCAAGCAAAGAAAACCCTATTAACAGGCAAATGTATATTCATACACCTGTGGTAAAATCATACACGGGCGAAGCCACTCAGACTTTTTTCTCCAATTTCAGTGCGCCATATATGAAAATAGATAGCCGAAGCAGTTATATAAGACTAAACGCCTGTGAAATTGAGCAACTAGACCTTACCACTAACAAGTCTTGCAACTATATGATTGGTTCTGACTGCGCTTTTGATAGAGTAAATGCCAAGATAAATCCCAGCAGTGCTATGACCATACTGGGCTATGTGGAGTCAGAGTTTTTTCTTACGGCCAATAATCTACAAAATATCCGATTCGGTGAGAATATCCGCAAGTTTAGAATGAGTAAGTATAAGAAGTAACCTTAATCAGGTACTGAAAACTTATTATTTTTTTTCCAAACCTTGTCCAATCTATTGAAGTTCATTTGATATGCTATTAAAAAACAATCTCTCACATTAAATTTTTTAAAGCAATGGACGAATACATGTTGATTTTCAGACACGAAGATGGCGGCAAAGTAGCATCGCCGGAACAAATGCAAAGCTGGATGAAACAAACTATGGACTGGATTGGCGGAATAGCTGCTCAAAATAAATATGTAGGCGGTAATGGCTTGCCACTTGAAAGCAGCAGAGTTGTGGGGCACAATAATATTGTAACCAATGGCCCATTTGGTGATATTAAAGAAACAATTGGTGGGTATATTATTGTAAAGGCCGAATCTATTGACGAAGCTGTTGAATTTGCCAAAGGCTCGCCCGTATTACAAGGCGAAGGTAATACAGTAGAAGTCAGAAAAATTGCTAAAGGCGATGGTGCTCACTAAAAATTCAGAAGCCTCTAACACTTGTATAGAGGCTTTTATTTTAGCTTTTTATGAACTCACAGCAAGAACTTATACCGCATTTGTTCAGAACCGAATTCAGAAAAATTACGACTGTTTTGTCGAAACTGATGGGGATTGAGCACATAGAAATAGCCGAAGATATTGCCTCTGATACTTTTCTGGCTGCTGCCGAATCGTGGCCTTATAATGGTGTACCACCAAATCCTACAGCGTGGCTATACAACGTTGCCAAAAACAAAGCCCGGAACTACATTACAAGAAACCATATTTTTGCCAACAAAGTAGCAAGGCAAATCACACATGAAACACAAGAAAGCCAAGCTATTGAAATTGATTTGTCAGATAAAAACATCAATGATAGTCAGCTACAAATGTTGTTTGCTATATGCCACCCTACTATTACAGTAGAAGCACAAATCGGTCTGGCTCTCCGTATCTTATGCGGTTTTGGTATCGATGAAATCGCTAATGCTTTTCTGAGCAATAAAGAAACTATTAATAAGCGTTTGTTCAGAGCTAAAGAAAAACTAAGAACCGAAAAAGTAGCCATTGAATTTCCTGATGAAACGGCTATACGCCCAAGATTAGACGCTGTTTTAAGAACACTGTATTTATTATTTAACGAAGGCTATTATTCTGAAAGCCAGAATACCATACTCCGCAACGACCTTTGCCTGGAAGCCATGCGATTAAGTTATTTACTGATTGAAAATGAATCAACTAATGTGCCCGAAGTAAACGCACTATTTGCCCTCATGTGTTTTCATGCATCAAGGTTTGAAGCCCGAAAAGATACAAATGGTGAGATAATATTGTATCAAGACCAAGACGAAAGTCTCTGGAACAAAGCACTCATTGAAAAGGGAGTTTATTTTTTGCACAAGGCTTCACAAGGCAGTCAATTATCAAAATATCATATCGAAGCCAGCATTGGGTATTGGCATACAATTAAGGCCGATACACCCGAGAAATGGGAAAACATCCTTCATCTTTATAATCAATTGCTTATACTTGAGTACTCCCCTATTGCTGCGCTTAACAGAACCTTTGCAGTCTCGAAAGTACACGGTAAAACCATAGCTATTGCCAAAGCCGAAAAACTCAAGCTTCTTGATAACCCTTATTATTTTACGTTATTAGGTGAATTGTACAAAGATATTGACGTACTAAAAGCTAAAGAAAACTTTAAGAAAGCCTATGATTTAGCACGCACAAAGGCTGATAAGCAAGTAATACAAAAACAGATTGAGACGCTGCAGAAAACCCCGTAAAACAAAAATCCCCGTTGCTTGCGCAACAGGGACCGAGTTCGAATAATATTTTGATTTACATCTTCTCTACTTGTACGTATCCTAGTTCTACAGGTGTGCTGCGGCCAAATATTTTTACGCTTACACTTAGTTTTTTCTTGTCTTCGTTGATTTCTTCTACTGTACCATCGAATCCACTAAAAGGACCATCGATTACTTTTACGTTCTCGCCTTTTGTGAAACTCAATGACGGAGAAATCACCTCTCCAATTACTTCTTCCTGTACTCCTAAAATACGATTTATTTCTGACTGACGAAGAGGCTCCGGAGTCATTGAAGTACCATTGTTACGGCCCAAAAAGCCAATAACACCTGGCATACTTTTTATCATGTGCAATACTTCCCCGTTATTCAGGTCAGCATTTATAAGAATATATCCCGGAAAAAAGCTTTTCTCACGTACTCGCTTCTTACCGTTACGTACTTCTGTTATTTTCTCAGATGGAATTAAAATTGTAGGAACCAATTCATTTAATTTGCGACGAATGGCTTCATTTTCGATGTAGGATTTAATCTTCTTCTCCTGCCCCGAAACTGCTCTTACAACATACCAATTGATTTCGCTCATATCGTTAGCAAAAATTAAAGGTTTTAAACTGATTGGTAAAACAAACGGAGACCGTTCTCAATCAGAAAATCAATTACGCCTACAACCAAAGCAAAAATAATAGAGGCTACCAATACAAGCGTTGCACTCGACTGTAACTCACTCCACTTTGGCCATGTTACCTCTTTGGTTACTTCTTCCCAAGAGTTTTTGAAAAATTGTTGCATAAAATCTTATGTTCAAAAAATACTTGCACGGGCACCAGGATTCGAACCCAGACCAAAGGTTTTGGAGACCCTCGTACTACCCTTATACTATGCCCGTGTACACTGCCAAAAATTCTTTGGGGATGCAAAGATAGACAGTTTTTTTAATCTTCCCAAACCCAACGCAACAAAAATAGAAAATATTCTTCAACAATATTTATTATTTCTTTGCAAGTTGCTTTAAATCCTTAGCTGACTTTTACAATATGATTTTTCTTACCTTTACCTACAAGCAAATATTTGCCCTGTAAAAGTTGAAGTTCTGATAAAGCCAGTTTTTCGTCCGAAATCTTTACTTTATTGATACTCACACCGTTACCTTGTATTGCTCTGCGTGCTTCGCCCTTAGAGGCATATACCTCGTTGCGAGTAGCTACCGAAATCAAATCTAACACATTTGTACAGGTATCCCACTCTTCTTTCGAAATTTCTGTTTGTGGTACTCCATCAAAAATACTTGTAAAGGTAGCTTCATCAAGGCTCTGTAATGTTTCTAGCGTAGCCTTGCCAAACAAAACCTCTGATGCCTTTACTACTAAGTCGTATTGTTCTTCACCATGTACACGAATCGTTACGTCTTTACCCAATGCTTTTTGAGCAATGCGCAAATGCGGCGCTTCAGCATGTTGTTTTTCAATCTCTTCAATTTCGGCTTTTGTATAAAGTGTAAACACTCTCAACAAACGAGCCACATCGGCATCGGTCTGGTTAAGCCAGAACTGGTAAAACTCAAAGGGCGATGTCATGTTAGGGTCTAACCAAACATTGCCCCCTTCCGACTTACCAAATTTTGTCCCGTCAGCTTTTGTTACCAGCGGAGTAGTTAAAGCAAATGCTTTAGAGCCGGTGCCTTCAGTATCGGTTTCTTCTACTTCGGTTTTTGCTTCTTTTCTACGGATTAACTCTGTACCGGTAGTAATATTCCCCCATTGGTCAGAGCCACCCATTTGTAGACGGATGTTTTTATTTTTATATAACCAATAAAAATCGTAGCCTTGTAACAATTGGTACGAAAACTCAGTAAAAGAAATGCCTGTCTCCATACGATTCTTTACCGAATCTTTCGACATCATGTAGTTTACGCTCAGGTATTTTCCTACTTCACGCAAAAACTGCAAGAAACCTATCTCTTTAAACCAATCGTAGTTGTTTACGATTTCGGCAGAGTTTTCGCCACAATCAAAATCTAAAAATTTAGATAATTGTTTGCGAATACCTTCCTGGTTTTCTCTTAGTGTATCTTCTGATAAAAACTGACGCTCAGCAGCCTTGAAAGATGGGTCGCCAATCATACCGGTTGCCCCTCCTACCAAAGCAAAAGGCTTATGCCCTGCCAACTGAAAATGCTTAAGCAACATAATAGTAGCAAGGTTACCAATATGTAATGATTTAGCCGTTGGGTCGAAACCAATATAGGCGGCTGTCATTTCTTTGTTCAGTTGCTCTTCTGTACCGGGCATGGCATCGTGTAGCATTCCACGCCAGCGTAATTCTTCAATAAAGTTCATACTCAACCGATTCGTCGGCACGCCCGCATCTGACGGGAAATATTAAAACGTATATTTAATAAGCGTGCCACGCTGTTTAATGGGCGTGGCACTAATTTCGTTGCAAACTTACAAACGATTTAACAAATCATTGTTTCCTCGTTCTTAATTTATTTCTTTTTTTTGCGATCACCGTGTTTTTTCCACCAGTTATAATAATCGCTGAAATTATAGGTAGCCGAAATCTGTAGCGTACGGTTCTGGAAAGTCATCGGAATAGGCGTAGTGCTTCCTGTTGGGGTAAAAGACTTGTTAGTAGTATTCGAAAGCCCATGTACATAGCGAATATTGATACTAAACAAATGTGCTATGTCAAGCATATCGATTCTTACTCCACCTACAAGGTTAAAGTCGCTGGCATTGTATGGCCCACGGGTTGTACCTGCGTTTACGGCATAGCCATATTCAGGCCCTGCTATAAGAGATACATTTTTGGCTATTTCGTAGCCAAAAAGAAGCGGTATGCTTATGTATCGGTAGTGGTTTCTTAAAATTGTATTACCGGTTTCGGCAAAGTTGGTTGAAGCCTTAAAGCTACCACCTCTTACCTGATAGTATAACTCAGGCTGAATACTGAATTTATTGAAATTACGACGATAAAATACCCCTATGTTAAAATCATTTCTAAGTTTAGGAATAATGTTCGATGGATTGTCGATAATAACAGTTTTCGAAATGCCTGTTCCTACTTTAAAACCATATTGGCTGAGAGGTCTTATTTGAGCCGAAGACAGCAAACTAACAAAAAGAAGCAAAGAGGTGAATCCCCA
Organism: Emticicia soli; assembly: GCF_037860775.1. Taxonomy (NCBI): domain Bacteria; kingdom Pseudomonadati; phylum Bacteroidota; class Cytophagia; order Cytophagales; family Leadbetterellaceae; genus Emticicia; species Emticicia soli. The sequence goes on along the minus strand of NZ_JBBEWC010000003.1, from coordinate 349,073 downwards.
GAAAAAAGTATTTTTTTTATGCTTTTGACTAAATAATTGTTTCATCAGCGAATAGTAAAATGATATTTTAGAATAGTGGTTTTTAACCATAACGAATTTTGATTGGCAAAATTACGGAATCAATAGCGAAGAATCACCATAACTAAGGAAACGAAAGTTATTTTCTAGCGCAAAATCATAAATTTTTTGCCAATTATCGCCTACTAATGCCGCTACAAGCAGAATTAAAGTTGAATCGGGCTGATGAAAATTTGTAATTATGCCTTTACAAATTCTGAACTGATACCCCGGAAATATAAAAATCTCGGTTTCTCCAACCAATTGCGCTATGTTTTGGGCATCCATGTAATCAAGAATCGCTTTTATCGATGCCTCTGCACTGATGACTTCTGACTGCTGATACGGAAATAATTTTTCTATAAAAAAAGTATTCTGCCCTTGTAAAAGTTTTACCCCAAACCAATACAAACTTTCGAGTGAGCGCATCGAAGTTGTACCAACCGGAATCACAAAACTAAGGTTTCGGGCCAATTGCTCAATAAATGCCTTATCAAAAACAATCTGCTCAGAGTGCATCTGGTGCTCAACTACATTTTGCACTTTAATAGGCTGAAAAGTGCCTGCACCTACATGTAAAGTTATGAAATCGTAGTTGATATCATGCTCGACCAAATCAAACAGTACTTTTTCGGTAAAGTGTAGCCCTGCCGTTGGTGCAGCTACGGCTCCATCATTTTTAGAATAAACCGTCTGGTAAGTCTGGTAATCTTTCTCTTCTGTCTGGCGTTTCAGGTAGGGCGGTAGTGGAATCTGCCCGAAATACTTCACAATTTCGGCAAAAGTAAGTGTAGGGTTATTCCATGAAAACTGTACATAGTTTTTTTCGCTGTCAACCAACTCAGCTACCAGTTCTAAATCGTTGGCTGTGTGAATGGTGTGCGTTCCAACCAGCTTACCTTTCAGGCGTTTCTTATTGCCAATCATACAAGCCCATGTGCAGGTTCGGGTGGTTTCCATTACCTGCGATATTACCGTTGATGGCTCAACCGGATTCAGCAGAAATATTTCAATAATAGCTCCGCTTTCTTTCTGAAAAAAAAGACGGGCGGGTATTACTTTTGTATTATTAAAAACCAGAAAAGATTCTTTCGGCAGGTGCTCAACCAACCTGTAAAACCTATCTTCTTTAATAGTTTCATTTTTATAAACCAATAACTTAGATGTATCTCTCGGCTCTACCGGAAATCGGGCTATGCGTTCATCTGGCAAATGATACGTATATTTCTCTAAATCTAAAGTTATCATAAATCAAAAAGCTTAATCTGAATGGCTTATTCTGCCTTAGCCGGATTAGTATAAAGTAAGCGGATAGGCAAATAAAAAAGTATAATGAGCAATACTATTGCTCCACCAACTGTAACCCAGTCGTAATTAATATCAAGGTGTTGGTCTTCTGTGCGGTTGATACGGTTTAATGCTATTAGAAACACAATCATAAAGGCATTCATAAAGGTAATCAAAGCACTGAACCACGCATCTAAAAGATTCTTTAGAGCTACCGGATTTGCAGCCCATACGCTATTGGCATTGAGTTTGGCAAAATTTATCTTTTGTATCTGTGTTCTTAATAAATTCAGTAGAAGATTCATGCCTATGATAATCCCGAAGGCCACATAAAAAAGTGTTTGCTTACTGATAAAATCATCTGGCCTGCCCGATGAAGTATGATGAACGGCCACATCGTCAGGAAAAATAAAATAACAAGCAATTAAAGTAATAGCCAGTAAAGGCATTGATACTCTGCGCAATAAATTAAAGAATATATGAGATATTGACATTAGTGGGTAGTTTTCTGTTTATATGCTACTTTATAAACAACTAACAAAACAAAACCTATTGTGTAGCACGAGGCTGCAAAGTTACGCAGAGAATTAGATTTTTATCAAAAAACTTATTTCATTCGGTAGATTTGTATATTTGGTAAATTTTTCTGTCTGGCAAGTTCCATGCGATTTTATCTGTTCTTTATTGTTTTACTTATGCAGGCTTGCGGAGCCGACACACCTCCTAAAGCGGTAACAAGGGCATTTTATTACTGGAAATCTTCTTTTCAGATAAGCTCTTACGAAAAACAAACGCTTGATACTTGTGGCGTAAATAAGCTATACATCAAGGCTTTTGATGTAGACTGGAATTTCAGCACCAAAAAACCCATGCTGAAAGCACCAACGGTTTTCAAAGATAGTTTACCTGCAAAAATGGCCTGTGTTCCGGTAGTTTTTATTACTAATCAAACGTTTAAAAATATTCCTGATACTTCGCTTAATACATTGGCCAATTTTATACAAAAGCAGATAAAATATGTATGGACAAATAAACCTTATAACGAGATTCAGTTTGATTGCGACTGGACTATAAGCACAAGGTTGAAGTATTTTAAATTTCTTGATTTATACCGCCAGTATTGCCAGGGCAAAACGCTTTCGGCTACTATCAGGCTTCACCAGATTAAGTTTGCCCATAAAACAGGTATTCCACCTGTTGACAGAGGGATGTTGATGTTCTATAATATGTCGGACTGGAAGAAACCCCAGATTAAAAACTCTATTTACGACCTCAACGCAGCATCGCAATATACTGCTACCCTAAGCCAATATCCGTTGGCCTTAGATTTAGTTTTTCCCTTGTTCAGATGGGCAATTTTTTATCGGAATAACCGTTTCATGACTGTTATTAATAAGCTCGATACCAACACCCTGGACGAACAAAAATTCCTAAAAAAAGAAGATAATAAATACTACGTACAGCATGATATACAAGCCTTTGGTATATCGCTACGCAAAGGAGACATGATTCGGGCTGAAGAGCTTAATCAGGATGAACTTTTAAAAGGTACAAAGGCTTTACGCAAGCAAATATCCACACAAAAACTTACCTTTGCATTCTATTATTTAGACCCAGATATTATTTCATACTATGGCCATGAGCAACTTCAAGAAATCTTCTCTTCGTTTGAGTTACCGTACTAAATCTATCATCATTTTGTTGCTGATGGCCTGTGGGCCTATGCCTTTTGATTTTGATGAATTCAAGAGCTTTTTTTCACCCGAGAGTGCAGCTAACGAAGCGCAGTTTCATACATATAACTTCACAGCACAGTTTTTATATGATACCGACTGGAATTGGAATGAAGAAGCTCCATTGCCAATAGACCAAATAGAAAATACAAAAGCCTGGGCGAGTTACGCAGGCGTATCTGAAAAAACCGTAACCGAGCAATTGTACCCAGCTTATGGTGCTACTGCTGCTATGGGTTTAACAAATGCGCTCCAACAAAAAGGTAAAACCGAAGCAGCTGAGTATTTAGCACTCGCCAAAAAGATAGAGAGCGCCGACCTGAATCTGGCAGGTTATGATGGCCCGGATACTCAAAAAGTAAACACTACCGACTATGATTTATTGCTCACAACTATTGAAACAAAATATAAGCAGAGCAATGATAATTTTATAAAAGAGCGTTTGGCATATCAGGCTGTAAAAGTAGCTGATATGGCCGCAACTCCGCAAAAGAGTATTGAGTTATACAATAAAATGGTAAGACCTTTTGCTCAAAAAACCTTTATCAGCGATTTGGCTTACTCTCGCATGGCTGGGGCTTACAGGCACGCCAAAGATTCGGTACAGGCGTATTATCATTTCTCTCAGATTTTTGTCAATGCTTCTACACGCAGATATGCGGCTCACCTGAGTTTACGACTGTTTTTACCAAAACTCAAAGACGAAGCGCTGAAACTCTGCAAAACCAATACCGAAAAAGCCAATGTATATGCAGCAACGGCTGTTTTGCCTTTTCAGGATGCGCTGCCGATGTTGGAAGAAATACGGAGTTTAGACCCTCAGCATCCTATGCTTGAGTTTGTGATGGCGCGTGAGATTAATAAGAACGAACAGTTTTTCTTTACTACACAGAAAGACATGGAATATACTCTTTGGGCATTGGATTCGCTGAAAAAAGTAAATCTGAAAGCCAATGCTCCTGACTATTTCCATAAGTTACTGGCCTTTTCGCTTGAGTCGGCCGAGAAACCTGAGTTGAAAAAATCGCCTTTCTGGTACACCGCAGCGGCTTATCTTACTTTTATTGCCAAAGATTACAAAACAGCTAATCAATTATTACAAAAAGCAAAGGCGATTCCGACAAGCAATAAAGGTGTACAAGACCAGATAGCCATGCAAGAAATGATACTGGCAGTAAACGAGTCGCCCGAGGTAACACCGGCGATGGAACAAAAAGTAATATCATTGCTAGAGCGTCTTGCCCGCTCCGATAAATTCCGTATTGCTAATAATTTCAATGCTGCCTGTAAGATTATGGCGGCTAAATACTTAGGTACCGAAGCACCCGATGAGTTTTCGGAAGGCACAAATCAGGCTTCTGCCAAAAATGAAACAGCGGCTAAAGAGACCAAATCTTTAGGCTGGCTTTCAGGTTGTTTTGGCAAAGAAGAGAAACCTACAAAAGAAGCAACCTCAACAATAACCTTTGTTACAGCAGCAACACCCGAAAACAGAGCCAAGGCATTTATTATGTCTACGTTGGCCTCTTACCAGTTAGGCTACTCGAAACAATATGATGGCTGGACCTCAACCGCCTCTTTTATGAGCAGCACCGACCAATATGCCATTGAAGACTCTACGTCGTCGGCGACTATTAATTATACGCTCAATTATTTTGCAAAAAATAACCCAAGCGATTTTGATAAGCGTTTGATGAAACTTAGGGGTTTTGATAATAATTATCTTTATTTGGTTTTAGGCCGCAGAGCCTTGTCTGAGCAGCAATACGCCAAAGCCCGTGACGCATGGAAAAATATTTCGCCTGCCGTATGGCAAGCCGAGCCGTTCAAGACCTATTTAGATGTAAACCCTTTTCATCTGAACGGGCTTGGAGACGCTAATCCGAAACAAAAATTTACGCCATTATCTTTTGCAACACGAATGGCTGAATTGCAAGAGAATGTAAACAAAAACCCTAAAGATTACCAAAGTTGGATTTTGTTGGGTTGTGCCAGTTATAATATAGGTTACTTTGGCAATAGCTGGATTCTGCTTCGCAGGGCATGGAGCGGAAGTGAAGAAAAAAATGAATCAGATGATTACTATACTTCCGAAAAAGCACTTTTCTATTTTGATAAAGCCATGAATGTAGCGCCTGACACTGAATCTGCTGCAAAGGCTTGTTATTTAGCTGCTGCATGCCAGAAAATCAGATATGAGCTGGCATACTATGCTATGCAAGATTCAGACATTTATCTGCTTCCTGATGCTGAGCGAGAGAAAAAAGAAACTGAAATAAAACTGGCACTTGAAAAACTCAGAAAAGACAAATACTCTACCTATTTCAATTTGCTGAAAACGAAATATAGCCAGACTGATTATCAAGACCAATTGATTCAGGAATGTAGTACTTACAACGATTTTTTAGCAGGTAAATAATGAAAATATACACCAAAACAGGCGACAAAGGCACAACCGCACTTGTAGGCGGCCGAAGAGTAAGTAAGGGAGACCTAAAGATTGAAGCCTATGGCACAGTTGACGAACTTAATTCGTGGATAGGTTTAGTAAGAGACCAGGCCATTAATGAGTCTCGGCGAGATTTATTAAAAGAAATTCAGGATAGGTTATTTACCATCGGTGCTGATTTAGCCTCTGAACCGGAGCAGGTACGAAAGAAGCCTGTGCCAAGTTTGATAGACGACGACATTACATTGCTGGAAAACGAAATGGATAAGATGGATACTGAGCTCATGCCCCTACGTGCATTTGTATTGCCGGGCGGCAACCAATCTGTTTCGTTTGCGCATCTGGCCCGAACTGTGTGCCGCAGAGCAGAGCGTTTGGCAATTCGCCTGTCAGCCGAAGAAGAGGTAAACCCGATGATTGTAAAATATCTGAATCGCCTTTCGGATTATCTGTTTGTGTTGTCTCGTAAAATGACGCAAGAATTGGGCAGTGAAGAAATTACATGGAAGCCGAGAATGTAGAAAAAATATAATTCTGGTACCGTTTAAAAAGAGATGCAAGCCCCCTTTCGAAAACTTGCATTCGGTATAGAAACGCTCAGTAGCGAGGATATCGTTCCTCCACTACTTTGCCAGATATTAGTTCTAAAATAAAATTTGTATTTTTTCGAGAAATATTCTTCTAACAAAACTATTTTCAGTAATAGTAAATCGCCGAAAAACCATCATTTAATGCACAATACACAGTATTTTTTAATGTTTTTCGAAAAATGCTGTCGTATTCCAAAAAAGCATTAATTTTGCACTTTCGTTTTTTTGTCAAGCACTTAAATAGTTTGGCACGAGACCTTTAGATTAACGTATAATATATTGCAAAAATCATTCCAAAATGGCGAAGAAGATACAATCGGCTCTAATTTCGGTTTACTACAAAGACGGCTTAGATAAAATAGTTAAACTCCTTCATGAACACAACGTGCAGATTTTCTCGACAGGTGGCACGCAAAGCTTTATTGAAGACCTTGGCATACCTGTAACAGCAGTAGAAGACCTGACAAGCTACCCATCTATTTTTGGCGGACGTGTGAAAACACTTCACCCAAAAGTTTTCGGTGGGATTTTATACCGCAGAGATAACGAAGGAGATATACAAACTGCCGCTCAGTTCGAAATCCCGTCAATAGATTTAGTGATTGTAGACTTATATCCTTTTCAGGAAACCGTTGCTTCTGGCGCAAGCGAAGAAGATATTATTGAAAAAATCGACATCGGAGGTATCTCTTTGATTCGTGGAGCAGCCAAAAACTTTAACGATGTACTGATTGTATCGTCACGTAACCAATACGATGATGTATTTGAAATATTGCAAAACAAAGGATGCGGTACTGACCTTGAAGACCGCCGCCGCTATGCAATGGAAGGTTTCGGCATGAGTTCGCAATATGATACGGCTATTCATGCGTATTTCAGTGGTGATGTATACACCAAAACACAAAACTTTGCAGCGCTACCACAAAAGGCACTTCGCTATGGCGAAAACCCACACCAGGCAGCTACATTCTATGGTGATTTAGACCAGATGTTTGACCAGATTCATGGCAAGGAGTTATCTTACAATAACTTAATGGATGTTGAAGCCTGTGTGCGTTTGATTGATGAGTTTGAAGAGACATCTTTCGTAATTATAAAACATAACAACGCTTGTGGTGTAGCATCAGCTCCGACAGTAAAAGAAGCTTATGTAAATGCACTAGCTTGTGACCCTGTATCGGCTTTTGGTGGGGTAATTATTACCAATGCCAATGTTGATGTAGCTACTGCCGAAGAATTACACAAATTGTTTTTTGAGATATTGATTGCGCCATCGTTTGATGAAGAGGCACTAGAGATATTGAAAAAGAAAAAAGACCGCCGTCTGCTTATCAGAAAACCTGTTGAAGTAAGCAAAAAACAATTCCGTACGCTTTTAAATGGTGTTTTGGAACAAGATAAAGACAATGCTATTGAAACAGGCAAAGATTTTAAAGTAGCTACCGAAAAAGCGCCGACCGAAGAAGAAGTAAAAGCACTGGAGTTTGCACTGAAAATATGTAAACACCTGAAATCTAACAACGTAGTGTTGGCCAAAGACGGACAGCTATTAGCCTGTGGTGTAGGCCAGACCTCACGTGTTGATGCGTTGAGACAAGCCATAGAAAAAGCTAATACTTTCGGATTTGATTTGAAAGGCGCAGCTATGGCATCAGAAGCCTTTTTCCCCTTCCCTGATTGTGTAGAGATTGCACACGAGGCAGGAATTACATCGGTTGTTCAGCCGGGTGGCTCTATCCGTGATAAAGAATCAATTGATTTCTGTAATGCCAATGGTGTTGCAATGGTATTAACAGGTGTAAGGCACTTCTTACATTAATACATATCTTATAAAACAGCGTGCCACGGTTATACTCGCAAGAATACGACCGTGGCACGCTGTTTATTATCAGCCAGCCTGTTACACTTCTAAAGGCTTCTTGTCAATCTTCAATTCGTCTTTCACAAAGCTTTCGTAGAGTTCTTCTGCTTTTTGCCATGAGGTATCAATATCATCATTCAGCAAAATCACATCGAATCTGTTCTGAAACTCCATTTCAAACTTCATTTTATATAAGCGTCTCGAAATGCTATCTTCGCTATCTGTACCTCTGCCTCTCAATCGCCTTTCTAATTCTTCCATCGAGGGTACTTTTACATAAATAGCCAGGGCGGCATCGCCGAAATAATTCTTCAGATTTACACCACCTTGTACGTCTACATCAAAAATTACATTTTTGCCTTCTGCCCATAGCCGCTCAATTTCTGTTTTCAAAGTACCATAATAAGCACCCGGATATACTTCTTGCCATTCTACAAACTCTTCGTTATCAATCCGTTCTTTAAAATCATGAATAGTTAAAAAATAATAATCTTTTCCGTTTTCTTCGTTACGGCCACGTTTATCGCGTGTGCATGCCGAAATCGAAAAACCCAGATTTGAATATTTATCAAGCAAATGCTTAACTATAGTTGTTTTTCCCGAGCCTGAGGGAGCGCAAAAAATAATGGCCTTACCTTTCATTGAGTATATTTTTTACCTTGCCTGGCAAGGTGGGTGCTACAATAAACTATTAAAAAAAAGCCACCAAGTTTACGAAACCTGATGGCTGAATATTTTGCAAAGATAATGAAATCAACAACTAAATAATAAGTGATACAGTTTTACTTCTACTAATATGAGCCCTAATACTGCTAATCCTAAGCCAACTTTTGATCTTATATCTACTACGGTAGACTGTGGACAACACTTTTTCTCCATTTTAACCTGAAGCGCATCTTTAATGCTTTTCTCAAGTTTGTAGCCTTCTATGCAAGGCAGACAATCGTCCATATGTAACTTAAAATGTTCTACCTCAGCGGCAGATGCCGATCCATCAAGTACAGCCTGTATCATCTGCATACACTTTTGATGATTTTCACACCTTTCTTTCATTGGTATAATGTTTAGGGGACAACAATTCTACTCCCTATTAATTTTTTTGTTTATGATGCCATAGGTTTTTACCTATTAAGCGTATTTTGATAAATTTTCTCAGTATTAAAGTCTAACCTAGACCACTAGCTTAATCTTGCTCTGCCATCTCATCGGTTTTATAACCCATTGATGAGGCATAGCTTTTCAGCTTTTCTTTCAACAAATTTCTTGCTCTATGCAACCTCGACCGCACCGTTCCTATCGGAATATCCAAAATCTTTGCCATCTCTTCGTAGGTAAACCCTTCAATATCACAAAGGATAATAACCGTACGAAAATCAACCGGCAAGCTGTTTAGCGCATTGGCAACTTCATCGCCAATCATGTCCTGAACAGTCTCCGTCCGCAAGTCGGTTGTTGCATCCATTTCGGCATCTTCTACCGAATTGTATGTAGTTTCAACGTCCTGATAATCAACCTTTGATGGTTCCTTACTCTTCTTGCGATAGTCGTTAATGAAACTGTTTTTCAGAATTCTAAACAACCATGCTTTTGCATTAGTTCCACGTTCAAATGAATTGATAAAGCGAAAAGCTTTCAGATACGTGTCTTGTACAAGGTCGTTGGCGTCGTCTTCGTCGTTTGTTAAGCGAAAAGCAAAGTTATACATCGAGTCTATGTGTGGCATAAACTCTTTATCAAAGACCGCGTATTTTTCTTTTTCAGAATATCTTTCTATTTCTACTATTTCTTCTTCCATAAGCTTATTGGCTTTAAAAAAAACCTATAAAGAGCATTTTATAGGCACTGTTTAGCTCAATTGTATAGTCCTCCATAATTTCGGTAAAGTTACGAATTTTAGCAAGAAAAATATAATATTCTTGTCAGAAAACGAAAATTACGTAGGAGGATGAATTAAGCCTATGAATGGAAAAACTTCCCCAACTTTACCAATTAAATACCTTTAAAACCCTTACAATAACAAATTATTAAACATTTTCCCCGAATTTGCTAGGCTACCACTTCAAGTTTATAGCCCTTCCCGTGGATACTCGTAATCTTGATGGCTTCGTCTCCCTGTAGTTTTTTTCTTAGTTTAGATACAAAAACATCTAAACTTCGGCCTACTACAAACACCCCTTCGTCTTCCCATACCTCTTTTAATAGTCTATCTCGCTCTATTACCTGGTTCTGATTCGTTGCAAAAATATTCAGTAATTTTGCTTCTTTGTCCGATAATTCTACCTGTTCTTCTCCTTGTTTCAGCAAGGCTCTTTCGGGGTAAAAAGCATACTTACCAATATTGATAAATTGTATATCTTCAAGTACTGCAACGGCAGGCTCGGCATCATTTTTTTTCTTAAAAAATTTTTTATTAAATAATGAAAAAAGTGTACCACCTGCCAGAATAAACCCAACTGCCCACCAGAGATTCATGGGTTTTGCAGCCCGATAATTACCTGTAAACTGAATCTCGATTTTGTAACAATCTTCGGCTTGTGTTCTGCCCATACAAGCCAATATGTCTGGTTGTTTACTCCGAATCTCGTAACCGAAGACAACTTCGGGGCTAACGCATTTATATACGTTCACCATGTAATCGAGGGGAAGATTAGCTGCGCTCAGGCGCTCGTGAACAATCTTCACCAACGTGTCGGGCACAAAAGCAAAGCGACTCTGAAACTCGAGCAGAAAAGTATTTTTATCGCTTTTTTTAACGGGCAATACACGTGAAGTAAAATCGCCGGATTTCTGTAGCAACTGATGCCCGATTTCACGAACTACCAGAACAGCACGCTTCTCTAAAAACTCTTCTGAAGCATCGGTGGAAAGAGCACCTGCCGAGAGCGCAATTACTGAAAATACAGCAAGGAAAATGATATAAATCTTAGGTTTCATAATCTGACAAAAATATAGTAAATATTACGCAAAAACATCAGAATTACATACAATTTACACTTTTTTACATTCATTTTACTTCTGCTGGTTTTCTCGCCTCTACATTTGAGCCATTGTTCAATCTTCAAAAAACAAAAACATTATGATAAAACTCATCGCAACCGCATTTGTTCTTTGTGCTTTCGCACAAGTAGGTTTTAGCCAGCACGTTTGCTCGGCGGCCTTTCTGAATAATAAAATGGTAGTAGACCAATATACCAAAGAGGGCTACAAAAATGAAATTGCACTTAATGCTACCGGAGATTTAACTGTAAACACAGTAGAATTATCGGCTAAAGAAAACAAGGCTGTAACCAGAATCCCTTTCAAAGTTGCCATCAAAGAAAAAGACACTAATACTATTGTGTTGTTTTCGAAGGAAGATTTTATGAAGGTAGATGTAAAAAAGGTATTGTCAGAATGCAAAAAAGGCGACCAGATTGTATTGCTTACCCTTGACAAACAATATGCCTTGCCGCACAACGAAATTTTAGTAAAATAAAGCCCGAAATATGCTTACAATTTTCTTTTCTCCAAGTCAGAACTCCTTGGAGAAAAGAAAACCCAAAATGTACATTTATTATGAAAAAGCTCTTTTTTCTTCTTTTGATTTCTTCGTCTGTGTTTTCACAGGTAAAACCACCTGTTGATATTACTTATCAGGTGGTAAATAAAGAAAGTCAGATAATCTGGGAAGGTTCTACAATGGTCGGTGGCGGCCACGACGGAACAATTCAGCTAACATCAGGCACTTTGGTAACGGCTGCCAACGGAAAAGTAAAAGGAGGCAACTTTGTTATGAATATGAAAAGCATCAGCAGCCTTGGCCCAAAGAGCGGCAAGCCTAATAAAGGTTTGGAAGAACACCTGAACGATGATGATTTTTTCTCAACTATGCGCTTTCCGATAGCTACTTTTAATATTACAAAAGTTACTCCCGGCGCAAAGCCAAACGAATATACTATTACCGGAAACATGACCATAAAAGGCATCAGCAATGTGGTTACTTTTCCGGCGGTAATTAATGCAGATAAAGACACTGCAAAGGCGCAGGCTACATTTACCATTAACCGCACGCTATGGGGGATTACCTATAAATCTTATAATTTCTTGGCCCAGATGAAAGACGATTTGATTTCGAATGACATTAAGCTTTCGTTGAATCTGGTATTTAAGCGTAGTAATTAAGGATTCGACGTTCTTATTTCTCTGCGTATATGATGCTTTATGTGTATTTTATGGCTTACCTTTGAGCAAAAACACATACGCATGAATCTTGACTTAACAGGCAAAACGGCATTGGTTTGTGGCAGTACACAAGGCATTGGCAAAGCTGCAGCCATCGAATTAGCATTATTAGGTGCAAATGTTACATTGATAGCCCGCAACGAAGAGAAACTGAAAGAAGTAACAGCCGAACTTCCAAGAAAGAAGAACCAGAAACACCGCTATCTGGTGATTGATTTTTCAAAAACCACTCAGGTAAAACCTAAAATTGAACGTTATCTGGCAAAATATCCCGAAGTACATATCCTTGTTAATAATACTGGCGGCCCGGCAGGTGGCGCCATTATAGACGCCGATGTTGAGCAATTTGCACAAGCTTTTAACGAGCACGTGGTAGCCGCCCAAACACTGGCGCAGGCCGTAGTACCAAGTATGAAAAACGCAGGTTTTGGCCGTATTGTAAACATTACGTCGGTAGGCATGAAACAGCCTATTGTTGGTTTGGGCGTATCGAACACCATTCGTGGAGCAATGGGCAGTTGGGCTAAGTCTATTGCAAACGAACTGGGCAAGTTTGGTATTACAACCAACAACGTATTACCCGGCTATACAACAACGGCTCGTTTAGAAAAGCTTAACGAAAACAAAGCCAAAGCAACTAATAAGAGTATAGAAGCTGTTGAAAATGATTTACTAAAAGATATTCCTATCGGGCGATTTACTGCACCAGAAGAAACAGGCGCAGTAATTGCCTTTTTATGTTCGCCGGCGGCAAGTTCTATTAATGGCACGAGTATTCCGGTTGATGGTGGACGTATAAGCGGCCTTTAGATAGCCTCAAAAGCAGCATCACGGCCTGATACAATTGCGCCTTCCATAAAGCCCTGCCATTCGGCCAGATGCTCACCAGCAAAATGGACGTTCAGGTGGGGCTTTTTCAGTTCAGGTTGTAAGGTAAACCATTGGCCTGTACCATAAATAGCATAAGCACCTTTAGAATAGCGGTCTTGCCCCCAGTTATAATTAAATACTTTTTGCAGGTAATTGCGGGCATCACCTATTGGCCTGATAGAATCTATTATGGTTTGTCGGCGGTAATCGTCTCCGTGCCAGCCAAACATATCTGCTTTTTCGCCAACGCTATAAGACGTAAGCGCACCTTTTGTATGATGCTGGTTTTTGGTAGCATGGTAAAAATAGTGCGCAGGCGTATCGGTTATCATATCAAAATCTTCCCGTTTCCAGAAACGTTGGCTAAATAAGCCTACGCATTTATTGATACGAGCATATTGTAGTGCATCTAGTGCATGTATCTTTGCTTTAGGTAAAGCAGGCGAAAAATTTATCTGGCTCAATGCAAAAGTTGGCACTGTACAAATAACCCTGTCGGCATCAAAAGTTTTGCCATTAGCGCATTTTATGCTGATGCTTTTACCTTTTTGCACAATAGCTTCAACGTGGTGCTCGGTCAGTATTTTTTCTCGTCCTATCAAATCGGCAATTTTATTGGCTAGGGTGCTATTACCCCCTTCCATCTTCAAATCCATCTCGTTTTTCTTGCTTGAATAAGCATATTCGCTGATAGCAGAAAAAGCTGATACGTGCCTGATACTTTCGCCAAAGTCAGTACTATCCAGCAATTCTCTGAAATACAAGTCGTTTTCAGGAATACCGTTATTAACCAGATAACGCCACCAATCCAGGCGATCGAATAATTTCTGTTGTTCCGAATTGAGGTTTTTGAAAGATTCTAGCAAACCATCTAGTTTTTTCTTCCAGTCAGCATCAAAATCCCATTTATTTACCTTGCTGTATTTGCCCCTAAAATACAAGTCGGTATCGAAGCGGTTATCATTCAATTGAATCTTGAATCTATCGCAAAGTTTCTTTACCTCTTCGTGTGACTCCCCTACCCACTCGGCACCTAACTCAACCCGAAGGTCGGCCTGTTCGTCAATTTTATGTGTAAAAACTCTGCCTCCAATCCTGTTGCGGGATTCAAGAATCACGAAGTCAATTTTCTTATCAAAAAGTGTTAAAGCGGCTGAAAGCCCCGAAAAGCCTGCGCCTAGAATGACAACTTTAGATGGTTTAACGCTATGCGCAAAGGTAGATTGATTGAGTAGAATGGCTCCTGAAGCAGCAAGGCCGAGGAATGAGCGTCGTTTCATGGTTAAATAATAGATGTTTGTAAGTGAGTAAATGTTAGTTTAATGGTTTTCCGGCTTAGAAAAACAGCATTCATCAACTCACCTTAACAAAGATACCCTACCACCAAGCATGAAAACAGTATTTGCTAAATTTTTTATTATGTGGTAAAAGCTATTTAATACTCTTTGTGTATTCTTTCTGATACAAAAGCGGTGTTTTGCCCATAATTTGTTTAAACTGCCTGTTAAAATTAGAAATTGTATTGTAGCCGCTTTCGTAGGCTACCTGCGTAATACTCAGCGTACCTTCGTGCAAAAGTTTACAAGCGTGACCAATACGAATTTCGGCTATGAAATCGAAGAAAGGTTTATTTGTGCGACTCTTAAAATATCTACAAAAAGCCGAATCGCTCATGCTTACCAACGATGCCAACTCGCTCAGGCGTACTTCTTCCTTAAAGTGCTTCATTACATATTCGTGTACTTTTTGCATACGCTCTGTTTCCGAAACCTTGTGGGTATTTACATAACCAAAGCTTGCAATATAATTATACTCGGTCGATTCGGCTAAATGATGTAGCATCGACAAAAATTTGAGTACCCGCTCAAAACCCTCAACGTTATGCAAGTTCTGCAAACCTTCTCTGATGTACGCTCTTGTTTCTCCAAAAATCTCCATTCCTCGCTCACCTCTTTCCAGTAATTGCTTTAGTCCGTGCATTTCACTTTTTTCGAAGAAACCATTACCAAGAAAATCTTCGGTAAAATAAATAACAATGCCGTGTGTACGAAGGTCTGAACTATGTTCAAAATAGGCACGGTCGCTCTGCCAGAGGTGCGGGATATTAGGGCCAAGAAATACGGTATCGCCTGCTTCAAAGTGCCTGATGCTGTCGCCAATGAATCGGGTACCGCTTCCTTCCATCACTGTGAAGAGTTGGTAATGCGGATGAAAATGCCAGTTAGGGTCAAAATGGGGCTCTATCAGTTCCTTTAACGTGAACGAATAAACGGCACTTTCAACCGATTTTTTAAGCAGAGGTTTCATATCAGACTATTCTCAATTTTAACCCTAAATTAAGAAATAAAAATAAATAAAGTCAAAATACAGTCAACATTAGTAAAGTTAGGCTCATTTTTTTGTACTTTTTTAAGATAGTTTTGTAATGTGAAAAAATAAAAAAATCTGTATGAAGTTTGGAATGAATCTCCTTTTATGGGGAACAGAAATTAACGAAAGCCTTTTTCCGGTATTAGAACAAATAAAAGCACTTGGCTTTGATGGCGTTGAAGTACCAATTTTTGATACAGACCCTAAAAACTGGTATGCCTGGCGAGAAAAACTAGATGAGCTAGAACTCGACAGAATTGCCGTTACCATTTGCGGACCTGATTTTAATCAGATAAGTGCCGACCCTGCCATGAGAAAAGCGACACTAGAGCGTAATAAAAGTGCAGTTGATTGTGCGTTGGTTTTAGGTGCAAACCTACTCAATGGCCCTTATCACTCAGCTTTAGGACAGTTTACCGGCCAACCGGCTACCGAGCAAGAATGGCGCTGGGCAGTAGAAAACCTAAGAGAATTGGCCGATTACGCCGATAGTTTTGGCATAACATTGGGGCTCGAATACCTGAATCGTTTCGAAAGCTATCTGGTTTCGTCGAGCGATGAATTAATAAAGCTGGTAGAAGACGTTGACCACCCTGCCTGCAAAATTATGTTTGATACATTCCATGCTAATATCGAAGAAAAGAATCTGGGCGATGCTATCAGAAAACTTTCTAAACACCTTGTACACGTGCAGGTATCTGAAAACGACCGCAGCACCGTAGGCACCGGAAATGTAAACTGGGAAGATGTTTTCAAGGCATTGAAAGAAATCAAATACGATGGTTGGTTGTCGGTAGAAGCCTTCAGTCAGAAACTGGCAGTAGCCAATATCTGGCGAAAAATGTTCGACTCTGAAACACAATTAATGGAAGATAGTCTTAGTTTCTTAAAAAATAGTCTTGCTGAAAATCCCGGTACACCGAGTATTCCTTATTAATGCTGAAGGGATTTAACGCTAACCTAAAACAATTAAACTTATGTCAAAGAAAATCAATATTGCAATTGTAGGGCTTGGCTTTGGTGCTGAGTTCATTCCTATCTATCAACGCCACCCAAATGCAAATATGTACGCTATTTGTCAGCGTAATGTAGAGAAACTCAACCAGATTGGTGATGCTTTCGGCATTGAAAAACGTTACTCTGACTATGACGAATTGCTTAAAGACCCTGAGATTGATGCAGTACACATTAACTCACCAATTCCGAACCACGCTGAGCAAAGCCTGAAAGCACTATATGCAGGCAAGCACGTAGCATGTACTGTACCAATGGCCACTTCGGTAGAAGACTGTATGGCTATTGTAAAAGCCTGCAAAGAAACAGGTAAAAAGTATATGATGATGGAAACGGTGGTATATGCCCGTGAGTTTTTGTTTGTAAAAGAATTATACGAAAAAGGTGAGCTAGGAAAAGTACAGTTTCTGAAAGCAAGCCACCAACAAGATATGGACGGCTGGCCTGACTACTGGCCGGGTTTACCTCCGATGCACTATGCAACACACTGTGTAGGCCCCGTGGCAGGTTTATTGAAACTAGAAGCTGAGTACGTTTCTTGTTTTGGTTCGGGTACTATCCGTGAAGAATTAGCACAGATTCATAACTCTCCGTTTGCAGTAGAATCGGCTCATATCAAGTTCAAAGACAGCGATTTGAGTGCCTATGTGTACCGCTCATTGTTTGATGTAGCTCGCCAATACAGAGAAAGTTTTGAAGTATACGGCTCAAAAAAATCTTTTGAGTGGGCTTTGATTGAGAACGAAGAACACGTGATTCATACAGCCAAAAAACCTGAGCACGAAATTCCGGAAAAAGTAACAGTAAAAGATTACGCACACTTATTACCGGAAGGAATCCAGGATTTCACGACAAAAGGTGTGTACGACCTTGGCGAAAACAATCACTTATCGTTTACACAAGGTTCTGGCCACGGCGGTTCGCACCCACATTTGGCACATGAGTTCCTGACGGCTCTTGTTGAAGACCGTGACCCATTCCCGAATGCTGTACAATCAGCTAACTGGACTAGCGTGGGTATTTTAGCACACGAATCTGCTATGCAGGGTGGTAAGATTATCTATTTACCAGACTTTCACAACGCATAATAAATATTAGGGCGAAACCGAGTTTCGCCCTTCTGCAATTCCCTATCACTACGAGTAATAAAATTCTGCTTTTTCTCATGAAAAAAATCTTAATACTCTTGTTTGTTTTGCTCTGGCAAGGCGCTCAAGCCCAAAAAGCCCGCCGACTAGAAATTTTATTTCTTGGCGATAACGGGCATCACCGCCCTATCGAAAGGCTCCCGACATTGATGGCAGCTCTTGGTGCAAAGGGTGTAAACTTTACTTATACCGACAAACTAGAGGATATTAATCCTAAAAATCTGGCGAAATACGATGCATTGATGATTTATGCTAATTGGGACGAAATAACCCCATCGGCAGAAAAAGCCTTGCTTGATTACGTAGCTTCGGGCAAAGGTATTATTCCTGTACACTGTGCTTCGTTTTGTTTCCGTAACTCTCCTGAGTACGTAAAGTTAGTAGGTGGACAATTCTGGCGTCATAAAATGGATACTATTCAGGCAAAAACGGTTTTACCAACCCACCTGATAGTAAAAGACCTTCCACAAATTAAGGCATACGACGAAACTTATCTACATAGCCACTTGCAACCAGACAACAACGTGTTAATGGTTCGTGAGATTAAAGCTGACCAGAAAGCTGACCGTCCGGAAACAAACATTGAGCCTTATACATGGACTCGTACTTATGGTAAAGGACGTGTTTTCTACACAGCTTATGGCCACGACGACAACACATGGAGCAATGCGGCATTCCAACAATTGTTATACAATGGTATTGTATGGGCGGTTGACGAAGGCGCAAGATCAGCACATGCTGCTTTAAACCCAAAACCGTTTACTTACAGAGAGGCCAAATTGCCGAACTACGAGAAACGTCCGGGTGTGCAGTTGCAACAATTCCCGCTTACGCCGGAAGAGTCAATGAAACACATTCAGGTACCTGCTGATTTTACGCTAGACCTGTTTGCCTCAGAACCGAACGTACAGCACCCGATTGCGATGTCGTGGGATGAAAAAGGAAGATTATATGTGTTGATAACGAAAGATTATCCGAACGAACGTAAAGATTCAGGCGGAAGTGACTACATTTTGGTTTGTGAAGACACTGACAACGACGGTAAAGCTGATAAATTTACTCGTTTTGCCGATGGTTTAAGTATCCCGACCGGAATGGTATTTGCCAACGGTGGTTTAATTGTATCGCAAGCACCTCACATGCTCTTATTAAGAGATACAGATGGTGATGGCAAAGCCGACGAAAAGAAAATCTTATTCACAGGTTTTGGTACAGGTGATACCCACGCAGGGCCATCGAACTTACACTATGGTTTCGATAACTGGATTTGGGGTTCGGTAGGTTATTCTGGTTTCAGCGGTAAAGTTGGTTCAGCCGATAGCTTGAAATTTGGACAGGCATTGTTCCGTTTCAAACCTGATGGCTCGAAACTAGAGTGGATGACAAGTACATCGAACAATACCTGGGGTATGGGCTTTAATGAAGCAGGTGATGTATTTGGCTCTACTGCCAACAACTCACATGGTTGGTATATGGCGATTCCGCATAGAAACTTCTTGAATCCGGGTTTCAATACTGATAACGGAAGCCGCTCGACGGATACACACAAAGACATGAAACCTATTACCGAAAAAATAAGACAGGTTGATGTATTTGGTGGTTTTACAGCCGCCGCAGGTCATAATTTCTATACTGCAAGGGCTTACCCTAAAAATTACTGGAACAAGATTGCTTTTGTAGCAGAGCCAACCGGGCATATACTTCACCAGAACTCAATGGAGAAAAATGGTACTAATTATGAAGATAAAGAATCGTTTAACCTGATGGCAGGTGCCGACGAGTGGTTTTCTCCGGTATTTGCTGAGGTTGGCCCTGACGGTGCCGTTTGGGTAGCTGACTGGTATAGTTACATTATTCAGCACAATCCTGTTCCGAAAGGTTTTGAAAATGGTTTAGGTAACGCCTACCAAACAGATTTACGTGATTTTACTCACGGCCGTATTTACAGAGTAGGTTGGAAAGAAGCTCCGGCTTATACACCGCTTTCGCTTAGCAAAGACCGCCCTGACGAACTATTAAGTGCTTTGAAAAACACAAATATGTTCTGGAGAAGCCATGCACAAAGATTATTAGTAGAGCGTGGCAAAACTGATGTAGTGCCTGCTTTGATAGCCTTGGTAAAAGACCAGTCAGTTGATGAAATAGGACTCAATACAGCCGCTATACACGCCATCTGGACGCTGAAAGGATTAGGTGCTATCGAAAGTAACAATGAAGCATTGCAAGCCGTAATTGGTGCTTTAAAACACCCATCGTGGGCGGTTCAGAAAAATGCGATTCAGGTTTTACCTGCTACACATAAATCGGTAGAAGTTATTCTGCAAAACGATTTATTAAATAGCAAAGAACCAATTGTTGTATTGAATGCTGTTTTAGCTTTAAGCGAATTGCCACTTACACCAGCCTCTGAGCAAGCATTGCTTACCCGCATGGAACAAGCGACAGAAGGCAACGACCGTTGGTTACCAGATGCCTTTGCAGTTGCTTTAACAAGCCATAAGTCAGTTTTGTTGAAAAAATACCTTAATAAACTGGCAAGTGCTACAAAAGCTATGCCTGCCGGCCACAACCACTCAGCAATGAATCATGGCGGCATGAATAGTTCGGCTACTAAAGAAGCCGCTAAAGCATTACCTGCGCCAACTGCGGGTATTGATTTGGTTGTCACAAATTTACGTGCCGAGCCAAGCTCTCCTTATGTGCGTGAAGGTATGCGCTATGTGCTTGAAGTAAAAAACAATGGCAAGGATTCTTTGAAAAAAGGCGTTGTTGTTGATTTGAAAGTTGATATTACAGGCAATGGACAGAAGTTTACTACCTGGAGCTCATTCCACAATACTGGTATAGGACCGGGTGAGACCGTTACTATTTCAAAAACTACAAATGGACCTTGGGTTGGCGACTTCTATTTCTCAACTGATATAGCCGGAGACTATAACTTCAATGTTTCGCTTGACTATGACAATAAAATAGCGGAAAACAACGAACAGAATAACTCCTACAACAAAAAGATTACTTTCCAGCAAGCACAAAAACTTTCGACGTTTGCACTCGAAAGAGCCAGTAGAAGTTATGCCTCTGTTATGCCTGCCGATACAGTAGCCAATTTGCTTAAATATTGGGATAAAATACCAAGTACTGAAAATGTAGCCTTGTTGAAAGGTGCATCAAATGGCTGGAACCCTCGTAGAAAAGGAACTGTAACGGCTGCAAATCAGAAATACTTAACATCTTTAAGCACAAAACTTACCGAAACCAATGCCGATAGATTGAATAAACTATTGGTAGCTTGGGGCTTGAAAAGCAGTACTGCCGATGATGATAAAGATGCCATTGTTATCACTATCAAATCAATCAAAGAAGAGATGAAATTTGATAAAAAAGAATTTACCGTAAAAGCCGGAAAACCTGTGATACTGGTATTCGAAAACCCTGATGCGATGCAGCATAATATCGTAATTGGTAAGCAAAAAAGTATGGAGATTATCGGTAATGCTGCCGATAAAATGATTACTCAGAAAGATGCTGCCGAAAAACATTATGTACCAAGCATACCACAAGTATTAGCAGCTACGCCATTGGTGAATCCGAACGAAACTTTCCGTTTAAAATTCACAGCCCCTGCCGAAGTAGGTAACTACCCATATATCTGTACATTCCCGGGTCACTGGCGCTTAATGTTTGGCACAATGAAAGTGGTGAAATAAGATTTTGACAAAAGAATACGTTACAATAGATTGTAATTAATTGGCAAACAGCTCCTCTTTGAGGGGCTGTTTTGTTTTACTCAAGTATCCCATATTCATAAACAGCTTCCACAAACTCTTCAATAGTGTTTCTTGACTTAATAAAAAAGTATCATTGCTAATATACCGTTAGATAAATATTCATTGTTTGCAATCGCAATTCGCCATATTTTTAGTGAGATTTTCCACTGAACATTAAACCACTAAAGAACCATGAATTCTTCTACCATTTCCCTACGAAGGTTAGGGATACTCATTCTTTTAAGTATTTCTGTAAATTTTTCTTTTGCTCAGTTCCCTAAGCTAAGCAATACTAACTTAGTATTAACAAAAGACACTAGTAAACTAAAATATGGACTTAAAGCACTACAAAAAAAGCAGCAAGATTCAAAAAACGGTCTTGTTAATGGCGACTCATTGCTAAAAGCCAGCCAATCTCTTTATAATTTATCAAAAGACTCTATCCTGGTTGATGTAATTGCCCAAAGAGAAGTACCCGAGTTAATTAATGACCTGAAATCAATCAACGTCAAAATAAAAGCATATTCCAATAAGATTGTTACATGTTGGGTTGCATTTGATAAACTAAACGAGATAGCTAATCTGAAATCATGCAGTTGGGTTAGGCCCACTACCAAACCAATCAATAATTCAGGGCCTGTGTTGTCGCAAGGAGACAGCGCACAACGCTCAGATATAGCAAGAATGTTAACAGGACTCAATGGCGCAGGGGTAAAAGTTGGTATATTATCTGACTCTTACGACTTATTAGGTGGGGCTGCAGCAGGTGTAAGTTCTGGAGAACTTCCGGGTGTAGGTAATCCGAATGGATACACAACTCCGGTAACAGTATTAAGCGAAACTACCAGTGGTGCTGATGAAGGGCGAGCAATGGCCGAGATTGTACACGACGTAGCACCCGGAACTCAATTATACTATTACTCTGCTTTTAACGGTGAAGCTGATTTTGCCAATGGTATCAGAGCACTTGCACAAGCTGGCTGTAAGGTTATAGTAGATGATATCAGTTATTTCGCAGAACCCTTTTTTCAGGATGGTATAGTTGCGCAAGCTGTAGATGACGTGACCAATAACAATGGAGTATCCTACTTCTCTTCTGCTGGTAATTCAACAAATAGTTCTTATGAAGCGCCTTATAAATCATCTACTTTCATGCCCTTCGATGGCTATCCAGATGTGGCTCATAACTTTGGCACAAGCGCAAGTCCTGTCTATTTTTTACCGATTCAGGTAAATGGTTATATGGTTGCAACTTTACAATGGGACGACCCCTATTTTAGCACAGGGAATGGCTCAACTGGCGCAGTTACTGACATGGATTTCTTTGTATATCGTAATACAGCAAACGGCTTAGAATTGGTATCATATAGCATCGATTCTAATCAAGGTAGCGACCCTTATGAAATTCTTCAAGTTTATGGAACAGGTACTTTTTATGTTCTTATCACTAAATTTGCAGGGCCAGACCCTCGCAATCTGAAGTTTATCGGATTTCGTGGACTAAGTTGGCCAGCTGCCTCAAATGGCATTACAGGTATTAAGGCATCGACTATTATGGGACACCATAATGCAACTGGTGCAATAGCGGTAGGTGCTGCCAGCTATGATGGCACACCCGCATACGGCACAAACCCTCCTGCTTTAGAGTCATATTCTTCACATGGTGGCACTCCTATTTACCGCTCAACTTCGGGAGCATTATTACCTTCCCCAATTATTAGACAAAAGCCTGAAATAGTAGCCCCAGATAATGCAAATACTTCATTTTTTATTGATGGATATGATTATGAAGGAGATGGGAATCCTAATTTTGCAGGTACTTCTGCAGCCGCACCTCATGCCGCTGCAGTAGCTGCACTTATGAGACAAGCCAGACCAAGCCTTACACCTGCTGAAGTAAGAGAAGCACTCATTAATTCGTGTACAGACATGGAAACCCTAGGTTTTGACTTCATAAGCGGCTATGGTTTAATAAAAGCTGATAGTGCCATTCTTTCTCTCTATTCAATTAATGCTACAGCACCTGCTATTACCACCTTATGTATAGAGTCTAGCATAAGTATTCCATTCAATTCTGTTGGAAAATTTGGAACCGGAAATATCTATAAACTTCAATTATCGGATGCAAATGGTAGTTTCAGCAGCCCGACAAATATCGGAACACTAGCAAGCACCGACAATACAGGAAGCATCAATGGAGTTATTCCATCTGGCACAACTCTGGGAGCAAATTACAAAATAAGAATAATTGGCTCTCTGCCCACCAAAGGTAGTAATGAAATTGCCATAACTATAGCAGCTATTCCAACTGCTCCCTCGGCTGCACCCGTAAGCCGTTGCGGTTCGGGTACTGTTACTTTAAGTGCCACAGGTTGCGCTGGCGGAACAATTAAATGGTTTGCCAATGCTACGGCCACTACAACACTGGCTACTGGTGGAACTTTCACCACACCAAGTATAAGTGCAAACACTACTTACTATGTAGGATGTACAGTTGGTGATTGCACCAGTATAAGAACTACTGTTACGGCCGCAGTCAATGCTGCCCTTGCATTCAACGAAGCAACACATGACGCAGGTACTTATCATGCTTCAGAAAGCATTACAAGTGCTAGCAATGTACCAAATCAAACAAATTATTATGCTGCAAAAGCAATTACATTGATTCCAGGTTTTCAGTCAGGTAAAAACGAAGTATTCCTTGCTTCAATACAAAATTGCCCTTAAGTAATCTATCTAAAAAGAAAAGCCGCTAGTAGTAAATTGCTAGCGGCTTTTCTTGAGGTAAACACTAAATTCTATTATTTAATACTCATTTCCAAAATCTCTCCTACTACCTCCGGTGTAATATCGGCTCTTTCGCCTAAAACAATTTCACGCTCTTTAAAACGTGATACAATCTTATCAATCGTTTCCTGACCTACCCCATAAGCACTAGCCTTGGTTGGTATATCTAATGATTCGTAAAAATCAATTGTTTTCTGAATAGCTCCTTCTACCAGTTCATCATCAGTACCACTCAAATTCCACACTCGTTTAGCGTACTGAATCAGTTTTCCACGTTTATCTTTTTTCTTTAGTTTTAATAAATGTGGCAATACTACTGCTAAAGTGCGGGCGTGGTCTATGCCATGAGAAGCCGTCAATTCATGACCTATATCATGCGTAGCCCAATCTTGCGGTACGCCTACTCCTATAAAGCCATTCAATGCCACAGTAGCTGCCCACATAAAATTGGCACGAGCCTCATAATCTGTCGGATTTTCAAGTGTTTTTGGCGCAACAGCAATCAAGGTCTGGATTATAGACTCTGCCATGCGGTCTTGTATTTCGGCGTTTACAGGGTATGTCATGTATTGCTCCATCACGTGCGTAAAAGCATCAGCAATACCATTAGCTATCTGTTGCTTAGGTAAAGAATAGGTTGTTTCAGGGTCAAGTACCGAAAAGACAGGATACAATAACGGATGTCCCATTCCTTTCTTTTCATGGGTCTCTTTACGGCTAATAACTGCAAAAAAGTTCATCTCCGAACCCGTTGCAGGCAAGGTAAGCACTGCGCCAATAGGCGTTGCTTCTCTGATTCTGGCTTTACCTGTTACCAATTGCCAGGCATCGTCGCCCTCATAAGGTATTGCGGCAGCAATAAATTTGGTGCCATCTAAGACCGACCCACCGCCTACTGCCAACAAGAAATCAATGTTTTCTTTTTTGGCAAGTTCTACAGCTTTCATTAATGTTTCGTAAGTCGGGTTGGCTTCTATACCGCCAAACTCAATTACGTTTCTGCCGCTTAAGGCTTCCTTTACTTGCTCGTATACACCATTTTTAAAGATGCTACCTCCGCCATAAGTAAGCAAAATCTTAGCGTCCTTAGGTATTTGTCTGTCAAGTTGAGCAATTTGTCCTTTACCAAAAAGTATTCGGACAGGATTCTGATAAACAAAATTATTAAACATGGCGATTATTTTTAAAATAGCGATGCCATGCTTTTAAAAAACATGGCATCGCTACAAAGTATAAGAAAAATATATTATGCTAAAAGTGATTTTACTGTAGCTGATATTGCCTTACCATCGGCTAAGCCGGCTAGTTCTTTTGAAGCAACTCCCATTACCTTTCCCATGTCTGAAGGTGCCGACGCTCCTACACGAGCAATAATCTCTTGTAGTTTTGCCTTCAACTCTTCTTCTGACAATTGTTTTGGTAAAAATTCTTCGATAATAGCTAACTCTGCTAATTCTTTATCTAACAAATCAGGACGATTTTGTTGGCGATAAATATCAGCCGATTCTCTTCTTTGTTTGGCAGCTTTTGTAAGTAATTTCAATTCATCATCAGCCGTTAAATCGCCTGATTTGCCCTCTTTAGTTTCTTCTAATAAAATTACTTTTTTAATGTCTCGTAAAGCTGTAAGCCTTACTGAGTCACGAGCGAGCATTGCTGCTTTAATCTGTGCGTCAATTTCTGTTTTTAATGCCATTTTGTTGGTAGTTTATTATACATTAGATAGATTATATCTAATCTCTTTTGAACAAGCGATTGAATATATTCGTTTCGAAGCGTTCAAAGAAATTAGAGAAATATTATTTTAGCTCCCAAATTTGGGAACTCATAAGTAATGAGAAACAGTTATTAATTTAAATTCTGGAAAATGGAAAACGAAGAAAACAATATTCCTTTTTCTTCTTATTCCTGTCTCCATCATCCTTTCTCCACTATAAAGAAATTACAATGACAAAATTATCAGTAAATATTAATAAAATAGCAACTTTAAGAAATTCTCGTGGAGGGAATATGCCAAATGTGGTAAAAACAGCCATTGATTGCGAAAGATTTGGGGCACAGGGAATCACAGTTCACCCACGCCCTGACGAAAGACATATCCGTTATCAGGATGTATATGACTTAAAGGAAATAGTAACTACTGAATTTAATATAGAGGGGAATCCGACCGAAGCTAAGTTTATTGATTTGGTTCTGGCTAATAAACCAACGCAAGTTACTTTAGTGCCTGATGCGCTGAATGCCATTACATCAAACGCCGGTTGGGATACAACTACCCACCGTGACCGCCTGAAAGAATTAGTGGCCACTTTCAAAAGTGTAGGTTGCAGGGTATCTATCTTTGTTGACCCTATTGAGCGAATGGTTGAAGGAGCAGCCGAAACAGGTACCGACCGTATTGAATTATATACTGAACGCTACGCACACGTGTATCCTGAAAATAAAGAAGAGGCTATCAGAGATTATGCAAGAGCAGCAAAGGTGGCCGAGCAAGTTGGTTTAGGTGTAAATGCCGGGCACGATTTAAGCCTTGAAAACCTTGCTTATTTCAAACAGAATATTCCGAATTTACTGGAGGTTTCTATTGGGCATGCGCTCATTTCTGATGCACTTTATTTTGGCTTAGAAAACACTATTCAACTGTATTTAAGGCAATTACAATAGGCTTCTTAACAATTTTTAAGAAACTTTAACAGCCTGATATTCTACTGTTTACTAAGTTTGTGCAACATTGCGCCAACAGTAAATATTATTTCTTTAAAGTTTTTTACAAAATTTAATAAAATTATGAAAGCTACACTCAGTAATTCACTAAAAGTAAGCCTCTTGGCTTTGTTTGCCCTTAGTTCTTTCGCATCATTTGCTCAGGATAAGAAAGATAAAAAAAGCACCGTACGTGTCAGAATCGAACAGGATATTGATGGAAAAACTAAAGTGCACGAAAAAACTTTTGATGCCGCAGGTCTGACAGATAAGCAACAAGAAAAGCTGGTTCAGGAGTATCAAGACTCTGTAATGGCTACCAATAAAGACAAAGTGCGTGGTACTAAGGTTGAAGTAGAAAGTTTTTCAGGTGAACTTCATGAAAACGAAGACCATTTTGAAAGAAATTTTGACTCAGAAAGACCACGTGTAAGGTCTTATAGCCGTAATAGGAATAGCAATGGGAATGAGCATTTTGAGCTTCGTAGTGATGACGACGACATAGTTATCAGAGACAAACCTCGTACAAGGATTTATCGTCGTGATGGCCAACATAGGGATTTCTCAGACGATTTTAATATCGACATGAAAGGCCTGAATGAAGAACTTAGCAAAATGGGTAAAGACTTACAGTTTGAGTTCAAAGCATTACCTGATGTTTTTGCTTTCGATGGCAGTTCGTCAAGCAAAACAGTTCGTGGGCTAAGCGTTTATCCTAACAATCCTAAAACCGATATATTGAATCTTCGTTTCAGCAGCCAACAAAAAGGCGATGTATCGATTAAAGTAATGGATTTGAAAGGCAATGTAATAGCCAAAGACGAAATCAAAGATTTCAGCGGTGATTACGTAGGCCAGATTAATATTGGTAAACAAAAAGGCGTTGTATTTGTGATGGTAACGCAAGGTGAAGATGGAACCGTGAAAAGAGTTAGCCTACCAGACGGAAAAGAATAAGATTTGAATAAGGTAAGAAACGTAAAAGGAGCCGCATAAATATATGTAGCTCCTTTTTTATATCTCAACATGTTGAGTCCATCAACTATATCTATCATTTCGCCAAGGGTAAGCGGTATTAGAATAACCTCTTTCTTCCCAGAAGCCCAACTTGTTTTTAGGCAAAAATTGTATGCGTTTTATCCACTTTGAGCCTTTCCAGGCATATAATTGCGGGGTTATCATACGTGCAGGACCACCATGTTCTTTTGCAAGAGGCTCACCATAAACAGTATGTGCCAGCAACACATCAGGTTTTAAGGCTTCTTCCATTGATACGTTAGTAGTATAAGTATCATAACCATAACACATAATATGCGTGGCAGTTTCTTTGGGTTGCACTAAAGCAGCAATATCCATCAGCCTTACACCTTTCCAAACCATATCCATTTTAGACCACGTGGTTACACAATGAAAATCACTGGTGTCTTCTACCTGAGGCAAGTCCATAAAGTCTTCCCACTTCAATACTACTGGGTTCTCTACCTCGCCATCAACAGTCAAACGCCAGCGGTCGAGTGAAATATCTGGATGATAGCCCAAGTCTAACACAGGCCATTTATTTGTCTGGGTTTGTCCAACTGGTAATTCAGGCATGCCGTGCCTGTTTATTTTTCCTTTTCCCATCGGGCGGTCATCCGCCATTGATGGGGTAATTTTCATTTTTTCTTCAAAGCGAGCTTTCAGTTTCATTCTCGCATCAATAATCTTATCTAGTTTGCTTACCTCTTCCATCTGTTAATGTATTTGCAGAAAGTAAAACAACATAACATACTTTTATGGCATTTAGTTACTTCCAAAGACTTTTAATCAAAGATGAATAATAAAATAAATCAAACAAACCGTAATAATGCTCACAATACCCTGCAAGCCTGTAAGAACGGTATGCGTACGATAGGCATCGCCTTGTGTAAGTCCCGTAAACTGTGATACAACCCAAAACCAGGCATCGTTGGCATGCGAAACCGTCATGGCGCCGCTACCAATTGCCATTACCAATAAGGTCAAATCAAGCGGCTCGGTAAAGCCCATTGATACAAGCAATGGTGCTAGAATACCTGAGGTTAATACCATTGAGGTAGTGGTGGAGCCTTGCGCTGTTTTAAAAAACGCTGCGACCAGAAAAGCAATCAACAAAAATGCGACCCCTGACGTCTGGTTAGCTACCAGCCAATCGCTTACAATATCTTTCAATTGTGTTTCTTTCAGCACTGCTCCAAAAGCACCGCCTGCACCAACCAGTACTAAGGTTGTACCGCAATGCTCTATGCCACTTTTAAAACAGGCAAAGATTTTCTCGAAAGGTTTTTCGGGAAATAAACTGAAAGAAAAAAAGATGGCTATCAGAAACGAAACTAAAGGGCTACCCAAAAAATTGAGCCACTTGGTAAGGGTTTCATTCAGCGCAAATATTTTGGCAAATGATGCTATGGTAATCAAAATAATAGGCAGCAAAATTGGCATGAATGCCTTCCAACCAGAGGGTAAAGTGCGGTGTTGGGTATCATTTTGCTTATCTTCGTTGTCTTCAATAATCGCCAAATTCTTGGCATATTTCTCGGCAAACCAGGTTGATAAAAACAAACTTGGAATTGATACTATCAAACCAATCAGAATAACCAGCCCAATACCATGTGATAGATTCAAGTTACCAGCAGCCGATAGTGGCCCCGGTGTAGGCGGCACCAAAGTATGCGTAGCAAAAAGCCCACCAGATAGCGCAATGGCTATAGTGCCTAAAGGCTTTTTGATCTTTTTGGCTACAATCTTGTTGAGTTTTGCCAGAATGATAAAGCCAGAATCACAAAAAACAGGAATACCCACAATTGCCCCAATTACCGACATGGCAAACGATGGGTATCTTTCGCCAAAGAGTTTTAGAATAATATCGGCCACTTTAATAGCTGCCCCCGATTTATCGAGTATAGCCCCTATCACACAACCCAGAATAACCATCAATCCAATTTTCGACATCAACTCACCAAAGCCTTTGCCAATGGTATCGGCTAACTTATCAATAGGTAAGCCGGCAAAAATACCAACGCCTAAAGCAGCCAGAAGCAAGCCCACCAGAGGATGTAACTTAAACCAGGTTGAAGATAAGATAATAAAAACAATGGCCAGAAAAACAACGAGTATTATCATGCAAGGCTTAGGTTAAACAATCTCAAAATACCTTTTTAACTCCCAATCGGTTACAACTTTGGCATATTGGCGCCATTCCCAGTCACGGGTTTGAGTAAAGTGAGCTACGAATTTTTCGCCGAAAAGTTCTTTTGCTACCTCCGAGTTTTTCATGGTCTTGGTAGCCTCATCAAGGTTTCGGGGTAATACACCATTGCTTATATCCTGATACCCATTTCCAATAGTAGCAGGTTGATTGAGTTTCAGATTATTACGGATGCCATATAAACCAGCCGCCAGACAAGCTGCTAAAGCCAGATACGGATTGGTATCCGAACCTACCACACGGGTTTCAAGACGACAAGATTTTTTACTGATTGGCAAGGCCCGCAAAGCTACTGTGCGGTTATCGACCGCCCATGTGAGCGTAGTTGGTGCCCATGCGCCTTCAACCAAGCGTTTGTAGCTGTTAATAGTAGGCGCAACCATAGGTAGAATATGAGGCAGGCAATACAATTGCCCTGCCATGTAGCTCTGCATTAGCTCACTTATATGATTCGGCGATTTTTCATCATAAAACAGATTAGTTTTGGCATCGCTATCCCAAAGGCTCTGGTGCACGTGCCCGCTACAACCCGGTAGGTTTTCATTGATTTTTGCCATGAATGTTGCCAGAATACCTTGCTGATAGGCGATTTCTTTTACCGAAGTTTTAAAAAGCAAAGCTCTGTCGGCAGCACTTAGCACATCAGAATAAGTAATGGCCGCTTCATATACACCCGGGCCAGTTTCGGTGTGCAGCCCTTCGAGCGGTACGTCGAATTTGGTCAATTGCTCAAATAGAGCACTCATGTAATCATTTTTCAACGTACTTCTGAGAATCGAATACCCAAACATACCCGGCGTAATAGGTGTAAGATTCTGAAAACCCTTCGCATTGGCCGAAACAGGCGTTTCTTCAAAATTGAACCATTCAAACTCTTGCGAGAAAAAAGGTTTAAAGCCTGCCTCCTCGGTTTCGGCTATTACTTTTTTCAATATATTTCTAGGGCATATTTCAGCCGCTTCTTCAATGAATTCTCCTAAGAAAAACGGAATATCGTTTTCCCAGGGAATTTTGCGGAATGTCGATAAATCGAGTTTTACCTTGGCATCGGGGTAACCCGAGTGCCATCCTGTGAAATCGGTATTATCATAACAAACATCGGCCATATCCCAACCCAGTACCACATCACAAAAGCCTAAATCTCCCTCAATTACCGACTGAAATTTTTGTTTGCTGATATATTTACCTCTTAAAATACCATCAATATCGGCAACAGCCAGTTTTACTTTTCCTGATGGGTGTGAATTTACGTAATCGATTATTTCTTGAGTAGTCATATTTAGGTTTGAGTTATAAATGCTTGGTGTTTCGGTATCCTATAATACGCAACACATTGGCAATTCGTACTATTGTTAATGTACAGGTTTATCGGGCGCAGGGGCTGACGCATGATAGCCTAAGTCTCGAATCATGAGGGCATATTTCTCCATGAGTTCTAAAACTCTTTCACGTTTACTTGAGCGTACAATTAAACCCACGTGGTATTCTTCGTCCATTTTCCATATTACTTCGGGGTCGTTGAATGGCGCATAGTCTGGCCATTGGTAAGACGACAGAGAGATAATAATCCCCGAATAAAAATCATCAACCGGAGGCAATTCATAAACGCCACCCGTGGCAACGGCAGTTTCTATTTTTGCCCACTCACGCCATAAATTAATGCTCGACGAATACTCAACCATTTCGGCCAGATTAGCCCCTCCTACCCTCGAAGCTGTTTCCAGAAAATAGAATTTACCATCTTCATAACATTTGATTACCTCGGTGTGCGAAGCACTGAACTTCATACCAAAGGCTTTCATTACTTGCGCATTTACTTTTGCTAGTGCTTTTTCGTCTTTCGAATCGTGCTCAACTGTAACCGAGCGGAAAATTCCCCCGCCATGTGCTACTTCAAATGGCGTGTTCAGGTATTGGCTGCATCTGGCAAAAATAACTTTACCATCAACAGTTAATGCATCTACATGATATACATCGCCGGGTTTAAATTGCTCTATCAGATAATTGTGTCTTTCTTCGCCTAAACTATGAATGGTATCCCATGCCTCCTGAAAACTATGTACTTTTTTGATACCCGCTGCCGAGGCCTCAGAACGAGGTTTAATAACCCACGGCGCAGTTGTAGATTGAAGGTATTCGGTTATGTCAACATCATGAAACAACGCACTGAATGGTGGCACATTAATACCTGCATGGGCAGCTTGTACACGCATAGCCAGTTTATCACGAAAATAGCGGGCGGTGGTTTGTCCCATACCCGGTATCCTGAAATGCTCACGGGCTAGTGCGGCTTTCTCTACATCAAAATCATCGAGCGCTACAATGCGGTCAATTTTTTTGCTGCGCATTAGGTGCGCCAAACCTTTTATTATATTGCTATAAGTATCAAATGTGTTATCGATGTTCTCTAAATAAAATGTCTCGTCTATTGATTCCCACGGCCAAGCCTTATTTTCCAGTTTTTTATTGGTTAACAAATACACGGTATTCCCTTCGGCTTTGCAGGATTTCAGAAATTCTACTCCTTTAAAATAAGTACAGATGCAGAGAAAATTCATAAGTCAAGGTTTTAGTTTTTTGATTTAGTGTTCGAATTTAATGAACTACTTTGGTAAAGTAGTCATTGTTGTGGTGCACTTTGTAAATATTTCTTTTATTATTTCCGACACCGAATAAATCTGGCAAAACTTACGTATAAACAAGTTTTTATTTTGCCTGATGGTTTATTATTCGATATTCGATATTTTTTTTCATTTAGACAAGCTAGAGAGAAACGAAATTGAAAAATTATGGTTCATTAGTGCTGAAACACAAAAAAGCCACCTGCTTATGAGCAGATGGCTTCTTGTTAAAAGATATATTCGTTTGAATTATACTTTTTTCTTTCCGTTTGGTGCAGAAGCAGGAGCTGAAGGTGATGCTGATGGAGCAGTAACTTCACCTTTGATTGTTAAAACTACTGTTGCGTTTTCAGCGTTGCTGGTAACAGTGATAGTTTTTGTAAACGCACCCGGACGACCCGATGTGTTATATCCTACTTTGATAGTTCCTTTACCACCTGGCATAATTGGGTCTTTAGACCACTCAGGTGTAGTACAGCCACATGAAGCAGCAGCATTTGAGATAACAACCGGAGCAGTACCTGTATTTGTTACTTCGAAGCTATAAGTTGCTAGTGGGCCTTCCGATACTTTACCGAAATCGTGTACTTCTTTATTGAATTTCAATACGCCTTGCGCTTGTACTGAAGCTACAAATGCAAAAACCACCGCAATTGTTGATAAGAATTTTTTCATTAGATTTGAATAATTTAAAGTTAAAAATAAATTCTGTTTTATTACTAAAGCTTATTTCTAAACGCAAATAAATACTAATACCATATATATACCAAATATTTAACAAGTTGTTAACAAAACTCTTCTGATTTACAAAAATTGATTTTGCTACAGGTTATTTTATAAAATATTTGCTAAAAAACAGTCTGCCTAAAAATGTTTATGAGGAATACTTTTTTGCTTCAATAAAAAGCGCAGAAACGAATTTTTCTATCTCTTTCTCGTTCATTGATGCAAAGCCTAAGCGAATGCCATTTATGTCAGACACTTCTTGATTATATAAACTGCCATCATTTAAATATATTCTATGTTTTACAAGCGCAGCAGATATTTTAGGAAGCGAAAGTTTCTTGTCAAATAATGCCCATACAGCCATTCCTCCATAAGGAACATTAAATTGAAGCACCTCATACAGCTTGCTTTTTAACAAATCACAAAAAATATCTCTCCGGTTTTTGTATAGCTTTACTGACTTGGATATATGCCTTTGCATTTCACCTGACTTAAAAAGGTTTGCAATGGAATCTTCCATGAGGTAATCGCCTCTGATTTCCATCAGTTCTTTAAATTTACTGGCCTGCAAAACTATATCTGTGTCAGCAACTAGATAACCAGCCCGAACTGTTA
The DNA here is from genome assembly GCF_037860775.1 of Emticicia soli. NCBI lineage: Bacteria > Pseudomonadati > Bacteroidota > Cytophagia > Cytophagales > Leadbetterellaceae > Emticicia > Emticicia soli. The sequence continues at coordinate 315,028 of NZ_JBBEWC010000003.1, read as the reverse complement.
GTGCCAGTGTTTTTGAAATAGAACCAACATAAAGTATAAGCCCGTTGTGGTCTGCACTTGCTAACGGAAGTATCGGGCTGTTTTCATAATGAAAATCGTAATCATAATCATCTTCTATCACTGGTAATTGATAAGTACGAATAACATTCAATAATTTAATTCTTCTTTCTGCACTCAAAGTAACGGTTGTAGGATGATGATGGTGCGGGATAATGTAGAGTAGGTCTGGTTTTGCAACTTTACAAATCTCTTCTATCTCGTCAACATTAATACCATTTTCGTCTATGCTAACTTTTATCAGTGTAGCCCCAAGTTGGCGAAAAACCTTGTTAGCCATTGAATAATTAAGTTCTCCAACAATTACTTTACTTCCAGGCTTTACAATCATTTGCGCCGCAATATAAATAGCTCCCTGAGCTCCTCTGGTTGTAAGTATGTTATCAGCTGTAACGTTTAATCCACGTGTCTGCGATAGAAATAATGAAAGCTCGGTTCTCAGTGAAGCTGCGCCAGTTGAACGTTCATTAATCAGCATTACGTGTCGGGAATGTCGACCTAGCAAAGTTTTATATTGGCTACTAAGCATTTGCAAAGGCGCAATACGAGCGTCAGGATAACCGTCATTTACTACTATATCAAAAGAGTTTTTTTGTATATTCTGATCCTTGCTTGTAAGTTTTTTGTAAAAACTTGGCTTACGGCTTACCTCTTCGTTTGTAGAATCACGAAATGACTTTGGTTTTAGAAGCGGGAGTTTACTTGAAATAGTAACACCCTTACGAGGAACAACCTCAATCCAGCCTTGAACACTTAGTTCGTCATAGGCAGCTACTACTGTTGTTCTGTTAAGCCCCATAGTTATTGCCAACTCCCTACTTGATGGTAAACGAAAACCCGGTTTTACCTTACCATCTTGAATTAATTGTATTAAACCCTTTGCCAGTTGTTGAAAAATTGGCACAATTGATTTTCTATCTATCTTAATTAAAGTACTAAAAGGCAAAGTCTGGACTGGCATGAATATGATTGTTGGATGGCTAGGACAAATAGAATGCCATGTAAATTTACTAAATTATTAGTGTCGAAAAAGTTCTGGCTGGTCTTTTCGATTATTAGTATAAATTACTCATATAGGTTTTCTATCAATACTATTGATTTATTAGTAGCAATATGATTTTGGTAGTATTAATAAAACAAATTTAAAAAATGAAAATTTTAGTTATCGGCGGAACTGGCCTTATAGGCAGAAACGTCACAAGCAAATTGAAGGAGGCAGGTCATGAAGTAATTGTTGGTGTACCTTCAACAGGTATTGATGTTATAACTGGTGAAGGCCTTACTGAAGCCCTAAATGGCACCGACATTGTTATTGATCTTTCGAACTCGTCTTCGCCTGAAGAGGAAAATGCGCTCAATTTCTTCAGAACAGCAGGAAAGAATTTAATTACTGCAGAAAAAGCAGCAGGTGTCAAGCATCACCTTGTCTTATCTATTGTAGGTACTGATAGAGCCCAATATATAGGCTATCTTCGTGCCAAAAAAGACCAGGAAGATACCATTAAAAACTCTGGGATTGCTTATACAATTATCCGTTCTACACAGTTTCACGAACATATTTCAACTATTATCGCAGTACAATCAAATGATAATGTAGTACATGTTTCTACACTTGACTACCAACCAATAGCTGCTGAAGACGTTGCTAAATATGTTGTTAGGTTTGCACTAGAGGAACATAAAAATAGTACGGTCGAGATTGCTGGCCCCGAACGTGCACCAATGGATGAATTTGTAAAAAGATATCTTTCTATCAATGAACAAGATAAAGAGGTAGTGGCAGACGACGAAAATAAATATATGTTTTTTGTTCTTCCGAAGTCTGGACTAGTGCCTGTAGGTGACTTTCACTCGGGAACTATCTATTTTGACGATTGGGCTAAAAATTAAAACGAAGAAGTTGCTTAGGGTTATTTTTTTCGTTTAAAATATCGCATTCATTCCTTGAATTTATACTGAGTAGACTAAGAAGATAAAAAGAGTTTACCATTCTTGTAAGTCATTTTAATAACACTACGAATCACTATAATTGCAGCCACTGAATGGAGTTTGCAATTATAGTGATTCTTACTTATTACCCATAATAATTTAGATTGATAATTGTAAAAAATCTTAAATGTGTTGATACCATATAGCTCCTATAATGCAATCCTTAATAGCCTTCTATTTGCCATATATTTAACCTAAGCCGCTTCATTAGCAGGTCAATTTTTTGAAAAATGAAATATTTTCAGTTAACTTTACAACACAATTAGTTAGTATGACAACTAATTTGTATTATTTTTTAGTTGAGTAAGGTACATTAACCATTTTTTGTATGGATTCGCCTTCCCATTTTAACCATTCAAAATTTAAAGCATGACTGGAGCATCAGACCTAATCACCTCAACAGATGTTTTATTAACTAAAGAAGAAGTTTTAAATGACTACCGGATTGCCTGCGAAAGCCGTGAAGTTAGTATAATAGGCCGGAAAGACGTGTTCATGGGCCGAGCTAATTTCGGAGTATTTGGAGATGGCAAAGAACTGGCTCAGATTGCCATGTCGAAAGTATTCAGAAAGGGCGATTTTCGTTCAGGATATTACCGAGATCAAACATTTTTAGCTGCTGTTGGAGGCCTTAACTGGCAACAATTCTTTGCGCAGTTATATGCTCACCCCGATATAAAGCATGACCCGTTTTCTGGTGGACGCTCTATGAATGCCCACTATGGAAACCGCTGGATTGATGAGAATGGTGAATGGCTCAATCAAACCGAATTATACAATACCGTAAGTGATGTTTCTTCTACAGCCGGGCAAATGCCCCGGGCAATAGGGCTGGCCTATGCCTCAAAACTATTCAGACATAATCCTGATTTACAAGCCTTTACCAAGTTTTCTAAAAACGGCAACGAAGTTTGTTTTGCAACCATTGGCGATGCCTCTACCTCGCAGGGAATGTTCTTCGAATCAATCAATGCTGCGGGTGTTTTACAAATACCTATTATTTTCTCGGTATGGGATGATGGCTACGGAATTTCGGTTCCGATAGAATACCAAACTACTAAATCGAGTATATCAGAGGCTTTGGCCGGATTCCAAAGAAAAGATGGCTCTAATGGTATCGAAATTATAGTAGCCCGTGCCTGGAATTATGTAGAGCTTGTAGAAGCGTATCAACAAGCGGCATTATATGCCCGAGACCAGCACGTACCTGTTTTGGTGCACGTTACTGAAGTAACACAACAACTGGGGCACTCTACTTCTGGCTCGCATGAGCGTTATAAATCAAGAGAACGCCTGAGCTTTGAGCATGAGTTTGATTGTAACCTTCACCTTAAAGAATGGATACTATCTAATGGCTATGCCACAGAAGAAGAAATAAAAGAGGTTGAAACCAAAGCCAAAGACACTGCCAAAAAAGCACGTAATGCTGCTTGGGCAGCTTATAGAGAATCAATTAAGCCTGATATAGAGTTTGCGCAGCAATTACTAAAAAAAGCAGCAGCCGAAAGTAAACAAGCAGCAGCCATAAGTAAGTTAAAAGAAGAGCTGGAGCACACTGAAAACGCTGTTCGCCGAGAGATTATCAGCCTTATAAAAAAAGCGTTGATATTGATGCGTCAGGAAGAAAGTAGTACTAAAAAAGCCATTGTTGAATGGCTCGAAAAAGTAGCCATCGAAAACAAAGAGCGCTTTAATACGCATTTATTGAGTGAATATCCGACTTCACCGATGCATGTAAAAGGCGTTGCGCCCGAATATGATGAACGAAGTATTGGTGTAGATGGCCGTGAGATAATTAATACCTATTTTGACCTTTTGTTTAGCAAAGACCCTAAAGTATTTGCTATTGGTGAAGATGTAGGTAAAATTGGCGATGTAAACCAAGGCTTTGCAGGCTTGCAAGATAAATATGGCGAAATAAGGGTAACCGATACCGGAATCCGTGAAACAACCATTATAGGACAAGGTATTGGGGCCGCTATGCGTGGTTTACGCCCAATTGTAGAGATTCAGTACTTCGACTATATTTATTACGCTCTTGCCACACTTACCGACGATTTAGCCTCACTTCGTTACCGAACAGTAGGAGGACAACTAGCCCCACTTATTATACGTACCCGAGGCCACCGCCTTGAAGGTATCTGGCATTCGGGCTCGCCGATGTCGGCTATGTTAGGCTGTTTACGTGGCATACACATCTTAGTTCCTCGCAACTTTGTACAGGCAGCCGGCTTCTATAATACAATTCTAAAGGGCGACGACCCTGCGCTTATTATCGAGTGTCTGAATGGCTATCGTATCAAAGAGAAACTTCCAACCAACCTTTCAGAGATTTGTGTACCTCTAGGCATACCGGAAACACTGAAAACAGGCGACGATTTAACCATAGTTACCTATGGCTCTATGTGTAGAGTTGTGATGGAAGCAGCACACCAGCTTGAGCAGGTAGGCATTCGTGTAGAAGTAATAGATGTGCAGTCTTTACTGCCATTTGACATTAACCATAGCATTGTTGAATCCATCAAAAAAACCAATAGAGTAATTTTTGCCGATGAAGATGTGCCCGGTGGAGCTTCGGCGTTTATGATGCAGCAAGTACTTGACGAGCAAAAGGCTTATCGGTGGTTAGACTCTGCGCCTAAAGCCATTGCAGCCCAAGCGCACCGCCCTGCCTATGCAGCCGATGGCGATTATTTTTCGAAACCTAATGCCGAAACTATTTTTGATGCGGTTTATGAAATGATGCACGAAGCTCGCCCAGCCGATTTCCCTGATTTGTATAAATAAAAATAGATAGTAGAATTTAAGAAAAATATTAAGAAGAAACGCAGGCATTTAATGTTTGCGTTTTTTTTATTGCTTAACACTACACCCCCTAAAAAAGGCAAAGGGGGCAGAATCTGTCCCCCGATGAACCCAAAACAACTTTTGCTGTGACTAAAAAAGTGAGTTTTTTAGATAAGTGTGCGATTTCGCAAAATTTTGCGGATATAACAATAGTCATTCTGACTATTGAGCCGCAGACCATTCTTTAAATCGCTTATTATTAAGCACTTACTAAATATTAAAATATCTTTTGAAATGAAATATTTTTAAACGATGCCCATCATCTTACATAAATGAACAAGTGCAGTGGTATCACGAGTGCCGGTTCTGGCTAACATATTCCGGCGATGATTATCTACAGTGTTTGGGCTAATGGCTAACATATCGGCTATTTGCCGTGTATTTAAGCCTTGCTTAATATATTTCAGAACTTCTTTTTCCCTTTCTGATAAAATTTCCTGTTCTACAATTCGGTTTTCCGACGAGTGATAAACGAAAACTTTCTTTTCTTCTTTTTCAAATACTCCTCTTATCCAGTAATCGTCTCCTTTCATTAAATGAGTAATATCCTGAATAGAGATAAATAGCAATAATGGTTTCCCGTTGGCATCTAACTCTAGCGGAAAGGCACTCATATACCATTTCATGGTTTCGCCGGCCTTATTATAGAACTTTACACCCCAAGAATTTAAAAAGTAATCTGCTATAAAAGCCTTTGAATGATTTTTTAAAACCTCTTGTATACAGCTACCAAATACACCGATTAGCGAGATATGCTCTTTAGCTAACAAAGAAGCAAAGCCTAATATAAGGTCTTCACCAAATTCTTTCCTGAAATATCCTGTAAAGTTAATAATATTTTTACTAATATCTACTATCTTGAGGTGTTTTAAATCAAATTTTAATGTCAGAACGCCTTGATTATGCTCTAATAAGCTAAAAAGACCTGTCGGTACATCATATTTCTTGTAATCTATCTCTACTGGTTCCGGATAGTATTTGTTAATTGTTTCTCTTAACCTTAACAGTTCGTTTTCTATTTCCCTCGACAAAAACATGCTACATATTATTTATAGTTTAGGTATATGTATCTTTCTTCATATAAGCTGCTGGTTTTGTTGTTTGGTGTAAATAGGCTATTGCTACTGTCTTTTATATTTTATTCATACCTTTGGAAAAAATTTCAGGTTACTTAATGCGTACACAATTAGACCAAAAATATTTCCCTTATATTGTTTTAGCTCTCGGAATCCTTTTTTTCTTTCCTTTCTTAGGAAACGTACACTTATTCGACTGGGACGAAATCAATTTTGCCGAATCAGCCAGAGAAATGATTCTCACAGGAAACTACAGCAAAGTTCAGATTGACTATAAACCCTTTTGGGAAAAGCCACCGCTTTTTTTCTGGATGCAGGCTGGAGCAATGCAAGCATTGGGCGTAAATGAGTTTGCTGCACGCTTCTCAAACGCTGTGGTTGGATGTATTACTCTTTGGGTTGTATTCTCTATTGGGAGAAGTATCCGAAATGCAAATTTTGGCTTAATATGGGCACTTATTTATTTAGGCTCTTTTACTCCCCATTTGTATTTTAAATCCGGCATCATCGACCCGACATTCAACTTATTCATTTTTCTGGGGATTTATTTTTCCTTTAAGGCCCAAACCAACTCAAAATATATATTACTATCCGGTATATTTATTGGCTTATCAATTCTCACGAAAGGCCCTGTAGGAGGGTTAATCTGGGGACTGACAGCAGTTTCATATTGGATACTTCCTAACAAATTTAAAAATCTTTTTACACTTAAACAAATATTAATCTTTGCGAGTTCCTGTATCGCTGTTGCTTCGTTATGGTTTGCTAACGAACTGATAGACAACGGCTTTTGGTTTTTCCAAGAGTTTATCGAATACCAAATACGCTTATTCAGCACTCCCGACGCCGGCCACGGCCAGCCATTCTATTATCATTTTGTGGTGGTGCTGATAGGATGCTTCCCAATGTCAATATTTGGTATTCCGGCTTTGGCCAGCAAACAAGAAGGTTTTGGCTCCTGGATGAAAATCACTTTCTGGGTAGTTATGATTCTGTTCAGTATTGTTACCACAAAAATTGTCCACTACTCTTCTATGGCCTATTTTCCGCTTTCTTTTATGGCTGCCAGTTTCTTATACGATTGGCTGAGCGGCAAAAGACAATGGAACAAATGGATCACATTCGGTTTACTCATCATAGGTTTTGTATTATCGCTTGTGCTGGTGGCTGTACCACTTATTGGCATGAATACCGCAAAAATTATTCCTTATATCAAAGACCCCTTCGCCGTAAAAAACTTTGACGCCATTGTACACTGGAGTGGTTTTGAGGTATTTATAGGACTTACGTACTTTATTATACTTTTAGTTTTAATTTTTGTAAAAAAAGATTCTTTTCACAAAAAATGGTGGTTTATCAGCGGCATCACCCTATCAACAGCTGTATGTCTGTTTTTGGTTGGTGCTACAATTGTGCCCAAAATTGAACGCTATACACAAGGTGCCGCCATTGATTTTTATGAATCTAAACGTGGGCAAGATGTGTATATTAGCGTGATTGGTTTTAAAAGCTATGCACACCTGTTTTATTTTCAGAAACAACCTGATAGCGAACCGGCTTCTACAGAAAAAATGACTCCGCTAGAATTTGAAGAATGGCTGTTGACCGGTAAAATAGATAAACCCGCATTTTTTGTTACACGAATTGACAGATACGAAGCATATAAGAATCACCCGAATCTGGAATTAATTGAAGAAAAAAATGGGTTTGTATTTCTGAAACGGAAAAATATCTAACACCAATGAACTTAAATCAGATAACCATTCCGGTAAGTAACATAGAGCAATCGGTAGAGTTTTACGAAACACTGGGGCTTAAGCTCATTGTAAAAACACCGCATTATGCTCGTTTTGAATGTATGCAGGGAGATTCTACTTTCTCTATCCATCAAGCAGAAAAGCCTGTGCAAGACTCAGGTGTCTGGATTTACTTTGAAGTAGATAACGTAGACGAAAAAATAAGCGAACTGATACGGAAAGGTATGGTGATAGAAGAACTGCCCGACGATAAAACATGGCTATGGCGTGAAGCCCGAATAAAAGATTTAGATAATCATCTGCTGATTATTTATCATGCCGGAGTAAACCGGAAGAGTCCACCCTGGCGAATCGATTAATTTATAAAACGTATTTGCTCAATTCATCAGCTTCAATTATCTCAAAATCCTGTTAATTCTTACTGAAAAGTTTTGAGAGATTGATAAGATTTTGCAAACTTTGGAATCCAAACTTTAAAATTTGCCTCTTGAATAATTTATTAGTGATAGATGTCGGTAATACCGATGCTGTTTTCGGGATTTATGAAGATAAACAATTACTTCATAATTTTAGAATTAAGTCGCTAAAAGACGAGAACTATGTCTTTTTCGAATACCGTTTCCGACAATATTTTTTAGAAAACAGCCTACGCTTTTCTGATATCACAAAGGTTGTACTGAGTAGTGTCGTTCCGCCGCTCACGCCTATCTTCAAGCAATTGGTCAACAATATGTTTGGTATTGAACCTACCATTGTAAACGCTTACATTTTCCCGTCTCTCGAAGTATCGATTGATAACCCCAACGAAATTGGGAGCGACTTAGTAGCAAATGCCGTAGCAGCCTATACTAAATACAAACGCAATTGTGTAATTGTAGATTTCGGTACGGCCCTCACTTTCACGGTAGTATCGAGCAAAGGGAAAGTATTGGGAGTTTCGATAGCTCCGGGTCTACGGACAGCCGTTAAAGCCTTGTTTGCTAACACAGCACAACTGCCCGATGTGCCGCTAGAATTACCAACATCTGTATTAGGCAAAAACTCAGTACATGCCATTCAGGCTGGTATTTTGTGGGGTTATGAGGGTTTGGTACGCAACATGATACATAAGATAAGAGCCGAACTCAATGGCGATTGTATTGCTATTGCAACCGGAGGACTTTCGTCTATTATCTCTACACTCCACGGTGAATTTGTAGAGGTAAACCGTGAACTAACATTAGAAGGATTAAGAATTATCGGGGAATCTCGAGCATCATAAAATGTATTTCAAAAAACGCCCTTTGGGTTAAGCTTATGGAGATAGATAAAAGAGCGATTACGAAATTTATTAAAAATGCACTGGCCGAAGATGTGGGCGATGGCGACCACACATCTTTATCGACAATACCTGCCGATGCCGTAGGAAAAGCAAGACTTTTAGTAAAAGACAACGGTATTCTGGCCGGCGTAGAGCTAGCTAAAATGATTTTTAAGGCTGTTGATAAAAACTTGCAGGTTAAAGTTTTAATAAAAGATGGCAAGCCTATTAAATATGGAGATATAGCCTTTTATGTAGAAGGCAGCGACCGCTCTATTCTTACTGCCGAGCGTTTGGTACTAAACTGTATGCAACGCATGAGCGGTATTGCCACTACTACCCACCAAGTAGTAACGCTATTGGAAGGTACAAAAACCAAAGTGCTCGATACCCGCAAAACTACACCGGGTTTCCGTATGCTCGAAAAATGGGGCGTGCAGATTGGCGGTGGCGTTAACCATCGTTTTGGATTATTTGACATGATTCTGATAAAAGACAATCACGTTGATTATGCAGGGGGTATCAAAAATGCTTTAGATGCAGCCCATAATTATCTAAAAGCAACTAATAAAAACTTACCAATTGAAATTGAGGTAAGGAATCTCACTGAGCTACAAGAAGTATTAGCTATAGGTGGTGTAGTACGCATAATGGTTGATAATTTCAGTTATGAGAATATAAGAGAAGCCATAAAAATGGTTGATGGCCGATTCCCGATTGAAGCATCGGGTGGTATTTCGCCATCTAATGTCAGAAAATATGCCGAGTGTGGCGTTGATTACGTTTCACTAGGTTATCTGACACATTCTGCCAAAAGTTTAGATTTAAGCCTTAAAGCTGTAAAATAGCAGCAAATCACGATAATTTTCCCCAAAAGCAGTTATACGTATCGCAAAGTATAACTGCTTTTTGTTTGTTACCTACAATCTTGTTTTTTCTAAAGCTTTTATTTGATAAATTACCATCTTATTCAACATCCATCTATTTTGCATTTAAATTATTCAACTTCTATGAAAAAACTCTCGCTCTTTATTGGGCTTATAGTGGCTATGATGGTCTTTCCGGCTTATACGCCACCTCAAACCCAAACAGCCAAAACCTATAAAGCCGATGTAATTGTTTATGGCGGCACTTCGGCAGCGGTTACTGCGGCTGTACAAGTAAAAAAAATGGGTAAATCAGTCATCATCGTATCGCCAGATATTCATTTAGGCGGACTTTCGTCGGGTGGTTTAGGCTTTACTGATACGGGTAACAAAGAAGTAATCGGTGGTTTATCTCGTGAGTTTTATCACCGCTTGTATAACCATTACCAAAAACCGGAGGCATGGCAATGGCAGAAAAAAGAAGAATATGGCAACAAAGGCCAAGGCACACCTGCCATTGATGGCAACAACCGCACCATGTGGATATTTGAACCCCATGCAGCCGAGCAGGTTTTTGAAGATTTTGTAAAAGAGTATCAGCTAACCGTACACCGTAACGAATGGCTCGACCGCTCTAAAAAAGGTGTTACCAAACAAGGCACTAACATTCGTTCGTTCCGCACGCTAAGTGGCAATACTTATGAAGGAAAAATGTTTATTGATGTTACCTACGAAGGTGACTTAATGGCAGCCGCAGGCGTATCGTACCACGTAGGTCGTGAAGCTAACAGTGTTTACGGCGAAAAATGGAATGGCGTACAGACAGAAGTATTTCAACATGGGCATCACTTTAAAAGCAAAATAAGCCCTTATAAAGTGCCTAATGACCCCAATAGTGGTTTGTTACCAGAGGTTTCAGCGGCACCTCCGGGCGAATATGGCTCGGGCGATGATAAAATACAGGCGTATTGTTTCAGAATGTGTTTAAGCAATAGCCCTGATAACCGGATTCCTTTCGAAAAACCACAGGGCTACGACCCTGCCCGTTACGAACTGTTAGCCAGAGTATTTACATCGGGTTGGCGTGAGACTTTCGATAAATATGACCCGATTCCGAACCGTAAGACTGACACCAATAATCATGGGCCATTTAGTACTGACTATATCGGCCAAAACTATGATTATCCAGAGGCAAGCTATGAGCGCCGTAAGGAAATTATCAAAGACCATGAATTATATCAGAAAGGCTTAATGTACTTTTTACAGAACGACCCAAGCATACCTGCCGATGTACACGAAAAAATGCAGCAATGGGGCTTGCCTAAAGACGAGTTTAAAGACAATGGCGGCTGGCCGCACCAATTATACATTCGTGAAGCCCGACGCATGGTAGGCGAATTTGTAATGAAAGAAGCCGATGCGCTTGGCAAAACACAAGTACCTAACTCGGTTGGTATGGGTTCTTACTCTTTAGACTCACACAATATTCAACGCTATGTGAAAGAAGACGGCTACGTGCAAAACGAAGGAGACATTGGCGTACACCCAGATAAACCTTATTCTATTGCTTATGGTGCCATATTACCTAAAGCCAATGAGTGCACAAACTTACTCGTACCCGTTTGTGTGTCGAGTTCACATATTGCATTTGGTTCTATCCGTATGGAGCCTGTATTCATGATTCTGGGACAGTCAGCCGCAACAGCAGCAGTATTGGCAATTAACAACAAAGTAACGCCTCAAGCCTTGCCTTATGCTACGCTTAGAGCTGAATTACTGAAAGATAAGCAACGTTTGGAGTATGTAAAATAAGGGTATTGAAAGCATACGTTTCGAGACGTTCTTGGCTAAGGACGTCTCGAAATGTATCTGAGACATAAGGTCGGCAACAGTCGGCCGATCCATTAAAGAGAACTTCCGAATACATTATAAAATCAAGATTCTGATATGAGATTTTTAATTATAATTCTAATATTTATAAGCAGAATTACTATTGCTCAAAAGTCTTCATATATAGTTTTTGTTAGGTATGAAAAAGAATTAACAGGCACATATTACATTTCTAATGATTCTTTATTGAGAAAAGACCCTTTACAAAATCATACAAAAATAGAAGTTGCTGGCAAATCTTTTTTCCTTTATCCAATTCTATTTAGCAGCGATAAAGAGAATTTATCTACTTGTTGCGAATTATTCCTGTGGGATAGATTTTTAATGCCATTGACAAATTACGAAAAGAAATTTGGTAGTGGTAAAGCTGACTCATTAATAAACAGATATGATAGACCTGCAAATGATTTAGCCAATTTTTATAAAAAAGTAAATAGAAAACAATGGCAAAAAATGAATCATACCAATAGTTTGTTTTACATCCAGTCTTGTCAAGAAGTAGAATTTTGTGAGTGTAATGACTTTAGTGATTTGCCAAATACTAGAAAAAGTATGTTTTTGAAAAGTATTAAATTAGCATCGAAGTTTTCTCTATTTCGAAAAAAAGAAGAAAGAGATTTAATTCATAAGATAGCACATATTGATTCTTTATAAAGAAACACTTTTATAAAATGACTTTACACAAACTACTAAGGTCATTCAGCCAAAAACATTCCCTCCAATTTCAATCATTCATCAAAAAAATAGCTATTTTTATAAACCAATCTTTCAATCTCATTAAACAAAGCAAGTGTAACTAACTTGCTTCCACTGTTCATGAAATACCTATTTTTTACTTTACTGTTTTTATCATCAACGTTGGCGTTTGCACAATTGGAAGTGCAAGACCTCACCTGCGAGTACATGAGTAATCCGGCGGTAGTTGATGAATTAAATCCTCGGCTTTCGTGGATAAATGTATCAAAAACCAACGAAAGAAATCAGACGCAAACGGCTTACCAGATACGAGTGGCTTCAAGCCCTACTCTACTGGCAAGGCCCGATTTATGGGATACTGGCAAGGTAATGAATGATGATGCACATTCTATCAAGTACGCAGGTCGGAATTTACTTTCCCGCAAGACTTGCTATTGGCAGGTACGTGTATGGGATAAAAACGGAAAGCCATCGGCCTGGAGCAAAATTGCCAAATGGCACATGGGTCTACTAAACCCGACTGATTGGAAAGCTGAGTGGATAGGTGCGCCGTGGCAAAACGAAGAAGCCATACCAAAACCTAAAGGTGGCCCTAACCAACGCACAGAAATACTTCCTCCGCCCGCACCGCTATTAAGAAAAACCTTTAAGGCTACCAAGAAAATCAAGAGTGCCATTGCTTACACAACAGGTTTAGGCTACTTTGAATTTTATGTAAATGGCCAGAAAGCGTCTGACGATTATTTAGTGCCCAACCAGACCAATTATGGTAAACGCCCTCAATTACCTGATGCCTATATCTCATTGCCTGACGAATTTCGTGAGTATCGGGTCATGTATCTGGCTTATGATATTACCAATAAACTTCAAACAGGAAATAATACCATTGGAGCTATTTTAGGTAATGGCTTTTATAATGCTCCTAAATTCTGGACGGCCTCTTATGGTTCCCCTCGTTTTATTGCACAATTGCATATTGTGTATGATGATAACACCGAAGAAACCATAGTTTCGGATAAAAGTTGGAAAGCAGCTAAATCGGCTATTATATCTGATTTAGTGTATGATGGTGAAATTTATGATGCCCGACAAGAACAACCCAACTGGAGCAAGGCCAACTTTAATGATAGCCAATGGGAAAATGTCATCAACAGAAATGCGCCATTTGGCAAAATGAGTGCGCATACCGCTCCTACCGACAAAATCACGAAAGTATATCAGCCAAGCAAAATTGAAAAGCTAGCCAATGGCAACTATAAAGTTTCTTTCCCCGAAGAGATTTCGGGTTGGGTACGGCTAAAAAACGTGTGGGCTCCGGCTGGGCATACTATCAAAATCACATTCAATGCAAATCTGTACTCTGGCGAAAACACTTATACTTTCAGCGGCAAGCCCAATGCTACTTATGCGCCTCGTTTCAATTGGTTTGTGTTTAGTGGGGTTGAAATAAGTAACTGGAAAGGAGAACTCAAACCTGAAAACATTCAGGCCGAGGCAGTGAATACCGAGGCAAAAGAATCGGCTACTTTTGAAACATCTAATAAACTCTTCAACCAGATTAACCATATCTGGAAACGCTCACAGCTCGACAATATGCACGGAGGCATAGCCTCTGACTGTCCGCATCGGGAGCGCTCAGGCTATACAGGCGATGCACAAGTTGCCTGCCATACGGTTATGAGCAATTTTGAGGTAAAAGCTTTCTATAAAAAATGGGTTCGTGATATGCTAGATGCGCAGATTCCGGCTACGGGCTATATTCCAAACGGTGCGCCTTGGCAGCCGGGGTGCGGTGGTGGTGTAGCTTGGGGCGCAGCTATTAATATTATTCCCTGGGAGTTTTACCGCCAATACAACGATGCAGGCGTATTAGCCGAAAACTATGATGGCATGACCGGCTACATAAGATATATGCAAACGTGGGTAAACGAGAAGGGAATTATGCACTCAAAACGCACAGGTAAAGACGGCAAACCACTACAATGGTGGAATCTGGGCGAGTGGGCTGGTGTAGGCACACTACCGCCTGACGAACTGGTGCATACTTTTTATCTGTGGTATTGTGCCGATATTACGGCTAAAGTAGCGGCTGTACTAAACAAACCGCAAGATGTAGTAGTATATCAGACTTTGGCCGATAAAACCCGTGAAGTGTTCTTGTCTGAATTTTATGACAAGCAACAAGGTACTTTCGGCAAATACGGCGCCAATATTTTTGCGCTGAAAATGGGGGTAAACAAAGACCAGTACAGCAATGTAATAGAAGCCCTGAAAAAAGACATTGCCGCCGCCGGCGGACATCTGGATACAGGAATATTTGGCACTCGCTTTTTCTTTGAAGTATTGGCCGATAACGGCTTGAATGACTTGGCCTATGCAGCTATGAACAAAACTACTGCGCCAAGTTTTGGCAATTGGATAAGCCTCGGAAGCACCACCACACGTGAGCAATGGAACAACGAAGGCTCGCATAATCACCCGATGTTTGGTGGAGCTTTGAGTTGGTTTTATACCAGATTGGCTGGCATGCAAACATCTGACTCAAAAGTAGGGTACAGAGAAATAATCTTTAAACCAATGCCAGTAGCCGACCTGACATCGGCGCAATACTTTACAGAAACAGTGCAAGGCAAAGCAGGTATCAGCTGGAAAAGCTCCAAAAAATCTTTCGATATGAGCATCCAAGTACCTGTTGGTAGTACCGCCATTGTATATATTCCGGCAAGTGCTGAACAAAAAATTACAGAAACTAATCAACCTTTGGCTAGTCGAAAAGATGTGGAAACTTTGCAATATGAGTCGGGGTATCAGCTAGTAAAAATCGGAAGCGGAAAATATTCATTTAAAGTAATCAAATAGAAAGCCTCAAAACATTTCAATAAAAGCTGATTTTGGACATTATTTGCCTCATAATCAGCTTCTTACTTGTATTCTTTACTGTTTTTTTTGATTAAATAAGGTGTAGTTTATGTCTTTAAACTACACCTTACTAAACATTTTTCTCTGTCAGGAAACCCTAATACTTGCCTTTTAAGGCATCAATGCTTATTTTTGTTTATGCGTTATCCATTTTATTTCCTTAGTTTCTTCTTTATTACTTTTGCTTTCGGTACGGCTTTCGCACAGACCGGAACCCAGGATTCAATCAAATATTATCAGGAGCGATTGGCAGTTCAGACAAAGCCAGAAGAAAGAGGCATAAACCTAGCTATGCTTACATGGTTTTATAGCGAAAACGGAGATTTTGAAAATGCGATGGAGTCCGCAACCGAAGCAATTCCGCTTCTTGAAAAAGCTAAAAATTACGAGAAACTGGCCAGAACTTATTCAGCTCTTGGTCAGGTATTTCAGTACCAGAACAATTTCGCCAAAACCTCTTATTATGCCGAAAAAGCATTACAGGTGATAAAACTTACGCAAGACAAGCATCGCATTATTTCAACCACCATGAATTATGGAGTAAGCCTGAGCGATGAAAAAAAACATCAGGAATCTATTAAGGTTTTCAACGATGCTTTAAAAATGGCCATCGAAATAAAAGATACAACGCTAATCAGGTATATCTACCTCAACATTGCAAGTGCCTATTATGATGGCGGAGACTACGACAAAATATTTCATCCGGTCAAAATAGGGCTCGAATTATCTGAAAAAACTAACGATATTGGCGGTATTTTGAGAGGAGAAGCGATTTTGGGAGCAGCCTTAATCAGAAAAAAGAGATTTGTTGAGGCTGACGAACATTTTAAAAAAGCTGAAGCCTTATTGCCTGCTATAAAATCGCCATATTATGACCGGCAAATGGCCTTTATCCGTACAGAATGGGCTTCACTACAAGGCAATTACAAAGAAGCTTTTAAGTATCAGCAAAAATTTTATGAGCTAGATACCCTGATGGCTAATACACAAAATAAAGAAAAAGTAAGTGCATTAGAAACCAGGCTACGCATGAATGAAAAAGAACTTGAAAACACCAATTTGCAGAATAAACTAGCTCAGCAAAAATGGCTTTTTATAGGTGGTGCTATTGTATTGGGGCTGTTAGTTATCATATTTTATTTGCAAAGGAAAAGCCTTGCTCAGAAACATGATTTACTACAAGCAAGGCATAAGCTCTCAGAAGCCGAACTATCTTTGGTGCAGAATCAACTCGAATCTTTTGCCGACACTGTCAGCGAAAAGAATAAACTGATTAGTCAGTTCGAAAATGAAATTAAAGACCTAAGGCTAAAAGATACTGTTTCTACTCACACCCTACTTGACCAGATTAATCAGGCACGTATTCTAACCGATGAGCAATGGCGGGATTTCAGACTGAAATTTGAGAAACTTCACCCACAATTTATTACCCGTTTACATCAACAAAATCCTAACCTGACCGATACTGAAATACAAATGGCATGCATGATTCGCCTCAATTTTACCAATACTCAGGTAGCCGGCATGTTGGGCATCTCTAACGAAAGTGTTACAAAGAACAGATATCGCCTGCGTAAAAAAATCGACCAGAGCGATTTAAATACCTACCTATCAGCAATTTAGACAATTGTCCATTTTTTGTCCATATACATTTTTAGTCATTTTGTTGTTTCAAGCGTAAGTTTGATACAGAATTTTGATTGCGCCCTCATTCAATCAAATTCTTATAAAGCCTATTGAGCGAGCCCTTTAATATTCTTCTATCGAATCCGGATTACATAGCAGATTTTCTGGCGGCAATTGTCTCACAAGCTTGTATCTAAATATAAACATTACAAACGCCTAAAAATGAAAACAATGAAAAAGATTGTCCTAGCTACCTTTTTTTCTCTAAGCTTATTTGCAAGTAAAGCACAAAGTGCAATTGATATTGAACACGGAAAAACTGTTACAAGCAATGGTATAGAATATAGCTATGCTATTACCAACGAACGTGACGAAGAAACTTACTCCCGCTACGAAGTAACCATTAAAGCCCAGAATAAAAGCGGCTGCCAGTTGATTTATCTTAAAAACGATAACATTACCAATATTTTCGATGGTGACCCATCTGTTATAGCTCGTTTTGAATGCTTAAATGCTACCGGAAAACGCCTTACATCAAAAGGAGCAAACCTGAAAGCACGCCCATTTACAGTGCCATACAACCAACCTGAAAAAAATGCTGAGGGTAAGACCGTTTTCCGTACGGTGAGAGTTCAAGGAGGCTTCTTGTTAAAAAATGGAAGTAGTGTATCAAACGACCTTATTGTAATTGTTCCTAAAGGCGAAAAGCCCCGTTTTAAAATCAATATTCAGAATTTCTCTGAGCTTACTACTGAATAACCTCTGTTGATTGTCATATTTACATCACCTCTCCATAAAAAGTATGTATAGGGTAAGAACCTCGTTCTGAAAACCATCAAGCGAATAATTACCCTATATTTTTTATTAAAAAATCATCTTCCACCTAAAAGTGCCTTATGAAATTAAAACAATTATTATTTGCCTCATTGCTATTTACTGGTTTTCAACTGAAAGCCCAAATTGGGCCTCAACCATCTTCTGTGAAATGGAAATATGTTGAAAATGATAAAGTAAAAGTAATATTTCCCGAAAATAACCAGGCTGAAGCTACTCGTATTGCCGATTTAGTTACGTACATTAACAAAAATGCTACCGTATCAGTCGGCACTAAAAGTAAGAAACTAGATATTCTGTTAAATACCAACAATGCGCAAGGCAATGGTTATGTGGCCTTGTCGCCTTACCGAAGCGAATTTTATGCTACCGGTTTTCAGGACTTTAATGATTTAGGTTCTATGGACTGGCTCGATGCCCTAGCCATTCACGAATACCGGCATGCCCTGCAATATACCAATGCCAACAGAGGTTTTACCAAGTTTTTGTACTTATTGCAAGGCCAAGCCGGATGGGGTTTAGGGGTAAACTTTTCAGTTCCTGACTGGTATTTTGAAGGTGATGCCGTATTAGCTGAAACTGTATTAAGTGATGCCGGAAGAGGCAGAACTCCAAGTTTTTTTGACGAACAACGTGCATTATTATTAAGTAATAAAAACTACACTTATTTACAGGCGCGTAATGGTTCATACAAAAAGTTATTACCCAATCATTATCCATTAGGTTATGCCATATTGAACTACGGGCGTAACCATTTCGGACCAGAAATGTGGCCTAAAGTATTGGCCGATGCAGGTAGATACCGTACAATTCTATATCCTTTTGCAGGAGCTTTACGCAGGCACACAGGCATAGGCGTAAATAAAATGTACAAACTCGCCTACAAGGAAATGAAAGAAAACTGGGAGAATGAACTTAAAACCCTTGAACTCACACCAACTACTGCTGTAACACCATTACCCAAAAGAACTGTTACCAACTATACATTCCCGCATTGGCTTGATGATGGTAGTTTGCTTTATATCAAAAGTAGCTTCAAGCAAATTTCTGGTTTGTATCGTATCAAAGACGGTAGACAAGAATTTATTACTTCTATTGGTTTGGCTACCGAAAACTATTTGGGTGTGAATAAAAACAAAGTTTCGTGGACGGAAATGCGTAAAGATGCACGAAGAGACGCCGTTATTTATAGCGTAATTATGAGCTATGACCTACAAACAGGCCATAAAACAGAAGTAACGCAAAAGAGTAAATTCTTTAGTCCTCAGTTTTCTTCAAGCGGCGATAGAATTGTAGCAGTAAAAGCTGACGAAGAAATATCTAACGAAATATGTATTATTTCGCCTAACAATGGCAGTATTATCAGTTCAATTCCTAATCCGGAAAATGATTTTATTTCGTACCCCAAATGGACGAACGACGATGCTTCTATTGTATATCTGGCAAAAAGAAAATCGAAAATTGCTTTGTTGAAATATGATTTATCAAGCAAACAAACAACCGAACTTACACCTTGGACTACCCATGTAATAAGTGGTATTTCGGTGAGTGACAAACGTGTAATTTTTGGCGCATCTTTTAGTGGAATCAATAATATTTATGCCGTAAACCTGAATGGAGATAAACAAATTTCACAATTGAGTTCGGTAAGAATAGGCGCTACTTTACCTGCTATATCGAAAGATGAGAAAAAACTGGCAATGGTAGAAATGACAGCAATGGGCCGCCAGCTAACACAACTTGAGGTGAAATCTACTGCCCCTATAAACCTGACAGAGCCTGTTACTATGGAGCGTTTTCATGTAAAAACTACCGACATTGAACATAACATTCAAAATGAGGCAACTGGAAACGACTATGAGGTAAAAAATTATAAAGGGCTTTTAAGAGGTGTAAAACTACATAGCTGGAACTTTGGTAGTAGCGATAGCCGTAACATCAATCTTTCGGTACAATTAGGTAATATATTGAATGACTTTTCGGGGATAATTGGTGCCAGATATAATTACAATGAGAAAAAAGTACGTTTTTCTGGTGGTTTCGACTATGGTAAGTTTTTCTTACCTCTATCTTTCAGAGCAAGTACCGGCGATAGAGCCAATGCGGTTTTCTTAGCACCTGATTTTCTGGGCACATTGTCGTACAAACAAAACGATGTTAGTGTAGGCTTATCGCTACCGCTTAGCTGGATAAAAGGTAATTATACAACCAGTTTCCGTCTGGCTTCTACATTCTCTCATATAAATACGTCAGCATATAAAATACAGGATACGCCTCAGAACTACAGTTTAAATTTCAATGCAGTACAAGTTGGTTTAAACTTCTCGAATATCCGTAGAAAAGCCCGTCAGAATCTGGTTAACAAATGGTCGCAGAATGCCTCTCTCTCTTATCAGAAATCTATCACAGACGGAATATCAGCTGAACGCCTGATGGGTGCTGTAGGATTTACAACGGCTGGTTTTGGCAAAAATCATGGTATAGAAGTGGCATTCAGAGGTAAAAAAGAATTCCTGAACAACAACTATCTTTTTGAAGACCAGTTTTTACATGCCAGAGGCTATGCAGCCGCTCCAGGCGACCTCGAAACAGTAATAAGTACTACTTATAGCTTGCCATTGTTTAATATCGACCGAGGTCTTTTAGGCTTGTTTTTTATAAACCGTGCACGAGCCAATGTGTTTTATGATTATGGCCGCATTGAAAGAAATTTCATCAACTTCAGTACATTACAACGCTCTTATGGCGGCGAGTTAATATTTGACATCAAACTCTTTAACACAGTAGGGCCATTAGGTTTTGGTTTAAGAAACTCTGTTTTACTTGATACCGACCCTTTGAACCCTACTTCGAAACAACGTTTTGAATTTTTTGTTGCATCTAATTTGTAATGAGGGTTAGATACATAAGGCTAACTGGATTCTGATAGAGCATTGCTTTATCAGAATTTTTATTTATAGCCATCTCCACAACGCTTTTAAGCCGTTTTTTGCCCTTTCAATACAATTTCGTTGTCGCCTGCCCATTGGGTCATGTCTTGTTTTGAAATAGCTGCCGCCATCATCTCAGGGAACAAATCGGGTGTGCAGGCAAAAACCGGAATCCCCAGATTGCCCAAGAATTTAGCATTCTGAGCATCGAAATACGGTGCTCCCGAATCGTCTAATGCTAACAAGCAAATCACCTGTACACCTGAGGCAATTAACTCTTCAATCCGCTTCCGCATTTGCTGCTCGTTTCCACCTTCGCACAAATCGGTAATCATTACCAGAATAGTGTCATCAGGCTTGGTGATAATCTGCTGGCAATAATTCAGTGCTTTGTTTATATCGGTTCCTCCGCCCAACTGCACCCCAAACAAGAGTTCAACAGGGTCTTTGAGGTCTTCTGATAGGTCTACTACTTCTGTATCAAACACAACCATCTGTGTTTTTATCATAGGCAACGAAGCCATTACTGCACCAAAAATACCTGAATAAACCACCGATTCACCCATTGAACCACTTTGGTCAAGGCAAAGTACAACGTCTTTCAGTGAGCGTTTGGTTTTGCGCCCATACCCCACTCGCTCTTCCGGAATAATCGTTTTATAATCGGCCTGATAATGTTTCAGGTTTTTACGGATAGTCGTGTTCCAGTCAATCTCATTATATCTTGGTCGGCGATTACGTATGCTACGATTCAATGCCCCAGAAATAGACTGAATAGTCTTTTGTTGTAGCTTTTCTATAAGCTCGTCTACTACCTTTTGCACTACCCTACGGGCTGTATCTTTAGTTTTAGACGGTATTAGCTTACCTAATTCCATAAGCGTAGCCACCAGCTTTACATCAGGCGTTGCCAGTTCTAAAATTTCTGGTTCGAGCATCAGTTTTTGCTTCAACTCCGGTTGTTTCAATGCATCGTTTTGCATTACCTGCACAACCGTATTCGGAAAATAATTTCTGATATCGCCCAGCCAACGAGCTACCGATGGGTTGGAAGATTCGCGCCCCCCTCTCCTATCTTTCTCACCCTGACTATATTTAAAGCCTTTTTTGCGCTCAAACTCATACAAAGCAGCCAGCGCAGCATCAATCTGGGCATCTCTACCCGATAGCGTGCAACCTGTTCCGTCGGCTTCATCACCACCTAAAATAAGTCTCCAGCGAGTTAATATTTCCTGATTTTGCATATTAGTTGCTTTGTTTTTTTGCGTCGTTATCTCTAAAAAACTGCATATCTGCCACTACTTCTGAGTACACAATCGGCGGCACATCACCGAACGGAATCAAACGCTCATCGGCTTCTTTACTAGGCTCGTCATACACATAACTACCAAAACTAACCGACTTGTTTCTGACAAACATCAGGCTACCCAGTTCGGCATTTTCTTCATAATACCCAATGCCTAATACTCCTTCTTGCATAATAATGGCCGTTATACCCAAAGCCGAGAAATCTTTGTAATAACTGGCTATGCCACCACCATCTACTATTGAGCCACGATTCCAGCCCAGTTTTTCCATTTTACTTACAAAACCAAAACCTGCGTATTGTACACCTTCAAATTCATTGCTCATTCTGGTTGATTTCTGAGAATCGGGAAGTAATATAACAGGGCGGTCTAATTGTGGGAAGATTGGCTCTATATCAGCATCAGCCAGGTTTTCACTCCAATAATTAATCTGCTGATCATTCAATGATATTGGGTGCACAATACCAATCTGTGTATCATTGTCAAGGCTTATTTCATCACCATCTTCGTTTACAAGCGTTTGGTCTTCCTGGCAACGGAAGGTAGACACCAATTTATTGTCTTGATAAACACCCCAAATCAGGCGAATAGCATAAGCAAACATAACAGGATTTTCCAGGAAAAAGGCTTGCCATTTTTCGGCCGCCCATTTCCGTTGAATCACCAGATACTGTTCCAAACGGCTCGACTGAGATTTTACTATGTCACGTATTTCTTTAGCTATTTCCTTAAATTCGTCCTGTAGTTCTTTTGAAGTACCTTTCGGCAGCGACTTCAACAATTTGCTATCTTCATTCAGAAAAGCCATCTTAAAATCGTTGTTCACAAAGGCTCTGTAAGGTTCGCCATTCACTTCAAACTCCTTGAAAAGCCCCGTAAACCCGAAATCAGGAATAATTGAATCGGCTAATTCATAAGGGTGAATATTAAGCTCTTCGGCAACCAGTGCAAAAGACTCGTTGGCAGCAGCACCTATGTTTTTATACTTGTTTTTGTATTTGCGCGAGAAAAATTCTACAGCACGTAAAGCCTTGTTTGAGCCATTGAGCGCCAATGCCTTTACGGCATATTCGCCCATTTTCCCACGACCTGCATCTGACCACTCTACCACTTTATTTTTTAGTACATCTATCTCTTCATCCGTACCCAAAATTGAAGATAAAGTCAAACAAAATTTATATTTAGCATCTGCGCTATTAGTAACATAAGAGCTAAGAAGCGCTTTAGCGAAAGGCTGGCTTTTAGTTTTATCAATAAAGTCTAACAGAAATTTAGCTTCTATATCTATCCTGATGTCTTTTACGCGACTCTGACGATAGAGTAAGAACCGAATAGTTTCTACTGTACATTCTTCACCTGATAGCCAGTAAAGTTTAGATAGTTGGGTTTCATCTAACCATATTTCAAGTGGCTGATTTAATTTACTTCGTTTCGCTGCTTTTTCAATAGTTAATTTTATTTTGTTTTCATCATTTGGCACAGGTAATATACCAGCTAAGCTTTCAAGCATTACATCACGGGCATCATCATTTTTTTCGCTATCTATGGTTTCTAATAAAATTGCTTGTGCTTTATCTGTTTTAATAAGAGATAATATCAAGGCTCCTATCTGGCGGGCTTCTCCTTTTTTATCATTCAATAGTTTTGTTGCTCCTTGAATGGCTTTCTCTCCTTGCTTTGCTACTAAGACAGCCGTCATCTCTCTTATTTTTTTAGATTTGTGGCGGCAGAGTTCCCAGATTTTGGCCTCATAAAGTGCAAAATCAATATCTTTTAAACTTTTAAATAATTCTTTATAATACGCTTCTATCATATACACATCCTCAATACTAAAGCCATTTGCGGCGAGATACGGCAGGAATTTTTCCTTATAATAACCTAAGAATAATTTAAGAAGATCTATTTTTATCCTCATTTGTTCACGATACCCAAATAACTCTCCCATATAAGCCAAAGTCTCCTCACCCTCAAGATCGAACAATTTCTTTATATGAAATTCCGTAAATGACACATATTTATAACTCTTTGGTGATTCATACTGTATTCTCATATAAGGTTCGTCATAACTATTCTTCTGAGTCTCTATCTGAAACTTAGTAGTTTCCAGAAATCTGTATGAGAATTTTGAAATATCTGATTTATATTTTTCCGGGAAGTGTTTTAAAAGCAATTCGGATAAATGATGTATACATTCAGGTGAATCTACTTCATTAAATTTTTCGAGAATATAAGGTTCATACTTTGATGCATTTTTTGTCAGAAGTATATCAGCACATACCCAGGAAATAAACTTTGGCCCATTAGCATATTGACGGATAGACAAAAAATATGATACCAGTTTATCTATAAACTCGGCATCAGTTTTTGCTAAAAAATCAAGCAGTTGATGTTCATTAGATGAATTAAATAATTTAATAACATGAGTAAAATCCTTCTCAGTTCTTTCTAGGAGATACTTGCCTGCCGAAGTCATTTTCCCGTTTTTAAACCAATTATAAGCAGGGATGTGTTTAACAATACCCTCTAAAATTTCTTCCTCGTTTAATTGATATTTGTGCCAGTATTCTAGTAATCTATCTATTACATTTACTGAATTTAAGTGTTCGTTATCAATATTACTGTTTATAAACAGAAAGAAAACTTTGTAAAAACCGTAAGAGGGGGGTATTTTCCAATAATCAGGATGTGTAAAAAATGCTAACAGATGTTCATCTTCACTATCCCACTCATCAATATTATTAAGTATAAAAACACTGTTCCCAATTTTATACATATTAAAGGGTAAAGGTGCTGTAGGGAAGGGTGCTTGCTTATCAGAGGCATACGCTAATATTTGGTTTCCTAATTCTAGTTCCTGTGCATTCCAGGAAACTTTTCTTATTTCCTCTTTAACTACTTCTATTCTTTCTTGTCTTTCTGTTAGTCTCATTTCTTGTTTTACTTTTTTAGTTGATACCCAATAATTCAGCAATAGTATTCAATACGCCTTCTGTACGCTCAACCCTGAAATTTTTGGCTTCTTCGTGGTCTTCAACTACAACATTGGCTGTTGCAACTCCTTTTTTTGCTTTTTCGCCTAATTGTCTGCGTTCGCCTACTTCAAACTTCGAGAAAGTACGGCGCAGAATAGGCAATAATTCAATAAACGAATCGCCTTGTAGCTCGGCTACCCATTTATAGAGTAAATTCCAGAGTACGTTGTCAAGCAGCAAAATCATACTGCTACCTTTCAGGAAGCCTTCAAGCCACCCGGCAGAATAAATAGCCGACTGCCCTGTTGATAATGCCAGCCCAAATTGCTTGGCTGTTTGTTGTTCGTCTAGTTGTTTTACATCAAACAACAAGCGGCAGGTACAGCCCGTGATAATCGGGTGCACCCCTTGTTTATCAAGCAATTCAAACAGTGCTTTATGCCAAACCTGTGTAAGGGTATCGGTTTCTAGCAAGCGTACAGCCTCATTTACCTGCTTGATATTCTCAAACATCTGTGTTGAGTTTTCTTCATCAAGCCCATAACAAGCATTTGCCAAACCTATAGAAATACGTGTGATAAAACCTTCGACAAGTGAATTTATGGTAGAAAGGTCGGTCTTGCGCACATTACCATAGCGGCTTACACTTGCCAGTGGCACAACGGTTTTCATCAGCTCGGCAATATCGGCCGAAATGCTGGCTATTTCATTGAGTTTAAAGAGTAGTTTTTCTATACCAACAAACAACTCAGCCGGAATAGCCTGCTGTATAAGCACCGCCAATTCGGCAATTGATTGCGTTTTTTGCGCTTTATCGAGCAGATAAGTTGTGGCTGCTATTTCAACACCATTGCCCCAGATACTTTTCTCAATCAAATCGATGAGCATTTCCGGCTCCCATTTCAGTTGCCATGCTTCTTTAAAAGTCCCTTTCGAGCGGGCATACATTCGCTTACCCCAAGGTATATCCATCGCCTCAAGACGATACAGAAATATACTTCGGTTAAGGTCTAGTTCTTTTCTTAAATCAAGCTCAAAATCTTTGCGTTCGGCAGTTAGGGGTAATCGCAGTTTGCGGCTAATCTCCTCAAAGTTTTCTTGTAGTGGGTGTTTGGGTAATTCTCTTGGCACTTTGCCCATTACATTGGCCACTATGAGTTCTTGCCTTACCAATTCGAGCAAGATAGCATCGCCCATACACATCACTGATAGTGTGGCCTCGGTCATTTCATATAATCCGGCACGAGAAAGATTTCTTAAAGCCGCCAGCGATTCTGCTAAACGAAAGGTCTCGATAACGTGCGCTGTTGAAATATCCATTTTCTTGTTTCTGAACAATCGGGCTACTTTCGTAAGCCAGCGAATGCCCTTATCTTCAGGATACTTCCATAAATGTCTGTACCAACCCGGCGAGGTAATACCTGCCCCGTAGCCACTGAACATAGATAGGCGAGCGTTGGTCCAGGGTACCCAGGTTGTGCCAATTTTTATTTTGGTTTTGGGCAGACTCTTTAATATTTTAGTATCTCCCTTAGCAGTGCTCTCAAGGTCTCGCAAAACAGGCGCATGCCAAGCACCGCAAATAACCACAATGTTGGTAAAAAACTCATTCTGAGCCTTACGGATAATTTCACGCATATATGCCTCACGAAACACGTTTTCAGCTTCTAAGGATGAAGAAATCTGTGCCTCCCGCAGGTTTTCCATCATCAGCATAATACTATCAAAGTGGTCTTCGGGGTTGCTTGCCTGATACTTTTGCTCAAACTGGTGTTCCCACCATAATTCACTATCGGTATAACCTGCTAATTCTGAAAAATAAGCAATGGGTTCTTTACGAGGTATAGCCAGAAACTGCTCAGTAATTTCGGCCGTGAGTTCTTCTTTGCTTTGTTTTTCCTTATCCTGCTCTTCTTCGTTTTGCTCAATTCGGGTTTGCTCTTTTTCGGCCTCTGTTTTCTGGCGTTCTTGTTCTTTATCTAAATCAAGCTGATAGCTGATTGCCAGAGGTAAATCGAGCATACGAACAGGAATCTGCTTTGTATTAGCATACAGCACAGCCTGCCACTCGGGCGAAAACTCAGAGAATGGATAGAAAGTTGCCTGCTTGGGGTTATTGATATTATAGCCTAATACCGATACCGGAGGTTTCAGGGTCTTGTTGCCTATCCACGATACAACATTGTCTAATTCTGGGGGGCCTTCGACCAAGACAATATCGGGCGATAGCTTCTCGAGCATAGCCAATACGTTTTTAGCCGAACCAACCCCATGATGTCGGATTCCTAATATAGTCACCATGATTTTATCACAGGGTTATTTCCTTACATGCTCTATACACATCTTTCCACTCTTCGCGGGTTTTTACTACAGTTTCCAGGTACTCGTTCCATACAACTTTGTCTTGTACAGGGTCTTTTACTACGGCCCCTACCAAACCTGCGGCAAGGTCTTGTGAGTTTAATCGGCCATCGCCAAAGTGAGCAGCTAATGCCAAACCACTATTTACCACCGAAATAGCCTCGGCGGTACTCATGGTACCCGTTGGCGTTTTGATTTTTACTTTGCCATCAGCGGTTACTCCTGCACGTAGTTCTCTGAAAATCGTCACGATTCTCTGTATTTCTTTCAGCGCAGGTGCTTCTGCCGGAAGTTCCAGGGCTTTTGATAAACTGCTTACCCGACGTTGCACAATCTCAATCTCTTCTTCCATAGAATCGGGCACGGGCAATATAACCGTATTGAAACGGCGTTTTAACGCGCCTGATAATTCGTTTACGCCTTTGTCACGGTTGTTGGCAGTAGCAATTACGTTGAATCCTTTAACGGCCTGTACTTCGGTATTCAATTCAGGAATCGGCATCATTTTTTCTGACAAAACCGTAATGAGTGTATCCTGAACATCGGCCGTGATACGGGTAAGCTCTTCGATGCGGGCAATTTTACCATCTTTCATGGCGCGCATCATTGGCGTAACCACCAAGGCGTTTTCGCTTGGGCCTTCGGCCAGTAATCGGGCGTAGTTCCAACCATAGCGAATCGCCTCTTCGCCTGTACCGGCCGTACCTTGCACCAACAAAGTAGAATTACCAGAGATAGCGGCTGCTAAATGCTCGGCAACCCACGATTTGGCTGTTCCGGGCAAGCCATATAATAACAAAGCTCTATCGGTAGTGAGAGTAGCCACGGCGATTTCCATTAAACGACGGCTACCAATATATTTAGGACTGATTTCGAAACCATTTTTGAGTTTTCCGCCTATCAGATACGTTACTACTGATTGAGGCGAAAGCAGCCAGTTGGGTGGAAGTTTAGTAGTGCTACCGGCGCTAGCTTCTTGTTTTTTTAATTCTTCTAATTCTTCAGCAAACTGAACTTCGGCATATTGACGTAAAGCATTCATTCTGTTTTCGGTTTTGTTTAATAGAATTTTATAAAGTTGTATTGTTTAAAGCTGCTCAATTTCGGCGATGGTATCAAAAGCACCTAACAAAGGGTTTACTACTCTTTCTTTGTATTGGTTAAATTGCCAATCGTTTGAATTGCTTTGTGTAATACCATTAAGGTAATTGGCTGTTTGCGGATGAAGGCATCGGCAAAGTTCTAATATGAGTGGCGCATAATAGTTTACCTGATAATAATTGGTCTGGTCAGGCTTGATTCCTTCCAATACTCGTTGACTAAACTCAGCCGACCACGACAGATGCCCGAGTTGTTCGAGTTTCTTATTGGTTTCGTCGTAATTCTGCCACTTTACCTCAGCCAGAAACTCTTTTTCAATATCCGACATTGCCGATGGCACTATTTTCTTAAACAAGCCACTCAAAAAGCCCGACTTCTCGGCTACTGTTTGGTTTTTCTGCTTTAGTTTTTCTATTCTTTGCAAAAGCATTTCTACAATGCCCAATATCTCTTTATTAATGGCTTTTTCTAGGTTTTTATCAGCCATTAATGCTGCTTTTACCTCTTGCAGAAAATCTTCTTCACCCAGACTAATGTTTTTTTCAAACATCAATAGAAAGTCTTTTCTATCTTTGGCTGTTTCTTCTGCCCATACGGCTTTGAGCCATTCAAATGCCTTGCTCGGCTCAAGGTGTCTTATTACGGCAAAAGCCTCTCGACGCTCTGCTATTCGGCCTTCCTGCCATAGTTTATCTTCATAGAGCGGCAGCGCATATTGCCAGTTTTCATTAAACTGTACCATCCATTCGCCTCTTTTGCCAATTATTTTTCTGATTTTGTCTCTTATAAATCTGGCTTTTTTGTCGGCGCCTAAGTCAAGTACAGCCACCAGTATATCAGGTGGTATAATCCAGTTATTGGCTATGCAGGTTTCAGCCCAGAAAGAGATTAACGACAAATGTTGGTTTTGCTGGCTGAGTAGTTTTTTTAACACAACCAAGGCATTAGGGCTACAATAAGGCAGTGTTTCTTCTTCGGCCGGAACAATGGCTGGCATTACGCTAGTGTCTGCCTGTTCGCCCGCTTTTTGGTAAGCGAGCATCAGCGTGGCCGCTTTCATGAAGTAGCTTTCCGGGTCTGTTTTATCAGCATTTATAAGTTTTTCCTGAATTCTGGATGGTAATGCCTCTGGGTTTAAAGGCAATTTTTCTGTTCCCAGTAAAGCTGTATTTACAAGTTGTTTCCAAGCATCCATAGTAAATGAGGTTTATCTCAATAGCTGATAGGTTCGGTCAGATTGATTCATGATGCCGAGTGGCAAAACGGTATTGTTGGTTTTTATCAGAAATAAGTCTACGGGTTTTCCGCCTGTGATGGCTAATAAATGCCAGATTTGCTTATCGCTAAAAGCCGAATTTAAGGGCAGAAATGCCCCCGCTGAATCTTTTAGAAACCATTGAGCATTATTATTAACTAATACAAGTTGCTCAACCATGTAAGGAATATCATCAAACCACGGGTTTTTAGCGAGTTGCCCGGCGAAGGTTTCCTGCATGGCATCCCAAGTAGCAAAAGCACCTTTAGAAGAAAATGTGTCAGTTGTGTTTGTATTAAGACTTTGTTCTTTCAGAATAGCCCTGAAAGGAGAATTAGACGGATAAAATACCAGCGTTGCGTCTACAAAACTACCAACCATAAGCAAGTTGGTCATTGGGGTATTTTTGTAAGCAAAATTCAGAATCAAGGCATATTGCCCTGACTGACAACCATACAACCAATTACGCTGAATCGTAATATCGTCTTCTGTTTCGGTTTGCCTACCTATTACCAGCCATGTATCTTTTATAGTATTATTATCGTTGCTTTCGGCCAGTAAATCTTTCTGCGCCACCGTTCGGCCTATCATATTTCTGACATCTTCCTGCCAAAGCTGAGGGAGTTTCTCAAGATTTTTGAACGACTCAAGCAACAGATAAATATTGGTCGATAAAGCCAGTGCTTCCGTATGCCAGGCGTTGCCGTTGTAGAAATTAATCTTGTTAAAACTCCGCACCATATTTGCCAGACCAGTAGCCTGTGCATCGACCATACGGGCGGCTGTTTTTTCAAAAAAAGTATGGCCTCGTTCCGGCAAGGTCAATAAGCCTGTGCGCACCAAATCCTTGAGCCAGAGGTCTAGCTCTGCTACGCCTGCCTCTACTTTCTGTTGACGTTCTTTCTGGCGTTTTTCTTTGTCTTTGGCTTGTTTTTCGGCTTTCTTCGGGTCTTCTTCTTGGTGATTATCCTTTTCAACCTTGCTTTCTGCCTTGTCGACCCGCTTGCTAATCCAGTCGCTTACCCAAGCAGGTTCGGCTATGCCTTGTTTAATGGCACTCGGGTTGCGGGCAGCTATGAATAATAGGCCTAGGCCATGTTTACAAGGGAATTTACGGCTCGGACAAGAGCATTTGAAGGCAATATTTTGCAGGTCTACTTGGGTGCGGTAAGGGTCTTTGCCGCTGCCTTGAACTTCTCCCCACAGAACCCGTTCATTCTGATGAAAAGATACCCATTTTCGTTCATTAGCTAAATCTTTTCCCGATTTCAGAGAAGCAGCATCAGGCGCAAGTTGTGTTACTTGGTCTTCTGTAAATTGACTCATCAGTGATCGTAATACTAAATTTAGTAGCTTTAAATTTGATAAAATGTGTTTCGGTATAACGCACAACCAAGGGTATCAGGTATAACTCAGGGTTGAAATTATTATGATTTTTTTGTTGGACTTCTGATATAAGCAGACATGAAATACTTATTAGTTCTAGCAAAACATCTAACTCAAAGATACCATTTTTTGATGACATTAGCCACTAAAAAAACGGTTTTTTATCAGTTAAAATGGCCGATTTTTAAGCCATTTTAACTGATGCTTATATACTTATTTATTCTTTCAAAACACCTACGGGCCTTACATTTTTACCTTGTTTTTGTTGTAGTGCATCGCCCAAATCTTCACGAGCTATATCGGCTACTTTTTGTAGCTCGGCAACAATTTCGGGGTGTTGTTCTTTTACATCATATTCTTCGCCGGCATCTCTTCTTAAATCATAAAGTGCAAGTGGTACTTCTATATTACCATATTTACCTGCAAAACCATTGTTGCCCGGCAAGACACTTTCGTAAGTACGCTCAACTTTGTGTGGCAGCATTAGCTTCCAGTTGTCACGTCTAACAGCCCTGAGTTCGTTTTGTGCATAATAATAATAAAAATACTTACGTGGCGTGTCATTTATATTGCCTTTCATTAATGACAAAATCTCTACACCATCAATTTTATTATCAGGCAATTTTGTACCACAAATACGAGCTAAAGTAGGTAGAATATCAATGGTAGATGTAAGCTGATTACAAATTAAACCCTCAGGAATTGTGCCTTTCCAGCGCATAAGACAAGGCACTCGTTGGCCACCTTCAAACACTGTTCCTTTGCCTTCTCTCAGTCCACCTGTTGAGCCTGCATGATTTCCAAAGTTAATCCAAGGGCCATTGTCACTCGTAAAAATCACTAAAGTGTTTTTATCTAACCCGTTTTCTTTTAGCGTTTTCATTATTTGCCCAACCGACCAATCTATTTCCATCATCACATCACCATACAGACCTTGTTTACTTTTCCCTTTAAATTTTGCTGACACACCAAGCGGCACGTGCACCATTGATTGAGGCAGGTACAAAAAGAAAGGCTTGTTACGGTTTTTCTTAATAAAACCCACTGCTCTTTCGGTGTAAAGTGTCGTGAGTTTATCTTGACCCGATAAATCGGTAATGGTTTCTTTTTGCTCATTGCCTTCTATCAACGGCAAAGTAGGATAAGTCTTCTTGCGATAATCGTTTTCGTCAGTGATAGGTTTGCCGTCATAATCCACAGGCCACATATCATTCGAATACGGAACTCCGAGGTATTCATCAAAACCTTGTTGTAGGGGCAAGAATTGCTTATGATGCCCAAGGTGCCATTTACCAAAAATGCCTGTTGCGTACCCCTTTTGTTTGAGCATTTCGGCAATGGTAACTTCATCGGTATTTAGCCCGATTTTTTGCGCAGGATTTAAAGCTCCGGCAATACCTACTCTATTCGGATAACAGCCTGTCATCAAAGCAGCCCTAGACGCACTGCAAACAGCTTGTGCTGCCAAGAAATTGGTAAAACGAATACCCTCAAAACCTAATTTATCAATATTGGGGGTTTGGTAGTCTAGTGCTCCGGTGCAACTTAAATCGCCATAACCCATATCGTCCATAAAAATCAGAATGATGTTAGGTTTAGCTTGCGCAGCAGGTTTTTTCCATGAACTGGCACCTACCAGAAAGGTGATAGCTAATAGTAGAAGGGCGTTGATTCTCATGTATATTGAGGTTGAATGTTTTTCGGTAATGCAAATAAAAAAATAACAGCCACTTTTTCAAGCGGCTGTTATAGGTATAGGGGAGAAAGAGGAATTTATTGCTGTTTCAAATCGAAAATCTTATCCATAAATATCCATTTTTCACCGGGCTTAGCAATTGGTAAAGCCTGCTGATATTTCCACATCAGGGTTTCCCATTCTTGCACCTTCGGATTATTGGCATCCATTTCGGCTTTTCTTTCAAACGAAAAGTCGTCGTTGGTTTCCATAATCATAAATAAGCGATTACTGATACGATAAATCTCCATATCTTCAACGCCTGCCCCTTTGATGCTCTCGGCTATTTCGGGCCATATTTGCTCATGGTATTTCTCGTATTCGGCTATCAGTGTAGCGTCATCTACTAAATCTAATGCCAGACAATATCTTTTCATACTCTTCAATTTATATCAAAGCTCTATCTAAATGCACGTATCCACCATCTACATGAACCAACTGCCCTGTGGTGTGGCTCGAACGATCTGAAAGCAAGAAAACCACCATATTAGCAATTTCTTCGGCAGTAGTCATACGGTTACCCAAAGGTATTTTTTCAGTAATCTTCTGCAATGTTTCTTCCGGATTCGGCAAAGTCTTCACCCATTTTTCGTACAATGGTGTATAACACTCTGCTACTATTACGGCATTTACACGGATACCATATTTCAGCAATTCAATAGCCCACTCACGTGTCAAGGCATTGCGGCCTCCGTTGGCAGCAGCATAGGCCGATGTTCCGCCTTGCCCTGTTTCACCTGTTTTTGAGCCAATGTTTACAATGCTTCCTTTGCTTTTCTTAAGCTCAGGCAAAGCATAATGTGCTATCAGGTAATAGTGCACCAAGTTTTTGTGCAACGACGACATAAACGCCTCGTAACTGCCGTTTTCAAGGTTTACCCCATCGTTTACTCCGGCATTGTTTACTAAACCATCTATACGTCCGTATTTTTCTACTACCTGCGCTACTGCTTTGCGGCACTCTTCAGGGTCGCTCAATTCGGCTGCTACCTGAAAACCATTAGCACCCAGTGCTTCAAGTGTTTTTAAGTTATCAGCCTCATTTCTGCCAATAATTACAGGTATGGCACCTTCGTTTACCAATACTTTTACAATACCTTCGCCAATACCCTTAGCGCCACCTGTTACGATGATTACTTTGTCGCCTAAATTTAAGTTCATACTCGTTAGTTTTTTGAATAAGCAACTGCCTGTTGTTTTTGCGTGCCTAAGCCATCAATACCTAGTTCTACTATGTCGCCTGCATTCAGGTAACGAGGTGGTTTAAAGCCTAAACCTACACCAAAAGGTGTACCTGTAGAAATCACATCGCCCGGTAACAAAGTCATGAAATGGCTCAGGTAATGAATCAGGAACGGGATTTTAAAAATCATGTCGTCGGTACTAGAGTTTTGTAGTTTTTCTCCGTTTACCGTCAGCCATAAAGGTAAATTGTGTGGGTCTTCTATTTCGTCTTTAGTAGCCAGGAAAGGCCCTAGTGGCGCAAAGGTATCGGCGCTTTTGCCTTTTACCCATTGTCCGCCACGCTCTATCTGAAACTCTCTTTCTGAGTAATCGTTGTGCAACGCATAGCCTGCTACGTAATCCATTGCTTCTTCTTCTGTTACGTAAGAAGCCTTTTTGCCTATTACCACAGCCAGTTCTACTTCCCAGTCTGTTTTTACAGAGTTTTTCGGGATAATCACATTATCGTAAGGGCCACAAAGCGCCGTAGTAGATTTAAAGAAAATAATTGGTTCTTTCGGAATTGCTGCGTTGGTTTCTTCGGCATGTTTGGCATAGTTCAAGCCAATACAAACAATCTTAGACGGACGTGCAATACATGAGCCTATTCTGGCATCAGCAGGTACTTTAGGGCAAGTCTCTGAGTTTACCTCTACCCATGCAGCCAAACGAGCCAGACCATCAGTAGCGAAGAATTTCTCGGTATAATCTTCTTCAAAAGCCGAAACATCTATGCGTGTGCCGTCTAGTAATTCAACGGCTGGTTTTTCTTGTTCAAACTCACCAAAACGTAATAATCTCATAAGCTATATTTTTTATCTAAATCTGGATAATCGTTAATCGTTATAAATTTACACCTCTTTTCCAGGGCATAAAATCATCTTGTCCTAAT
This sequence comes from Emticicia soli, assembly GCF_037860775.1. Lineage (NCBI taxonomy): Bacteria > Pseudomonadati > Bacteroidota > Cytophagia > Cytophagales > Leadbetterellaceae > Emticicia > Emticicia soli. The sequence goes on along the minus strand of NZ_JBBEWC010000003.1, from coordinate 280,008 downwards.
TCTTGGGCTTTTGTTTTAATTTTACCACTTGCCAGGTCTATGCAGTACTCCAAAAGGTCTTCTGCCGTTTGCTCAATGGTTTTTTCTCCGGTAATAATCTCGCCGCAATCAAAATCTATAATATCAGGCATCTTTTTAGCCAATTGTGTATTAGTTGATACCTTTACCACAGGGCAAACCGGATTTCCGGTTGGTGTACCCAAACCTGTAGTAAACAATATGATGGTACAACCCGCAGCGGCTTTACCTGTAGTTGCTAACACGTCATTCCCTGGTGTACAAACCAGATGCAGACCCGGCCCTTTAGCCAATTCTGTATAGTTTAATACATCAACTATTGGTGCATAGCCACCTTTTTTGGCAGCACCAGCCGACTTGATGGCATCGGTAATCAAGCCATCTTTGATATTACCTGCTGATGGATTCATGTCAAAACCTGCACCTACGGCCTCGGCTTTGGCAGCGTAATCACGCATCAGGTATTCAAACTTCTCAGCTTTTTCTGTTGTTACACAACGGTTGATTAATTCCTGCTCAACACCACACAATTCAGGGAATTCGGCCAGATAGGTTGTTCCGTTTAAACCCACTACTAAGTCTGACAAATGACCTAAAACCGGATTGGCAGAAATACCCGAGAAACCATCAGAACCACCACATTTTAAACCGATGTTCAGTTTTGATAGAGGAGCAGGCTGGCGTGTCAGTTTATTGGCTTCAATTAAGCCTTTGAAGGTTTCTTTGATAGCCGCCGACATCATACCGAACTCTGTTCCGTAAGTCTGTTGCTCAAATAACAAAACAGGCTTATCAAACTCAGGATTACGTTTTTTGATTTCGTTCATCAAATCGGTAAACTGTGTTTTTTCACAACCTAAGCTAAGAACGGTTATACCCGCAACATTAGGATTGTTGGCATAAGCTGCAAATAATGCTGCTAATAGCTCAGAATCCTGATTGTTTTCGCCACAACCCGACTCGTGAGTCAAAAACTTAATACCATCAAGGTTAGGAAACAGACGGTTGTCTGCCGAAGCTCCCTGTGTTTCCTGATTGTAAGAATCTATATTATTTGCGCCACCTTTCTGGTGTAATTGCACCAAATCTTCTACCTGACGCAAATAAACATCAGGAAAAGCATAGCCCAATGCTTTATCAAAAGCTTCTTTTAATTTAAGAATATTACGGTTTTCGCAGAATACCAAAGGTACTACCAACCAGTAGTTTGCTGTACCCACACGGCCATCAGAACGATGATACCCCATAAAAGTTCTTCCCTCCCACTTCGATACGTCTGGTGCCTGCCAGTTGGTTTCAGGTACTCTCTTGCTTACCGAATACTCTTCTGACTCGTGTTTAAGGTTAAAAGTCGTAATTTGCTCTCCACGCTGAATTGGCTGCGTTGCTTTACCAACCAAAACGCCATACATAGTTACGTGGTCGCCTGTGTTTAAATCTTCTGTTACAAATTTATGCTTAGCCGCAATTGACCTTGGTAAAATATAATTTTCGCCTTCAAATTCTATATTCTCTCCTGCTTCCAGATTCCGAAGCGCTACTATCACATTATCAGAAGGATTTACTTTTAAAACTTTATGTTGCATATATCAATGGAATTAAAAAACATCTTACAAAAGTACAATTCATTCTTTTAGCTTTTTTATGAAATATTATACACTTTTGATGAAATATTATCAACTTTACAAAAAGAAGTATTTCTATATAACATTATATCAATAATTCGTGCAGGCAGTACTCCGTAAAGTTAATATATCAGACAACTACTCGTTTGTTGCCCGTAAAGATACACTGCCTTTTCTTTACGATAAATGGCATTTTCATCCCGAACTAGAACTTACCCATATTCAACAAAGCAAAGGCACCCGATTTGTGGGCGACAATATTGAAGAATTTGAAGAAGGCGATTTGGTACTACTAGGTGCGTACCTGCCCCATGTCTGGAAAAACGATGCTATTTATTTTGCCGACTATTCGGGGTTAAAAGCCGAAGCGCAAGTAATTCAGTTTTTGCCCGATTGCTTCGGGAAAGATTTTCTAAACCTGAAAGAAATGGAAAACATCAGGTGGTTGTTTGAGAAAGCCAAACGAGGTTTACGTATTTCGGGCGATACCAAAATAGAAGTGCTGCGGCTGCTAAATAAATTATTGGCTAACGAGAATGGCGTGTATCGTATTAGTGTTTTGTTACAAATCTTAGAAACACTCGCAACATCTACCGAGTTAAGTTTTCTGAGTAGTGAGGGTTTTGTGGAATCGTATCACAGATTTGATGCCGACACCATAAACCGCATTTATGAATTTACGCTTTCTCATTTCAACCGTAAGATTCTTATCGAAGAGGCCGCAACTATCGCCAATATGTCGGTACCTAATTTTTGCAGGTATTTCAAGAATCGTACACAAAAAACCTATGTGCAGTTTCTGACCGAAGTACGTATTGGTTACGCTTGCCGTATGCTGATAGAGAACCGCAAGAGTATACAGCAAATTGCTTTCGAATGTGGTTTTCATAACCTCTCTAATTTCAACCGCTCGTTCCGCCTACTCAAAAAACAAAAACCCACCGAGTATCGGCAGGTTTTTGGGGGACTAAAATCTTAAGCGAAATTATTTCAGTGAGTTTATCCAGGCCGCAATTTTCAAAGCATCTGCTTTTGGTACTTGTGGCATCGGAGGCATTTCAGTTGCATAATCAGGCCAGTTTTTAGGATTTGGCTTGTAGATTAGACCCTGAATTTTATCATCTGAATAATTACGTTTGGCAATATCTTTAAATGCCGGGCCTACCTGGCGTTTCTCTGTCTGATGACAAGCAGTACAAGTATGTTTTTGCAACAATGGCTTGATTTCATCATAAGTAGGTACTACTTTTTTGGCAGGGGCTTTGGCAGTTCTGTCGTCAGGTGTTGTCAATTTTTCTGCTTTTGTAGCAGTACCTGTTACAGGCAAATTCGCCGGACGAGGGGTATAGTCTGTTAGTTTATCTCCTGCCGGAATATTGTTTAAAGTATAGAAAGCAGTGCTATGTAATAAGCCTTTACCGTCTCTGTCTTTTACGCCATCAGCTTTTATTTCATGAATAAAATGGTCTCTTAAACCTTCAACCAACAAGCGTACTTTCAAGCCATCTGCTGATAGTTTCAAGCCTTTTACATTCAAGAATTTCTCGCCTACGGTTGGGCTACCATATACCGAATGGTATTTGTAGATAAAGCTACGAATCTGGTAGTTTTTGAAATCGGCAGCAGTAGTTTTATTGATAGGTTTTGTAAACTCAATTTCAAAACCATCTGGCGTAGCTCTTACAGCTTTCATTTCGAACGGCATTTTGCCTGTCCAAACCAATCTTTCAAGACCTGCGGTAGTAGTACCTGCCGAACCCCAACCACGGTTGGTTTCACCAAGGTACAAAGAGCCATCTTGTCCCCATGTCATACGTAAAATACCTGACTGAAATCCTTCACGGAACATGAAAGATGCACCTTGGTATTCGCCATTTACTTTTTCTATGAATACACGTGAGATATTACTTTTTCCTTGGTCGCCAACTAATAGTTGCCCTGCAAATGGACCGAAAGCACCGTTGGTTTCGTCTTTAAGAATTTCTGACGTAGAAATACCCAATACACCATGCGGAAGCCACACAGCTGGAGTTTTAAGCTCAGGAATGTCTTTTTTCAATTCAAAAAGGTACGTTCCTCTTTCGTTTTCGATGTTCTCAGGTTTTATGTAATAACCATTGGCATCTTTATCTCTTCTTGGGTTTATCTTTGCATACAATTGCTCGGCTGTTAATTTCAATGGTGAATTAGGTTCGCCTGTCCAACGTAATCCGGCAGGGTGGCCCATAAAATCACCTTTGTTCACCTGTGCAATAAAGCCAGATCCCATCCAGTCACCTTGGTTATCACCATACCAGAACTCGCCATCAATCATACCGATACCACAAGGAGAACGCATACCTGTTGCGTAAGGCTCAATTTTACCGTCTTCTGTAATTCTGATAGCCCAGCCTCTCCACGGCACTCTACTTTCACCTCTCCACCATTCTTCATCTCCAAAGGCTACGTTACCCGTTACAATCATTGAACCATCAGGTAAAAACTTAGGGCCATAGCTATATTCGTGGTAATGACCTGAGATAGGCAGTGTAGCAATTGTTTCGTACACATCGGCTTTGCCGTCACCATTTTTGTCAATCAACTTTGTTAATTCTCCACGTTGTGCGCAATAGAAAGCACCATTTCTGTATGCAAGCCCCAGAATTTCGTGTAAACCACTGGCAAACTTTTTGTAATACGGCTGTGCCGTACCTGCCAAAGATGGGTTACTCACCACCCAGATATCGCCTCTACGAGTAGCAAGAGCTATATCACCATTAGGTAGCGTAGTAATACCTCCTACCTCAAGCAACATATTCTCGGGTACGGGTAGTGTAATAATACGATAATAGTCATTTTCGGCAGTATTCTGCGCCAAAGCAGCAGTAACTATACCTACCGAAAAAAGGATTGTTTGAAATATTTTTTTCATTCTGATAGAATTTTAAAGCCTCTGTTTTACCAAATAATCGAATAGCTGATTTTTCCGCCAAGTGGTGCAATCAATTCTTGCTTACCACTTATGGTTCTGATACTAGCGTTTCCTTCCTCTACTTTAATCATATAGCTGCCATCACCAACGTTGTAGGTTCCATCAGCATTTTTGCTAATAGTATCAGCACTTGCTAATCGGGCATATAGATTACTTACAGCACCGCTTACCGCAATATCACGTTTCAATATTTTGCCATCTTCAACAGGCACTATTTTATCTGAAACTTTGGCTCCGTAAACATCATATTTGAAAGTCGGCTGACCATTATCATCAAGTTCATAGCCACGTGTGCGGAATGTAGCATCTACTCCACCCCACGATTTATCTGGCGTATCTAAAACTGCAACCACTGGTGCATCGCCAAGTGGCATAAGGCTACCCATTGGTCTTGAGCTACCATCACCTCTATCCTGCCACATTGGTGTAGCATTCAGGAAGTTACCTTTCCATACCTGAAACAAAGAACCGTTGTCAAGATTATAAGTAAAGTGTACGTTTTCTTTATTACCTACCGAAATTGCGTGCACAATTCTTTTGTTTTTATCACCTTCTTTAATATCCATGAACGAACGCAACAAAACTGGCTCAACTGCTGTACCTAATAAAATAGGAGACGACGGGTTATTAACCATTGTAGAGTTAGCTGTGTGCAATGGGTGTTTACGCACCGTTGCCGACTCAGCATATAAACCCAACGATGGTTGTAACCAGCCATCAGCTTTCCAGTAGTATAATTCAAATGGCACTTCGCCTGCAGGTAGTTCAATAGTTGCTTTTCTACCTGTAGGGTCTGACTGCAACCATGCATTTTTAAATAACTGTTGCCCATTAATTTTAGCTTCGGTGTTACCACCGTGCGTAGTAGTAAAAGTGTATGTTCCGGCTTCCGGCACTACAATTTTACCTGCATATTTTACCGCAAACTCATTTTCAGCGTTAGTTACTGCCCAGTTTAAGGCATTAAGGTTACCGCTGAGTTCTGGTTTTATTTTTTCTATATCTCCAATAGTTCTGAAATTGCCTTTATAAACACCATATTTCAAGTCTTTGAATGACAATACTTTTTGGTTATAGCTTTTGTATTTAATGTTTCTGAAAGCCACATTACCGTGGTCGCCTTGAAAACGAAGCGGCCCCATAGTAACCTCGTTAGGCTCCCAAGCACCACGAGTTTCGCCTGTTAGCTCTACGTTTTCGTGCATCAACACATTATTTACGTAAATAGACAAAATTCTTGCATTGGCTATTTTTTTGCCATTGGCATCAAATCTTGGTGCTTGAAAAGAAATTTTAATATTTTGCCACAAACCCGGCGCTTTTGCTACGTTGATACGTGGCGCAACACCCTGATAGCCTTTTGAACCTTCTGGTTTCGAATCGTCCCAACGTTCGTAGATACCACCTAGGTCACCATATTTAGGTGATTTTTTACCCCAGCTATCAAATAACTGGATTTCGTAACGGCCTTGCAGATAGATACCAGAGTTTGAGCCTTTGGCCATCATGAAATCTAAATCAAGGTCTAGGTCGCCATGCTCCATTTTGGTGAGCAAGTCCATTTCGATTCCATATTTTCCAGGAGGATGCTCACATAATAAAATACCACCATTAAGTCCTGTCGAGACATCTTTTTTGTGTAGGTCGTTGGGTTTTGTAAAATCTGCTTCCACCGCATTCACAACGCTCCATTGGCCTTGCGTCGGTCTGAAAGCATCCATGTTATTCAATGGAATCATTTGCTGTGCTGATACTGCATTAGCAAGCAATCCACAGAAAATGAGATTTTTTAGGATTTTTCTTTTCATTAGTACATTTTGATTTGAAAGGGCAAATGTAATAGCAATTGTCAGTAATTGAAAGCATATTTGTATAGAAAACGAACATATTTGTACTATTTTACCTAATAAAATAGACATGCATAGCTATTTAGCATAAGTGTAATTTTTACAATTATTTTATAAAATCAGAAATTTGTGCCAGTGAGCATTAAAAAGAAATATAAGTTTTTTTAGATTCATGCCTTATGCATTGCCATTATCATATGGGATTGCACACCGAGTTTTAAGCTTAACTTTCACGATTCTCTACATAGTATGGAAACTGCTCAAAAACTTAAAATCATATTTATCTGTACCATTAACCGTATGCGTAGTGCAACGGCTCATGAAATATATAAGACTGATGCAAGGTTTGAAGTAGCATCAGCAGGCACACATGAATCGGCTCGTAATGTCGTATCGTTAACGCTATTAGAATGGGCCGATACTATTGTGGTAATGGAAAAACATCACAGAAATTATATTCGTAAGCACTTCCCCGATATTTATCAAACCAAAAGAATTGTATGTTTATATATTCCAGATGAATATGATTACATGCAAGCTGAGCTCATTGATTTACTTAAAGATAAATTTGAAAGTGCTTATGCAAGAGGGCTATTAAATTAATTAAAATTCATCTAAAATTATTGATTTGGTAACTTTCCAAATTTCCATAATGACTGAATAGTTTTAATAAAACCTAGCAGAAACAAGCATACTTGTTCGTTTTATCGTAAACTTGCAATAATTATTAAACACCTTAGCTCTTTAATGAAATCCAATCGTATTATTCTTATTCTGATTTTTTTCGCTGTTGGTTACTTTCTTTACTACAAAGACAAACCTGGTCCTATCAGCAAACTATGGGAAACCGTATCAGGCGTTTTCAACCCCAAAGGCTCTTCGGCTGACAAAACAAATCCTTACAAAGCACCCGAGCCTGACAACGAAGCTACTGCTACTAACAATGATAGTGAAGCAAGCGCAAGCGGCAAGAAAAAAACAGAAGATAGTAAAAATGAAGATGAAGGTTCTCTATTCGATAAGTTGAAAGACAAAGTATTAGGCCCGGACGAACAAAAAGAAAACACGGTTGCTGACCACGAGATTCCAAGTTTTGCTCTGCCTGCTATCAATAAAGGAGATGAAATTATTAAGCACAAAAACTATACACTTCGCTACGAAGAAAAATATGAAGTACCTGCATGGGTAGTGCACAAGCTTAGAGGCGAATTTACTAAAGGCCGAGCTGATAGAAGTGGCAACCAGTTTATACCAGATAAAAAAGTAGAAGGCAATTCTGCTTTATCGACCGATTACAGCAACTCAGGCTACGACCGTGGGCACATGGTACCGGCAGGAGATTTCAAATGCTGTCAGGATTTAATGAATGAAACCTTTTATATGAGCAATATATGCCCGCAAGTACCTGATTTTAACAGAGGTATTTGGGAGAATATTGAGAGTCGCATCAGAGGATGGGCTGTTCGTGACGAAGAGTTAATTGTGGTAACGGGTCCGGTCTTAAGCAAAGGTATGGAAACGATTGGGCGTTATAATAAAGTGGCCGTGCCTAAAGCTTTTTACAAGATAGCTTTGTATTATCAGGCAAACAACCCTAAAAAAGCAAGAGCGATAGCTTTTCTGCTACCTAACGAGGGCTTATTTGGCAAGAGAATGAATAACTATGTGGTTTCGATTGATGAAGTTGAAAAAGCAACAGGGCTAGATTTCTTTGCCAAACTACCTGACGACATTGAAAACAAACTCGAAGCCAACAGCGATTGGGAAGCATGGACGAGAGTTCAATAAATTATAAGGTGTGGGAAATATTCTCCCACACCTTTTTTATTACAAAACTCTCTGAATAATATTTCCGGTTGATTTTTCTTTTAAGATTACTTTCTTGCGGCCATCTGGTAAAAACTCATCTTTAATGTGCCAGTGTTCGGCGTCGTACTCTACAAACGGCGATGGCTCTGTTACATCGGTGCGGCCTCTCCAGTCTTTTATAATAACAGGCTCCCATTTCTTGGTTTTTGCCGATTTATAACAAGCATCTATTACTGAATTTACGATGTAACCATCATAAAAACTTTCCATTGGCGTAGTACCCTTATCGAGGTTATCAAACATATCGGTAAACATGTGGGTATAACCCAGTGAGTTTACCTCATCCCCTACTGGAAACAACCAGCCCGAGGCACTTTCTGCTTTTTCGGCTACATAGCTGGCTTCTTGTGCTGCTGTAAACATTTCAAAGCCGGTGCGCATAAAATGGTCGGTTCTTATTACTCCTTCTGTACCTGCTACTTCGTCTCTTAAATCCATACCTCCTCTAAACGACCAACTCACCTCAAATTGTGCTACTGCACCGTTAGCGTATTTTACCAGTGCAATGGCGTTGTCTTCTGCTTCAATTGGTTTTACCTGCGTGGCAGCCCAGCACATTACTTCTACGGGGCGAATGTCTTTGCCGATATAGTTACGGGCAATTTCGATACAATGGCAGCCTAAATCTACAATAGCCCCACCCCCAGCTTTTTTCAAGTCCCAGAACCAGCTTGAGTGTGGCCCAGGATGTGCTTCTCTTGACCTTGCCCATGTTACACGGCCAATCACACCATTCTTCACCGATTGTAAAGCATGAAGGGTTTTAGGAGTATAAGCTAAGTCTTCAAGGTAGCCATGATATATTCCGGCTTTTTCTACCATATCAAGGATTTTCTTTGCTTCTGCTCCTGTACGTGCCAAGGGTTTGGTACACAATACACTCTTTTTATGTTTACAACATAATTTAATTGCTTCAAAATGTAAATCATTCGGCAAACCAATAATTACCACATTGACATTTTTATCTTTTATGGCTTCCTCCATACTGGTTGTATGTTTCGGAATATCCCATTCTTCGGCAAATGCTTTTCCACGTTCTTCGCTTCTTGAATAAACTACTTGTACACGATCTGGGCGGCGATGTTCATGAAGAGATTTTGTATAAAACCAGCCAATGAGCCCTGTACCGAGCATGGCGATTTTATGAGGTTGATTACTCATGATTATGAATGATATTAAGGTTGATATAAAGTATACGTCTTGTCTATACAAGCACAATGCAAGATACTAAAGAAATAGAAAACCCAATAGGCAGAAACAAAAAAGAATCTGCCATTTTGCATAGCAGATTCTTTCAAATGTGTATTCAGAAACAGAAAATTACCAACAGTGCACCAATTATCTGTTTAAATTCAATTTTAACCTCATTTCTTTCTTGGCAGCTCTGAACCAGATAAAAATCAGGGTTGGTATCGAAAGATAGGTAATCACTAATAAATACAGAATACCATCATTAATACCGGTGCCTATCACACCACGTCCTTCGCTCAGATTGCTCCCCACAGTTGCACGGCACATGGCACATTGGGCCATCGAAAAAGTACAGCTTATTAACAAGAAAACTGTTGTAGTAAGTATTAATCTGAATGCTTTCATTGTCTTAAGCGTAATAAGGTCTTATCATTAAATAAGCAATTACTCCTGTAATTGACACATATAACCAAATAGGAAACGCTATCTTAGCCATTTTTCTATGGCGTGCCATCTGGTTTGTCCAAGAGAAGTAATAGGTTCTTAGTACCAAAGGCAAAACTACAAACGACAAGCCAATGTGGCTTATCAATACAAAGAAATAAAGATAACGCATAAAACCCTCTCCACCAAATTTTGTGCTTTGGTTAGAGATATGGTAACCAACATAACATACCAAAAACAAGCCACCTAACAAAAATGCACCTGTCATGGCTTTTTTGTGTTGCTCTATTTTTCCTTGCTTAATAAGTAAGAAACCATAAATTAACAAAATACTTGTAAGCGTATTAATTACGCCAATAGCATGCGGCAAAGTTCGTGTCCAGGCACCTAAGTCAAATTTCTGACGAATACCTAACATCAATGCAACTACCACCGGTATCACCACCGATAGCAAATTAATCCATACCATGGATTTTTTTTCCAATCTTGCTTCCATTCTTTAAAAGCTCTAACGAGCACTGTTTTTATCCTTATATATTTCCTGCAAAACTTTTATTTCGGCCTGTAATCGCTCAATGTCTACGTTAACAGTACCATCGTAAATTCCTCTTATATAGCCTTCTTTGTCAATCAGCATCAACTTCTCAGAGTGGATAAACATTTCATCAACATCCTTTATGTTTTTGTCATATTCTGATGCATCGGCCACAGGCAGTTTATAACCTTTAATAGCCAAATCATATATGGCCTTTTTATCTCCCGTCAGAAAAAACCATTTCCCGTCTTGTGCTTCATACTTTTTAGCATATTCTTTCAATACAGCCGGGGTATCGTGGTTAGGGTCAACCGAGTGAGAAACCATAAGCACATCAGGGTTATCGCCAAACACATCTTGCACTCTTAGCATTGCAGAACTTAATTTTGGGCAGATAGTACCACAACGAGTGAAGAAGAAATCGGCAACATAAATTTTGCCTTTTGTTTGTTGAGAAGAAAACTTATTACCATTTTGGTCTAAAAGCTCAAAATCGGGTATTTTATGAAAAACAGTATCAGCACCGTTCATCAACACCTGCCCATGCTCGTCTATTTCCGGCATTAAATAGGGGAGCTTATAATAATTGTTTCCGAATAATTTCAGAAACACAAACATTAAAGCCGGAACTACTAATATCACTACTAGTATTCCGGCTTTGGTAGTATTTTTACTCATTTTAAAAAGCGTTCAAATCCAATGTATCCACCCTCAACAATCAACGCAACAATCAACCACACAACAAATATACAAGGCAATACGACTGACCATATCAAAGATTTCACTTCGTGTTTTAAGTGCATAAAAATACCTACTATATAATATGCCTTAACGATAGTCAAGATAATGAAAAGACCGATTTTTGTCCATTTATAATGGTCTGGATCTACGACAAAAGCAATAACAAATTCTAGTGCCGTAATTCCTAAAAGAATCCAGAATGTTTTCCAGATTTCTTTAGTTTGTGCTGGAAGTTTCTCTCCGTGGTGTTCGGTATGTTGAGCCATTTTTAATTCAATATTTTAAGTTTATCCAATCTGACGATTGAAACGTCTGAAATCTTTATTTAATCTGACTACACAAGGTAGAAGAAGGTAAATACGAATACCCAAACTAAATCTACAAAGTGCCAGTATAAGCCTACTTTCTCTACCATTTCATAATGTCCTCTTTTCTCATAAACGCCATTAGCAGCATTATAGAAAACCAAAACATTAAGTACGACTCCCGAAAGTACGTGCGTACCATGGAAACCAGTAATAAAGAAGAAGAAGTCGGCAAAGGCAGCCGGGCCATATTCATTCTGTGCCAAGTTTGCACCAAAAATCTTTGTACCGTTGGCCAAAGTTAAGCCATGCTCTGTACCGTGGATAAAGTGACCCCACTCCCAAGCCTGTGAGCCTAAGAAAGCAAAACCACCTAAGATTGTCCAAAGCATATATTTTTCTACATCTGCTTTATCACGACGGTGACCAGCTTCAACAGCTAATACCATTGTAACAGAGCTCATGATTAGAATAAATGTCATGATACCAACGAATACCAGCGGAGCTTGTACACCATGCAAAAACGGCACTGCTTCAAATACTCTTTCTGGTATTGGCCACCAGGCATTCGAGAACTCGAAATTGTGTCTTAGTCCTTCAAAGGTCGGGAAACTAAAACGTACCAACCCATAAGAAATCAGTAAAGCTGAAAAAGTAAAGGTATCGGAAAGAAGGAAAAACCACATCATTAATTTTCCGTATCCAACTTTCATAGGTTGGATTCCACCCTTCCACATCAAATGTTCAGCGGTTGTTGAGGTATTTGCACTTGCCATAGCTGATAGTTTCTGAATTTCAAACAGGCGTTTAGCTACCTGTTTAAATCTTGAAATTGTAAAAAGTTTATCTAAAATACAATAAAAATACAAATAAATATACCCAAAGTAAATCGAGGAAATGCCATGCTGTTGCACATATTTCAACAAGCAATGTATTGTTTGAATCGATTTTCATTCTGAATGTCATTATAAAAGTTGCCACCAGAATCCCTAACCCTATTAAAAGGTGAGCCATGTGTAAACCCGTAAATACATAGAAAAACGAGCCTGATGGGTTTCCTTTTAAAAATATGCCCTGCTGTTGCAAATCTTGCCAGCCAAAGTATTGCATGCATAAAAATGCGATTCCAAAAACAAAGGTTATGGCTACTGCCAGTTTCAATATTTGCTGATTATTCTTTTTTGCTGCTTGCAACGAAAAGTGCATCGAAATACTACTAATCAGCAACACAACTGTACTATACCAGAAAATCTGCGGAATATTAAACTCAACCCAGTTTCCTTCTGCTCTTCTTACCAGATACGCACTTGTTTGTGAAGCAAACAGCATAATAATGGTAATAATGAAGAGCCATAGCATAAACTTCCATTTGTTAACCGATAGTACCGGTTTTGGTTCCTCTGCTATTTTATTTATTGATACTTTTAACTCTTTCTCTCTCATTGTACTTCTAAATCTAAAGGTTCTTATAGTTTATCTAAAAGATAGGCTATTTGCACAACCGGAAGATAAATAAACGACCCGAACATTAATTGTAATGCTGCTCTTCTGTCAACTTTTCTAATCAGATAAAAAGTTTGTGCCAAGAAAAGCGTACCGCAAATAGTTGCTACTATAGCTGAATTGATACCTGTCATACCCATGTAATGAGGCACCCAGCAAAGGGGCAACAAAAACACGGTATAAATCATTATCTGAATAGCAGAACTCTGATTCTGGCCACCTTTTGATGGTAATAATTTGAATCCTGCTTTGTTATAATCGTCGTTCAAAACCCATGCGATAGCCCAGAAATGAGGAAACTGCCAGAAAAACTGAATAGCAAACAAAATACCTGGTTCTAAACCAAAGTGATTGCTGGCTGCTATCCAACCAATCATCGGAGGGAATGCTCCCGGCAATGCTCCTACAGCTACTGCCACAGGTCCTACACGCTTTAGTGGTGTATAAACAAAGCCATACAAAACCATCGACAACAATGCTAATAAACCTGCTCTTGAATTAAACTCATAAAACAGAATATACATCGCTATTGCCGCTAAACCCCAACCAAATAATGCGGCTTCTTTTACCGATAGCCTGCCACTTGGAAGCGGGCGGTCTTGCGTGCGTTTCATGTGTATATCCAGATCTTTCTCAATAATCTGGTTAATAACATTAGCCGCTGCTGTTGTTGAAAATGCTGCAATACAGAAAAGAACTAACTTTAACCAATCTATCGTATCAGAAGCCAATATGAAGCCAAACGCCCCAGAAAAAACTACGGTTGCCGATAACCTAAACTTGGTAATATCGTATAAAGCTCTAAGCTTTATACTTGTTATATTTTGACTAACTGATTGACTCATTACTTTAATGAAAATTCCGGAACCCCTCTAAATACTCTTTCTTTATTCAATAACAGATATATAATAAACTGTACTCCAAGCATTAATATGGCAATTGTTAAATGAATAGGCTGTGAAAAAGCCGGAAGACCTAGATACCCTAAAATCAAACCTGAAGCCATTTCAATTGCTATCAGAATTATCAAACCAATCGAAAACTGATAGACAATTCCTTTTTGGCTGTTGTTTTTAAGTATTCTGTATAGAAATAAAATGTGTAATCCGACTACAATTAACGAAAACCATCTATGCATTTCGTATTTTCCGCCCAGATTAGCCACCCATTCACTTCTTGCTAATCCTCCCATCGCTAATGCTACTTGGTCAACCATTTCTCTTACTTGTGTACCTAATAGTACTTGGCCAAGGGTAATAAAAATAAGAGTTGTTAAAAGAAAACTTATCGAGCTCGCATCTTTAATATCTTCTACTTCAACTACTCCGGTGTAAGACCTTGCCACTGCATACAACAAGATAAACACAATAATGACCGACAACAACATATGTAGCGTAATCATTACAGGGTGTAACTCGGTAGACACTACTTTAGACCCTAACCAACCCTCGAAAAGTACCAATACAAAAGCACTGAAACTTAACCAAACTATTGCTCTATCTTTACTCCAGAAAGAACGTACAGCTGTAATAAATGTTGCAAAAATAAAGATTCCTATTGCTACTCCCACCAGTCGATTTATGTACTCAACCCACGTTTTAATAGCATTGAATTCAACCTCTCCTTTTAGTTTTGCACCGAAAATTTCTTTATAGTTACTTGGTAATTGCGAAATATCTGTTGGTGGCACCCAACTACCAAAACATTTTGGCCAGTCGGGGCAACCCATACCAGAACCTGTTGCCCGAACAATCCCTCCTACCAATATCAGCACATATACCGCACTAATTGTCCAAACACCCAGCTTTCTAAAAGTTACCATTACTTTATTGATTTATATTGTGAGTAGCTTTGAAAGCAAAGCTACTCATCTAAAAATCTTTATATCAATCAGGGATATTGTGGTCAAACTGGATACCCTCGATTTCTTTTTCTTGTTTAACCAATTCGTTTTCGTCTTCTAAGTTAGACTCAGGAGTAGCCGAGAACGGAACGTTTTGCGGAATAAAGTCTTCTGCAGCACCTGGTTTGCTATAATCATATGGCCAACGGTACACTGCCGGAATCTCTCCTTCCCAGTTACCATGACCAGGATTAACAGGTGTTGTCCACTCCAAAGTATTCGATTTCCAAGGATTTGCAGTTGCTTTTTTACCCCAGAATATTGAATAGAAGAAGTTATATAAGAAAATCAAGTTAGCTGCAAAAACTACAATAGCTGCAACAGTACTCAACTCTGCTAAATCTTGGTATTTGTTTGTAAAGTCAAAACCTGTATAAGAATAGTATCTTCTTGGAAAACCTGCAATACCTAAATAGTGCTGCGGGAAGAATACAACATATACACCTGCAAATGTAATCCAGAAGTGAATATACCCTAGGGTTGAGTTCATCATTCTGCCAAACATTTTAGGGAACCAGTGATATACACCTGCTACCATTCCGAAGAAGGCCGCAGAACCCATTACAAGGTGGAAGTGAGCAACTACAAAGTAGGTATCGTGCAACTGAATATCAAGGGCACTATTACCTAAAATGATACCCGTAACACCACCTGATACGAAGAATGATACAAGACCGATTGCGAACATCATTGCAGGAGTAAACACGATGTTTCCTCTCCACATTGTTGTAATATAGTTAAACCCTTTGACAGCTGATGGAACCGCAATAATCAAGGTTAAGAGCATAAACACCGAACCTAAGAAAGGATTCATACCCGACATGAACATATGGTGAGCCCATACGATGAAGGCAAGGAACATGATACCTAACATTGAGAAAATCATGGCTCTGTAACCAAAGATTGGTTTTCTTGAGTTTGTAGCGATGATCTCAGAAGTCATACCCAATGCCGGAAGGATTACGATATATACCTCTGGGTGGCCCAAGAACCAGAATAAGTGCTGAAACAAAATCGGGCTACCACCTTGGTTTGGCAATGCTTGTCCGTTGATATAAATGTCAGACAAGTAGAAACTTGTTCCGAAACTACGGTCAAAAATCAATAATAATGCGGCAGATAACAATACCGGGAACGATAAGATACCTAATATTGCTGTAAATGTAAATGACCATATTGTAAGAGGCATCTTATCGAAGGTCATCCCTCTTGTACGCAAGTTGATTACGGTAGAAACATAGTTTACACTACCCAATAAACTTGATACGATAAATATTGCCATTGCTATCAACCACAAGGTCATACCTGTACCTGAACCCGGTGCAGCATCTGGTAATGCACTTAATGGCGGATAAATAACCCAGCCACCACCGGCAGGACCATCTTGCACAAACAAAGAGGCGAACATAATAACACTCGACAAGAAGAAGAACCAATATGACAGCATATTGATAAATCCTGATGCCATATCTCTTGCACCAATTTGTAAAGGAATAAGGAAATTTGAGAAAGTACCACTTAAACCGGCTGTTAATACAAAGAATACCATGATGGTTCCGTGCATTGTTACAAGAGCAAGGTAATAGTTAGGATCTAGCTTACCAGCGTCATCAAACCATCTTTCTCCAAGAATAGGCTTTAACCAGCCTAAATCAATTCCGGGATAACCTAATTGTAAACGAAATACTAACGACAAGAAACCTCCAATTAAAGCCCATACAATACCAGAAATCAAGTATTGTTTTGCAATTACTTTGTGGTCTTCAGAAAAGATATACTTTCTGATAAAACTTTGTTCATGGTGCTCGTGAGCGTGATCATGTTCGTTGGCATGTACGTCTGCGTGTGCTACTGCTGCCATAATATTACTATTTTTAAGAATGTTCTGTTGTTAAAAATTATCACAAAGATGCTGCCGTCGTTGTAGTATCATTACTTGCCGTAGTTGCTGACTCAGGCATGATATACTTCATTGCCTTAGCTTTCAAATTAGCAGGTACTTTCTCAATAAACTCAGGCTTAGTAGCAAGCAATGATTTTTGCTCTTTTTTCCACTTTTCGTAATCTGCTGGTTCATCTACAATCAAAGTAAGTTTCATAGCAAAGTGGCTACGTCCACAAACCTCAGTACAAGCAATCTCATATTTGAAATCAGGATTCCCCAATTCAGCACGCATATCAGCTGTACTTTTCTCAGCAACAAACCAGAATTTGGTTGGCATACCTGGTACTGCATCCATTTTAACACGCATGTGTGGAATAAACACACTATGCAATACATCTCTTGCTCTGATTTTCAATAATACCGGTTTACCTTTTGGTATGTGTATTTCGGTATTACTTGTAAAGTCATCAAAAGAGTTTTCGTCTGTAAAATCAAGGCCGAATTCGTTTCCTTCTGCGTCATTGATTAACTTATAGCTATAGTTACCCAATTTGCCATCATCATTACCACCATAACGCACCTGCCAGCCAAATTGTTTACCCATTATCTCTATCACTTCTGCATCTTTCGGTGCATCAGACATTACACGGTTCCACACTCTTAAGCCTGTAAATACTAAACCTGCCATTACGATTGCCGGAATTAGAGTCCAAACTATTTCAAGGGTGTTGTTATGAGGGTAGAAATATGCTTTTCTATCTTTGTTATAACGGTATTTTAAAGGAAAATAGAATAAAACGGTGTTTACAAGCACAAAAGCTATGGTAATTACTGCCATTCCGAACCAGAACCAATAATCAGTTTCTTTACCATGAGTAGATGATGCCGTTGGCAAATCACCAAAAGCCATCAAGAAATCTTTCTTAGCATAATTAAATGACCAAACCATACCGATTACACTCACAATCCAGAAAACAAATAAGCCAATAGCATTTGCATTATTTGCTCCATCAGTCATCGCATCTTCTACTTCTGACTCTGAACTACCTTTAACACCTTTCAATAGAGTTTGGGTTTTGGAGATAACCATAATGGTTAAGACCAAAAACACAACAGCTAAAATAACAATTAATAAGGTCATGTTACTAAAAATTTACAAGTTATAAGTGCTTAATCCTTGTATGCTTTAAAATTTAATTCAATAAACTTCTTTTAAATCCCTACGTATCTATTAGATATCGTGGTGTAAACTTTCTTCCAGGAATGGGTGTTTTTTCGGATAAAGATTCGCTTTTGACAACTGGTTTCCTACGAAGTAGATAAACAATGATGCAAAAGTTAAAGTTGTACCCCACTCAATGATACCGATACCACCTTGGTTTTTAGCAATACCTGGCATATGCATCTGGTAGAAATCAAACCAGTGTCCTATCAAAATCGCACCACAAGCCAATTTAAGGAATGTTTTTCTTCTTTTTGAATCTCTTGCCATCAAAATCAAAATCGGGAAGAAGAAGTTCAACACAAAATTGATATGGAATGGCCACCAATAACGCCCGTCATGACCTGTGAAACGCTCACGGAAATAGATAGTTTCCTCAGGTAAATTTGCATAAAAAATCAACAAGTATTGTGCAAACCATACGTATGTCCAGAAGATAGAGAAACCGAAAATGAATTTACCTAAATCGTGTAGGTGGCTATCATTTACAGCTTGCAAATATCCTTTATCTTTCAAAATCAAGATAGCATACATCAAGGCCGCAAGACCTGCTACGTGCCAGCTAGCTAAGTGGTACCAACCAAACATAGTTGAGAACCAGTGTGTATCGATTGACATCGACAAGTCCCAAGCTGATGTTGAAGAAGTTACAGCAAAGAACAATAAGAATATCTTAGATGTATTACGGCTTCTGTAATAATTATCCAATCCGCCTTCTTGGTCTTCTGCAATAGAGTATTTACGTACCAATGTCCACAAGAAATACCATACCCCTACATAGGCAATTAATCGGATAGTGTAAAAAGGTGTATTCAAGTACCAAGATTTTGTAGCAATGATTTTATCATAGTTTTCACTACCTTTTTCCATAATTCCGTCGTGTGTCCAGTGAAGAATCATGTGGCGTGTAGAAGGCACCAAAAACAAAATGATTAAGATAATACCTGGTACAATAATGAATGAAGGGAAAGCTTCAGCTACACGTTTGATTGAAGCCGACCAACCTGCTTTTGCTACATAGTTATATGAAATGAAGAACATTCCAACTACTGAAATTCCAAGAAAATATACACTATTCATCCATATGTTAGCAATAAGGCGATGTAACAGGGTTGCACCGTGCTCGCCTCCGCCATGTGCACCATGTGCGTCTCCATGCCCGGCAGCAGCTCCGTGTTCAGCACCATGCGATTCCCAAACACCTATTGACCAGCCTTTATGTAAAAGAAACATCCCAAGTGCAACCAAAACCACACCTATGGCTGCAGCAATTAATAATTTG
Source organism: Emticicia soli (assembly GCF_037860775.1). Classification (NCBI taxonomy): domain Bacteria; kingdom Pseudomonadati; phylum Bacteroidota; class Cytophagia; order Cytophagales; family Leadbetterellaceae; genus Emticicia; species Emticicia soli. The sequence continues at coordinate 260,667 of NZ_JBBEWC010000003.1, read as the reverse complement.
CTTTTCGATTCGGATGTAAACTCAAATCTTTCTTCTGTTGAAGGAATTCCGTGAGTATTATGAGCCATTATTCTTGAAATTTGAACCCCGCCCCTAAAGCAAGGTAATCTTATATAATATTTCCTAACACGCCCCTTTAGGGATGGGGGTGCGTTATTAATTTCCTAATTGTAATCTGTGTACGTAATGTACGATTTTCCAACGCTCTTCAGGGTTTACCTGCGAAGCATGAGGCCACATACGGCCTTTACCGTAAGTAATTACATGGTAGATGTGTCCATCGTTCATGTTTTTATAGGCATCGCTAGCATAGTTCGGAACACCTTTGTAGACTTTTCCAACCGGGCCATCGCCTGCGCCTGTTTCACCATGGCAGTGCGCACAGTTTCTTTCATACAATGCTTGGCCTTCGTTTTCTGCCTCTTCCGACCACGGAATAGGGTTCTTTAAAGTTGCTTCTGCTACTGCAATACTATCTGCGGGCAGGTTGTATACCATAAGATCGTTGATTACAGTACTATCATCTTGTAAAAATGCAGTATGGTAATTTGTACGAGCTATAGTACCTGCAACCGGTTGGCGCATATTTTTGCCATCAGGGTTGATAGTATTTTCACGCCACTGTGTCAATGGTTCGTAGGCACGAGAATTATACATATTAGGAGCAAACTCCCAACCTGTACTGTTATTATCATGGCATGATGACAAAACAACTGCTGAAAAAGTTGCTACTGCTACCGCAAGCGTGATATTTCGGACTGAAAATTTCATTTGAAAACAAATTAATGTATTATTGTATGAGCCAGCTACCTGGTACTCATCAATGTTCTGTTTGTATATTGGTTTGAATAGCCGCTAAGGGCCTATTCATTGTTTTCTTCTACTAAACTTCTTTCACATTCACTTCAGAAGCGCCTGATTGCTTCAAAATGTCAGTGATTTCTCCTTCTGACAATTTATTGCTTGACAAATCAATTGCCATAACGAATTTATCGTCGGTACTTCTTACATCAAAGATGATTGGTTTAGCAGTTGGGCCCATACCTTCCATAATAAAGAAAGTAAACGACATACCAAATGCAGCCAAAAGAACCGTCAACTCAAATACGATAGGAATGTTGGTTGGGAATGGAAAAAAGTTCTTACCACCAACATTGATTGGCCAGTCGATACCCATTGTCCAGAAGGTCAACAATAGGGCGCAAACTGTTCCGGTAATACCAAACAAGAATGCAGGAACCCCCATTCTTGGGCGGTCATATCCTAGCGCACGGTCGAGGCCGTGGATTGCAAAAGGAGTATATACCTCGTGGATTTTCACACCACTGTGTCTTACTTCTCCGACTGCATGTAATACTTCATCTTCGTCGTCAAAAACACCAACTAAATATTTGTTATCTGCCATTGTCTGAAATGGTTTCTTAATTCTAATGATTATGCTTTTTTCTTTACTTTTTCAGGGAATTTCTCTGATGATGATTTCAGTACAGATTTTACCTCTGCCATATTAATAACTGGTAAGAATTTGGCAAATAACAAGAATGCTGTAAAGAAGAAACCAAATGAGAAAATATAGTCTGAAATATCTCCCATACGAGGAGTAAAATAAGTCCAGCTTGATGGAAGATAATCTCTGTGAAGAGATGTTACGATGATTACGAAACGCTCAAACCACATACCGATATTTACCACAACCGCCATAAAGAACGATACTACGATATTTCTACGGATTTTCTCGAACCAGAACAACTGCGGCGATACAACGTTACAGAACATCATGGCTGCATAAGACCACCAAAGTGGACCAGTAGCACGGTTAATGAAAGCATATTTTTCGTATTCAACACCCGAATAAGCTGCAATAAAGAACTCTGTAATATAAGCAATACCTACAACCGAACCAGTAAGCGTGATGATTTTGTTCATCAAAGAGATGTGATCTAATGTCACATAATCTTCTAATTTATATACTACACGCGTGATAAGCATAAGGTTTTGTACCATTGCGAAACCTGAGAAAATCGCACCTGCCACGAAGTATGGAGGGAAGATTGTTGTATGCCAGCCCGGAATAACCGAAGTTGCAAAGTCGAACGATACAATGGTGTGTACAGAAAGTACCAGAGGAGTAGAAAGACCTGCAAGAATCAAAGAAACATCTTCATATCTTGCCCAGCTTTTTGCACCGCCTGTCCAGCCGATTGCTAAAGCACCATATACTTTTTTACGCATACCTGTTGCACGGTCACGGATGGTTGCCAAGTCAGGAATCAAACCGATATACCAGAACAAACAAGATACTGAGAAATATGTTGAGATTGCAAATACGTCCCAAACCAATGGAGAGTTGAAGTTTACCCATAAAGAACCAAAAGTATTTGGTAACGGTAAGGCAAAATAAGCTAACCAAGGGCGGCCCATGTGCATCACGATAAACGACGCCGCACAAATTACGGCAAAGATTGTCATCGCTTCAGCAGCACGGTTGATAGATGTTCTCCACTTCTGACGGAATAATAACAGTACGGCCGAGATAAGTGTACCAGCGTGACCGATACCAACCCACCATACGAAGTTGGTGATGTCCCATGCCCAACCTACTGTCTTGTTAAGACCCCATACGCCAAGACCTTCCCACCAAGTCCATAATACCCATGCAGTACCATACAATAATACCAACACTGAGATTCCGAATACTATTTTCCATTCTTTAGTAGGCTCTCCCTCAACCTGCTTGCAAATGTCTTCTGTTACATCATGGTAAGACTTACCACTCAATACCAGTTTCTCTCTTATAGGTGAAACTACGTGCATAGTTTTTTTTGTTTATTGAATATGCTATTATCTTATTAAATACCGACTTATCCAGTCAAAATTATGAATGTTCTCCGTGTGCGTGTTCTGCAGCTTTAGCTTCAGTTTTTGCAACACCCTCTTTGTTACGAATCTTAGTCAGATAAGTCATTTGAGGTTGAACATTGATTTCTTCCAACACATTGAATGCTCTTCCTTCTTTTTCAACTGCCAAAATCTTCGAGATTTGTGATTCTGGGTCTAACATATCGCCAAACACAATTGCGTTTGTAGGACAAGACTGAGAACAAGCTGTTTGGATTTCTCCATCAACCGGACGACGTTTTTCTTTCTTGGCAACAAGTTTACCAGACTGAATACGTTGTACACACATTGAACATTTCTCGATTACCCCTCTTGAACGAACTGTTACATCTGGATTCAATACCATACGACCAAGGTCGTTGTTCATGTGGTAATCGAAGCTATCGTTTTCAAAGTATTTAAACCAGTTGAAACGACGTACTTTATATGGACAGTTGTTGGCACAATAACGAGTACCGATACAACGGTTATATGTCATTTGGTTTAGGCCTTCTGAACTGTGAGTAGTTGCAAGAACCGGACATACTGTTTCGCAAGGAGCGTTCGAACAGTGTTGGCACATCATCGGTTGGAACACTACATCAGGATTTTCAGCGGCAATCTCCATCGCTCTGAAACCACTTGGGCTATAGCCCTCTTCGTGTGGTGCATCAGAAGAATAGTAACGGTCAAGGCGAATCCAGTGCATCTCTCTGGCACGAGCTACCTCAGCTTTACCAACAACTGCAACGTTGTTTTCTGCCTGGCAACTCACGATACACGAACCGCAACCGTGGCAAAGGTTCAGGTCAATCACCATTCCCCAGCTATGGTTTTTCTTTTCGTGTCCATTCCAAAGTGTAATCTGACCTGGTTTCTTGAAACCTTCTGAAGTTTGTAATTGAGGTTCAAAACGACCCGCTTTTACATTCTTCACGTACTCGCTCAACACTGACTCCTGAATAACAGCCTGACGGCCCATTACAGTATTATGTGTTTGTGTTTGAGCTAATGTATAACCACTCTTTGTTTTTTCTAATTTTACATCGCCAGCCCAGTATTGTCCGTTTGATACCAACGGGAATACGTTAGCACCAACATTACCAGCTTTACCTGCTGCTGTACGTCCGTAACCAATGGCTACAGAAACTGTATTGTGAGCCTGTCCTGGTTGAATCAACACGGGTAGCTCGATAGTTTTACCGCCTACTGTTAGTTTCGCCCAGTCGCCTTGGTCAATACCTACTTCTTTCGCAGTTGTTTGCGAAATAGCAATCGTGTTTTCCCAGGTTACTTTAGAGATTGGATCTGGCATTTCTTGTAACCAAGGGTTGTTAGCCTGATTACCTGTTCCGATAGCGATAGTTTCAAACGCTGAAAGTTCAATACCCGAACCTTTAATACCTGCAATAGCTGTTGCTGCACCTGCAAGGTTGCCACCGAAGCTAGCACCCGAAGAAGCAGTTGCGCTTGCACCCGGCTCATATACACCATCGTGTAGAGCTTGTACCCAAGATTTACCACCACTCAAGATATTCTTAGTCCAGTTCGATTTCAGATAAGCCTGATAATCGCTTGGCGCACCAGCCCAAGTCAATAAGCTAGATTCAGCCTGGCGAGTGTTGTATATTAATGAGATAGTTGGCTGCATCAATGAGTAGAACCCTTTCTTAGGTTCTGCATCACCCCATGATTCTAAGTAATGAGGAGCAGGAGCAATATATTTACATTTAGAGGCTGTTTCATCTGCACCAGCTGCAAAAGATACAGAAGTAGCAACTTTAGCAAGTGCTTCGCCTAATTCGGCACCTCTGATGTGGTCATAAACAGGGTTTGAAAGGAATATTACTGAACTTACTTGTCCGCCTTTCACTTCGTTGATGAAAGCGTTCATTTCAGTATCATTTCCTTGGCGGAAGTAAACCGGATTTCCTAAGTCAATAGTTGTTCCGTAGCTTCCTAATAGGCTATTCAAAGCATTTACTACAACCTGAACAGCCGGATTATTTGAACCTGCCACTACTAAAGCTGCACCTTTTGCTGCTGCTAGCTCTTTTGCGCAATTATCAAGGTTCGGTACATTAACAGCAGCACCTGAGATTGGGCTTCCGCCTAAAATCGCTGCTACTTTATTATATAGAGCTATGGCTACCGCTCCTTCTTGCGAAGGTTTAATCATTGAACGATAGTCAGATGAAGCTCCTGTGATAGTCATTCCGGTTTCAAACTGGTAATGACGTGACATTTCTCTTTTACCACCTTCTTTTGCAGAGCTCAAACGACGAGTCTCAGCCCATTGTACTGCATAAACATCTGGCGCAATCCAGGTGCCTAAGAAGTCGGCGTTGATACCAACCATTACTTTAGCTTTACCGAAATCGTAGCTTGGAACAACTGCTTGGCCAAACGACTCGCTATTTGCCTGAATTAATCCTGAAGCAGAATTGGCATCGTAAGTAACGTGTTTTGCAGATGGGTATTTTGTAGTAAAATCAGCAATAACTTTCTTGAAAGTCGGAGAAAGAATGGTGTTTGATACAATACGAATGTTACCACCTTTTGCTAAACCTGCTACAACTTCTTTGTCAAGGTCTTCCCAAGAAATATCGCTATTTCCTTTTTTAGGACCTTTCAATTTTTCGTTGTCATAAAGGCTCAAAACCGAAGCATGAACTCTTGCGCCTACTCCACCTTTTGTAAGGCTCGACATCTTGTTTCCTTCAATTTTGATCGGACGTCCCTCACGGGTTTTTACCAAGATGCTTGAGTAATCGCCACCTTCAGCGTAAGTTGAGGCATACCAGTTCGGAATACCAGGCTCAACGTCTTCAGGTTTGTTAAGATAAGGAATAGCTTTACGCACTGGTGCGTCGCAAGCGGCCAATGAAACGGCTGCTAAACCAAAACCTAACACTTTTAAGAAATCACGGCGGTGCGTAGGTTCGACTGTGTCAATTTCGTCTAAATTAAATTCACGATCTGCGTTTTTTACAAACTCGATATCGTTTTTTAATTCTTCAACCCCTTTCCAATACCTTTTATTAGTATTCTCCATGAGCATAACTGCTGATTTAAGTATTTATATATTAAATCCTTTTTTAAAGGGACTTAAGTTCTTTGATTATTATAATTCTAAAACTATTGTATTATTCAAGATTAATAGTGGCATCTTGCACACTCTAATCCACCAATGTCTTCAACTTTCATTGAGCCTTTGCTCACTGCGTTGTGTGCTTCCATTAACTTGTCGTAGTAAGCGTTATCTTTACCGTTTACGTCAGTTTTACGGTGACAGTCAACACACCAGCCCATTGTTAAAGTAGCGCGTTGTTGTACAACTTCCATTTTGTCGATATCGCCGTGGCAATTTTTACAATCCAATCCACCAACATTTGTGTGTTGTGCGTGGTTGAAGTAAGCCAGGTCAGGCAGGTTGTGTACACGTACCCACTCAATTGGCTTGTTTGTTTCGATTGCTGTATAAATCTTCTGAATTTCAGGCGACTCACGTTTGATAGTGTTGTGGCAGTTCATACAGATGTTTGCCGAAGGAATACCAGATTGTTTTCCTTTGTACACACCTGTGTGGCAATACGCACAATTGATTTTCATTTCGCCTGCGTGCAATTTATGAGAGAACGAAATAGGTTGTTTAGGAGCGTATCCTTGATGAACACCTATGCCATAAAGACCGTCGAAAGTAGCTTTGGTAGCCAAAAGAACAAATACCCAGATTATAGCCGTGCGAACAGTTTTGTTAGCAACTACATCTTTCAGACCATTCTGGAATCTTTGGCCAAAAGAAACACCTTTTGCAGGCGTACCCTCTGCTTTGTCTGTCAGCTTGTTTAATAATTGTATGATTCCGAGTAAGGCTACTAAAACCAGACCCATAATCACTAATAATGTAACCAAGATAACATTAACAAACTTGCCGCTTCCGGTATCACCAGCAGTTGCAGTAGTAGCAACAGCAGTACCTTCACCAGATGGAGCTGCAGGGGCCGCATTTACCTGATTCACATAAGATACGATTGCTTTCACATCGTCTTCTGTGAAGTTAGGAAAGGCAGTCATCTGGGTTTTATTGAACTTGTTAAAGAGTTCGTTGGCGTATTTATCACCACTTGCAATAACACCCATCGGATTGTTAATCCATTTCTTAAGCCAGGCGATATCCTTACGAGACTCGATACCTGCTAAACCAGGACCTACTATTTGTTCGCTAGTAGCAGCATGACATTGCGCACAATTGTCCTTGAATAGTTTCTCTCCTTTTGCTGCGTCGCCTCCCCCAGCAGGTGCTGCGGTAGCTGTAGAATCTTGTGCAAATGCGTTGCTGAAAGAAATTGTAACAACAACAGCAAGTGCTAAAAGTGATTTATAAAAATTACGAATCATATTATATGTAAGTAGTATAACCTAATTTTCTGACTGCAAAACTACGCCACGTTTGTTTTCAATCAAATAGGTCTTTTAACTTTTTTTATTTTTTAGTGTAATTTAGAATTATTTTAAATAAATATGTAACTCATTGACTATGAGTCATTTAACAAAAAATACCATTCTGTGATACACCTTTGGTGATATGACTAGAATGGTATTTTTGCAAGATTATATACGCCCTTGAAACGTATATTCATCTAATGTTGTTAATTTTTTTTCGTTTAGGTAAGGGTTTATTGCAAGTGCAAATATACGCCCAAGCCCTCTGTATTACAAACTTTTAGATTAATTTTCTATGATTATGGCTGCTGCTGTTTTGTCTTAAAGCTTTTATTTTTGTTCTGAATTAACTTTAACTATCTCAATATTAACATTTTGTATATTTACCGAAATATATAAACGCACAGAATTTCAGTGTAATTTTAAGAAAAAAATAATATGGCTATCATCTACAAAACCGACATTATACCTACTGCTGAGCAAATAATTGAACTATATGAAAATGCCGGGTTACCTCGCCCTACACACGATAGTGGAAGAATTGGCAAAATGTATGCAAATGCTAATCTGATAGTTTCTGCTTGGAAAAACGAAAAACTGATAGGCGTTTCTCGGTCTATTACTGATTGGGTATGGTGTTGTTACTTAGCCGATTTGGCTGTCAGAAAAGATTGTCAGGCATCAGGAATAGGGAAAGAATTAGTGAAGATTACTAAAGAAAAGGCCGGAGAACAATCAATGGTATTGTTACTATCGGTTCCTACGGCTATGGAATATTATCCGAAAATAGGTATGCAAAAGGTTGATAATGGCTTTATCATTTTCAGAGAAGAGTGATTTACCGCTTGGCATAGTTTTTTACAAAGACGCAATAATACCGCACGCAGCCTTAAAAAACATTAGACCATCTATAATAATAAGGTAGAAAAATATACTTCTTCTTGTCTGTAAAGCATAGGCTACGCTTATCATGGCTATAAACGGGAATACGTTGAAGATGAGCCTTGCCCGTGAAAATTGATTGAGTGTACCAAAAATCAGAAAGCTGATAAGCCCTGCTATGCTTAATGGAAGAATAATGCTGAATATGGTAAACCTGAGCCCCTTCTTTACGACAAAGGTCTTCAGGTTATGGTTAGAGTCGGTAGCGTAATCTTTAATATCAAACATAATACACAAGACCGACACAAACATAAAGTTTTTCAGTAGCAACCACCACCCTATCGGGCTAATTCCGTGCTCGCTCTGGTGTGTGATATTATAAAAAACAACAGGAACTATTGTAATAAGCCCGGCCCAGGTGAAGCCTATCACAAAAGGCTTGAGCCAACCTACTTTTCTTAGATTATACCTAGGTAAAAAACTAATACCATAATAAAGCACCGCCGCCAAAGGTGTAAGCAACAAAGGCAACAATTGCTTGATATGAATATGTATTAATTCTGAGAAATACGTATAGGCAATATAGGCACTTATGATAGCACTTATGGCTAAATTTATGAATTGGCTATAGCTTACAAAGCTTTTATTCTGAATATACCAATTAGTTCGTGGGTTTTTAGATGCTACTAAAGATGGGTCTGTTTGATAGGCTAACGTATAAAACCAAACTGTGAGTGTAAAAACGAGTATATAATAATAGGTATTATTGAGCGGATATTGCTGTTGTAAAGCCGCCTCTATGGAAAGTGCCACAGCACACACACCATAAAAATAGTTGCCAAAGAAAAATGCCTTTGTAATTGATTTAAACATCTACCCTATTTTAATTCTTATGCTAATGTATGGCTTCGCAATAAGTTTTCTATCACAATGTGTCCTTTTTTTAAGTGTGTGCTCAATTTCTTTTATTGTTGTTAATTTATTTGACTTACTGAATAACAACAAGAGGGAATATACCCTTTGGCACATTCCCTCTTGTTCATGATATACGCTTTGCAAAACTTATTATGAAGTCGGATAGCGTTTCATGATTTTATTTACACCTTTCTCAATCTGTCTATCAATTTTACGTACATTCAGTGCAGATGATATACTTCCCTGCCAAACCAGTTTATTGGTTTTAGCATCGATGGCATCAATCACCAAAGTACCTTCGGTATATGTGTAAGGTGCGTTATAGCCTCCACCCCAATAACCCATGTTATAGGGTACCAGCATTCTACCAATACGTGCATAGCCAATCATCGGATATGTCGGTCCGAAACTACCTCGTGTTGTTTGTTTTTCTGTGTCGGTATGGAATCTCAACAACAAATCAGGTTGCTTTGTGTTGATGCTCATACCTTTTTTCAATAAAATTCCATCAACATTTGCCTGAATATTCCTCGTAATCAGGTCATTATTATATTGCGGATTTCTTACCTGAATATCAGGCCGAACCCATGCAAATGTACGATAATCGCTGAAATTAGCAGTTGGGTCTTTATGTGTACTTACCTGTGCTTTTGCGCCTGAAATGCCTAGCCCAATCATCCCGATAAGCAAGGCTTTTTTTAATAGTCCTTTCATCTTATTTTATGCTTTAAATCTAGTCTTACCTTATAATTCTGACCACACAATATTAACGATATTGCGGCTAATTCCGTTTACAAAATCAGCGGCTTGATGTGTTAAATAGTGTTAAAATAATAAGCTATAAAAGACGATGGATAGCCATCTATTAGGAAGAAAAGTAGTCTAAATCTTAACTAAATTACTTTCAATTAAATCACTGATAAATTGATTATAAGCATCTTTCATAGGTAATTCAAAATTTACAGCCAGTACCTTTCGCTTAGTAAGTAGTTTCTGATTCGTTTAGGCTCAAACAAATAAAAACTAATAAATTCGTTTTAAAACTAAAATTTTAGTTTTAAATTTGTTTCTATTCTAAAAACCCCTATTATGTTAAAAATCTATCTAACTATCGTTTGGAGAACCTTACTTAAACATAAGTCTATTTCTCTAATCATGATTATCGGACTTTCATTAAGCATGGCTGCTTTTATGCTCATTAACCGATATGTGTTCGACGAACTCAGCTTTGATAAATTTCACCAGCATGCTGATAGAATTTATCGCATCCAATTAAATGATTATAAAAATAAAGTACTGACAAACAGCAGCGCTTTAGGCTATTATGCACAAGGTGTTGCTATTAAAGAATCAATACCCGATGTAGAAGACTTTGTGCGTGTACACCGTGCCGACGGTATGCTAAGCCATAGAAAACCTAATGGTGAGGTAGTAAGTTTTCAAGAAAAAAACGGCTTTTATGCCGATGCATCTTTCTTTAATATATTTTCATTTCCTTTAATAAAAGGCGCTGCTGACCAAGTACTGAAAAGTCCCGAGTCGGTAGTTGTGTCGGCATCTATGGCCAGAAAATATTTTGGTAACGAAAATCCCATCGGCAAAATACTTCAGCTTCAATCAGAGTGGCAAGGCGGTAATTATCTGGTAAGTGGCGTATTTGCTGATGTACCTGCCAATAGCCACTTTCACTTCGATTTTATTTTCTCTATACAAAACCTGCTTAAAAACGAACAGTTTGCCAATGGTGGCTGGTATTGGGCAAATTTCTATACTTATTTATTGCTAAAGCCCGAAGCTAAAGCAAAATCAGTAGAAGATCTCCTACCTAGCGTAATCGAAAAGCCGCTTGCTCGCATCTGGCAAAGATACAATATATCTCAAACCATGGCCTTACAAGCAATTACCGATATTCATCTGAATCCATTAAGTAATTCAGAGATAGAGCCCGGAGGCAATATTGAGATAATTTATGTACTGATAGTGGTTGCCATACTGATTCTTGTGATAGGCTTGCTCAATTATATAAATCTCTCAACCGTAATGGGCATGGAAAGAGCCAAAGAAGTGGGAGTCAGAAAAGCATTGGGCTCTGGCAAAGGGCAATTGATTGGGCAATTTTTATTCGAATCCTTTATTTTTAATTTTCTGGCATTAGCCATAGGTACAGGTTTGTTTCTGATTGCTACCAAATTTATTACGCAAGCCGATTTTACCATTCTTACTCAACCTGTATTTTATTTAACTATTCTAGGCGTATCATGCATAGGTTTTATTCTGTCAGGTTTTTATCCGGCATTTGTGTTGTCGTCGTTTAAACCAATAGCCGTTCTAAAAGGGCGTTTATCTACAAATGCATCAGGCAAATCGCTTCGTAAGGGTCTAGTTATTTTTCAGTTTTCAGCTTCTATCATACTCATTATTTCAACGATTGTTATCAATCAGCAGATAAATTTTATGCAAAAGCAGGATTTAGGCATGAGTATCGAACAAAAACTGATTATCAATACGCCTAGAGTACTAAGAACAGGAAGTTTCACCAATGACATAGCCTTTTTTAAAGATAGAATATTGGCTAACACAGGTGTGAAAAGCGTAACGGCTTCATCAGCTGTGCCGGGCAAAGAAATTTTCTGGACAGCAGAATTTCAGCGATTGCACCAAGATGCCGATAAGTTTACGCTTTGCCATGTAGTGGCTATTGACGAAGATTTTATTCCTGCCTATCAGATAAAATTGCTTGCCGGAAGAAACTTCACTAAAGAAATGATTTTAGACGATAATGCGATAGTGATTAACGAAACAGCTATGCGGGCTTTTGGTTTCTTAACGCCGGAGAGTGCTTTGAATAAGGAAATAGGCGATGTTTTACCCAAAAAGATTGTAGGTGTAGTAAAAGATTTTCATCAGGAATCGCTCAAAAGCAGTACACAACCTGTTGTATTTTATCATATCCCATGGAACAGTAATTTTATGACACTTAGCTTGCAAAACAAGGATATAAAGAACACGCTATTTATGATTGAGGAAATCTATAAAAATGCTTTCCCCAACAATGCCTTTGAATATTTTTTCCTTGATGCTTACTTTCAACAGCAATACGAATCAGACGAACGATTAGCCAAACTCTTTAACTGGTTTGCCGGCTTAGCAATTTATATTGCCTGTTTAGGTTTATTAGGCTTAGCTATGTTTACGGCTCGCAACCGTACTAAAGAAATTGGTGTCCGTAAAGTATTAGGGGCTACCGTAAGCAGTATTGTTATATTACTTTCGAAAGATTTTCTGAAACCTGTTTTTTGGGCAATGCTAATCGCCGCTCCCCTTGCGTGGTATGCTATTGATTGGTGGCTACAGAGCTTTGCTTATAGAATAGCTATTCAATGGTGGGTATTTGTTGTGGCGGGCCTAACGGCGGTTTTGATTGCGATACTGACCATTAGTTTCCATAGCATCAAATCAGCGCTGATGAACCCTGTAAAATCATTAAAAATAGAGTAAAAAGTCTCTAATAATAAGATGCTAAAGTCTAGTTTTCAGGCTTTAGCATCTCATCAGTAAAATGTTGTTTTTGCTTAGGTTTGGCAAACTTATCTTCATTATAGGTTTTAGAATTACCTCTAGGTATAGAAAGAGAATCCCAACTGTTATCACAAAGCATTTTGCCGATAAACACAATCTGTCCGATATGATATGGATAATGTGCCAATTGTCGATTAATAGCCTCAATAACCGAATGCCCTTGATTACGGATATAAATTTCTTTGCTCAAATCTTCGTCCGTCAATCCATCTAAGGCTTTAAAAAGGCAATTCCAACCCTCATTCCATTTATTGAGTAACTCTTCTCTGGTTTTTATATCGTTTTCAAATTCTTCATCTCGCTTGCGCCATTCTTTCTCACCATCACTTGTCAAGAAATCTGTCCAGCGAGAAAGCATATTGCCCCACAAGTGTTTTACAATCATGGCAATGCTATTACTTTCTTCGTTATACAGCCAGAACAATTGTTCGTCTGATACTTGAGCAAAAGTTTTTTCACCAAGCATTTTGTAGTATTCAAATTGTTTGCGGATACTGCTGAGGTAATCGGTCATGAAGTATTTTTTATGTATTCGCTGCTAATGTGTAAATTGGAAATATGTCTCCCATATCATGCTCTCCAATCATAAACATAAATCCTTTTTTAGCATTAATAGTTTTAAAAATTCCTTTTTGTCCTAATTCATAGAACACTTCGTTCAATATAACAAAGCCATAGAAAACATATACTTTCTGTATTTCCTCAAAACCAATTTCTTCACTTAGCGTACTATCTGGATTATGCTGCCAACTAAGCTTTTCTAATTCATCGAAAAAATTTAAAGTAATGCCCGGCATTGCATAAAAGCCTTCTGCAAAGTCGTAATCATCTATATAAAAACTTTTCGTGTGCAACTTAAAATTCTCCCAAGCCACTATTCCATAAGCATCAGCTTGAACATCTTTTTGACGGAAATAATTATATTCAAAAAGTATTGAATAAACTACTTCGTTAGGATTAATTCCTTTTTCTGGATTAATCCACCAATCTTTTAAATGCACTTCTATTTCATGAGCTACTTTAGCCTTATAAGCACCTATATCAAATTTCTCTAGAGATTCATATAAATCACTAAAGGCAGAGTGTACATTTTTCAATCCTAAAAATTTAGCCTTGTAGCTATTATATTGTGCTTTAAGGTATTGTCCGATTTTTAGATTAGGGTCGCTAATATCTCCCACTTTCAGTGAAGTCTGAGATTCTAAATAGCCCTTTTTTTGTTTTTCTTTAATTAATTTAATACTATCAGAAATACATAATTCAATTGATTCGAATAGTTTCTCTTTAATTGTTCCCAAAGACCCAACTCTGCCAAAACTTATGATTTGTTTATTACCTATTATTTCTATTTGCCAGAATTTATGAGAGACACTATCTTGAAAAGTAAAGTATTTAGTCATTTTTAGTCGATGTTATTAATTAAATAGAGAACTCAAAACTTAATCTTCAACCCAAATTCTTTTTTCATGGTTAACAATGCTTCGGCATTACCTCGGGCATCATCTACCGGATTATGCGTATGAGCCGTTTGTCGCAGATGCTTAAAGGTCTTGAAAGTATCTCGCTCGATACCCTTGTATAAACTCCCTAAATTCTGCGAACTAAAACCAAAAGGATTTGCACCTGTAAAATGATGAAAATACCAACAGATAAACATCCAGTCGAAACCGTTATTATCGCTGATAAATATCGGTCTGTCTTTACAGGTATCCTTTATCCATTGCGCAAAATCTGTAATTACCTGTGCCGGCTCTTCAAAAGCTAAAGTTTCTTCTCGTGTATAACCCGAAACAGCCAAAGCCTCTGGAATGAATTTATCTGATATAGGTTTTAATTTACCATAAAAAGTTTTATCAAGCTGCTCATTAACCAGAACAGCCCCAAATGAAATCATAGAGTAATCGCCCGGAATCGGGCCATCGCTCTCTATATCAACCATTATATATGCCATAGGTTTATCGCTCTTTTATTAATAACACCCAAAGAAGAACCCTCTTATCACAACATTATCATCAGTGTGTAAAATTAAATGTTTTCTATTATCCTCATAGAATTTACTCTAAAAATGCATCGAAAAATAAAATTTAGCCCTCTCTTGAAATAGTAGCTTTTTTTGTGTATATATTTAAAGCTTAATTTACTAACCTTAGTTGCATCATGAAAAAAACACTACCATTGCTGTTATTGTTAATACTATGCCTGAAAAACAACTCTTTGCTTGCTCAAGAAAAACTCACAGATTTATTCACAAGCCCTGCCCTTACAAATGTTAACGCACTAAGCAGCGAAACCAAACAGTTTGTCGATAATTTAGCAAGTGCCCGGCTGCTGGCAATCAACAAGCCTATCCATAGTGTGCTGCTAAATAAAAAAAATGCTTATCAAATAAATATTCCTACACAAAACAGAGGCAATTTAGAATTAGAATTAAGCCCGGCTAATATCACGTCTGCTGATTTTAAACTAAAAACACAAGATGGTGACATACCATTTACTTTACCAACTTTCTATTGGGGTAAAGTAGTAGGTGCCGAAAAATCGTTTGTTGCACTTACTGTGACAGATAATGGGATTGAAGGTATAATTGAGGCCGATAATTATAAGTTTACTTTAGGAAAAATAAAAGGCCAGAATACCGATTTACATATTGTATACGAAACCAACGATATACCGATTGATACACCTATAGAAACACATGAGCCAATTGGTGTAGAAGAGAACACGGTAAAACAGATTGATAAAGTATTACCTGATAATTCTGGTAATAACCCGATAAATAATGCTGAGAATGGTTGTAGAATAATTCGTATATATATGGAGGCAGACTACCAGACCTATCTGGATTTAGGTAGTAATACAACAAATGTGCTTAATTATGTTACGGCAATATTTAACAACGTAGCAAAACTTTACATGAACGAAGGTGTAAGTATTGTTTTATCAAAATTATCCATCTGGACAACAGCAGACCGTTACAGAGGAGCTAATAATAGCCAGCAAGCACTATATATATTTGATGATTATTCTTTCACCGATGGTGATATTGCACACTTGATAAGTACAAGAGGTTTAGGTGGAGGAATAGCCTATTATTATATCAATTCGCCATCGGTTTACGGTGGAATGACCACACGAGCCGTATTTAAAGACTGCTCAAAAAGTGCAGCTTATGGCGTAAGTGGTAGTTTATGGACGAGTGTTGTAAATATACCTACTTATTCGTGGAATGTGAATGTGATAGCGCATGAGTTAGGGCATAATTTTGGTTTACCTCATACGCACTCCTGCACATGGCCGGGCGGAGCAATTGATAATTGTGGCCCTTCTTATGGTTATTATGAGGGTTCGTGTAACCCACCTAGTATTCCTTCTAATACTGGTACAGTTATGAGTTATTGTCATCTCAACTTTGGAATGAACTTTGCCTATGGATTTGGCCCTAAACCCGGCGATAAAATGAGAGCCGAGGTTGCTGCAGCAGGTTGTTTAGGTCAAACAACTCTTACCCCTCCTACCACAACAGCAAACAGCAGATGTGGCACTGGAACCGTAACGTTAAATGCATCAGGTTGTACAGGAGGTACACTAAATTGGTATGCATCATCGGCAGGTACTACTATCATAAATACAGGCACGAGTTTCACTACACCCACACTCACTTCAAATGCTACTTACTATGTTGATTGTACTGTTCGGGTTTGTTCATCGAGCAGAATTTCAGTTACAGCTACTATTACTTCTACACCTGTTGCACCAACAACTACTTCAAGAAGCAGATGTGGTACAGGTACAGTAACACTTAGTGCCGCCGGTTGTGCCGGAGGAACAATTCACTGGTATGGTGGTGCTACAGGGGGCAGTTCATTAGGCACAGGTACAAGTTTTATTACACCAACCATTTCAGAAAATGCCACCTACTATGTAGGTTGTACTGTTGGCTCTTGCGCCTCAGCCTCCAGAACTAGTGTAGTTGCTACCGTTACTACGGCTCCTACTGCACCAACAACCACTCCAGCAAGTAGATGTGGAACTGGTACAGTAATCCTAAATGCAGGTGGCTGTATAGGCGGAACAATTAACTGGTATACTGCTTCTACCGGAGGTACTTCTGTAGGCACAGGTACAAGTTTTACCACACCTAGTATTTCTGGTAATACTACTTATTATGTTGCTTGTACTGTTGGGTCTTGCACATCAACTACCAGAACAAGTGTTATTGCCAGTATTACTGCTCTCCCTGCCATACCAACAGTAAGCGACAAAAACAGATGTGGAGCAGGCACTTTAGTTTTAACTGCAACGGGTTGCTCTGGAGGCACTATTAACTGGTATGCAGCTTCAACAGGAGGAACTACGATAGCTACAGGTGGTAGTTTTACAACCCCGAGTCTCTCGGCAACAACTACCTATTATACTGCTTGTACAGTAGGTTCTTGCACATCGGCCAGAACTGCTGTAAAAGCTATTATTGGTACAAATCCGGCAGCACCTACACTTACTGATAAAAGCAGATGTGGAACGGGTACGGTGGTCTTAACTGCTACCGGCTGTAGTGGTGGTACAATCAATTGGTATTCGGCATCATCAGGTGGGAGTTCTTTGGGTGTCGGTGGGAGTTTTACAACCCCAAGCCTTTCGGCTTCAACTACTTATTACGCAGGCTGTACCGTCGGAACCTGTACATCTACCAGAGCATCGGTTATTGCTACAATTAATATAAACCTTGCTTTTGGCAAAATCAACCAGAGTGCCGGAACATACGCAAGTTCTCAGACCATCACAAGTGCTGCTAATGTAGGTAATCCTACCAGCTATTCTGCCGGAAAATCCATTACCCTTTCTCCAGGATTCCAGGCTGGCACTAACGAAACATTTACTGCCCGAATACAAAACTGTCAATAAAATTTATATCGGGGCTTTGAGGTAAAATCAAAGCCCCGAAAAATACTCAGTCCTTGGTTAGTGCTGAGAGACCAGAATCTCTTCATACTTAAACAATATATAAATTCCCTCCATCGATACACCTTTTTCTACATACCTGAAACCATGCTTTTCATAAAAAGCTACTGCACTTGTATTGTTCTCAAGGCATTTAAGTCTTACCGGAAATTTCAGTTTTTCGAGTATTGCGTTCAAAAGCGCCGTTCCAACACCTTGTTTTTGATAAATGGCATCAACATATAGGTGATGTATAAAGTTATCGGGCATATAGGCCGAAACAAAGCCTGCTAGTTTATTGCCAACATAAGCTACCAATATAAATTCATCTATTGTATCGGTATCGAAATCAGCTAGTTGATAATGACTGGTATCAAACCATGCAAAAGTTGCCTGTCGAACATTCAAATATAACTCTCGCAAGGCAGGTAAATCATTTGATTGTAATGTTGTAATTCTTACTGTCAAAATACTACTTGTTTGGTTGCTAAAAGGGGTGATTAAGTGTAGGGCAAATCTATTATGCTTTTATTAATTTGCCAAATGTGATATATCAAGACCATAACAAGGATGGCAAAATAAGCGTACTTTTTCGTTTTTATTTATTTTTCGTATATTAGCTACCCAAAAACACACAACAAAACATGCACGAAGAAGCACTGAAAGAAATAGCCCGCCAGCTTAGACAACCTCATGGAGAACATGCCACAGAAGTAGGCGACAGAATGAATAAGGGGAATCAGGAGATGAACCTTTTAGCCATAAACATGCTCAATGCACAAGCCAACGATGTGATTCTTGAAATAGGAATGGGCAATGGTTTCTTTGTAAAAGATATTCTGGCTCTGGCACCTGCCATTCATTATATCGGTTGTGATTTTTCGGAAGAAATGGTAAAAGCTGCAATTACTTATAATAAAGAATTGATTGATAATAGTCAGGCTAAATTCTTTCTGGCTCCTGCCGACCAGTTGCCTTTCGAACTACCTACTTTTAATAAAGCTCTAACAGTAAATACGCTTTATTTCTGGGATAATCCTATTTTGGTTTTAGATGAAATAAAACGGGTTTTAAAGCCCGATGGGCAATTCTTTATAGCTATACGGCCTAAAGAAATTATGGAGCAATATCCATTTACTCAATATGGTTTCACAATGTATAATAAAGCCGAATTACTCACGCTACTTTCGGAGAATGGCTTTAAAATAATCCAGATTTCAGAAGAACAAGAACCCGACCAAGAGATAAATGGAGAAACCGTAAAAGTTGCTTCTCTAATTGTTTGTGCCGAGAGGGCGTAGAAGAATCCATATCTGTATATTCTTTATTTAAAGAGCATCTTAAAAAGTGCTCTTTAAATAAATTCTCCTTCATACCCCCCCATAAAAAAATATATAAATCTGGTGTAATCATTAAACTTAAGGTATCATTAATAGTCTAAAATGAGTGTTCTTGTCGCTATCACTCTTGTACAAAACTAAATCATCCTTAATATTATGAAACAGCTGATTACCGCAACCCTGTTGTTTGTAATTATTACTTTTTTCTCTTGCCAGACTAATGAGCCCTCTGCAGACACTTACGATTTCTCAGCGGTTGATGCCTTTATAGAACAAAACGCTTCCGTGTATGCCAATCAGGTAATTGTGCTTGTATCTCAAAACGGAAAAATGATTTACCAAAAACAGCACCAGCTTACCGCTAACGACGCCCGTCCCATTGCCTCTGCAAGCAAATGGCTCTCGGGTGCAGTTATTATGTCGCTGGTTGATGAGGGTAAACTTTCACTCAATGATAGTGTTGGTAAATACCTCCCTATTTTTACTCAGCACCACAAAGGGAATATCACTATCAGGCAATTGTTTTCACACACATCAGGCTTTCCGGGTGATTCTCCGCAAGGTTACGAATACAGGCCAACTCTCTCACTTGCTGAGGCTGTCGATTCACTGGCTGTTCGTACAGCTATGCTGCATACGCCCGGCACAGTGTTTAACTACGGCAGCATAGGCATGCATATTGCAGGAAGAATAGCCGAAATTGTATCGGGCAAATCATGGCAGGCGCTTTTTAACGAGAAAATTGCAACACCCTGCAATATGTCTGTTGCCTATCTTCCAATCCGAAATCCGATTATAGCCGGAGGTGGCTTTACATCTGCCGGCGACTACCTGCATTTTCTCGAAATGATAGTCAACAAAGGTATGTATGGTTCTAACCGGGTATTGAGCGAAAACGCCATTGCCGAAATGCTTAAAGACCAAACCAATAATGCCCGAATTGAAGGCACGCCTTATCTGACAAATCCATATTCAGCCTACAAAAATACCAACATCAGGTATGGCATAGGTAACTGGCTTGATGTAGTAGATAACAGTGGTAAAGTGCTGGAATCGAGCAGCCCGGGGCTTTTCGGAACGCATCCTTGGCAAGACAGTAAGAATAATCTGGCAGGTATTATATTCACTAAAACTGACCCTCAGATTAGTAATCAGATAAGTCTGCAAATCAGAGAAAAAATAAGGAATATTGTAGAACAAAAGAACAATTAATCAACCTTTGGAATTCAGAAATACCCTCAAAACATAAACAGCTTATGGCACTGCCATAAGCTGTTTATATTATTTAAACCTGTAAATCACTATTAGTTCGGATAACCCGGATTCTGTGGTTTAAGGTTCGGATTGTTCAACATCTCTTGTCTTCCAAGTGGCAACAATAAGTGTTTCTCAGCCAATGTTCTATTCGAACTTAGGTTTACGTGTCCTACAAAGTTATCGAAACCGTTAGTTTGTTCGTTGTAAACTTTTCTCAAACGTACCATGTCAAACCAAGTGATACCTTCGTAGCATAGTTCATGCCAACGCTCTTTCCATACAGCCTCTCTGAAAGAAGCTTGCGAATAAGAACCTAATTCAGGCGTAGTTAACTTCGCTCTGTCTCTGATTCTCTTGAAAGCATCGTAAGCCGCTTGTGTAGGGCCACCAACTTCGTTTTGTGCTTCTGCATAAATCAACAATACTTCAGCATAACGAATCAAAGGTACGTTCAGATTGTTGAGACGTGTACCTGCTACACCCGGGCTTCCGTTTGCAGTCATGTTGAAGTGCTTGAAGATATAAGGAGCACCTAACTCAAACGGAGCACCACTACCATTGGTATAGTAGCTTGTATAGAAATATCCCTCTTGGTCTTTCGCACGAAGGTCGCCTTTTTCATACGAGTTGTAGAACTGAATAGTAGGTACTGTACTACCTGTACCTGATGGACCATTGTATGTAACCGGTTTAAAGTTAGGATACATGTTATCCATAGGGTTTGATGCTACCAATGTGTTGTACTGAATCATGAAGATATGCTCAACAACATTTTTCAAGCTTTCCTTGTGTACATCGTAGTAAGTAGGAAAAAGATTGATGCTTGCAGGGTTAGCATTTGCATAAGTAATTACTTCAAATGCTTTATCTGCTGCAAGTTTATAATGTGCAGCACCTTTGTTCAGCGGGAAACCAGCCATTGTCAAATAAACTTTCGACAACAATGATTTTACAGCCGCCTGAGAAACACGTCCGTTTGAGTTCATCCAAGGTAAGCCAGCACCTTCAGCCGCAGTTAGGTCTTCTACAATTAGTTTGTAGATATCTTCTTGCGAAGCACGTGCAGGTCTGAAATCTTCTGAAGAAGCTGTTTGCGGTTTAGTAACCAATGGCGCATCGCCCCAAAGTCTTACGATATAAAAGTATGCCCATGCACGAAGGAATTTTGCTTCACCCAAAATTTTGTTTTTCTGAGCAGCATCCATAGGCGTAATAGGCGGAACTTTCTCAAGTACTTGGTTGGCTTGTGCTACTATTTTGTACAAACCGTTCCAGTAGTTAACTACGTGTTGCGTATTACCGTCATATACCAGACCATACAAGTTGTTAAGGTCTGAGTTCTGAGCGGTTTCAGTAGTAGAAGTACCAGTAATGGCTTCTAACAATTGCCAGTTCGATGAAAAGATTCCGGCACCTTCACCCATGAAACGCATATCAGCGTAAACAGCTGCAATAGCCGCTTCAGCGTGGTCAGGTATGGTATAGAAACTAGTCGGTGTTAAGTTCGAAGGAGCATTCTCCTTAAGGAAATCGGAGCAGCCTACAGAGCCAAAGAACATTGCTCCGAAGACGAATATTTTACTAAATGTTTTTGTTATATTCAATTTCATAATCGAAAGTTCTTTAAATTAATTAAAATGCAATCTGTAAACCTGCCATATAAGTTGTTGGTTTCGGATAGTTGTGCCACATCATACCTTGTGAGAATGCACTGCTACCATCACCTTGGTTGGTTGGAGTAACTTCTGGGTCGCCAATAATCTTATCTGTTACTAACAAGAAGAAGTTCTGAGCAGAAGCATATACTCTCAAACGGCTAAGTTTTAGTTTGCTGGTTACGCTACTTGGGAAGTTATAACCTAACAATAGGTTTCTACCACGTAGGAAAGAACCATCTTTAATCCAATGTGAGTCAACGTTTGTAACGTATCCTGCTCTTGTGTCACGTATTTGTGCAATAGGTGTATTCTGGTTAGTTGGTGTCCAGGCATTTAATACAGATGTGTAGCTGTTGGCAAGTGCCTGGCGGTCTTCACTAGCATGAAGGTTCATCATCATTACATCGTTTCCGTAAGAATATTGCAATTCCAATGTTAAATCGAAGTTGTTATAACGGAATGAGTTGGTGAAAGCACCCCAAGCCAATGGGCTACCATTACCAATAATAGAGCGGTCAGCATCAGTAATTGCTTTATCACCATTTACGTCAAGGTATTTAATATCACCCGGTAACATAGTCAAACCGTTTCTGTAGCTAGTGTATTTTGCAGCTTCTTCTCTTTCTGCTTCGCTCCATACACCCAAACGAGTTAAACCCCAGAATGAACCAACTGGCTCACCTATACGAATAATGTTCGTTTGGTTTGTAAAGTTAGGACCACCCACCCCGAAAATATCAGATGGCGTTGCCAACGAAAGAACCTTGTTACGGTTCATCGAAATGTTAAAGTTACTTGTCCATTGGAAACCAGCTCTTTCAATGTTTACAGTATTGATACCTAATTCAATACCTTGGTTTTGCATTGAACCTACGTTTCTTCTGATAGTTGCATAACCACTTGTACGCGGTACTGGTGCATCCAATAACATGTCAGTTGTTTTTCTGTAATAGTAATCTGCTTCGATCGAGATTCTACCTTTAAACAAACCAATTTCAACACCTACATCACTTTGTGCAGTTTTTTCCCATTTCAAATCAGGGTTAGCCAAACGAGTAATACCTGTACCTGATACTCTTACATCGTTGAAAACAGTAGCATAAGTAGAGCTCAAAAGAGACAACGAAGAGTATGCAGGAATTTCAGAGTTACCTGTTAAACCAAAGCTGGCACGTAATTTCAAGTTAGAGATTACAGAGTTAGTTTTCATAAACTCTTCATCTGATACTTTCCATGCTACGGCAGCAGATGGGAAGAATGCAAATTTGTGGTTTTCACCGAATTTCGATGAACCATCGGCACGTCCTGTAACAGTGAACAAGTACTTGTTACGGAAAGCATAGTTGATACGACCAAAGTATGAGTTAAATGCATTTCTTGAGGCATCAGACTCAACTTGTGGATTTGTACTACCTGCACCTAAGTTATTAAAACCAAAGTAGTCGGTTGCGAAACCACGTACAAGTGCAGCAATTCTAAAGAAGTTTGTTTCTTGCCACGAAAGACCCGCTAAAGCTGTCAATGAGTGATTTTCGTTGAACTGCTTGGTATAAGTCAAATAGTTTTCTAATGACCAGAAACCCTCTTTTCTGTTACGTGCTGATGCTGTACCTTGTGCACCAATCTCCAATGTTCTTGTGCTTGACTCGTTTTGTTCTTGAGTCATTACGTTGATACCAAGTACCGTACGCATTTCAAGACCTTTAGCAAAGGTAATATTTGAGTACAAGCTACCTGTGGTAGTTTGTGTGTTCAGAATATACTTACGACCCATCAAGCGGTGCACTGAGCTCATTGTACCTTCAGCAAACGGATAATCTCTGTTGTTGGCATAAGTACCATCAGCATATTTTACAGGCAAAAACGGGAAATCCTCTACAATTTGTCTTGCTACTGCATCATTAATATCAACAAGTCTTTCTGTTTGGTTGTTGTAAGCCAAAGTACCACCAATTTTCAACCATGATTTAACCTGATCATCAACCGTGAAACGAGCTGAATAACGTTGCAGATATGAAGTTTTGATTAAACCTTGGTCATCACGGTAACCTAACGAAAGTGAATATTGTGTACGCTCGTTACCTCCGCTAATACCTAACTGATGGTTTTGCGAAAGTTTGTTTTGCGTAGTTTCTTTAAACCAGTCTGTATCATATAACGGGTTACCTTGTGCATCAAAAATTCTTGGGTCTGTACGACGCAATTTAGGATTAAGGTATGCCCATCTGCCTGCTGCCCAACCTACTGGGTCAAATTTTTCCATGTTAGCCCATGCAAGGTCTTCAGTAGCAAGATATTCCTTCGCATTCAATACACGTGGTCTGTTCGGGCCAATTGTGTTCACGCTTAGGTCGGTGCTATAAGTTACCGTGCTTTGGCCTGCTTTTCCCTTTTTGGTTGTAACCAAGATTACACCATTGGCACCTCTGGCACCATAGATAGCAGTAGAAGATGCATCTTTCAATACCTCTACCGATACGATATCATCTGGGCTGATGTAGTCAATAGCCGAGCTGAATTGTGCCTGATTTCCTTGTGGAAGCATTACACCATCAACCACATATAATGGGTTGTTTGAAGAGTTGATTGAGCTAAAGCCACGAATACGGATATTTGCTCTACCACCCGGACGACCAGAGTTAGTATTAACCTGTACACCGGCCATTCTGCCCGATAAAGCCTGGTTAAGAGAAGCCGTAGGGCGTTCTTTCAACTGTGCTTCTCTTACACTACCAACGGCACCGGTTAAGTCAGATTTTTTCAACGTACCATAACCAATTACAACGGTTTCGTTCAAAGTTGTTGAAGAAGCTGTTAACGCTGCATTGATTTCTGTTTGATTACCAACTACCACTTCTTGTGTTTCATAACCAATGTAAGAGAATACAAGCGTAGCGCCACTAGCTACACTAATTGTAAACGCACCATCGCCATCTGTAATTACACCTTTTGTTGTTCCTTTCACACCAACGGTTACTCCGGGCATACCAGAGTTATCACTGGCATCAGTCACCTTGCCTTTGACTTGTCGCTCTTGCGCGTAGATTATGCTCAAACTTGCAAAAAGCAGGAGCATACTCAATAGGTACTTTTTTGTCATAATAGAATTGAGGTTTAGAAAAAAAATATAAAATTAACTTTAGAGGGTCAAAGATTCAGATAAAAGCATAGATGCTCTTATTCAATGTAGAACTTAGCGTTCTGGTAGATACCAAAGTCATTAGGTTAAGGCTTTGCATTTGTGTTATTTAGTTCGGGGCTTATAATTTGCCCGTAAAACAACATAAAATGTCAGCAAAATGCAATATTGTTTATTAAAAAAATTTCTATTGGTACGATATTTATTAAAAAATATTAAAAAAACATGATTAAACGTTAGCACTTTAAATTCTGAACTAAAACTAAAAGACAGGATATACTAAAAAGCTGTTGACTAAGAAATATCGGCAGCCCAAATTTAATAGGTTTTGAAATAGTCTGCTAAATAGCTTTCTAAAAACACATACTCAAATAAATATTATACCATTAGGCTCATTTTATCGACAAGTAGGTTAATAATTATTTGCTAATCATTTTTTGCTATTAATCGGCAGTAGACGCCGAAGGTATTCAAAGGTACTATAATAGAAGTATTTTACAATGCAAAAGCCGTTTAGCTAAATAGTTTAGCTAAACGGCTTAAAGAACTTTTCAGGTCAGATCAGTATCCACATCCGCCTATATATGCCCTAAATATACTTCCGCTTTGAGCCTCAAAACCAGCTTGCAATGTAATTGAATTTCCTGCATTCATGGTTACACTTGATGCCGACAAAACTCTGGTTGGGGTATTAATTTGGGTTACAATAGTAGTGGCGGCATCATATTTACCTGCCAGAATATTCCCTGATATTGTCCGGCTATCCGGGCAGGTGTTTCCAGTTTCCTGAATCAGTATGTTATCCAGATATAGCCTGTTACCATAGCCACCTACATCTTCAAAAACAAGTTGAACTGTTCGCCCGGCAAAAGAAGATAAATTAACGGTTTCTTTTCGCCATTGATTACAGGCGGCGGGGATAAACACCGAAGTCTGGTCGGGTACAGTAGCCAACGCGCTTCCGGCTTTATCATACACCAATTGCTGAGTACCGTTGCACGTTACAACCCATACTCTTAAACGGTCGGCTCTGCTGGCATTGTAGCGTGCGTAAGCTACATCAAAAGTAAGCGTGGCTACATCCATATTCGATAAATCAATTACTCTTCTCAAGCGGTCTATTCTTCCGGTATTATCAGCAGCATGGTTATCAATCATAGCCGAATTAGCATTACAGGAGGTGTTTGTAGTAGTCCAGGCAACAGCATCGTTATTAAGATTTTCGTTCATCCAGCTAGCCAGATTCGATACAAACTGCTCATTGACAGGCTCGGCAATATGCTTAGTGGGGTCGTTCGGATAAGCGTCATAAATATCCTTCACACCATCGTTATCTGTATCTATCATTTTTATGTGATTCAGCAAAGTGCTAAGTGCCTGTGGCGCATTAGTAGGCGAAGGTTGCCCTGCCTGGTTTAGTGTACTTTCACCGTGGCACGATGTACAGGTTCTTACTTCGCCCGGAATGGCACTTAACCATAAACGTTCACGTACAATGCCTTTGTTGTTTTCGTCGGTTAGTTGCCACGTAATGGCGCGCTTGGCTGGTACTACCATAGCTACCGAGCCATCGGCATGAATATTGGCACTGCCTTGTGCGCCTGTAGAAGGCATATTGTATAACATAGCTGTTGGGTCGTGCAAAAACTGAGCAATTCCTCTTCTGCCTGCCCTTGGCGAATCAATTCCCCCGATGCCCCTAATCTGGTCGGCCTGCAAAAACTGCATGTGTTTTACTTCATATAATGGTGTAGGGTAGCTCGGATTAACGGTTTGATGGGCACTACCCGATACTTTCAGATTAAAAGGTTGTTGTTCGTCTTCATCATCACGGCTTGTTACGTCACGGATAGCCAGCACAGCCAGGTTGTTTCGGCGAAGAAACTTTCTGAAATCATGCAGGTTAACTCCGGCAGCAGTAAAAAGTGCCTGCTCTGAAGGAGCTACCGTAGCAGGGTTGGTAGTTGGCGTAGCTGGGCGAGGTCTTGCCCGCACTTCAACCGGATATGTTTCCCACAATACACCGCTGAAAGTCATCATTATATCAGGATTCCACCACGATACTGTCTTTGAAATACCTGCGCCAGTAAGTGCAGTATTGTTAGCTACAAAATACCCACTTGCGGTAGAATCTAACAAACGGATACGGTAATTGTATCGGCTGATATGAGCCGTTGGTGTTCCGATATTAGCATCATATCTGGGCGATTGTGAATGAGAGGCTATCAGGCGGCCATCAGTAAGCGGAATCGGATTACGATACATACCCGAATGGTTAGGTGATGGTGGGTTATTATCGTCAGGCGTACGGGTTGCCGGATGTGTAATATACTGAAACGTTATTTGTTCAGGGTGCATACCGGGTGCAGCGTGTACCTTTACTACCATGCCCGAGCCATGCGTACCAAACTCAGGAGCTTCTATGCCATAATACACGCCGGGGTTAGTAACAGACTCATGAATATGAAACATACCACGAATAGGCGTTGGGCTGATAGGCGTATAAAAATCGTGCAAGTTGGGGTCATTAGTAAAATTCTGTGTCATGTAGTTTCCCATTTCATGCCTGCCCAAGTGGTTGAGTATTTCCAGTTCGGTACCATCTTCATTCATCATCCAGGGGTTAAATATGTTGAAGTTCTGCGGATTGGTATTGGCCCATTGCGGTAGTGCCAATAAATCATCACGGCCGGGGCGTGGCTCTGGAAAAACTTCGATTTCGGGGGCATTAGCAGTTTTAATAGCTACGGCTGTTTCATCCGAAAAATTGAATGTACCATATATAGGGGCTTCGGTGGCATCGGCATCAGCCTGCTGGTCACGTTGTAGGTGATCCCAGCGGGTAAATATCACACGCCCCGCGTTGTCGATAAAAGGTGTAAAATCGCCTGATGGTGAGTGAGTAAGCATCTGTAAACCATCGGCCATAGAGCAGGCTTTGGGGTCAAGCCGCCAGATACCCGTTACAATCGGCGAAGACTCGTACTCATCATGCTGTGGGTACAAATGAGCCTCACCATTTCTAGGGCGGTCTGAGATAAACAAGATGCGGTCGTCAGTACCATAAATAGGTTGCACATTATTATAGTTAGCTGGTTGATTAGGCACTTTAGTAATTACAGGAGTTTCGTTTTCTCCTAAACCCGTAATCTCGTAAAGCTGCCAGTAATAGGTATTTAACTGATACTGAGCCGTAGCCGAACCAATTACCATACTGAACAGCGCCTTTGTGCCGTCCCAGTGTACAGAAGGGTCACGCACAGCAATTGATGTAGCCCCCTGCATGCCGGTTTGCCCATAACCCGCTGTTTGCGTAAGGTTTTTGAGTGTCCCGTTTGGGTAACGAATGTAGAGGTCGCCACCTCTTGGCGCAGCCGAAGTGCTACCAAGATGATTACCAAAAGTTTCAAGCGAAGTACCAAAGCCATCGGGCTCAGGTATTTGCGTACAAAACAGTATCGGATTCGGCAATGTTTGTGCTTTAAGCAGCAAAGTATAAAAAAATAACAGGCTAAACGTAAAAATTCTTTTCATGGCTTATTTTATTGAATGCTTAGGAAAAATCGGTATCAATTTTACTGTTTTTGTACGAAGTTTTTCAATAAATACCCCTTATTCATGCTGGTTTTTTACTGAGTGGTAAGTATTGAAAAAACGTATCCACTCAAAAAACTTTTTGTACTGCTTTATACAAACAATAATTCACTAAAAACAGCTAACTCACTGGTTTTCAGAACCTTTATTTAAACTAAGGCCTTTGTAAAAATTGCAGACTCATTATTTTTTCATGGCTGAATTTTTAGCCAAAGGAACAATATCTGCTATAAAAAAACAATCACGGTAAACCGTGATTTAAGATTTCCTTGACACCCACCCCTCATAGTCTTCTTAAAGAAGCTAACCTTACCCCAAACAAACAAAAAATGGCACAAAGTAGGGTATCTCATACTTTTATCGCCTAAAAAGGCCTGAAGATAAATAAGACGCAATAAGTGCATATATACCAAAACTCCCGAGTTCATAATCAACTCGGGAGTTTTATATTTTAATTGTCTCTTTAACCGAATAAATAGGTTTAAGGTATAAATTTGTTGTTGTTAAAGAATCATACTTAAATTCACGACTTAAAAACAAAGACTTATAAATGAAAATCCTGAAAATCTGCTTCTTGTTATTTCTTCCATTGATTAGTCTTGGGCAAAATACCCATTCGATAAGTAATAGTAAACCTTTCGTATTGGGGCGCATCGATGAAATACAATCAGTTCAATTATCCGAAAAAAGGATACTGAATATTTATCTTCCTGAGGGGTACAACCAAGAAGACACAACCCGTTACGCTGTTGTTTACTTGCTCGATGGCTCGCAAGACGAAGATTTTATTCATGTAACGGGTTTGTATCAGTTCAATACATTCTCCTGGATTAATCGTGTGCCCAAATCAATTGTTGTAGGTATTGCCAATGTTGATAGACGAAGAGACTTCACCTACCCTACTACAATTCAGAAAGACAAGGATAGATTTAAAACTGCCGGAAAATCAGATAAGTTTATAGGCTTTATCGAGAAAGAATTACAACCTTATATCGAGAAAAACTATAAAGTAAATAATTCTAAAACAATTATCGGGCAGTCCTTAGGCGGTTTGCTGGCTACAGAAATCTTATTAAAAAAGCCTACATTATTCAACCAATACATCATTATCAGCCCCAGCATCTGGTGGGATAATGGCTCTTTACTAAACTTTGATTCAGCTGTATTACAAGAAAATTTCAGCCAAGCTACTAAAGTTTATATAGGTGTTGGCAAAGAAGGCTTAACCCCAACAGAAATTCCGAGAGTAATGGAAGTAGATGCAAACTTACTTGTGGAAAAGCTCAATAAAACCAAAAGTAAAAATCTGAAAATCTATTTCGATTATCTGCCGGCAGAAGACCATGCTACCGTTACACATCAGGCAATTTTTAATGCGCTCAGGTTACTGAATCCTACTCCTGCAAACGATTAATGGGGATAAACATTTATTTGCCTAAGAATTTCATTATATAATCGTTAATCTCTTTTCGTTGGCGTTCATTTGCATCGTTATCCATGTGGTTGTGTATAGTATCAGGCAGTTTAATAACAGTTATTCCTAGCTTTTTCTGTTCTTCTTCTGTGGGTAGCACATCTTCGTCAGCAGGTTGGTCGCTTGAGCGCAACGAATAAACCAGAGGTCTTTTAGTTCGGGGTAAAGCTACTCTACGGTTATCTAAGGTAATAATTTTGCTGACTAAACCTGGATATTTTTGCCCAAATAAAGCCGTCATATCGCCACCATTTGAGTGCCCAATTAAAATTACATGCTTGTAGTCAAGGGATGGGTGAGTCTTTTTGATTTCGTTCAGTACAAATAAAATATTTGCTACACCTCGCTCCCAATTAGAGCGTCGCACAATCTGTGGTTTGCCTGTCATGGGCAACAGGCTATCAGTAGGCAATTCGTGTTGGATACTGGCTACAAAATACCCGTTTGCTGCTAAATTCTCATTAATGTAAGAGTACTCCAAATTAGCCCTGCCCACATTTGCATCATAACCATGACTAAATATCACTAATGGCTGACTCTTAATTTTTTTGTTTGTTTCAGGTGTATAAAAAGCTACAGGAATAACACGATTACGAGATTTATCGAGCCAACGAACACTATCTAACTTTACGCCAGACTGGGCAAGTACTTTTGTTTGTGAATTGAATAAGCAAATAAATGCAAAAAGAAGGCTCAGGATTTGTGAGTTGCGAGTGGTTTTCATCAGTATTATAATTAAGCACGTTTTTGATGATGCAATTTACTGAAAAACAATAAACCGATTCTTATTCATCAGATACAAAAATTGCCTGTTGTAAAAGGGATTTTGAAATGAATGACATGGTATCGCATATAACTCAGATTTTTTGACTGGATAGAATTTATTTGCTTAATTAATATTAAAACACCTATATCTTTTACGCATCTATAGCTCACCAATTGAGGTTCTGAATTTACCTTTCATTTCAGCTACCAGATTAAAACCAGAAATGATAAGTTTAGGGTTATAAAACAAAAAATCCTACCGCTTAAATCGATAGGATTCTCTAATATATAACAAATATCTTATTATCGTTTATTTGAAGTATTAATGCCAATCACAGAATAGATAGGACAAAAACTTACAAGACTGGTAACTAAGGTGATACTGGCTAATGCTACAGCTAAAATGCCCCATATTCCATTTAGTACATCGGTATAGTAAAGGCTGATTACAATGAGCGTAACAATTACCCGAATGACACGGTCGATTCTGCCAAGGTTTTTCATGTTAAGATAGTTTAGATTCTATGATTATTTAGCTAAGTTTCCTATTACTGCTTATCTCCATCTTTTTTACTGGGCATAAAAAAACCTTTCAGCACATCGCCTGCCACAAAACCAAAGTATGCTCCGATAGGAATCATTGTTTGCCATTGAGATTTAAGCGGGCACGTACCTGTAATACATCCTATTTCTTTCCAGTATAAATACCCTCCAATGGCGCCTATACCTGTACCTATCCACGCTAAAAACTTTACATATTTCATGTCTTTACCTGTTTAGCTCCTTCGTTTGTATCTTCTGTTAGAATTAATATCGCAGCCATTTGGGCCACAACCAAAGTTTAATACAGCCTGAATTAGCAATAAAACACCAATAATACTTAAAATTATCTGATTTTCAGCAATAGACATGAAAATTATCACTAAACCAGCCACCAACCTTACAATTCGGAGCAAATCCCAGTTTTTAAGTAATGTATTCATCTTCTTTATTTTTTAAAGTGGAAAACTTCCTATACCTCCCGAAAGATTATAGACATCTTTAAAGCCAAGGCTTGCCATATATTTACAGGCCTGTGCACTGCGGTTACCGCTTCGGCAATAAATCAGATAAGTTTTATGTGGGTCAAGTTTCGCTATTTTAGCATGAAAATCAGCCCCCATTATATCTATATTAATAGCTCCTTTTATTGCACCTTGACGGTATTCGCCTGCCGTACGCACATCAAGCAATACAGAATCTTTATTATCAGTCAGCATCTGTTTAAAGGCCTGACCCGCCAAATCTTGGTACTGTTTCTTAGTTTTAAAAAAATCGAACATTTCTATGTTGTTTAAAATGATTAATGATAACAAATTTCATTAATCATTCTCACTTATACTGTGATTATTGTTACATAAGAAACATAATTTTAGAAACTTATAACAAGGTTGTTGGGCATATATACTCACTTATGCCTACCTTATTTGTGGCTTTAATAGCGCTAAAACCACCCGTAACATCTATTAAATGTTTAACGCCCCGCGCCTTTAGTATTGAAGCTGCTATCATAGAACGATACCCACCAGCACAATGTAAATAATATATTTTATCTGGTTTAAATTGCGCCATATAATTATTCAGAAAATCAAGTGGCATATTTTCGCTTCCTATAATATGCTCGGCATCATGCTCGCTTTTCTTTCTAACATCTATTACATCTAGCTCTTTTTTATGGTTCTTCCATAATTCGGCAAAAGTTTCAGCACTTATTGTTTCTATTTTATCTGTTTCTTTATCGGCCTGTTTCCATGCTTCAAAACCGCCTTTTAAAAATCCTATGCAATTATCATAGCCAACTCTAGCCATACGCAATACTGCCTCTTCTTCTTTGCCTGTATCGCTTATCAATAATATAGGCTGTTTCAAATCAGGTATTAAAGTACCCACCCAAGTTGCAAATTGCCCCTCAAGACCAATATTGATAGCACCCGGTACAAACCCTTTGGCAAAGGTCTCGGCTTTTCTCACATCTAGCACCAAGGCCTCGGTTTCATGCATAGCCACTTCAAATTCGAGTACACTTAATGCTCTGGTTCCTCTGTCTATTACTTTATCTAAGCTCTCGTAGCCTCTGAGATTCATGAGTACATTGAAAGGGAAATAGCCGGGAGGTGGTACCAGGCCTGTAAGCACTTCCTTAATAAATTGCTCTTTTGTAAGGCTTGTATCAAGTGCATAATTCACTTTTTTCTGATGCCCAAGCGTATCGGTGGTTTCCTTACTCATATTTTTACCGCAGGCACTCCCTGCTCCGTGGTTCGGATAAATGATAATGTTATCATTTAAAGGCATAATTTTATTCCGAAGCGAATCAAACAAGTAAGAGGCTAGTTTTTCCTGTGTTAAATCGGCTATAACGTGTTGAGCCAGATCTGGGCGGCCTACATCATTAATAAACAGGGTATCACCCGAGAACAAAGCTACTTCTTCTCCATGTTCATCAATTAATAAATAGCATGATGACTCTAATGTATGACCAGGCGTATGTAACAGTCTGATACGCACCTTACCAATCTGAAACTCATCATTATCTTGTGCAATATATGCCTCATAAGATGGCTTTGCGGTTGGTCCAAATACAATAGTAGCTCCGGTTTTTTGAGCTAAGTCAATATGCCCCGATACAAAATCGGCATGAAAATGTGTTTCAAAAACATATTTTATTTTTGCATTATCTCGTGCTGCACGTTCAATATATGGTTGGCTTTCTCGTAAAGGGTCAATCACAACTGCTTCGCCTTCTGATTCAATATAATAAGCAGCCTCTGCTAAACAACCAGTATAAATTTGCTCTACTTTCATAACTGTAAATGTGTTTAAGTTTCAATCTTAATTAATACCACAAAACTATTTGCTGTACGTAAGCTTTTCTGTAACATTACTCACAGTGCTGTTTTTTTCGGCATTTTTTGTTTAAAGGTATAAGAGCCCGGGTATTTAAGTAATGATTTTCGTCATATCAAAGCACACTGGTACTTTATATAAAGCACGAGGCTTGTACAGTGTATGTACAAGCCTCGTGCAGCATAAAATATAAATGTATTTATTTAAGGAGTAATTCTATTTTGTTTCTCGAAAGTTTCACTTTACCAATTTTCTCTAGTTGTTTCAATAATCTCGATACAACTTCTCTTGATGTTGCCAGTTCACTGGCTAGCTCTTCGTGTGTAATTACAAATACTTTACAATTACAGGCTTTAGCCTTTCTTTTTAAAAGCATTAGCAGACGGTCGTCGAGCTTATGAAATGCTATCTGGTCGATGGTATTAAGTAAATCTTCGAACCGACGTTGATAAGTCATAAAAACAAATTGTTTCCACGAATTATATTTGGTCATCCATTCTTCTACTTTTTCTATCGGCACACTAATCAGCGTTGTTTTTTCTTCGGCAACGGCCTGTATTTCACTCTGCCGATGCCCCAAACAACAGGTAAGCGACATAGCACAGGAGTCCATCCCACCAAGATAATACAATAGTGCTTCACGGCCCTCAGTATCGGGCCGTAGTATCTTAATAGAACCTTTCAGAATAATAGGCACCGACTTTATATAACTACCCACGTTCATCAATATATGACCTTCGTCAACATTCAGTAAAGTACCTATTTGTGCTAATTCCTGGAGTAGTTCAAATTCAAATATTCCTGTAAAATTCTCTTGCAACAATACAATATCCGGCTTCATAAGGCATCAATAAACTTATATAATTATCATTCATTAACAAAATAGACAATAAATAAACGCTGAATGTGTAACAAAAGTCACATTCGGTCCAGAATTATCTTAACCTTACCGTAAAAGTTTCTTAATGATTAGCAATTCCCCTATCAGGCAATCAACCTGCTATTTAAAAACAGAGATATTCATGATACCTACTTTAGGAGAAAATGAGGAATTGTATTTTAGTTTTGATCTGTCGAGTAAGTTAACGAAGCGTTTTAGTTTGTCGTGGATAAGGTCTCCACAAATTTTGATTATGAGGCAAATCTTACAATCGCCGCTCTCAACAATTTCTTGCGGGCTGATTTCGCTTTGCTCCAATGCCTCTAGTATCTGGAGTTGGAAGCTCTCGTTTAAAGTTTCTTGTTTCATGGTAGTGTTTTCTAATGGCTATATATAAAACTTTTCACCTTTTATATGTAAGTAAAGGTAAAAAGAAATGCATAAAAACCAAGGTAACTCTGATAAATCTATTAATAAACTAGAGTTTTCTTATTCAAAGGTATTATATTGGTATAATCTGTTAATTGGCTAGTAACGTAAAATACATAAACGTTATTCAGTTAAGCACTTTTTTGCTATAAGCTGATGTAGTAAAGTAAACGAATATCGCTTTAAACAAAATGTAAAAAGCCCCTTTACAGGGGCTTCAGGTATATTTAGGCATTAAGGTAATTTGTCAATACAATACTAATATGATACTATCATCTATATTTGTTAAAACAATTATTGCAGTTGTTTGGTTCCCTCATATAATTTCTCACAAATCTGGCGGGGCAATTGAGCACTAGCTTCATTATCACTCTTGCTTTGTTACATTCAAATAAAATCAAGCATATTTAAAAGTTATAATTTGTGCCGCAAATTCAGCTTTTTAAAATTTCCTGTGCTACTCTTTCGCCCGAGCGGATAGCACCTTCTATATACCCATTCCAGATGTCAGAGGTCTCGGTCCCTGCCCAATGAATATTGCCTACGGGTTCACGAAGCG
This sequence comes from Emticicia soli, assembly GCF_037860775.1. Taxonomy (NCBI): domain Bacteria; kingdom Pseudomonadati; phylum Bacteroidota; class Cytophagia; order Cytophagales; family Leadbetterellaceae; genus Emticicia; species Emticicia soli. The sequence continues at coordinate 225,049 of NZ_JBBEWC010000003.1, read as the reverse complement.
CCTTCCCCAGCGATGTCCATGCCCCTGTGGGCATCAGCCCGGCATAACAACCACGAGTAAACTCTTCTTCTGCCCAGCTATGGTCAAGGTATTTAAGGGGCTTACGTGCCTTTTCACCATAAAACCTGGCAAAAGTATCTAAAGCTGAGGCCTTGCGTTCTTCTGGTGCAAGTTGGTTAAACGCCTTAGCCTGATTACCTAATACAAAACCCATCATGATACCTTTGCTAGCATCTTTTGGAGAATTATCAAAAGTAACTGTAACATATCCTTCGTTTGTAGCCGATAGACCGTTTAACCCGGCCTCTCGCCAGAATGGCGTATCATAAATAGCATAGGTTTTCCAGACAGTACCCATAGGCATCCGTTGGGTGAGTTGGTCACGGTTGGCAGGCATTATCGGCGCATACTCGATACGCCCGGCAAGTGTTGGTGGCAAGGCCACAATCACTTTTGATGCCGTCAGCTCAAATCCATCGCCTTTTACTATTACCTGATTATCCTGCTGGGTAATGGCTCTTACAACACTTTTGAGCCTGATGTGTTCTTTGAACGTTTCAGCCAGCCTTAAAGCAGGTAAAGATGCACCACCAACAAATCTTTCCTCTTGTGCGCCGTTCTTTACATTCATGAGTGTATCAAAATCACGGCATGATTTCGTATAAAACATGGCATGGAGCATCGAAATCTCATTAGGGTCAGCCGCCCATATAGCCTCGGCAGCTAGTTTAAACATTACTTTGGCCGAATTAAAAGGCATTTGCCTGTTCATCCAGGTAGCTAGCGTCATCGAATCATAGTAAGCGGCATCTGGTGTATTCCACGGACTTTTTAAATCTACCGTTTTAGATAACTTGTTTATCCGCTTAATGGCCATATCGAGGCTCAATAAAGAACCAATGGGCAAAGGAGGAATAAGCCCTTTATAATGTTTTAGTTTATTGTTATAAAATAAAGTACTCTTGCCTGTATCATAAGTCGGAAAGGTCTCCACAGCAAACTCTTTAGCTAAAGCATAAAGTTTATCCTGAGTTGGCCCTACCCATGCAGCTCCCAAGTCTACGTAACTTCCATCTTCAAAATGCTGTGTATGCACCCGCCCTCCTACTCTATCCCGAGCTTCTAATAAAATTACTTTTTTACCTGCTTTGAGTAGTTCTCGGGTAGCGGTGAGTCCGGCATAACCGGCTCCGACAATGATGGTATCGTAGGTTTGCATATAGGTTAATAGGTTGAAGAACAGACCCGAATTTGCGTATTTTATTTTTCTCAACAAAAAAAACCGGAATCTTTTATGGAAAAAGCTTTAGGGCTGCATCAATACAACAAAACCTAATTTTCTAAATTTATGAAACAATCTTTCCAACTAAATATCGAGAATCCCTGTCATGAACAATGGGAGTCGTTCACGCCAACATCAACAGGCGGTTTTTGTGCCTCGTGCCAGAAAAACGTAATAGATTTCAGCAGTATGTCTGAAAGTGAACTAGTAGCTTTTTTCAGAGACCGCCAAAATTCATCGCAAGGTTTATGTGGGCGTTTCAGAGAAGACCAACTCAAGAGGAAATATAACATAGAAGAGTGGTTTCCGACATGGCGTGTAGAAAATGAGCAATTGCAGTACGAAATTCCGGTAAGGGTAATTAAACAAAAGCAGCAGATAAGGCTACCGTTGATTCAGCATATAAAGCTAGTCCGTAATATGGCGGCAGCAGTTTTAACCTTATTAAGTATAGAACAGGGAATTGGGCAAACAAGAATGATTTCGGGACAAATTATAGATGCAGAAAGCAAGGAAGCACTACCAGGAACCTCGATTTTCATTAAAGGTACAACAAAAGGAACTGTTTCTGATAACAACGGTAACTATAAAATTGAAGCCTCTGAGGCAGATACATTAATATTTGGATTTGTGGGTTTCAAAACTATTGAGAAAAAAGTAACGGACAATAAAGGTTTTGCAAAAATCGCATTGGAAGCAGATTACATGGGTTTATTAGAGGTTACGGTTGTAGGTTACAGTGCAGAACGAAGATATTGTATATCAGGGGGTGTTGGGATTCTTGGTGTAGAGATTCAAGAGCAAAAAAAGTATAATACCCAAATAACAATCTGGGGCAATGCTGTACAAAACGGCGAATTGATTCTGGTACCTGAGTTAGTAGCCTCAACAGACTCAACCGGCAATTCTTTTGAGCGTAACAACGAGGAAAGGTGGTTCAGAGAAAATGGTTTTCAAGAAATAACAAGTGTTCAATTGTATGATTATTCAGGGCGAATTTTTCAGGAGAGTTTTACTAAGCTAAATGACGGTATGATTAGTGTTGATGTGCGAGGCATTCCACAAGGAGCTTACATTGTTCGTGCTGTTTATAACAATGAAAGAAGCCCTACTGAACATGAGATTTCAACAGCACGTGTATTAATTGAGAGATAACAAAACTGTGACGAATAATAACTATGTGTAGCACCGAAGTTTTATTTTGAGGGTATAAAATTTGGTCTATCAACTCCACACAACTTATCGCTATACAAAGCAAAAATGCTGTGAATACCTGAAATATAACAATACTTTCGTTTTGCTGTTTTGATTTAAAAAACGTGAGAGACTGGTTCTCTCACTATTTTTATGTAAGTACATTTTACTTCTTACTTACGTATGGCAATATGTTTTTAATTAAGACTTCGAAAGGATATTTAGATTTCCATGAACCAAAGCTATTACCTGTAAAGGCTACAACCAGGTCAAGTTCATCAATTATCATAATATACTGCCCTCCATTTCCTGAGGCGAATACAACATTATAGCTAAACTTATCAGTACGCATTTTTTCATTATACCAATAGTATCCATAGTAAGTTGGTTGTGGCAATACATCTTTTGTTTTGGCTATAGCTACGTTTGAAAAATCTTCAATCTTGGTAATCGGTTTGGTAGATTCATCAATCCATTTTCTGGAAATAATTTGCTTATTCTGCCATATTCCTTTGTTTAAAACCAACTGCCCTATTTTTGCCATATCAATTGGTTTCATATAAAACGACCCGGCCGTCATGGCATGTCCTACGGGGTCTTTTGTCCATCTATATTCTTTTATGCCCAATGGTTTAAACAAATACATTTCTGCAAATTTATCAAGAGGCATTTTGGTCACTGATTCAATAATTCCGCCAATTACCATCGGCGCCGATGAATTATAATCCCAGTGTGTGCCAGGTTTATGAGCCATCGGGAGGTCTAACGAAAACTTAAGCCAGTCTTTTGTTTGTTCCATCTCGTCTTCACAATCTTTGGTGCTGTTCCATTCTTCACAATCAAAGCCGGCTTTCATTTCCAACAAATCCTTTATTGTCATATCCAGCTTATTATGCTCTAAATTCTTAAACGAACTATACTGCGGGAAAAACGAATAGGCTTTTTCATTCACGCTTTTAATATAGCCTTTGTCAATAGCAATACCCATAAGCAAGCTTGTAATAGATTTGAATGACGAGCGGGTATCATGCAGAGAGTTCGCATTTAATGCATTAAAATAATGCTGATAGATGGTTTTGTTATGTTGCGAAACAACAATACCATCAATGTTTGGATACTTACCTTTTTCGATTTCGAGCATTGCAGTACCCGGAAAAGTACTTTTGGTTTGCGACAAAGCCACAAACGGAATAGTTGAGGCAAGGAAAATGTAAAACAGGCTTTTCATTATTTTGTATGTTTTTATTTGTCAAATGAATGTATTGGCGTATAATTTTACCAAACATAAGGTTTTGCTAGTGGGGGTATTAATAGGTATGTAAAATCAGGTTTAAGAATTACGTTTGAGGTTATATTTATTACGAATTAAAAAGTTAAAATATTATTAGCATAAATAAAAACGTATGCGAAAGTTTTTGCTGGCTCGAAAAGCAGGAGGCAAAACTCCCATTTTTGTATCTTGAGGGCAAATAGGCTCGTTATTTCATAACATTCTGATAACGAGGACATATATACCCCATAAGATTTATTTATAAATAATAAAACGTTTTTGATTTTATCAAAAAGTCTTCTTAATTTTGCACCCCGAAATGGACTTCTAATTTAATTGGATATAAAGTTTCTAAACAAAATTGTCTGATAATCAGACTCTTAAAAACATTTTTGAAAAAAATCTAAAAAAATGGCACGCGATTTAAAATTTACAAGAAACATCGGTATTGCTGCCCACATTGACGCAGGTAAAACAACTACCACTGAGCGTATCCTTTATTATGCCGGCGTAAGCCACAAAATTGGTGAGGTACACGATGGAGCTGCTACGATGGACTGGATGGAGCAAGAGCAGGAAAGAGGTATCACCATCACATCAGCTGCTACTACCGTTGGCTGGAACTACAGAGACCAAAAATATCACATCAATATTATTGATACTCCGGGTCACGTTGACTTTACTGTAGAAGTAAACCGTTCACTACGTGTATTGGATGGCTTAGTGTTTTTATTTAGTGCGGTTGATGGTGTTGAGCCTCAATCAGAAACTAACTGGCGCTTAGCTAATAACTATAACGTTGCTCGTTTGGGCTTCGTAAACAAAATGGACCGCTCAGGTGCCGATTTCCTTAACGTGTGTAAACAAGTAAAGGAAATGTTAGGTAGCTATGCAGTACCGCTTCAATTGCCAATCGGTGCTGAAGATAATTTCAAAGGTGTAGTTGATTTAGTAAACTTCCGTGGTCTTATATGGAACGAGCACGATAAAGGTATGACTTTCACTGAGGTGCCTATTCCTGACGATATGATGGATGAAGCAACTGAATACCGTGAAAAATTACTAGAAGCAGTAGCTGAATTTGATGATACTTTGATGGAGAAATACTTCGAAGATCCAAACTCAATTACTGAGGCTGAAATTTTAGCGGCACTTCGTCAGGCGGTTATCAGCATGAAAATCGTTCCGATGCTTTGTGGTTCGTCATTCAAAAACAAAGGTGTACAAACTATGCTTGACTACGTAATGGCATTGTTACCATCACCTCTTGATAAAGAAGCGATTAAAGGAACAGACCCTAACACAGGTGCTGAGGTGATTCGTAAACCTTCAGAAAGCGATCCGTTCGCTGCTTTGGCGTTTAAAATTGCTACTGACCCTTACGTTGGTCGTTTGTGTTTCATTCGTGCTTACTCTGGTGGACTAGATGCAGGTTCTTATGTATTGAACAACCGTTCGGGCAACAAAGAGCGTATCTCTCGTATCTTCCAGATGCACGCCAACAAACAAAACTCTATCGACCGCCTAGGTGCTGGTGATATCGGTGCGGTAGTAGGTTTCAAAGATATTAAAACCGGTGATACTTTGTCAGACGAGAAAAACCCGATTGTATTAGAATCGATGGTATTCCCTGATCCGGTTATTGGTTATGCAATTGAGCCTAAGAAAACAGCCGACCAAGATAACTTCTCGAAAGCAATCACTAAATTGATTGAAGAAGATCCAACACTTCAAGTTGAATCAAACGAAGAAACAGGTCAGACGATCATCCGTGGTATGGGTGAGCTTCACCTTGAAATCATTATTGACCGTATGCGTCGTGAGTTCAAAGTAGAAGTAAACCAAGGTGCGCCACAGGTAGCGTTTAAAGAAACTATCACCAAAACTATCGAACACCGTGAGGTTTACAAAAAACAATCGGGTGGTCGTGGTAAATTTGCTGATATCGTATTCGAAATCGGGCCACGTGAAGACGAAAAACAAGGTCTTGAGTTCGTTAACAACATTGTAGGTGGTATTATTCCAAAAGAGTTTATCCCTGCAATCCAAAAAGGTTTCGAGTCGGCTATGTCAAATGGCCCATTAGCTGGTTTCCCTGTTGATTCAATGAAAGTTCGTTTATTTCATGGTTCTTACCACGATGTTGACTCTGACTCTCTTTCATTTGAACTAGCTGCTCGTATGGGCTTTAAAGAAGCTGCTCGTCTGGCTGGTCCTAAATTGTTAGAACCAATCATGGCAGTAGAGGTTGTTACACCTGACGAATACACTGGTCCTATCACTGGTGACTTAAACCGTCGTCGTGGTATGATGAAAGGTATGGATACTAAAGCTGGTTCACAAGTAATCAAAGCTGATGTACCTTTATCTGAACTATTCGGTTATGTAACTGACCTTCGTACGATGTCATCTGGTCGTGCAACGGCTAACTTGACTTTCTCTCATTACGAAATCGTTCCGCAAAACATTGCAGAAGGCGTAATTGCGAAATCAAAATAATAAGACTTCAATCGTAAGATTAATATATTATTATAACAAAACACCTGCTTCAAACCTGAGGCAGGTGTTTTTGGTTTATAGATAGTAGCTATATTCAAATTATTGCTTCTTTAATAATCCCCTGAAGAAGGCCAATTAGTGTACTCTCTAATATGAACACTATTTTTATCATTCTTTAGCATCATATTACCTCACATACAACCATATATAAAAGCCATTCAGACAAAAAGAAGCCAGCAGATTAAGCCACATCACGTGTCTGAAATTAGCTTGGTTGGCATCTTTTAATACCTTTAAAAACCACCAACTAAAATAAGCCAGGGTTGGCAGATTAAACAGAAGTAACAGGATAAAATCTGATTCGGGAAAGTAAAGAAAGAACAAAGCAAATGCCACCGTAAACACAAGCGCAGTAAAAACAAAGGTGCCTCTTATGCCGAGTAGCATACTCATTGTATTATCTCCTCGCTTGCGGTCTTCATCGTGCTGATAAACCTGTGTAACAGGATAAATAGCCCAAAGCATAAGTGTACTGATAAGCGCAGGGAGTAAATGCGGTTGTAGTAGCTCATTATTATTGCTCACAGCTAATATAACCGTGATATATGTAAAAGCCCCCTGAAACAAGCCTACAATAAACCAGCTTAAAACTGCATATTTTTTCAAGCGCACTTTATCGTCGCTATATGCTTTAGAAACCATGCTGTACACAAAAATAAGTAGCGCAAATAGTGGGTTCACAAATAAGAAACCTAAAACAATAGCCAGAATATCAATCCCCCAGGCAACCCAGAAGAGTTTCTCATCAACCGCCGGAGGTTTCTCCAGTCCACCTATGCTTCCTTCGTCTTTATCAAAATAACTATTATAAGCATTACTTGCGGTATAGATAAGCAAATGCAGAATAACAAAAACCCAGATAGCCTTGGGCTTATCAACGATTGATGCCTGACTAAGGGCAAACCAATAAACAGGCATCAGAAAAAAAGAAAACGGAATCCGCAGGTGCAGAATAATATCTTTGGTTGTCATGGGCTATCTTTTTTGTAAAGATATTAAAATCTGTCACTTTTTAGCTGTATCGTTTTTCTTTCCGGTTAATTATTTTATTAATTCTATGTTATGTTTTTCTATTTTTGTAAAATCACTATTTTCAATCAACCTAAGTTTTTTACAACATGATGAAACTCCGTTTACTTTTTATTTTACTACTACAAAGCTTTATAGCACTCGCTGCTCGTGTTGATACCTTAGAAGTACCAAGTGCAGTTATGCAAAAAACCTACAAAGCAGCAGTTGTGCTTCCGGCATCTTATGCCACTAATCAAGCAGTGTACCCGGTCATGTACTTGTTGCATGGGGGTTATGGTCATTTTAGCGATTGGCTGCTGAAATTACCAGACAAAACACTAATACAGGCGTTGGCCGACCAGCATAATATTATAATTGTGATGCCAGAGGGCGAGATTTTCAGCTATTATCTTGATAGCAAGGTGAATAAAGCTAGTCAGTTCGAAACGCACGTTAGCAAAGAGGTAATTGAGAAAATCGACAAAACGTATCGAACCATTAAAGACCGGAAAGGAAGAGCTATTACAGGCTTATCGATGGGCGGCTATGGGTCGCTATACTTATCGAACAGGCACCCCGATTTGTTTTGTGCAGCAGGCAGCATGAGTGGTGCACTTAACCCCGACATGTGGGCATGGAATCTTACACCCGAAAGATTTACCGGAATAAAAAAGGCATTTGAAGGGATTTTGGGGCCACTAGAAACCAATGCTCAGAATTATGCCGATGCCTCAGTAATCAACATGGCCGATAAAATGAAAACCAATAACATAAGCCTCATTTTCGACTGTGGTGTTGATGATTTTTTGATTGGGGCAAATCGGGAACTACACCAAAGGCTTGTGTTTAATAAAACCCCACATGATTATACTGAACGCCCCGGTGCACATACTTGGGAATACTGGCAGAACTCTCTACCCTATCACGTACTATTCTTCAAAAAAGTTTTTATAGAAAACGGCTCGCTTAAACCATAAGGCATTTTGTTAAGTCATTTTTCAAGAAAGCCTTCAGAATAGTCTGCAAGGCTTTCTTGTTAACACTTCATTTACATTTTCTCTCCCTTTACCAGAAGCATTGACTGCACCGACTCATTTTTTAAATGGATAAATTTAAGGCGGCCATCGTCTCTCATGTAAGCTTTTAAATCGTCTTCTGACTCAAAACTCACAAAATGTATTTCGTAGGGTTGCTCGCCATCGGTTAGTATATAGGCTGCCTCACTAGGACGTACCCGGTATAGTAACTTACCGTTGAAACGCTCAATTAGTGGCAATACATTGTCTTCAAATTCATGAAAAACTTCTTCTTTGCCCTCTTTTACAAAAATTAGCTGAGTAATGTAAATCATAGTTTATCGGGTTAAATTATTCACTTTATCAAAAACTCATGCCTTTTACCTGCCCCTTCTATCCACGTATCTTTTACGGCCCCGACTCCACCGAATCGGTATTGCAGCCCTACTATTCCGGTAGCATCATTCGGGAAATTAAGTGTATGTACTTTTTTATCGTTCACAAAAAAAGTCATCTCTTTGTTTTGCGTTTCTACTCTTAGCTTTGTCCACTGGCTTAGGTCACATCCAAAGCCCGATAAATCGGCATCTTTGCTTTCTGTATTTTTGCCGCAAGCATATAAACTAATATTACCTATGCAGGTTTTAGCACACAGCGGAATAATAATAACATCGTCTTTACACTGAATCAATACCTGTACTTGCTGGCAAGCGCCTGTGCCTTCTGCAAAATCATTTTTCAGTACAGTTTCAAAAGTAAAATTATCACTCATCAGGTCACCTAAATCAGTCTGATTAAAAAGCCTTACTCTTGGCAGCTCGGGCTGTAAAGTAAGCCCATATTTTTTCAGCAAGTCTTTATCAACACTTATTTCATGGCCTTTTAGTACTTCCTGCTTAGTAAAATACAAGGGTATTTTAGCATCTTGCGTCGGCTCTAGCAAGGCTAGCCAATTATCGGTTTTAATCTGCAAATCATGCCTTTTTACTACTTCATTATTCACAAGCAGTTTTGTTCTGAAATAACCAGGATAATAGTAAATAGCCGAATGATGATGCAGATTTCTATCTACTTGTTTCTTTCGGCGGGTATCCCAGGTTTGTACAATAAAAACTGAGTCGTTGGGCTTGGCGGCTGTTGCATCATAAGTAAACACCACCGAATTAGGCAAGCCCTCTGTTACAACCTTATTAGCACTAAAAACAAACTTGCCAGGGTCTAAAGGCGGCTTTTCTATTTGTGTCATAAAACCTATTAGGCTGATAATGGCCAGCGTGCTAATAATGCCATAAATAAAATACCTTCGCTTGTTAGTATTCAACAAGGGTTTTGCAGGAATAGCCATTGGAGGTACTACAACCTGAGGTTCAATAATAGTTGGTTGTGGCGCAAGGTTTTTGGTAAAATCTCGCCAATTGGCAAAGCCAATAAATTGGGCTAGTGTATTGAGTGTTGTTAAAGAAGGAGAACTAGTATAGCTCGCTTTTCCGAATATTCTCTTCAATGTCGAAACGCTTAACTGTACATTTGTTTCGGCAAATATTTGTTCGTTTAGTCTTTCAAAATCATAATTCAGCCACAAAGCACTACTTCCCCAATTGAGTTTATCTTCAATTGCCTTTTTGCATTTTTCAATATTTTCTACCTCCGAATACTTCATTTATTGCTTATGATTAAGGTTTGAACAAAAATGAACCGCTCTTGATACACCTTTGAACACGTACAGCTTTTTCTTTCCTACAAATTTGTCAAAAAAAATCAATCGAAGCGAGATATTTCTCATTAGCACTAATTAAAAAAAATCATGAAAAAGCTATCAATCTTCTTTCTAATTATTATTTCAAATCAGCTTTTCGGACAGAACAAAACACTGAAAGCAAACTTAAAGAATCCTGACTTATGGACAGTTTACAACCGCCTTACGCCAGCTTGGAGAGATACAATCGTTTTAAACAAAGCCGACGACGAAGGCATGATGGTACTACGGAACTTTGAGATGAGCAACGGTATTATAGAATTTGATGTAAAAGGAGAAAATCTTTTGCAACAAAGTTTTGTGGGCATTGCCTTTAATATCCAGGACGATAAAACCTACGAAAACATTTATTTTCGCCCCTTCAACTTCATCAATGCAGATACTGCTCGCCGAAGCAGAGCAGTACAATATGCTAATCTACCAAACGAAACTTGGTTTAAACTGCGTGAGACGTTTCCGGGCAAATACGAAAACAAAGTAAATCCTGTACCCGACCCTAACGGCTGGTTTCATGCCAGAATTATGATTGAAAAACCCTTGATAAAAGTCTTTGTTAATAATAGCCCTGAGCCATGTCTGGTAGTAGAAAGTCTGGCAGCAAACACATCGGGCAAAATAGGTTTATGGACAGGCCCTTCAACACGTGGCACTTTTACGAATCTGGTATTAAAGCCTTTCTGACAACACAGGTATTTTTAATTATAAATAAAATCCTAATTCAATTTATAAAAAACAACTAGGCAGTATTATTTGAAGAAGCCGGGCAGAAATTTTAATTTAATCACTGGCTCAAAGTGTCCAGTTTTAAGCCAGTGATTTAAAGCAGTTTGACGGTTTTACCATTAGATAACCTAATAACAGCCAGAATAAATCTGTGTACTGTTACGCAAGTTTGTTAGAAATATAACAAGCCTGCATAATTAGACTCGTCTACTACTTTAAGGTAACAAAGCTTTTATATTTTTATTACGTTGCTTTTATTTCTTTCCAATTTGCTACCTACATAGGTATTCTGAAATTCTGTTGCCAAACTTGTTTTTTAGATGAAAAACAGAAAAATATAAGCAACTAAAATCTGCTTTAAACACAGTTTTTATACAACACTTACCTTTTATAAATAGAGGACTATTATTTAAAAAAATTTATTAATCAATAGTTGGCCTCTATAATTTAGAGAATTTTATGCAAAAAGCCCTTATTTAAAGGGCTTTTTATCCTAAAATGTCTAATAACTTCGTTTTGTGCGATTTTTTATTGGTTTTTGCGAAGAAAATTTGTAAAATTTGTTGTCGATCTAGGGCATGTAGATCGACAAGCAAAAGTTATATTAAACTCGGAAAATCGTAGGATACTATCTTACGATTTTTTTTTATATAACCTCATATACGCAGTACTGCTCTTTCTGGATTTAAAACTTTATATTTTTTTTAAACCACTTCCTCAAATTGTTATAAAACCACATTGACAATATTGCTATACTATCATCCTGCTTAAAATACTCTCCGACTATAGTATTGTATAGCCACATCTGTATTGCAATAAGTTGAAAAACATTCATCGGGGAATATGCTATGTTCATCAGCCTAAATATGACACTTATCCTTTTTCAGTTTCAGTATTTAGTTTTCTGACGCAATTTTGTTTCGTTAAAAACTAAATCATGAAAAAAGGTAAACTAATTATTATTCTTATTGCTTCTATTTTTACATCATTAAGTCCTGCTATGGCTCAGTTTCCGATGGGTGGTGGTACAACTCAAAAAGCATTGCCAGGTACAGCAGGCGACCAGACTCCTAAAGGAAACAGTAAAATATCGGGTACGGTAGTAGACTCGACAACTAACAAAAGTGTTGAATTTGCGAGTGTTGCACTGATTGATAAAAACACAAACAAGCCGGTAGATGGCACTATGGCCGACGAAAAGGGCAAATTTACACTTAACAAAGTAGCGGCAGGTTCTTTTTCGCTTCAGATTACTTTTATCGGCTACAATTCAAAATCTATAGATGTTACATTGACTAAAGGACAAGAACTAGACCTTGGCAATGTTTTGATTACGAGCAGTGCCAAAATGTTGAACGAAGTAACAGTAACGGGACAAGCAGCGCTGATTGAAGAAAAAGTTGACCGCTTGGTATATAATGCTGATAAAGATATTACAGCTAAAGGTGGCGATGCCGCAGATGTTTTACGTAAAGTACCTCTATTGACAGTTGACCTTGATGGGAATGTTTCTTTAAGAGGTAGCCAGAATATCAGAGTTTTAATCAATAACAAACCGAGTACGATTATTGCCAGCAGTGTTGCTGATGCATTGAAGCAAATTCCGGCCGACCAGATTAAAACTGTTGAGGTAATTACTAGCCCATCAGCTAAATACGACGCTGAAGGTTCGGGCGGTATCATTAACATTATCACTAAAAAGAATAACCTCCAAGGTCTAAGCCTTAATATAGATGGTGGTGTGGGTAACAGAGGCTCTATGCTAGGCCTGAATGGTAGCTACAGAAAAGGTAAAGGTGGTGTAACACTAGGTGGTTTCGGCCGTGGTATTTACAATACTATTACTAAATCATCGCTTGACCAGACAAGTATTGTAAACGGAGTTTCTACTTTAACAAGACAAACTGGTGATGGCTCAAGCGAAGGCTTATTCGGACAATATAATTTAGGTTTCGATTATGACCTTGCTAAAAACCAAAGCCTTACGGCTGGGGTGCGCTATGGTGTACGTAACTTTACAACCAAACAAGACCTTATTACAAATTTATATAATAATGGTGTGCTTAATTCTGAATTAAGCTCCAGAAGAGATTTAGATGCTAAAAACTTATCAGGAACTGTTGATGTGAATCTTGACTACTTACATACATTCAAGAAACCTCAACAAGAATGGAGTATCTCAACTTTATATAGCCGTAACGACCTTGATAATAACTTTGATGCCAACCTTATAAATTCTAATGGAGAGCTAACGGGGCGTCAGCGTAACCTCAATAGCAATATTAATCAGGAGTTTACACTACAAAGTGATTATCAGACACCTATCAGAAAAAACCAGATGCTCGAATTTGGTGCAAAAGGAATTTTGAGAGAGGTAACAAGTGATTACAAGTTCTTAATGGCAGCAGGTAATAGTGGTAATTATTCTATCGAAATTAACCAACCACAAGGTGCATTAACCTACCACCAAAATATTGCTGCGGCTTATAGCTCATATACTTATACTACTAAAAAACGCTATACATTAAAAGGTGGCTTGCGCTATGAACATACATTTATTGATGCCAGCACAAAAGAAGGTGGCCCAATTGGCGTAGCAGACTACGGCGTATTAGTACCTAGTATCAACGCTTCTAAAACTATTAAAGGTACAACTATTAAACTGGGTTATAACAAACGTATCCAACGCCCGGGCTTACAACAGTTGAACCCAAACTTTAACTCTGCCAACCCTCAGAATATTACTGTAGGTGACCCAACACTAAAACCAGAGATAACAGATAACTTTGAGTTGACATTGAGCAAAAACATTAAAAAGACTTTTATCAATGCGTCGTTCTTTGGCCGTGTAACCAACAATGCTATCACGCAGGTACGTGTACCTTCTGATACGCTAGAGGGTGCTATCATTACCACGTTCAAAAACATTGGTCGCCAACATGCTTATGGTACTAATATTTTTGCTAACGTTGCAGTAACTTCTAAAATTAACGTAGGTCTATTTACTAATATCATCTATAATACCTTATCAGGAGAAGTACTGGGAGTAGATAACGTATCACAGAAAGTTACAAACTCAGGCTTTAATATAAGTGGTGGTTTGTTTTCGCAAGCAACATTCAAAAATGGTTGGGGAGCGCAAGCATTTGGTTTTATGCAAGGTAATCAGGTACAATTACAGGGTAACCAAGGCGGATTTGCCTTCTACACTGTGGGTATCAAGAAAGAATTTAAAAACAAAAAAGGTAGCTTGGGTCTTGCCGGAGAAAACTTCTTCAACAAACGCTTTACCATTAATTCTGAGTTGAAATCAGCACAGTTTAACCAGGTAAGTAACATATATATGTACAACAGAGGTGTGCGTTTAACATTTACTTACAAAATTGGTAAAATGACAGTTGATGCACCTAAGAAAAAAGCCCGCTCGGTAAATAACGATGACGTGAAAAGCGACGGACAAGGCGGAGGCACGCAAGGTGGAGGCACGCAAGGCGGTGGCCAACCAAGATAATACCCAATAAATACGCTCACGCTTTGCTCATAACAATAGCGTGAGCACCTAAGAAAAGACCCTTAATAAACTTAATGAATACACTTTAATTAGACTTAACATGAAAATGAACAAAATTTTTGCTACAACAGTAGCGGCCTTTATTTCGGTGAGCAGTTTTGCACAAACTGTAGATGAAATTGTAGACAAACACATTGAAGCTATGGGCGGTGCCGAAAAGCTAAAATCTGTTAATACTATTGTTATCGACCGCTCATTGTCGGTACAAGGGATGGAGATTCCGAGTGTAAGTACTTTACTTGTTAACAAAGCTGTGCGCGCAGAGTCAACAGTAATGGGTAACTCTATGGTACAAGCTTATGATGGTACTTCTGCCTGGATGATTCGCCCGACAATGATGGGTGGCACAGGCGAACCACAAGATATGCCTGCTAATGAACTAAAACAGTTGAAAGGTCAGCTTGACCCATTCGGTCCACTTTATAACTATAAAGAAAAAGGAAACAAAGTAGAGCTGGTTGGTACTGAAAAAGTAGAGAAAAAAGACAATTATCACCTGAAAGTTACTACTGCTGATGGTGATGTAATAGACCAGTACATTGATGCCAAAACTTATTTGCTAACCAAAACGAAAGCATCAGCCAACGGACAAGAAGCAGAAATCAGTTTCTCTGATTATAAAGATGTAGACGGCATTAAGTTTGCTTATACGATGGACATAGTTTCACAAATGGGAGCGATAGCCTTCATTACAAACAAAATTAAGATTAATGCTCCGGTTGATGAAAACACTTTCAAAAGACCAAAATGATAAATTATAAGTAATAGTTAATTGAATTAATTATTTCAGCGGCCCGCCTGTTACAGGTGGGCCGCTGGCATTTATAGGTATTACTTACTCGTATTTTATAAATTATATTAAGTGGATACGTCAAAAAACAGGGTACCGATGGATAATTTTATTTTTGTATTGCCCCAAAAAATGAATAGAATTGCGCTGACGAAATACACTATTTCAATAAGCTAAACTTTTACTGTATGATTCTATGAAGAGGATAATCATTCTTTCCTTTACTATACTTGGTATAGGCTTGTTGATTTTGTATAATCTGGGCTTATATCCTTTTATTGTAAATGAAAATATTCCAGACAGCTTAACAAGCATTCAAAATGAAAACAAGCCATTCCAACAATTTGATTTTCTAAAAGGTGGTTATAGAGCTTATGTAGTTATAGGTTTTAGCGACCTGATGAGCTCGAGCTCGAATTTCCCCAATAGTAGAGTACTGAAGTCTTCTGACTGTAAGGTATTGAATCAGTTACGCAACTGCGAATTTAATAGTACAGGTTACGAGTCGCTAAAGATTGATAGCCATATCTACATTCTAAAAAACGATTCGACAGTCTATAAAAGCGGCTTGGTGCTAGATAACAATTACGAGGGTATTTTATACGAAAATATAGGTTGGGCTGAAAGCCGCCAAAAGGGACAACTTGCACAAATTATCAGCAAATTTGAGAAAGAACTGAAACCTATCATCTTTTTAAGATGATTACAACATGTACAACATTAAAGTTTCAAGAAGCAAATATGCTTCTTGAAACTTTATTACTTATTGTGGCTAATCTGAAACCTTATCGGTTTTTCTCTACCAACGATGCCACAAATCCCCAGTTCTGGTGTTGAAATCTACCCATTGAGTTAAAGCCTTTACCAAATACAAAGGCATCGCCTTCTATGATAAAGACCAATTCGTTTTCGCCTTTTTTGAAGTCAAGCACAATACAGTTTTCGTAATTATCCAGTCGGTCGAGTTTGTATTTAGCGTAGTTAAATACTTCTTTCCCGTTCAGAAAAATCTGTAGTTTTCCGGTAAAATCAAAATACAGTAAGTGAGGCTTGTCGGCATCAGAGCTAACTGTTTTTTTGGTAAATACTGTGCCATTGGGGTATTCAAAATATCTTTTCAGGTTTACCATTTCATCACGCTTATCATTAATTTTAGTCCACGTCTTCATTTTTTTCACATCCGAGTAATCGTAAGATTTATCACGAGGCAATTGCTCCGATATACTCCAGTCGGTAATAGTTTTCGGAATCTCCTGTATATAGACGTTGGCAAAATAAGAATCGCCAAACATACTTCTTAATAAAATGTTGCCACTTTCAGTATCAGTGTCCAGCAGTGTAAGAGTTAGGTCAGCCTCTTTCTTATGATTCACAAATACTTTCAGAATCTTGTTTCGTACCTCAATAGTCGCATGAAACCACTCTAATGATTTAATATCTGTTTTAGCCTCGTAGATGGGGTAATGGTAAAGTACCCAGCTTAAACCACCATTGTAAATAGGTATATACTGAATAGCCTCTTGTGTGCCGCCATAGCCAGGTCTGAAATACAAGAACTGGTAGTTTTGCTCATTTTTTACATGAAAGCCCACCCCTGCCATTACTTGGCTAGCTACATCAAACTCTATCCTGAAATTCTGGTAGTTCTTAGCTTTGTTAATAACTATTGCTTCTTTTTTACCATCAAGTTTTACACAGGTTTTTTCTTTGTATGTTTGCTCTGCCAAACTCACAGGCTCGTTGTTTTCTGAGAACGCCTGCCAGTCTTTCAGGGTATTTTGTGCTTGTAGGCTAAGAGAAAAAATAAATAATGTAGCAACAATAAATGACTTGATTTTGAGCATTTTCATAATAATTATATTAAATTTTGAGTAATAATTTTTTACGCCGCAAGATGAGTGCGCTTGCAGAAATTTATGCTCACAAGATTGAATTGTTTTCCAACTGTTTTACGATTGTTTTGATAAAAGCCTGACTATGAGCGACATAAACCACATAGACGAACAATTATTAGAAACTTTAAAAAAAGAAGTAAGTAAAAAGGCAGGACTTGCCCGGCACGAAAACTGGAGCCAGAAAGATTATGAGTTTCTGGTATTTTTTATTGAAGAGAAATCAGGCGTAAAAATAAGCCTTACTACTATAAAGCGTATCTGGCGAAACGAATACAACCGCCTGCCACATATAGCCACTTTAGATGCCCTTAGCCATATTGCTTATGCAACCGATTGGCTAAGCTTAAAATTAAATTCTACAAAGCCTGTTGAGGTAATAAGTACTGAATCGCTAGAAGAGCTTAAAGAAGCGGTGCCTGTTCAGCCAAAAAAGCGTAATAAACAACAAGCGGCATATATATGGGTAACAGCAGCCGCACTACTTATATTTCTGGCTGCTTTTTTTGTGTTGAAAGGCATTTCTGCAAAAAAAACCATAGCGCATGCTGCTATTCAGTTTTCGGCTAAAACATCGGTTAATGGCACAGTGCCAAATACCGTAGTGTTTACTTATAATGTAGATTCGGTTGATGCACATAAGTTCTATATTCAACAATCGTGGGACCAAAGGCGCAGGGTTGAAGTAGCAAAACGAAATTATAAACAAACAGATATTTATTACCTACCGGGGTATTACATGGCTAAACTAATAGCCGATGATTCTATCATAAAAGAGATTCCGGTACATATAAAAACCAAAGATTGGGTAATTGCCGCACATCAGAATACTTTAGAAAACAAAATACTGCCTTCTACTCTTTGGCTTTCTGATGGTATTGTAGGTGTTGGAAAAGAGGCTTTGCTTGATAATAAAATTAACATTGGCGAGCCGTTCTTTCTGACTTTCCATGATAGCCGTGATTTTAATATCGATGGTAATAATTTTGTTTTTAGTTCTGACTTCAAAATGGATTCTACCGGTATTGTATGCCCCGGTATTGCGCTACTAATAAAAGGCCAATACGAATATATGTATATCAATCTTGGTGCAAAAGGCTGTGAAAGTGAACTTAAAACCAGCATCAGCGAAAAGACATTTGATGGCAAAAAGCTCGATTTAACAGCCTTTGGCACAAATATATACCATTGGCAAAATATCAAAGTAATAAATGCCAAGCAAGCCATGAGTATAGAATTAAACGGTAAAGAGATATTTAAAACTACTTATACCAAGTCTCTTGGAGAACTGAAAGAAATAGGCTTCATCTTTAAAGGCAATGGCATTATCAAAGAAACAAAAATTGATAAGCTCTAAATTTTTGATTAAGTTAAAATGATTAAATATTCGCTGGGCGACATACGCTTAATCACTCATTCACAAAATCACCAATTCACTAAATAGTTAATTGCATCCTCCTGTTTCAGCCTTAAATATCGTACCTTTTTCAGCCTTAAAGCCGGGCGAGAGATTAATAACATTTGATTGATAAGTAGCCATTGTTCCAATAGCATCTATATGATTAGTGGCATTAATCGTTCCGCCCGTAGCTAATGCCTGTATTATTTGCCCACCTGCCACAATGTTATTTACAGGATTGTAAAGAGAGACAATTGTAGGGCAATTACCTTCAATATTTATTAAATAATCTTCTGTTTCTCCGGTAATATAATTACCGCAAGTAGCCAGTGGCTTTTCGTCCATTGTCAACATTACTCGCATACGGGTGTATTTCTGTGTAACAACCGAATCAGGAATTGTAAACGAGCCTGAAATAGTACCGCTATTAGTTGAGTCCTGTGTAACAAAAACTTTGTCTGTCGTTTCAAAACTACCATTTTTATTAAAATCTATCCAGATAGATGCATGCACAAAAGACCCTCCTACACTACCCGGATGGATAATAAAATTCTGCACCTGCCCTTTATTTAGATTACGTATGGGTTTAAAATTAAACGGTTGCTGGCCTGCAGGCAGACATTCGTACTCTTGACTAAAGTAAACATCATTAATCTGAAAAGCAATCATCTTTACCGGCCAGGTATCACAAGAATAAGTATAATTGGTTTTACAATATTCTACCGGTGGCTGATTATTAGTAGTAAAAGTAGAAGTAGTATACGGAGAACAATCAACTTTTACACGCCAGTCGTATGCAGTATTTGACAGAAGCCCTGTAACAATAAGCCCTTCTATATTTGTTGCTTTACTTATCCATGTGCTAGATGAAGCTGGTTTATACTCAATGGTGTAGTCGCCCTCTCCTACCGGATGCTCCCATAAAAGATGCGCTGTATTTCTATACACATTGATAGCCGAAAGGTTAACAGCAGGTTTTGTATTACCCATACATGCCTGCACCTTTTGTCTTATCAGATTTCCGGGCAAGATTCCAAAACCATTATACAAATCAATACTAGCACCGCCTATATCGCAGTAACTCATGATAGTACCTCTCACCTCAGGGAATGGGCTCATAGTACATCTCCCTCCATCTGGTCGTGGTTCAATTGTCCAGCAGTTATCAAGCGCACCACAAGGCCATCGGCAACTATTTGTGTGCGATGACCCTAAGTTATGCCCGATTTCATGCGTAATCACTTTTACAGCCCTTGAGTACGTGGGTA
Organism: Emticicia soli; assembly: GCF_037860775.1. NCBI lineage: Bacteria > Pseudomonadati > Bacteroidota > Cytophagia > Cytophagales > Leadbetterellaceae > Emticicia > Emticicia soli. The sequence continues at coordinate 205,318 of NZ_JBBEWC010000003.1, read as the reverse complement.
GTTCTATTACTGTATCTCCAACACTTGTTGTTACAGACCACCCTTTGCTACATAACACGTCTATTTCTCCCATGCCGCCACCTAAGGGCTTACCTGACAATAGATGTGCAATATGCCCATTAAAATTTCCACCCAGAGAATCGGCGATATAATAGCCAAAAGCATGATACACTTGTTGGAAGGTAGCCGTCCAAGGAGACATAAAAGGCTCATTTCTGTTCCAGATTTTAAGTTCAGCAATCTGCATATTTATCCATTCACGGTCATATAAAACCACAACCTGAGCAAATAAATGGGTAACAAAATTAGTGGCTGTTACCATGCTTGAGTCCTGGTCTTTAAATATCTGGTAGTCTGCTTCCAGATGAATCAGTACCGGATTACATGCCGCAGTAGTATCCCGAACGGGGGCAGTGCTGCAAGAGCCAACCTCAGCAGCCTGTGCAATTTTTTCTTCAATTGCTTCGCAGTTAAAAGCTTTTTTGTCCAGCAAATCTTTATCATTATACAAAACATAATTTTCTGATTTCTTGAGTTTACCTAATACATAATTACCATCTTTGTTTGAAATAAAGCCGCTTATCTCTCCATTACCAACGCTTAGTGCCACCAAAGACTTAGGGTCCCCTTTAACAACACCCTTATAATGCGTAGATTTAACGAAAGGAACTTCCTGATTTTCGGCGTTGAGTAATCTAAACTGAGGACCATAGATATTGATGGGAATTAATTCTAGTTCAAATGCATTTTGTGTAGAGGCCGGAATAGTAAGGCTCAGAAAAGGGATTTGTTGCTGGCTCAACTTTTTCAACTCTGTTTTATTTACCGAAAATTCAACAGCTGAATTATTGCTTACTAATGCTTTCTGTGTATTTGAAGCCGCAATAGGTGTTCGGAAAAGCGATGAAAGTTTTAGAGCCGCATGCGTTTTTTTTGCAAGGTTTACTTCATGATATACATTTTTTTGGGCATGGCTATACACAGCAAATAGTAAAAACACTATCAGCAAAGGCCGGGTCTTTTTCATTGTATTGGTTTGTTAAAATAAATGAATTAAAAATTAAAACATTCACTCGTAAAATTCCAGCAACAAACCGTCATAACTATACGCAAGAATCATCTACTGCTAATAGGTTAGTAATTCAAAAACACAGTATAATGAGGCAGGATTTTATCATGGCGTTGTACATAACATACTATAAACCACGAAGTTATAGCATATTATTTATTATTTTTAATATTATCAAAATATTATTTTCAGGTATTCTTGCCTCGTGCAAGCGCACCATTTATCTGGCATAAATACTTATCAGATATTTGTATCGTTAAAGTATATTTATCCGTATTTCATTTATCAATTTTAAGATGATACACATTCCCACACCCGAGGAGTTTAGTTACAAAGAGTTATTGAAATTTTTATCTCGAAACGAGAAAGAGTGCCTACATAGCATTAAAGACGATATTATATATAAAGTTTTAGAAATAGAAAACGAATTGGTTCTGTTCTCGATCAGTTTCGATAATGGGCTTATTGCAGTTATTCATACCGATAATCAGTCGCCTGCTGTTCAAGAAGTAGTCAGAAATTATATCGAAGATTGGTTTGACCTCAACGCCGACCTGAAAACCTTTTATGCAATAGCCCAACAAGACCCTGTTTTACACCAGCTTTGCCAGAAGTATCATGGTCTCAGAATGGTTGGCATGCCCAATCTGTTTGAGTCGTTGGTATGGTCGGTTATCGGGCAACAAATCAACCTCAATTTTGCTTATGCTTTAAAACAAAGGCTAGTGCATACATTTGGCAAAAGCATCACATTTCAAGGCGAAACTTTCTATGCCTTACCTACTCCTGAAAGACTAGCAAAGCTGACTATTGAAGACTTTCAGCCGCACCAGTTCAGCCGGGCCAAAGCACAATATATTATCAATATTTCAAATGCATTTGCAGAAGGCTCGCTCTCACAGCAAGCACTGGCTTTGCTTTCTTATGACGAAATCAAACAACAATTAGTAGCCATTAAAGGCGTAGGCAATTGGACGGCCAATTACTCGATGATGAAAAGTCTGAAAAGTTATGATGCCTTTCCGGTAGAAGATGTTGGCCTGCACAATGCCGTAAAAACGCAGTATAGCTTAGGAGGCAAACCTACTATTGCCGAGCTGCACCAAATGGCAGAACCTTGGGCTGGCTGGCGTGGCTATGCCACTTTTTACTTCTGGCATTCGCTGTTAGGATAAAAAAATAGCAGATGCTCAACACATCTGCTATCATACTATTATCTATTCAAACGGTTTGTTACAATACTTCTGCCGGCTGCACTTCTTTCTTTTCGTCAGGCAATATAAACTTCATTGGTTTATCTACTTGCTCTGGCAATAAGGCTACGTCAAGCACCTCTTGTACATAATCTACATAGTGAAAAGTGAGCCCTTGTGTATAAGTAGCACCAACTTCCTCTACATCTTTACGGTTTTTGTAACACATTACAATCTCCTTGATGCCTGCTCGCTTAGCGGCTAGAATTTTCTCTTTTATTCCACCTACTGGCAATACTTTTCCACGGAGTGTAATCTCACCGGTCATAGCCAGATTGGGTTTCAATCTTCTTTGTGTAAAGATAGAAGCCATAGAAACTACCATAGTAATACCAGCCGATGGGCCATCTTTTGGCACAGCACCTTGTGGTACGTGCACGTGCAAATCGTAATTCTGGAAAATACGGTAATCAATACCTATTTCTTCGGCATGAGATTTAAGGTAAGAAAGTGCCGTTACTGCTGATTCTTTCATTACATCACCCAATTGCCCCGATAAAGTCAATTGTCCACGGCCACGGCTCAGGCTCGATTCAATAAACAGAATATCTCCACCTACCGATGTCCAGGCCAAGCCGGTTACTACACCTGCTGTTTCATTGCCTTCATACAAATCATGGTCAAATATCGGCCCACCCAGAAGTTTTTCTACATGGTCTGCTTTTATAAGCTTAGGGTACTCTTCCTGCATGGCAATAGCCTTCGCTATTTTACGCACCAAAGTACCTACTTGTTGCTCCAGACGACGCACACCCGACTCTCTTGTATAGCCTTCAATTACTTTCTGAATAGCCTTATCATCAATTTTCAGGTCTTTTACTTTAATACCGTGTTGTTCTAATTGCTTTGGCACCAAGTGCTTTTTAGCAATTTCTATTTTCTCCTCAACCGTATAACCCGAAATCTCAATAATCTCCATCCTGTCTCTTAAAGGCGGCTGAATGCTATCTAAAGAGTTGGCTGTGGCAATAAACAAGATTTTCGAAAGGTCGTAATCAACTTCAAGGTAATTATCTTTGAAAGATGAGTTTTGCTCTGGGTCCAGCACCTCAAGCAAAGCCGAAGATGGGTCTCCACGAAAATCTCTTGAAACCTTATCAATTTCATCAAGTACAAATACAGGGTTCGATGCTTTGGCCTTTTGTAAGTTTTGTATCACTTTACCAGGCATAGCGCCTATATAGGTTTTTCTGTGTCCACGTATTTCTGCCTCATCGTGCAAGCCACCCAGTGCCATACGCACATAGTTGCGGCCTAACGATTTAGCTATCGATTTACCCAATGAGGTTTTACCTACCCCCGGAGGGCCATAAAGGCAAAGAATAGGCGCTTTCATATCGCTGCGCAGTTTCAATACGGCCAAATACTCAATGATACGCTCTTTTACTTTTTCTAAGCCTGAGTGGTCGGCATCTAATATTTTCTTAGCTCGTTTCAAGTCAAAATTATCCTTCGAATATTCGTTCCAGGGCAATTCTATCATGGTTTCGGCATAAGTCAACGATACTCCGTATTCAGGTGCCATTGAGTTCATCCGCAGAATTTTATTTAATTCTTTATTGAAATGCTCATTGGCTTCTTTGCTCCATTTTTTCTTTGCGCCTTTAGCTCGCAGTTTTTCTACTTCCTGGTCAGGAGTTTCCAAACCTAGCTCTTCCTGCAACACCTTTATTTGCTGGCGTAGGTAGTATTCTCTTTGTTGCTGGTCAATATCAAGGCTTGCTTTGCTTTGTATATCACGTTTTATTTCCAACACCTGAATCTCCTTCATCATGTGCTCAAGCAATTTATGTGCTTGCTCGCTTCCATCGAAAGTTTCGAGCAACAATTGCTTTTCGCTGATTTCGATGTTGAGGTTAGAAGACAAGAAGTGCGTTAGAAAGCTCGGACTATCAATATTACTGATAGCCATTTGTGCATCTTTCGGAATTTCCGGATTAAGGCTCAGAATTTTATACGCAGCTTCTTTCAGACTCTGAATTAATGCTTTTACTTCTTTCTTACGAACACTCGGAAAATTATCGGGAATATATTTTACCGTAGCACTTAAATGTGGTTCGGTTTGTGTATAATTTATTACCTCAAAACGGCGACGCCCCTGAATAATCACGGTTACGTTTCCATCAGGCAACACTATCATTTTTAAGATAGTAGCAATTGTACCTACTTTATATAAATCTTCAGGAGCCGGTTCGTTAGGCGTATGGCGTATTTGCGCTACAACACCGATAGTTTTATCGTTGCGATAGGCTTTCTTAACCATTTTAATAAATTTAGCCCTGGTAACCGTAACAGGTATCACAATACCAGGAAACAAAACAGTATTTCTTAGCGAAAGAAGCGATAATTCTGTTGGTAAATTATTTTCATTTTCCATCACTTCATCGGGTGAAGCGATTTCTATCATTTCAACGTTTTCTACGTCTTGGCGTGCCATTACTAGGCTAGAGATTAGTTCACGATTCATGTACCACAAATTTAGGTTCATTTATGCGATTTCTTTTTAGACGAAGAAATCATTAATTCTGTACAGCAAAGTCTGATTATTATTTAAAAGCTTACTAACCCTCTAAAATTATCTAAAAATGGCCATTTGTAGTATATACGTATCTGCCAGATTGTCAGAGTGAAAGTACTAAACGTTTTGAATAATAAAAAAATTTATTCGCTTTTTTTATACTTCAAACCTGATGCCAATTCAATTAACATGGCATTATGGCATGAAAATAACCCAAACGCATTAAATATTGGCTCGTTTAGTAAACCTTGAAGGATTATTGGCATTTTTTGATTTATTTTGACTTATATTCTGACAAAAATGTAAACTCATGAAAAAAGTATTGTTGCTCGTTTTTCTACTTATCAACACCTTATCCACATTTGCACAAAAAACGCCCGACTTCCTTACTAACTATAACCAGCGTTGGGTGGATTCTGTTTTTAATACGCTGACCTTGGAAGAAAAAATCGGCCAGTTGCTGATGCCCCGTGGTAATACCTCTGGGCAAGGATATAATTTTGATAAGCTCAAAAAATGGGTGCAAGACTATAAACTGGGCGGCTTGGTATTTTTTGCAGGCCAACCTACCACACAGGCACGTATTGTAAATGAGTTACAGAAGCTATCGAAAGTACCTATGCTGATAGGTATGGACTTAGAATGGGGCTTAGCCATGAGGCTAGATAGCACAGTGCGCTTTCCTTATCAGATGACACTCGGAGCAATGCGAGGCAAAGAGGCAGATATACGCGAGATGGGTGCCGAAATAGGCCGCCAATGCCGCAGAATGGGGGTTCATATAAACTATGCGCCTGTGGTAGACGTAAACAACAACCCCAACAACCCTGTTATTAACTTCCGCTCTTTTGGCGAAAATAAATATGATGTAGCCACCAAAGCATTGGCTTATATGCAAGGCATGAATAGCGAACGCATTCTTACATCGGCTAAGCATTTTCCGGGGCATGGTGATACAGGTGTTGATTCACACTATGATTTACCATTGATTGCGCATGATAAAAAACGTTTGAACGATATTGAGTTATTTCCATATCAAACCCTAATAAATAGCGGGCTAAGTGGTGTTATGACCGCCCACCTGAGCATCCCGTCGTTAGACTCCACCAAAAACCTGGCCTCTACCCTATCGAAGAATATTGTAACCGATTTACTGCGCAAAGATTTAAAGTTTAAAGGCTTGGTATTTACCGATGCTATGGATATGCAAGGCGCAGTAAAGTATTTCCCGAACGGACAAGCCAATGTTAAAGCCATTCTGGCAGGCAACGATATTCTGGAAACTTTTGAAGATGTACCCGCAGCCATAGCTGCTATTAAGGCTGCTATCCAGAACAAAGAAATTTCGATGGAAGAAATTGATTTTCGGGTTAAGAGAATCCTGATGGCTAAATCGTGGGTAGGTCTCCACCGCTACAAACCAATTCAAATCGAAAACCTGATTAAAGACCTTAACACTGTTAATTCTGATGTATTGAACCGCCAGTTTGCTGAGGCTTCGGTTACTCTGGTAAAAAACGAAGAGAGTATTCTGCCTGTAAAAGACCTGACCAAAAAAATTGCAGTAGTTTCAATAGATGCAAGCCAGCTAACGGTTTTCCAGAAAATGGCAAGCAACTATACAAGTGTTGATAACTTTCTGATTCCGGCCAATGCACCTGATTCTACTATTAACCGAGTATTAGAGCAAACCAAAAATCATGATTTGATAGTAGTTGGTGTTCACCTCAACAACATTCGCCCTGCAGCTAAATATGGCGTAACCGATGCCAACAAAAAAGCGGTAAAAGCCTTTGCTAATACTGGCAAAGCAGTAGTTACACTATTTGGCAACCCTTATACGCTTGATAAATTTGAAGATTTAGATAAAGCAAAAGCCGTAGTAATGGCATATCAACTAACCAATTATATGGAAGATGCTTCGGCCCAAGCCATTTTTGGAGCTATCCCGTTTATTGGTAAATTGCCCGTAACTGTTAATGAACGCTATAAACTAGAGTTGAGCATTCAGACAAAAGCCATCGGTCGCCTTGCTTACGGCGTGCCCGAAATGGTTGGTTTAAGTAGTGAAGTATTCAATGCCAAAATGGACTCAGTAGTAAATCTTGGCATAAAAGAAAAAGCGTATCCGGGAGCAGTATTAGAAGTAGCCAAAGATGGCCGTGTGATTTATCATAAAGCCTTTGGATACCATACTTACGAAGCAGCCAAAGCAGGCAGAAACGAATATAATGACTTGGTGCTAAAAGCTGATAGCAAAAACGATGTGATGGACGAAAAGGTAAAAAGCAATAGCTCGAACCTTGTTCTGACAGCCCCAAGCAACAAGGTATCAAGCGGCAAAGTTAAGCTGACAGACCTATATGATTTAGCATCTGTAACCAAAGTGAGTACCTCTTTATTGGCAGTAATGCAGTTGATGAGTATTGATAAGTTTGATTTAGATAAAACTTTCAAAGATTACTACACCGAATTTGATAATTCAAACAAAGCTGATTTACGATTCAGAGATATGCTCACGCATAAGTCTGGCTTAAAAGCCTGGATTCCGTTCTGGATGGATGCTATTGATTCAGTAAAAAGTGTAAAAAACAGTCCGGTATTTGATGCAAAATACGCACAGAAATACAAAAAGAGGTTTTTGATGAGCAAAAAGAAATACAACGCTATGCTCATGAAAGCCATTAAAGAAGATAAAACTTTGTGGAAAGAAACCCTCTCGCCTGCCACATTGGTATGGAAGAAAAACACACTTTCAACCAAACCATCGGCTGATTTCACGGTACAAGTAACCGATAGTCTATGGCTACATAAAGATTACAGAGAGACGATTTTTAAAGCAATCAAAGATTCTCCGGTAAAACCAGAACAAGGCTATGTTTACAGCGACTTGCATTATTATGCTTACCCAACTTTTATGCCTCGCATAACAGGTATGCCGTGGGAAGACTACCTGAAACAAACCTATAAACAATTAGGTGCTACTACGTTAACTTATAATCCACTGCGCTTTTATCCGAAATCACAGATAGTACCTAGTGAAAGAGATACTCTATTCAGAAAAACCCTGATACATGGCCGTGTGCATGATGAAGGCGCAGGAATGCTTGATGGTGTTTCGGGTCATGCGGGTTTATTTGGTAATGCCAACGATTTAATGAAGCTCATGCAGATGTACCTGCAAAAAGGAAGCTACGGCGGCACACAGTTTATTAAGCCCGAAGTAGTAGAAGAATGCACCAAATATCAGTTCCCTGAACTGAAAAACCGCAGAGCTATTGCTTTTGATAAAATAGACTTCAACCCTAAGGTTGCTAATGGCCCTACGCTGGCTACACCCGAGAGTTACGGGCACTCTGGCTTTACCGGTACATTTGTATGGGTTGACCCTAAATACAACTTTGCCTACGTGTTTTTGTCGAACAGAGTTTACCCGACTCGTGACAATACCAAGATTAGCACTTTGAATCTCAGAACAGCCATAGGCGACGAAATTTATAAAATAGTGAAGTAATATGGCTCATTTTGCTATATACGTAAGGGCTTATTTCTTAGAAAAATGCAATATCTTAAATACAAAAAGTTTGCCGATGTAGAGCTGTTCCGGTTTGGATATGCTCCTATCGGCAAACCTTGGTTTAATGTGTACTGTTTTGTTTTAGACAATGTATTAATCGATACTGCACAGGCTCGTTGCCAGGAGAAAGTAAGCACCAGTTTTCAGCACAAAAACATCGAAAAGATTCTGCTAACACATTTCCACGAAGACCACTCAGGCAATGTAGCAAAACTTGCATACGAGCATCAGGCAGAAGTACTTGCTCACCCCATTACACAGGAAAAAGTAAAAGCAGGATTTGAGTTATACCCATACGAAAGAGTACTTTTTGGCCACATAACACCTTATACAAAGCACATACACATTTTCCCATCAACTATTGAAACCTCACACCATAAACTTGTGCCCATTCATACACCCGGGCACTCCGACGACCACACCGTCTTTTTAGAACCAGACAAAGGCTGGCTTTTTTCCGGCGATTTATTCGTAGGCATTAAAATCAGAATTTTCAGAAAAGGAGAGAAATTCTGGCAACAGGTAGAATCTTTTAAAAAGATATTGCAGTACGATTTCGACGTACTTTTCTGTGGGCACCACCCACGGCTGAAAGATGGCAAGCAACAAATGCAGGCTAAATTGCAGTATTTTGAAGATTTTGGCGGAACCGTACGGAATCTGCATCAGGAAGGCTTATCGGCAAAAGAAATCATTAAAGCCATGAACTTGCGTGAAAAACACCTGATTAGAATTCTGGTATCGAACGATGTCTCGGTAAAACACATGGTAGAAGCGGCCATTAGTAGCGAATAACAATACCTCTATACACTTAACATAATTTTTAAACCATGAATCGTAGAAATTTTATTCAGGCTTCGGGCTTAACCCTTGGTGCCTTTACTCTATCGGGTAAAGAATTGTTAGCTGCTATGCTTGCCGAAAACCCTTACAAAATGAAAGACTTACGTGGTGGCGTAGGTGTTTTTACTGAAAGAGGCGGTACAATAGCTTATCTCATCACCCCAAAAGGCTTGGCCGTAGTAGATTCTCAATTCCCTGAACAGTCAAATCATCTGATTGGTGAGCTGAAAAAGCTATCAGATAAACCTATTCAACTCTTAATCAACACCCATCATCATGGCGACCATTCTGGCGGTAACATTTCATTTAAAGGCATTGCCGAACACGTAGTTGCTCACGAAAACTCTTTGAAAAACCAGAAAGCAAGCGCCGAAAAAAGCAAAACAGAAGACAAACAGCTTTATCCTGATGTAACTTTTAAAGATACATGGAAGCAAAAAGTGGGCAATGAAAGCATAAAAGCCCATTACTTTGGCGCAGGCCACACCAACGGCGATAGCCTGATTCATTTCGAACATGCCAATATTGTACACATGGGCGACTTGCTCTTCAATCGTCGCTATCCGTTTGTTGACCGGTCAGCAGGTGCCTCTGTAAAAAACTGGGTTTCGGTGCTTGACAAAGCACTAGCTACTTTCGATAATCAGACGCTTTTTGTATTCGGTCATGCGTTTGACCCAGAGAAAATAACAGGCAATAAAGACGACATAAGGGTGTTTCAGGACTACCTATCTAAACTATGGAATTTTGTAGAAGCCGAAGTGAAAGCAGGTAAAACAAAAGAGGAAATTCTGAAGACAACGGCTATTCCGGGTGTAAGCGAAATGCAAGGCGATGGCATTCAACGAAGCCTGCAATCGACTTATGAAGAGATTACCGGGCAGTAATAAATTCTTGGGAATGCCACAAATCAGCCTAGGAAAAGTACAATAAATAACTAATTTCAAAATTTTATTTCAAAAAGTTTGGATTTAAAAAAGCGTTTCTCTTACATTTGTATAGAAATGATTCGCATATAGCGAAAATTCGCAACTAGAGAAATTTATTTATGAATCATAATAACGTCATTATCGTCCCAATTATTCTCCTGCTAGACTAGCCGTGAAGAAGGACGCACGACCATGACCTGAGCCTTCTTCACTTAGTGCAGAAGGCTTTTTTATGAACAAAATACGGTTTACGACTATAATATATCAATAATCAACAATGACCACTCTAAACAAATTCAGTCGAACACTCACGCAAGAAGTAACAAATCCTGCTGCGCAAGCCATGCTTTATGCCATTGGCCTGACAGAAGAAGACATGGCAAAGCCTCAGATTGGAATTGCCAGCACTGGCTACGAAGGTAACCCTTGTAACATTCACCTTAACGGACTTGCAGTACATGTAAAGAAAGGTGTGCAGGAAAACAACATGGTGGGGCTGATTTTTAATACCATTGGCGTATCTGACGGTATGACCAACGGTAACGATGGCATGAGTTATTCGTTACCAAGCCGTGATATTATTGCAGATTCGATTGAAGATGTGGTTTCGGCACAATGGTACGATGGTGTGATTACGGTAGTAGGTTGTGATAAAAATATGCCGGGTGCCATGATGGCCATAGCCCGTTTGAATCGCCCTGCTATATTGGTATATGGCGGTACAGTAAAATCAGGACATTATCACGGACAAAAACTTGACATCGTTTCGGCTTTCGAAGCATTAGGCAAGAAGTTCGCCAACAATATATCTGACGAAGATTACAAAGGAGTTATCCAGAACTCGATTCCGGGTCAAGGTGCTTGTGGTGGTATGTACACAGCCAACACAATGGCATCGTCTATTGAGGCAATGGGCATGAGTTTACCAAACAGCTCATCGTACCCTGCAACACACGAAGGCAAAAAAGCAGAATGTGTGGCTATTGGCGCAGCGATGAAAAACTTGCTAGAAAAACAAATTCTCCCACGTGACATCATGACCCGTAAGGCTTTCGAAAATGCACTTGCAGTAGTAATGGCACTTGGTGGTTCAACTAATGCGGTATTACACTATCTGGCAATTGCTTCGTCGGCAGGTATTGAGTTTACATTAGACGATGTGCAGGCTATTTCAGACCGCACTCCACTTTTGGGCGACTTGAAACCATCTGGTAAATACTACATGGAAGATATGCTTGCCATAGGTGGTGTACCTGCAGTAATGAAGTATTTGTTGAAATGCGGATTATTACACGGCGATTGTATGACTATTACAGGTAAAACAGTAGCCGAAAATCTTGAAGATGTAGTTGACTTAGATTTCGATACACAAAACATGATTCGCCCGGTTACCAACCCGCTTAAAGCAACAGGTCACTTACAGATTTTGTATGGTAACCTTGCCGAAAAAGGCGCAGTAGCTAAAATTACAGGTAAAGAAGGTGAGAAATTTGAAGGTATTGCCAAAGTATGCGAGCGTGAAGAAGACGTAATAGAATTTTTAAGCAAAGGCGAAGTTAAACCAGGCCATGTATTGGTAATTCGTAACGAAGGCCCTAAAGGTGGCCCCGGAATGCCAGAAATGCTAAAACCAACTTCAGCCGTAATGGGTGCAGGCTTAGGTGACTCAGTAGCCATGATTACCGACGGCCGTTTCTCAGGTGGTACACACGGTTTTGTGGTAGGTCACGTAACACCAGAAGCGTATGATGGTGGCACTATTGCCTTGGTAAAAGATGGCGATAAAATTACGATTGATGCCATTGAAAATAAATTGGTTCTGCACGTATCTGACGAAGAACTTGCAGTGCGCAGAGCAGCTTGGCAACCAACAGAATCGCCATTTAAGAGAGGAGTACTAAGGAAATATATCAAGAATGTTAGCTCGGCCAGCGAAGGTTGCGTAACAGACTTATAATTAAGAAATATGGATGATTTTATAAAGAAGTTTGCCCGTAAGTACTTGAATATGGAGATTCGTCGCTTCAATGTCATGAACTCTCCATTCGCCTTAATCAAACAATTATTAGAAAACCACAAAGTTGATTTATTGGTTGATGTAGGCGGATTTGTAGGAACCTACGGAGCAGAAGCCAGAGAGATGGGATACAAAGGCGAGATTATATCGTTCGAACCCATTAAAGCCAGTTTCGAAAAGCTTAAGGCTAATGCCGACAAAGACCCTAAATGGATATGCCATAATATGGGTTTTGGTATCAAAAACGAAGAACTGACTATTAACATTGCAGGGAACTTTGCGAGTAGCTCTTTGCTCGGGATGCATAAAAATCATACAGATTTAGCACCCGACACAGCATATCAGGCTACTGAGACAATTCAGATTAAACGATTAGACGAGGTAATCACGCCCGAAATAGCCCAACAGTATAAATCTATTTATCTGAAAATTGATGTACAGGGTTATGAGTTGAATGTACTGGCAGGCGCAAGCGCCGTATTGCCTTACATTAATGTGATTCAGGCCGAAATCTCATTTGTGCCTTTATATGAGCAAGGGCCGCTATACAATGAGGTTATCAGCAAATTAGACGAATTAGGTTTTGAGCTTTTTACAATATTGCCCGAACTGAAAGACCCTAAAAACGGAAGACTGATGCAAGGCGAGGGAATCTTTATAAAAAAGCAAAAGCATTAATAGAAGACTTACAACAATCAATGATACTTTAAAAACCATTCTGACATGGGAAATTTATTAGAAGTGGAAGCCAAACAAGAAACCTTTTCTATCAATCTTGAGCAACCTCAAAAGAAAGACTTCCTTTCTGGTGCACAAGCAATGATGGAGTGTTTGCTAGCCGAAGGAGTAGATACCATTTTTGGTTATCCGGGTGGGGCTATCATGCCAACTTATGATGCCCTCTATGATTACATCGACCGCCTTAACCACATTCTGGTTCGCCATGAACAAGGTGCTGGACACGCCGCACAAGGCTATTCTCGTGTAAGTGGCCGTACAGGGGTTTGCCTGGTAACCTCAGGCCCGGGAGGTACCAACCTTATTACACCTATTGCCGATGCTATCATTGATTGTACTCCATTGGTTTGTATTGTAGGTCAGGTAAAATCAACGTTGTTAGGTACTGATGCTTTTCAGGAAACAGACATGATTGGCGTAACAACCCCTGTTTGTAAATGGAACTACCAGATTACCAGCGCCGACGAAGTACCTGAAGTAATGGCCAAAGCTTTTTATATTGCTCAAGCTGGTAAGCCTGGCCCGGTAGTGATTGATTTCACCCGTGATGCGCAGGCTAGTAAAATGACTGAAAAGTTTGAGTATAAAAAAATAAACAAACTGGTTACTTATCGCCCTCGTATTGTTCCGAAACAAGACCAGATAGAAAAGGCAGCCGAACTGATTAATAAAGCAAAGCGTCCATACATCTTGTTCGGTCATGGTGTGTTAATAGCCGAAGCAGTACCAGAGCTATTGGAATTTGTAGAAAAAACTGATATTCCGTGTGCAAGTACTTTATTAGGACTTTCGGGTATGCCTATTGACCATCCGAATTACATGGGTTGGCTGGGTATGCACGGTATGTATGCACCTAACGTTATGACCGACCAATGCGATGTTTTGATTGCGATTGGTATGCGTTTCGATGACCGTGTAACAGGTGATTCTACTAAGTTTGCTAAGCAAGCCAAAATTATTCATATAGAAATTGACCCTTCTGAAATCGAGAAAATCAAGAAGACCGAAGCCCCTGTTGTAGGTGATGCGAAAGAAGCCTTGAAATTGCTTATGCCTTTGGTTAAAAAAGGAGATTTTTCGGCATGGAAGAACGAATTCAGAAAACTTGATGCAAAAGAACATGAGAAAGTAACACTTCGTGATTTAAAAGGCGAAGGCAAAATAAAAATGGCTGAAGTTGTAGCCATGCTCTCTGATAAAACCAATGGTGAAGCCTGTATCGTGGTTGACGTAGGCCAACACCAAATGGTAACGGCACGTTATTACCAATTCCGTAAGCCTCATTCTTATATTGCCTCTGGTGGTTTAGGAACTATGGGCTTTGCGATTCCGGCTTCGTTTGGTGCTAAGATGGGTGCTCCAGACCGTGAAGTAGTAGGTATCATTGGTGATGGCTGTTTCCAGATGACCATTCAGGAACTTGGTACTATTGCACAGAGTGGCCTTGCCGTAAAGATGATTATCCTTAACAACAATTATCTGGGCATGGTACGGCAATGGCAGCAATTGTTCTTCGATAATCGCTACTCGTTCGTTGAGCTAAAAAACCCTGATTTCATTACTATTGCCAAAGGCTTTGGTATTGAAGGGCACACTTGCTCAGAAAGAGAGAATCTTAGTGCATCGCTTGATACCTTACTTAAATCTGATAAAGCTTATTTATTAGAGGTATTAGTAGAAAAAGAAGAAAACGTATTCCCGATGGTTCCGGCTGGTACAAGTGTATCAGAAATACGACTGGAATAATTGGGTGATTTAGTGAATGAGCGATTTAGTGATTAAAAAATACTGAATCAAAAGTTTTATTGTGAAGTTGAGTGATTATCACTCAATCACTCAACCACCGCAGCGGCGGCCTGCTCAATCACTCAATAAACCTTAATCACTAATTCAAAAATCTCGATTCGATTTACCAATGACAACATACACTATTTGCGTATTTACCGAAAATAGCATCGGATTACTCAACAAAATCACAATAATTTTTACCCGCCGAAGAATCAATATCGAGTCTTTGACGGTATCAGAAACAGAAAGAAAGGGTATCTCTCGTTTTACGATTGTCATTAAACACGACAAGCGTGAAGAGGTAGAAAAACTAGTACGCCAGATTCGTAAGATTGTCGAAGTACTAGCTGTTTTCGGCTATCTTAACGAAGACATCGTGTACAACGAAATCGCCCTATTCAAAATTTCAACACCTATTGATGGCAAGGTTATCGATGTCGAAAACATCAATAAAGTACACAAAGCTTGGGTAGTTTACTGGGGGCTCGACTACGTAGTAATAGAAAAAACAGGTACTGAAAGAGAGATTTTCGACTTTTTCCGATACATCAAACCTCACGGTATCATAGAGTTCGTTCGTTCTGGAAGAGTAGCCGTAGGTAAAACCCCTAAAGGTTTAATAGAGTACTTACCAGAAGAAATCACTGAATGGGAGTATTATTTGTAAATCAGTCTCGTCTTGAACTGTGATTTACCTGATTAAATGATTTCGCTGAAAAACTGATTTTTAATTGAATGAGTTTTAGATTGATTTAGTGAATTGTTTCTATTTTGGATTTGAATAGTGGTATATACATAATGTAATCATCAAATCAGGTCAAATGCTGTTCAGACAAAATGATTAACGAAAAATATAAGCATTCATCGATTACCTCAAAAATCATTGGTTGCGCAATTGAAGTTCATAAAATTTTAGGAAATGGATTTCAGGAAGTAATATATCAAAGAGCTTTAGAGGTTGAGTTTAGCAGGAATAAAGTTTTCTTTAGTAGAGAACACGAAATGCCAATATTTTATAAAAATGAGTGTATTGGTACAAGAAGGGTAGATTTTCTAGTAGAAGATAAAGTAAGTGTTGAACTAAAAGCTATCATAAAGTTAGAAAATGTGCATTTTGCGCAAGCCATTAATTATCTGGAAGCATATAATCTTGAGGTAGGTTTGCTAATAAATTTTGGTAGTGAGAGTTTAGAATTTAAGCGATTAATAAATTCGAAATATAAATCATCTTGAAATATGGTTTACCCGATTAAATGATTTTATTGATAAAGTATAGGTTATTTGAAATTATAAATCATAAAAACATTTAGCAATTTCTAAGTCCAAATGAAAATCAGTGTAATCATAAAAATCAGGTAAATCAAAGTTCAGACAATAGTAATAACACAAAACAAAACAATAAAAATGGCAAAGTTAAATTTTGGCGGTGTTGAAGAAGAAGTAGTAACCCGCGAGGAGTACCCTCTTGAAAAAGCAAGAGAGTTTTTGAGTAACCAAACCATCGCTGTGATTGGCTACGGCGTACAAGGTCCTGGTCAGGCAATGAACATGCGTGACAACGGATTCAACGTAATTGTTGGACAACGCCCTGGCAAAACTTATGACAAAGCAGTAGCCGATGGTTGGGTACCGGGCAAAACGCTTTTCAACATTGAAGATGCATTGAAAAAAGGTACTATTATCTGTTTCCTTTTGTCTGATGCAGCTCAAATTCAATTATGGCCAACCGTTAAACAATACCTTAAAAAAGGCAAAACTTTGTATTTCTCGCACGGTTTCGGCATTACTTATAGCAAAAAGACTGGTATTAAACCTCCTAAGAGCGTTGACGTAGTATTGGTTGCTCCTAAAGGTTCTGGTACATCTCTTCGTCGTTTGTTCGTAGAAGGTAAAGGTTTGAACTCTAGCTTTGCAGTTTACCAAGATGCTTCTGGCCATGCTCGTGAAACAGCTATTGCTATGGGTATTGGTGTAGGTTCAGGTTACTTGTTCGAAACTGATTTCTACCGTGAAGTAACTTCTGACCTTACAGGTGAAAGAGGTACTTTGATGGGTGCTATTCAAGGTATTTTTGCCGCTCAATACGAAGTATTGCGTGAAAACGGCCACTCTCCATCAGAAGCTTTCAACGAAACAGTAGAAGAATTAACACAATCGTTGATGCCATTAGTAGCAGAAAACGGTATGGACTGGATGTACGCAAACTGTTCTACTACTGCGCAACGTGGTGCTTTAGACTGGTGGAAACCATTCCATGATGCAACTAAACCGGTGTTCAAGAAATTATATAACAGCGTAAAAACACAAAAAGAAGCTGCGCAGTCTATCGAGCGTAACTCTCAAGAAGATTACCGTGAGAAACTGGAAATCGAATTGGCAGAATTGCGTGATTCTGAAATGTGGCAAGCTGGTGCTACTGTACGTAGCTTAAGACCTGAGAGAAACTAATTCTCATTTCTTATAGAGTAAGAAGTTGTTTAGGATTATTTCTTTCGTTTAAAAATGCGTTATTTTGGCTACGTCTACATCAAATAATTGCAATCATAGCTCTGCTATGCTTTCATCATTTGATTTGTCTCGCTCAAAATACCACTATTTTTAAACTGAAATTAAAATTCTAAACAACTTCAACATTTGATTGAGTAGGTATTTTTTACCTACTCATTTTATTTTTTATTACATTTGATAAAAATTCTATCGGGTTATTTTCCTTACCAGATAGCTTAGTAAAATCACACTTCGGGTTAAAACCACATTTAACCTATAACCAGCATCAACAAAACCGTGCCAGAAAAACAATTCACTTTTCCGGATATAGACAATATGTATGTAGCTGCCGAAAGGCTTGAAGATGTAGCTACGCATACGCCATTAATGCATAATCTTAACCTTTCAGAGCGTTACGGAGCCGATATTTACCTCAAACGTGAAGATTTGCAGGTAGTGCGCTCTTATAAAATCAGAGGTGCTTATAACAAAATGGCGAGTCTTACCAAAGAACAACTTTCTAAAGGAGTAGTTTGCGCCAGTGCAGGTAACCATGCTCAAGGGCTTGCTTATGCCTGCAAAAAACTGGGGGTAACAGGCACTATTTTTATGCCTACTACCACCCCTGCTCAGAAAATAAAGCAAGTGGGTATGTTTGGTAAAGAGTTCGTAAAAATTGAATTAGTGGGCGACACTTATGACGATGCCTACTTTGCTGCCAAAACCTTCTGCGAAGAACAAAAGGCTACTTTTATACACCCGTTTGATGATTTACAGGTAATAGAAGGACAAGGCACTGTGGGGCTCGAAATATTTAAAGACTCTAATTTTAAAATAGATTATCTCATTTTTGCTATCGGTGGTGGTGGTTTGGCTTCTGGTGTATCTACGGTTTTTAAACAACTTTCGCCACGCACTAAACTGGTTGCGGTTGAGCCGCTTGGTTCACCAACCATGAAAAAATCTCTGGAAGCTGACAAAGTCGTAACCCTTGAGGAAATCAATAAATTTGTTGATGGCGCCGCTGTAAAACGTGCAGGAGACATAACTTTTGAAGTGTGTAAGCAAAACCTCAATCACGAAATCATTCTGATACCCGAAGGTAAAGTGTGCTCTACTATTCTTCAGCTTTATAATGAAGAAGCCATTGTTGCCGAGCCTGCAGGGGCGTTATCGGTTGCAGCTTTAGATTTTCTGAAAGACGAAATAAAGGGCAAAAACGTAGTTTGTATTATAGGTGGTGGCAATAATGACATTACCCGTACTGAAGAAATAAAAGAACGCTCTTTATTATATGAAGAACTCAAACACTACTTCATTATCCGTTTTCCGCAGCGTGCGGGTGCATTTAAAGAGTTTCTGAATGATGTATTAGGGCCAACTGATGATATTGTATTTTTTGAATATAACAAAAAAACCTCTCGTGAACGTGGACCTGCTCTGGTAGGTATTGAATTAAAGCATAAATCAGATTATAAGCCTTTGATTCAACGCATGGAAGAACATAATATACAGTTTGAATACATCAATAATAAACCTGATTTATTTGAGTTTTTGATATGAGTGTAGGACGGAACACTATTCCGTCTTACCTTTGTAGTTCAAGAAGCCCTTATTATTTGAATGTATTGGATATTTCTGCTACTTTTTATTTTCTTCATCTGGCAAATCCATCGGAATGCAGCCTACATTTCTGAAAGCTTGAGCGATTACGGCCTCAAACTGTTTCTTGGTTTAGTTTCGTGTATTATTCCAACGGGTTTTCTGTTATCTAAATTCAACCTGATTGGTCAACCTATTGCCTGGGGTATCTCTATCAATCTGATAGCGATTTTATTCTATATTCTTTTCCGACAAATCGCTAATAATTACCATTTCAGTCTATTGGCTGATGCCGGTAAGCTAAAAACCGAGCTTATTAATAGCTGGAGGCAAGCATCAATTATTAATAAATTATCATTTGCCGTATTGCTCATAGCAGTAGTTATTACTGCCGCAATAAACCTTATCATATCGTTTATTACTTTCCCTAACGAGTGGGACAGTATGACAGGACACCTAGTAAAATGTGCTTATTATCTGCAAAATGGTAACATGAACCGTATGCAAGGCACTACCTGGACGATTGATTTTTATCCGAACTCATTGCCTACGCTACAGATGTTCTTTTATCATCTATTTGGCGAAAATGGCTTTAAGTTTATTCACTATCTTTCATATTGGATATTTGCTTTATCGAGCTACGCCATAGCTTATAAGATTTCTAAAAATTTTACGGCTTCAATATTTGTTGGGCTTGTTACCCTTTTGCTTCCAACGGCTTTAGTACAGGCAACTACTACCGAAACAGATATTGTGTTAAGCGCTTATCTGGGTATTCTGACCTATTTCCTGTTTTCATTCAAGCAAAGGCCAATACCGCTGAATCTTATTCTGATAAGCCTCATAGCAGGCGTCTGGATTGGCCACAAGATTACATTTATGTTGATTGCTCCGGCTGCTTTTGCCGTTGCTATATACACAGTTCTACTCAAAAAAGAATTTTACCGCAATATCAATATCTTCTTAATCAGCTTCATGATTAGCGTTGCTGTATATGTATTGCCTACGGGCTACATTGGTAATATACAAGAAGTAGGTAAATTCAGGTTAGGAAACCTCTCAGCGCCACCAATAGTAATGAAATGGCATGGCGTTGAAGATTATACAACTAAAGACAAAATCAAGAATACGGCTCTGAATATCGGCCGTTTCTCTTCTGATTTCTTAAATCTCGACGGTATCCGAAGCACAGAAGTGGGCAGAAAAATCAATAATGCCTTCCGTTATATTCCCAACAAGATTTTCAGAACTTTAAATCTGGAAGGCGATAGATATACAGTAGTTTCTTACTTCTCTTTCGACCACCCGATTCGTTTTTATGCAGAGCGGCCTTACTGGGGTATCATTAGTTTTGGTATGGTGCTTCCGGTCATTTTATTACTTTGCTATCATTTTGCCCGTAATTACCGTACAAGCAGCGTTACTAATAAAAGTATGTTGGTGCTTGTAGCGGCGGCCGTTTTACATTTCTTGTCGTTGAGCTACTCAGCCCCCTACGACCCTATCAAGGCTAGGTATTTTCTGAATATGGCAGTTTGGTGTATGCCTCTGCTGGCGTCTTTTTATGTATTATCCGAAAAAAAGAAAATTTGGCAATACTGGCAGCTAATCTGCTGCGTATTAATAGGTGTTTCGGCAGTATGCACTATTTTGTTTACACGCAACCATCCTGTATTCAGCGAAAGAAATATCTTCAATATGTCACGAATGGAGCAACTTACGGTTTCCCGCCCTGATATTTATGAAGCCTATAAGACTTTCGACGAAATAGTACCTAAAGACGCCATTGTAGCCCTAGGAACTCAACAAGAGCATGAAGATTTTGAGTATCCGCTTTGGGGAAAAGAATTTAAACGCAAACTTATTCCGATTCACCCGTTCCGTAGTAGAGTAAAACCTATTCCGGCCGAAGCACAATACTTGTTCTATTCTAAAGGAGTTCTACCTTACCAAGAAGGAGATATTGCCTTAGGTAAAGGCGATGAACACAAAGATACTCCGGTAGAAGAAAGTGCTTTCTTTTTACGCAAATTGAATCCTCAAACTGAAAACAATAAATAAATAGGCTATGACAATCGGCATTATGCAGCCATACATTTTCCCATACGTGGGCTACTTTCAACTAATAAAAGCCGTTGATAAGTTTATAGTGTATGACGACGTAGCTTATATCAACAAAGGCTGGATTAACCGGAACAACATTCTGATAAACGGCAAGGCTTCACTTTTTACGCTTTCGCTAATTAGTGCAAGCCAGAATCGCCTTATAAGAGACATTGAAGTTGATAACTTAGCAGCATGGAGCAAAAAATTTCTTAAGACTATTGAGCAGTCGTACAAAAAAGCACCGTTCTATAACGAAACACTTGGCGTGCTGACACAGGTTTTTGAATCAAACCCTGCAAACATAGCTGAGCTTTGTACAACAAGTCTTAAATCTACGTGTCAGTATCTGGGTATTGATACCGAATTTGTTGATAGTTCGGTTGTGTACAACAACCAGCATCTGAAAGCACAAGAGCGCATTTTAGATATTTGCCTACAAGAGCAAGCCAATCATTATATTAACCCAATCGGCGGGATGGCTATCTATGACAAACAACTTTTTGCCGATAACAAAATCTTGCTTAATTTTATCAAATCGAAGCCAATTCAGTACAAGCAATTCAACAATGAATTTGTACCCTGGCTTTCAATAATTGACCTAATGATGTTTTGCTCAATTGAAGCAATCCATGAATATTTAAAAGAATTCGAGTTGGTTTAAAAACAAATAGCTTCACAATGGCAAAAGTAGTAGTTTTCGGCACCGAATTAGTGGCAGAATTAGCCCATTATTATCTCACAAATGACTCAGAGCACGAAATTGTAGCATTCACAAAAAACAGAGCATACATAAAAGAAGGCGAAACATCTTTCTGTGGTATACAACTCGTGGCGTTTGAAGATGTTCCTGAGCTTTTCCCTCCATCAGAATATAAGTTTTTTGCGCCACTAAGCGAGCGTAAAATGAACCAGATTCGTGCAAAAGTATATGGCGAAATAAAAAAACTGGGTTATGAGTGTATTTCTTACATCAGCTCAAAAGCCACAGTTTTAACCGACCAGATTGGCGAAAACTGTTTTATTCTGGAAGATAACACCATTCAACCTTTTGTAAAAATCGGCAACAATGTAGTGTTGTGGAGCGGTAACCACATTGGTCACCACGGCGAAATAAAAGACCATGTGTATTTTACGTCTCATGTGGTATTATCTGGTCGTTGTGTAGTAGGTGAGTATTCATTTTTTGGTGTAAATGCTACCATTCGTGATGGCTGTACACTGGGCGAAGGCACACTGATTGCTATGGGCGCCAACCTTACCAAAACCAAAACCGAACCTTGGAGCATCTGGAAAGGCAACCCTGCCGTAAAAGCAGAGGTTTCTAGTAAGGATATTAATTTGTAAGCACTAAGAATATTAAAAATAGATTCATGCATAAAAGTTACCTAAATGGTAACTTTTTGTATTTTTGTTTTGTTAATATATTGATATGAGAATCATTGCGATTAAAACATTAAAAGAATTTATCGACAAATATCCTGACTCACAGGCTAGTATTCAGGAGTGGATAAAAAAAATGTCAAAAGCTAGTTATAAAACACCGCAAGAAGTCGTTTCTGATTATAAAGGTGCTGATTTTGTTGGTAATTCTCGTATCATATTTAACATTGCAAGAAACAAATATAGAATGGTTGTAGCATTTCGATACGATAAACAGATATGTTGGATAAAGTTTATCGGAACTCATACAGAATATGATAAGATTGATGCAAAAACCATCGAATTTTAATGATTTTATATATGGAAAATATCACTATTGCTCCTATCAAAACAGAAGAACAATACACTGCTGCAATGGATAATATCCGAAAACTCTGGGATTGCCCTGAAAATAGCAAAGAGGCTGACTTACTAGAGGTTCTTTCTATTCTGGTAGAAGATTATGAGAAGAAGCATTACTCAATAGCCCCACTTGACCCTATTGAAGCTATCAAATATAAAATGGAAGAGGAAGGATTACACCAAAAAGACCTAGTAAAATACTTTGGCAGCAAAGAACGTGTATCGGAAGTTCTAAGCAAAAAAAGACCTCTTACCCTCAGAATGATAAAAAACCTATATCATGATTTAGGAATTTCTGCCGATAGCCTTTTGGCAATATAGAGGACTCTTTCTTCTTACGCTTCAAAATCATTAAAGAAAACTAATCATTCGTATTAGAATATAGCTTTTTTCCTATGGTTTTTTCAGCAAAAATCTTGAACTTTGACGCTTTAACATAGATATATATCAAATAATGACTCAATTTTTTGACCAACTTATTTGCCCAAAAACCAGAACTAAACTTGTTCTGTCGGCCGATGGCAAAACGCTTCACAACAGCTCACAAGAAGAACCCATCTCTTACGATATAAATAACATTGTAGATTTAGTTTACCCGAAAGAACTTTTCGAGCAAGACCGTAAGGAGCAAGTAGCTTATAACGATGCTCACCTACGCTACGACCGTGGAGTTTCTTGGGTATTTGAGTCTTTACATGCCAACGAGGCAGCTACACGCAAAGCCATGATTGGTTTATTGAAACTAAAGCCGGGCATGAAGGTGCTGGAAGTAGGCGCAGGTACAGGAAAAGATTCGGCTTATATTATTGAAAAAGTTACTCCGGGTGGTCATGCGGTGTTATCTGATTTATCGCCAGCGATGCTTGGTCATGCCAAAGAAAAATTTGCCGATAAAAAAGATGTGCAAATAGATTATTTCATTGGTAATGGCGCTTATTTACCATTTGAAGACAATTATTTCGATGCGGTTTTCCATTTTGGTGGTATCAATACATTCTCAGAAAGAGCTAAGGCTTTTGAAGAGTTTAACCGTGTAGTAAAAGTAGGTGGCCGTGTAGTAGTAGGCGACGAAAGCGTAGGTGCATGGCTAAGAGACCAAAAAACTTACCAGATATTGATGGACGCCAACCCAATGTTTGCCGACCAAGTACCTTTGCAAGACTTGCCTAAAAATGTAAAAGATGTAAAGCTACAATGGATTTTCGGTAACGGTTATTATGTATTAGATTTTAAGAAAACCAAAAAAGCACCAACAGTAAACGTAAATCTACAGATTCCTGGAAAAGATTTTAAAGATAACTGGAAACTGAGAGCAGAGAAAAACAGGAAAAAGAACCCCTAGCCCCTAAAGGGGAACTTAAGACACATTTTCTACAATATTCTATTGATGTACACACAAAAAATAGTCTGTATGAAAGAGAATATGTTTTATGGGGCTGCGGATATTATATTTGAAAGAGCTGCGAAACTTAGGGCGAATCCGACACCAATGGAAGAGCATCTGTGGCATTTTCTTTCAAAAAGTCAATTAGGTATTAGGTTTAAAAGACAACATCCTATTGGCAATTACATAGCTGATTTTTACTGCCATACGCTCAAACTTGTAATTGAGATTGATGGCAGTATCCACAACAGTTATGAGCAACAATTAATAGACAAAGAAAAAGACGAATTTTACCAATCAGTAGGCATTAGGGTTATAAGAATTACAAACAAAACCCTAAACAATTCCACTGAAGAGGTCTTAAATCAGATAAAACGAATGTTAACTACTGAAGATAAAAGCTCCCCTTTAGGGGCGGGGGGGTCTTGGCAAAAAAAAGGAGTAATCTATAAACCAGATGGTACACTAGCACATAGCCGCTCACATGCACAAGTGCCGTATGCCTACAAACATAAAGATTTCTTAAGAGTTTATTTTTCATCAAGAGACGACTACGGGCAGTCTCGTCCGACATTTATTGATGTTGATTATGACGACCCAACCAAGATTCTCTATATCCACGATACTTTCGTATTGGATTTAGGTGGTCCGGGTGAATACGATGAAACCGGTGCTATGCCATCGTGGTTTGTACCACAAGCAAATGGCGACATCTGGTTGTATTACACAGGTTGGAATCGTACGCATAACTCTTACCGTCTGTCGATGGGCTTATCTGTCAGCACCGATGGCGGTATTACTTTCAAGAAAATGTTCCGTGGCCCTATCATGGATCGCTCAATTGATAACCCTCTTTGGGCAGCGCAACCTTCGGTAATGTATGTAAATGGCCGCTGGATGATGTGGTATATCTCTGGCCAGAAATGTGAATACATTCATGGTTATCCTGAGCCTTATTACGACTGCCGTGTAGCAGTATCAGAAGATGGCATTAAATGGACACCGACAGGTGATGTTGCTCTGCCTTTTGATGATTTCTTGCACGCAGTAGGTCGACCAAGTGTATTTTTTGAAGATGGTATTTTCAAAATGTATTACTCTTATCGCCACACAAGAGATTACCGCACCGACCGTAACCAAAGCTATCGTTTAGGCTATGCCGAATCGAAAGACGGTTTCAAGTGGGAACGTAAAGACGATTTGGTAGGCATTCATAAATCAGATAATCCGAACGATTTTGATTATGAAATGATAGATTATGCTTACTGTTATGAACATAATAACAAAAAATATCTGTTATATAATGGCAATGGGTTCGGAAGAGCAGGCTTCGGTTATGCTATTTTAGAGAAATAAAAGCTTTACTGATAAATATCATTTTTATGACCTATTTACAGTTTTAGATTTGCCCTATTATTTAATTTTTGAATAGATTATAAGCTATGGTAACACAGAAAGAACAATTCAATAAAGATGGTTATATTATTCTGAAAAACTTCTTTAATAAAGAAGAAATCAACCAGATATATACCGAGGCTCGTAATCTTTTTGCTTTGCAGATTGAGAGAGTGTTGGGCAAAAGTGTAGACATTAATAATAAAGATGAGTTTGAGCCAGCTATGTTTGAGCTATTCGAGGCCGACTTCAATACTTTCGTAAGCACAGGTAAACAAGCACAGCATCTTATATCTCTACACAGACTTGGTACAGAACCGAAGCTTATTAACTTATTGAAATCTTTAGGATACGATTTCCCGGCAATTGGTGTGCGCCCTGCTATGCAGTTCAATAGCCGCTATTTGTCGAAAGGTGGTAGCCACTGGAAATTGGGAGCGCATCAAGACTGGCGCACTGGCCAGGGTTCTTTAGATAGCATTGTTATGTGGTTTCCTATGGTTGATTGTGGCGAAGCCCTTGGCTCGTTACAAATTATACCAGCCAGCCACAAAGATGGCTTATTAAAAGCCGATACATCGGGCTATTTAGGAAGTATTCAAGAAGACCTTTCAGAAGACAGCTATGTTCAAACTGAGTTTGAAGTAGGTGATTTACTGGTTTTCTCGGCGTTTTTGGTACATCGTTCAGGCGAAAACGTTACCAAAAATATCCGTTGGTCTATTCAGCTTCGTTACAACAACATGGCCGAGCAGACGTTTCAGGAAAGAGGTTTCCCGATGCCTTATATCTATAAGCCGGAGGCCGATTTAGTAACACCTGATTTTCCGCAAAAACAGCATTTGGAGGCTGTATTCTCATGATATGAATTAATGCACTGATAGCATAAGAATATATAAGAAAAATCGTTCTTTTAACAAGAGCGATTTTTTTTGTTTTAGGCACTTCCACCCTATTAAATTTTACAAAAAAATTGATGCAAATTTTACAGATTTTGCAGATAATTCATACATTTGTTTTACAATCGTGCTTTTATAATAAACTCATAAACTTCTATCGGAATGGCAACAAATACTTTTCGCCACCGTTCTGCACCTGCTATGCCCAAAGCCAAAGCTAAGGCCCCAAGCAAAGCCAGTCTTTTCGAACGCATCAACCAATGGCTTACCAGCCGCCTCAATTTAGGTGATACGCTTCCAACCGAAACCCTCAAACGTATTGTGTGGTTAGGTATTCTTTGCATTTTCTATATCTACATTCAACATAGTTACGAAGGTTTCATCAAGAAAATTGAAAAATCTCGTACCGATATGGAAGAAAAACGTGCCGAGTATATCTCACAGAAATCACGCTATATGTTTGCCAGCAAGCAATCTGAAATAGCTAAAAAGCTAACAGATAAAGGTCTGGAAGAAAATATTACGCCTCCGAACAAAATAGTTGTAAAAGAGTAAATCCCTATTAATCCGTCAAACTTTAAAGTCATGTCATCAAAACCATCAATTCGTGATGAAATTCAATGGCGAGCAAAACTTACTTTTGGTCTAGTTTTTCTGATAGGCACCTTAATAGTTGCCCAGATATTTGTTGTGCAGGTATTCCAGAAAAAGAAATGGATGGCTAAGGTTGAGAAAGTTCAACGCAAGCCTATGAAAATAAAAGCTACAAGAGGTAACATTTATGCTACCGATGGTAGTAGTTTACTGGCCACATCGGTGCCTCAATACAGGGTTGGTTTAGATGTAACAAGAGCCAAAACCAAATACCTTGATACAAAACTCGATTCGTTAGCGCATTTAATTGCCGATTTTTTTGAAGACCGTTCGGCGGCACAATACAAAGAACTGATTCTGAATGCCCGTAGAGGAGGCAAAGTAAAATTTGTTGCTTTTGGTAATCGTCTGGTTGACTTTCAGGAAATGGAAGAAATCAAGAGCTACCCTTTCTTTCGTGAAGGGCCAATGAAAGGTGGCGGCAAGTTTGAACAATTGAATCGTCGGGTAATGCCTTTCGATGATATGGCTTTGCGCTCAATTGGTAAGCTCGACCGTGATACCCAAACCAAAGGTGATTTTGGTATTGAATTTAGCTTTAACAATTATCTGGCTGGACGAGACGGCGTAGGTTTCTTTCAACGTCTAGCCGGAGGAGTATGGAAACCACTGGAAGATACCCCAGAGGTTCGACCTGAATCAGGGCAAGATGTAGTAACAACCATCGACGTTAATTTTCAGGATATTGTCGAGAGTTCTTTACGTAATCAGGTTGTAAGCACCAATGCCAAGTATGGTTCTGCCATAGTGATGGAAGTAGCCACAGGGCAAATCAAAGCCATTACAAACCTATCACGCAGAACAAAAAACGACCAGGTATACTACACCGAAGATTTTAACTATGCTGTAAAGGGCGGAACCGACCCCGGCTCTACTTTCAAGCTCGCTACAATGGTGGCTGTGTTAGAGAAAAGCAAGTTAGGCTTAGATGATTTTGCTGCTACCTGCAACGGCACTATCATGCACAATAATATAGAAATGAAATGCTCGGAAGAACACGGCAACCAGACTGTAAAACAAGTATTTGAGCACTCATGTAATATCGGTGTGTATGCATTGGTAAAAAAATACTTTGGTTTCACTAAGGCTGATAACTTTGTGGCATATATGAAAAACTTCAGACTCGACAAACCTGTTGGCTTTCAGTTAAAAGGTGAAACAGACCCTATTATTAAAGACAATAAAAGCTCAACTTTCAGCTCAACCACCATCCCTTGGATGTCGATAGGTTATGAGAGCCGCCTGACACCGTTACAAATGCTTACTTTCTATAATGCTATTGCGAACAATGGTCATTGGGTACAACCCTATATTGTAAAAGAAATACGTGAAGCCGACAGAGTAATAGAAAAGTTTGAAGGGCGCAAAGAGGAAGGACAGATTTGCTCAGACCGTACCATTAAAATGGCACACGAAATGATGAAAGGCGTAGTTGAGAATGGTACTGCCCGAAACATCAACACAGGATTCTGCAAAGTAGCGGGTAAAACCGGAACGTCACAGAAAAGAGAGAATGGTTATGTAAGAGGCCAGTATTATACGGCGTTTATAGGCTTTTTTCCGGCTGATAATCCTAAGTATAGTTGTGCTGTAATTATAGACGAGCCACACGGTGCTAACCTTTATGCCCGTGATGTAGCGGCTCCGGTGTTTCGTACCATTGCCGATAAGGTTTTTGCTTATGATGTAGCCATTCACCCTGCAAATAACAAGAATAGTAATATACAGAAAATAGAAACCCACGAACAAAGTGGTTATGCAGAAGATTTCCGGACTGTAGCCGAAGCATTAGGCTTGCAAAACGTGCCTAACAATGCAGGCTGGGCCAAAGCAGTTAAAAATGGCAATAGCATTGCGTGGCGCAAAGTAAATGAAACAACCGATGTACCTAATGTAGAAGGCATGACCCTACGTGATGCCATATACTTATTAGAGAACAAAGGGTATAAAGTAAAATATTCGGGTTTAGGTAAAGTAGCTAACTTTGCCGTAGAGTCGTCGAAAACAGTTTCTTTGACACTCCAATAAGCATTCAAGAGTAACTGTATATCGCAATAGAAAACCCCACAATCAGACCGTTTGTGGGGTTTTTATTATCTTCTGTATAATCTTTTCGGCATGTATCCGTGAGTTTTCAATAAACAAACTATGGGTATCCATTCCTCCACAAATCACCCCTGCCAGATACACATTCGGTAGATTTGTCTCCATTGTGTCATCATCATACTGCGGTTTCATTATTTCATCTTCTGATAGATTAATCCCTATCTTCTTCAAGAATGCCAGATTAGGCTGGTAGCCTGTCATCGAAATAACCCAGTCGTTTTCTATTGTTACAATACCTTCAGGTGTTTGTATGTCTACCTCGTTTTCTCTTATCTCTGTAATTACTGAATTAAAAAACGCCTTGATAGAACCTTCTTTAATCCTGTTCTCAATATCAGGTTTAGCCCAATACTTTACTCTTCTTCCAACTTCTCCGCCTCTGATAACCATCGTTACCTCTGCCCCTTTTCGCCAGGTTTCCAAAGCTGCATCTACTGCCGAGTTGTTAGCTCCTACTACCAGCACTTTCTGGAAAGCATAAAAATGAGGCTCTGTATAATAGTGCGTTACTTTAGGCAACTCCTCCCCTTTCACACCCAATTTTTGTGGAATATCATAAAAGCCCGAGGCTATAATAATATGGTCGGTTTCGTAGGTATTCTTTTTGCTGATTACTTCATAGCCTTCATCTGTTTTGGGCATTACTTGCAATACTTCTTCAAAAAGCTTTACATTCAGGTGCTTGTGTGCTGCCACTCTTCGGTAATATTCCAGTGCTTCGCTACGGGTAGGCTTGGCATTGTTTGATACAAAAGGTACCTCTCCTATCTCTAGTCGTTCGGAAGTACTGAAAAAAGTCATGTTTGCCGGATAATTGTATAAAGAATTAACCAAGCAGCCCTTTTCTAAAATTACATAATTTAAGCCCGCTTTCTGAGCTTCTAAACCGCACGCAAGCCCTATTGGACCTCCGCCTATTATAATTACATCGTACTTTATTGAATTCATTGAAGCAATTCCATTGTGGGTGTTGAAATAAGATACTCTCTTTATTAACAAAGTTTTATTTAAAAAACGTTCTTTTCATTAATAAGTATGCTAATTTTGAATGTATTTTCGTTAATAGTGGCATAGATATGCTGGCTTAGGTGCCGATTTAATGACAATGGAACGAACACCCAAGCATTTGCGTTTGCAAAGGAGGATATTTTATGGCTAAATAACCTATACATTATCTTTAAAATTTATTCAATTTTCTAATGGCAGTATTAACAATGATTGGGCAACTTTTGCTTGCCTTAACAATTTTGGTCGGGTTACATGAGTTTGGACACTTTATATTTGCTCGTATTTTTGGTATTCGGGTAAATAAATTTTATATATTCTTCGATTTCCTTTTCCCTTTACCTAATGTTTTGAATTTTGCATTGTGGAAAAAGAAAAAAGGTGATACCGAGTATGGTTTAGGTTGGTTTCCGCTAGGGGGCTATGTAGACATTGCGGGTATGATTGACGAAACCAAAGATGCTTCGCAGCTTTCGTCTGAACCTCAACCTGACGAATTCCGTTCGAAACCAGCATGGCAACGACTGTTTGTAATGCTAGGCGGTATCATTGTAAACATTATCTTGGGTGTTTTGATATTCTGGGGTGTGAAGTTTGTATGGGGCGATGAGTATTATTCAAAAGCTGAAGTAAACAAAGCGGGTATCTATGCTTACCCATTAGCACAAGAGATTGGTCTGAAAAGCGGCGATAGAATTGTAAAAGTAAACAACGCCGACTATGCTGATTTTAGCGATGTTCGTGCTGCTTTAATGCAAGAAAACACTGAGTTTACAGTTGAAAGAGCCGGAGAAATCAAACAGATACCTGTTCCGAATGATTTAATTGATAAAGTAGCTTCTAAAGTTCCGTTCATTGAGCCAATTATGCCTTTCCATGTCGGTGAAGTAACTAAAGATTCGCCGGCTGAAAAAGCAGGGCTGAAAAATGGTGATAAGATTATCAGAATTGATAGCATACCTGTTACTTATTTTCAGCAGTTCCAGACTGAGCTTGATAAATTCAAGAACAAAAAAGTAGAATTGCTAGTAGAAAGAGGCGGCCAACAAGTGAAATTGTATCCCGTTATTTCTAGCGAATCAAAACTTGGTTTCAGAGCGCAATCAGAATTAGAATCTAGTACACAAAAATATAACATCGGCGAAGCCTTCGGTGTTGGGGCTAAAGAAGCGCTTTCGGTTATACCTAATCAGATTAAAGGTTTTGGCCGTATTTTTAAAGGTCATATTTCGGCAGGTAATGCTGTAAGCGGCCCTGTAGGTTTGGCGCAATGGTTTGGTGGCTATTGGGACTGGGAAAGATTCTGGGGCTTAACGGGTCTGTTGTCTATGGGTCTGGCATTTATGAATGCTCTTCCGATTCCGGCATTAGATGGTGGCCACGTATTGGTTTTACTATACGAAATGATTACACGCCGTAAACCATCAGAGAAATTCATGGAGCGTACCCAACAAGTAGGTACATTCATTTTATTGACACTTATGGTATTGGTATTATTCAACGATACTTTCAAGGCATTGTTTAAATAAATAATTTTATCGGGATAGAATAAGTACTTATTCTATCCCGATTTTTTATAT
This sequence comes from Emticicia soli, assembly GCF_037860775.1. Classification (NCBI taxonomy): domain Bacteria; kingdom Pseudomonadati; phylum Bacteroidota; class Cytophagia; order Cytophagales; family Leadbetterellaceae; genus Emticicia; species Emticicia soli. Next base: position 173,586 of record NZ_JBBEWC010000003.1, on the reverse strand, counting down.
TGCTTGTTCTAATGCAATTATTACACTTCATACTTCTGCTTTCGTTTTTCATTTCTCCATCGAAGCATCAACAGGCAGAAAAGCCGGCGGCTTTGCATGCTTTTCATACTTCGCTTACCGAAATACAATATAATGCCAAAGACAAATCACTCGAAATAACTATCCGTCTTTTTACCGATGATTTAGAAAATGCTCTTACTAAACTTAATAATGGGCAAAAAATAATGGTTGGTGGTAAAAACGATAACAGCGATGCCGTATTGAGCAAGTATATTCAACAACATTTTGCGATTCTCACCCCTCAGAAACAGAAAAAAACGCTTAATTATCTGGGCAAAGAGCTAGAAGGCGATGCCACTTGGGTATACGTTGAAGTACCCGAAAGCCAGGTAGTAAAAGGTCATATTCTCTACAACGACATCATGCAGGAGTTATTCGACGACCAAACCAATCTGGTTAATTTCTTCTATGCAGGTACAAAAAAAACCTTTCTTTTTAACTCTAAAGTCAAGAGTACAGCCATTGAGTTTTGATTTTTCGGTCATAGTTTAATACCTTTAGGGAATCAACCTTATCTATATTAAGAGACTATGAAGAATCCACTTTTGAGCCTTATGCTTATGGCCTTTTGTTTCGTTTCACAGGCACAAAAAAACAATCCAAAGAAAGAAGAATGGCAACAGCTTTTTAATGGCAAAGACCTGACGGGCTGGGATATTAAAATAGCCGGACAAGAGCTAAACGATAACTATAAAAATACCTTTCGTGTTGAAGATGGCATACTTCGCATATCCTATGACGAGTACGAAGAGTTCAACGAAAAATTCGGGCATCTTTATTACAACAAGCCTTTTTCTTATTATAAACTTCGTTTTACATATCGTTTTGTAGGTAATCAAACCAAGGGCGGAGCTTCGTGGAATGTACGAAACAGCGGTGTAATGCTGCATTCACAATCGGCTGCCAGTTTATCAAAAGGGCAGGATTTTCCGGTTTCTCTAGAACTACAAATGTTAGGCGGTTTGGGTAAAGGAGAGCGTCACACGGCTAATCTTTGTACGCCCGGCACACAAGTACATATCAATGGCAAGCTAAACACGCAACATTGCATTGACTCATGGTCTAAAACTTATGATGGCGACCAATGGGTAACCATTGAAGCACTTGTTTTGGGCGATTCATTGATACAACACATCATTGATAATAAAGTAGTATTTGCCTACGAAAAACCACAAGTTGGCGGAGGCTTTGTGAGCAAAGACCATAGCTGGAAAGAAGCACATATAGATGATGATGCCGCGCAAGAGTGGATAAAGAAAGATGGCACGCCACTAACCGAGGGTTATATAGCACTACAAGCCGAAAGCCACCCGATAGATTTCAAAAAAGTAGAGATACTGAACTTACAAGGCTGCATGGATCCGAAGGCCCTTAATTTCAAATCATATTACATGAAGGCAGATAATTCTTTATGCAAGTATAAGAAATAGTAAAACATATTTAGAATTAGCGCATAAATCGGTTTCAATACTCTTGGTACCGATTTATTGTTTAAAGATATTACTGTAAACAAGGCTACATCGATAAATAATAGACTGATTTAGTAGTTAATTTCAGCAGAATCATCATATTTGTAATAATATACATCTATTGAAAAACTCAATATGCTTCTTGGCTATTATCTCAGAAACATATTGATACGCCCTACACTTCAATCATTATGCAGAAACTAAAAGCCTATCTGGCCACTAATTCTTTAGCTTTTACGCTATTTACTTCGCTAGCTGCCTTTTTTACTTATTTGTGTTTCTATCCGTTTCGGCGTGCATATACTGCTGCTACTTACGACGACCTCTTCTATTTTGGTATTCACTACAAAATCCTTATTATTACGGCACAAGTATTAGGTTTTGCTGTTTCTAAGGGTTTGGGTATTAAGTATGTATCCGAAATGCAGCCCGCAAATCGGGCTCGTAATCTGATTTTTATTATTCTGCTTTCTTGGGTATGTTATTTATTCTTTGCTCTGGTACCTGCACCTTATAATCTGGCGTTTATTTTTCTGGCAAGCCTGCCTTTAGGCATGGTTTATGGTATTATGCTGGGTTTTCTGGAAGGCCGACGAGTAACCGATTTATTGGTAGCCGTGCTTACCGCTTCTTTTATTATGGGGTCAGGGTTTGCCAAGAGTATCGGTAAATGGGTAATGACAAGTTTGGAAGTAAGCGAATTCTGGATGCCATTTGTAGCATGCGCTATTATGCTTATTCCCTTTAGTTTTTGTACATGGTTAATGGGGCAGATACCACCTCCAAGTGCTGCTGATGAGGCGAATCGGTCGGAGCGAAAGCCCATGCAGAAAGCAGACCGTAAGGCTTTTATCAAACAATTTGCATTGAGCCTTAGCATTTTTGTTGTTTCTTATATTTTGCTTACTACTTTCCGGGAGTTTCGAGATAACTTTGCACCTGAGCTTTGGAAAGCCTTGGGGCATGGTAATAACTCGGCTATTTTTACACAGACCGAAATTCCGATTGCTATTGTGGTTTTACTCATGATGGCAGCTATGCGTTGGGTGCAAAATAATTACAAGGCATTTTTTATCATTGAGTGTCTCATGCTTGCAGGAGGGTTTCTGATAGGTATCAGCACGCTATTATACCAGCAAGGGCTTTTATCACCAGTTAGTTGGTTAACACTTCTGGGTCTGGGCTTATATATGGCTTATGCTATGTGCAATAGTTTATACTTTGAGCGGATGATTGCCGCTTTCAAACAGGTAGGAACGGTGGGATTTATGATTACCTTTGCCGATTATTATGCTTATCTGGGAAGTATATTAGTGTTATTATACAAAAACTTTTTCCAGAAAAGCATCAATTATCTTGAGTTTTTCATTTATTTATCTTACGCTATATCAGTTATTTATATACTTCTGATGCTTTTATCAATGTGGAATCTCAAGGTATATCATGATAGACACAAGACAGCCTAGCAATTTTATTTATCTTATTTAAATCGTTTACTTTAGCACGATTTCAGTATCGTGATATATTGATATGACTATTTTTTTAATACCAACAATACTAGCTCCTGATACACAGAATGATGTACTATCGCCTCAGATTATAGAAGTGGTAAAGAACCTGAATGTTTTCTTTGTAGAAGACCTGCGTACTGCACGTCGGTTTATCAGTAGTTTAAAAATAGGTAAAGTAATTGATGAACTGACTTTCTTTGAACTTAATAAGGATACTCCGAAGGAACAGACACTAGCACAACTAAAAAAACTAAAGGGCGATGCCGGAATTATTAGCGAAGCCGGGTGCCCGGGCATTGCCGACCCCGGCGCAGTAGCCATTGGTTTTGCGCACCAGCTTGGGTATAAAGTAAGGCCATTGGTAGGCCCAAGTTCTATTTTATTGGCTTTAATGGGCTCTGGCTTTAATGGACAGAGTTTTGTTTTTCATGGCTACTTGCCTATTGAAAAAGCGGCTAAAATAAAAGCAATTAAAAGCTTAGAACAAGCCGCAAAAAGCAAGAGTCAAACACAGATTTTTATGGAAACACCTTACCGGAATAATCAATTGCTGGAAGATATATTGCAGAATGTACATATAGAAACCTTGCTTTGCATTGCTGCCAACATAACAGCCGAAGACGAACTGATTAAAACTTTACCCATTCGGGAGTGGAAAAAACAAAAGCCGGATTTACATAAAAAACCTACTATATTCTTAATGTTTTAGCATTTTATCTATCAGACTATTCTAATATATACCCATGCCGTATCAGGTCGTCGTGGGTATTTATTTTGAAGGTTTTTCCGTCTCTTATCAGGTATAAATCATCGCTTACATCCATAATATGTTTGTACAGGTGGTCGGTTATAATAATTCCTTTCTGGTGCTTTTCTCTGTTTATCATCTCTTTCAGTTTTTCAACATGCAGGGGCATAATATGTGAGAAAGGCTCATCTAAAATAATAAATTTAACATCTGAGAGGAGTATAATCACAGCCTCAAACAAACGAATCTCTCCACCCGACAGCGCACCTAGTTTTTGTTGCTGATACTTTTCAAAAACCGGAAATTCATTAACAATATTAATAAACGGCACCTGAAAAAGCTCGCATATCTGTTCAATTCTAAGGTGTTTCGGAATAAAGCTTTTCTGAGGTAAGTATCTTATGGCCCCAGAAACTAATAGTAAAGATGGTTGATACTGTTTATTAAGCCTGACCGACTGAAAATTACCTTTCAACGAACCAAAAATAACTTTCATTAAGCTACTTTTACCACAGCCATTTCTACCCAAAAAGCCTGTTACTTTGCCTGTTTCTGCTTTCACATACACATCCGAAAGAATAGCCCGGTTATTATATTCAAGATACACGCTGTCGGCCTCAAGTATATTTTGTGTCATAGCAAATCGAGAAGGTTTAGGATAATGATAAATATTGCAAAATCAAAACCTAGCATAAGCACAATAAGGCGATTTTGTTTAATACCCAAATTTTCATAAAACGGAAATTCATCTACTCTATGATAAAACTTTAGCATGATAGCAGTTAAAATCAAAGTGAGTAACTTAGAAAAAATAAATAAGGATTTACCATCATGAAATTGATGATAAGTATAAAAAAGCCCAAAACTTACCAACAAGGTAAAAGGGCATATACTCTTATAATAAATCCAAAGTGCTTGTGTTTTTATTCTCACCATAATCTGTTACGCTTATATTCTACCCTAAACTGATATTTAACATTACTTCTATAAAAGTCTCTTTTAATAATTGATTATCAAAAAAACAGGCATTGATTTAATATATTTTAACAATATCCAAAGTCGAGTTTTCTGGCATAAAGTTTTAATTGATTAAATAAACGTATTGGCTTAATGAATCTAACTGTTCAGGGTAGAAGATTATGCTGTAAGATTATAGATAATAAATCAAAATAAATCATGAAAACTATTGTTCCTGCACAACGAGAAGGTAATGCCTATGATACCATTACAGAACGCTTTTTTACTACCGAAAAATTGGCTAGGGCTCAGTTTCAGGTAGCTCGAAAAAGGCTTCTGGCTATAAATCACTGGCATAAAATAGCCGGTGAAGAGAAAGCAGAGTTTGCTTTGGCTGATGGCCGTGGAGAGCAAATAGAGCGTACGCCTGCCATTGGTGATTTTATAAGAATTGATATTCCGGGGCCGATGAATCATTCGGGAGATGGATTCGACTGGGTACAGATTGAAGAAATTGCCGAAGATGAGGAAATCCATGAGGAATTTATTTCCATACGGGTAAGACCTTCCTCAAACCCAGAGAAACACAAAGGTGAAACAGCTCATTTTTTTGCTGATGCCGCCACAAGTACATTTGTAATAAAAAGAGAGGGTAATCAGATAAGTGCCGAAGTACACGGAAGAAACGAAAAACCGAATCTGGAGGATGTGAGCCTGATAGATAAAATAAGAAATACGTTTGTGGCTTTTGGCGGAATTTTAGGAGGTAGCAGAATTCAATGGAAAAGTTTTACAGAGGGTTTGATAGCGTAAAGATGTTTACTTTGCTCCAAAATTCCATTTGACCAATAGCTCGTATCGGCTGGTTGGCGCAATACTTAGTATATCTGCCGAAAAACCATTGCCCACGCAAGCTCTACCTTCCAGCATAAGCCTATCGTTTCGTAAGCCAAGGCCGGCTATTATACCTTGTTCGCTTTTTCTATCAAAAGCCGAGATAAGTTCTGATGTGCCACCGTCTACATTTTCAATCATGCTTCTATCGCTCACAATAATTGCGTTTGCTATACCTGCAAGGGCATAGATAGAGGGCTTGCCTAAGTAAAATGTGTATCTGAACAGGTTCTGTAGCCCTATATAGCGTATATCGTATCTAAAACGGCTTTCAATATCGGCGGCGGTGCTTTTCAGCGCATAGGTATGTAACTCGTTCAGGATGGCAAACTTGCCACGGCTTCGGGCAAACACATAGTTCAGAAATATTCCGCCGGCAGGGGTAATATTACCGTTGCCTCTTACATATATATAATTAGGTGGAACCGAAGTAGAGACAATATGTTTGATTCGTGAGTAACCCGCTCCGGCCAGAACGCCATATTCCCATTTACCTTTGTTTGTATGCGCATATTCGGGCTTAACTATTATCTTGAAGCAATCATTGTAGCTATCTATCAGCTTCTTCATGTCTCTAGCGTAGTAATCAGTATTCTGAAAAGGAAGTTTTTTGCAGGCGTCAGAAAGTGTTTCAGATAATTGCAGTTGATATTGTTTGATTTTGGCAGTCTGGCTTCCGGTTTCTATAATATGGTAAACCAAGGGTTCTAAAATATTGCCATGCTTAAGTAAAAAATGTTCCTCTGAGTCTTTATCTACAAAATGATAGAGCATTGCTTTACCTGCCGATAATACTCTTACAAAGGCGTTTTTCTGTATAAATCTTTTACCCCGATTAAAGTACGCACCTAAACTCTGAAATACAGTCTTACTACCGTTTCTGGGTAGTTTTTCAATAGAAAAGCTCAAAGAAGTATAGGTTTCCTGATTAAAGTCTATGATAAACCCACTTAACTCAGTACTGCTATACACAAAACTGGGTTGACTCATTTCTCTTTTGAAATAAATCTCAAGGGGGCTTTTAACCCATTCTTTATAATCAATGTAGCCACTCAGGGTATCTTTATCTGCCGTTATTAATTTCCCTTTGATGAAATTTCGTTGAGCAAGGCAAAAATTGGCAATAAAAATAAACAAGAGTGTAGCGGTTTGTTTATTTTTCATAAAACCAGCAATCCCTTATTCAAAAGTATTGAAATAATATTTTATTACTTCAGGTCGAAGTAAAATTTATTCCGTAGCGAATAAACGTAAAATTTTACATTTTAACAACTAAATAGCTGATTCTTATATGGTTAAATGCTTATAAGTATACGTTATTCTGTAAACAAAATCGAATAGATATTTCTAAAAAACGCCAGATTTAGCCGTTAAGGTTATCATTCAAAAACTAAAGTCTTTTACAATCAAAGTAAATCAGTAAATATAAGCCTAAAATACGTGGCAGTAGCTGGAAGCATAAAAATATTGCACACAAGTTGTAACCTTTCATGTACACGACGCATTAACAACTAAAAAGCGTTTTTATACCTTATCCCCCCTAGATGTTACATGAAAAAAATTATACTTTCTAGCCTGGCCCTGCTTCTGCTAAATACAAAATCATTTTCTCAGAAAGATAAGCAACCTACCATAACTATGGAGAGTATTAGTGAGAGATGCAAAGGTGCAGACCCTGCCAGCAGAGTTACTTTAAAAGTTGCACGATTCACAACTGCCGTTCCTCAGGCACAAGGGCGTTTCGGTGGTGAGCTGGCAACTATGTTAAGTAATGCTCTTCAGGAAACAAGCTGTTTCAGAGTAATAGAAATGAATCGTAATATGAGCGATGCAACCGACGAAGGCGGAGATATAGAAACTGCTGCTCTTACGGTTACAGCCGAAATAACAGAATTTGCTGAAGGAAACTCTACAACTAAATTTGCTGGTGTTTCGGTAGGATCTAATAAAGCTAAAGTTGGCTTTGTACTGAAAGTATTGAATCCGCAAAATAGTGAGATTTTATTTTCGAAGTCTGTAAATATGGAAGGCACCTCGTCAGGATTTAAAGGTCTGAAACTCTTTGGTGTTGAAACAGCAGGCACAACCGAAAACAAAGCCTTACAAGATGCTATCGAGAAAGCCATCATAAAAGCTGTTGATGTTTTAGTGACTGAAAAACATAAAATGATAGCTCCTGTATCTGTACCTGTTAAAAGATTTGATGCTAGTAATTGTTTGCCTTTAAAAAATGGACGAGGCCCCAAAATAATGATATTGCTTACCGAAGCCCAAACCGTAGGAGGCCCGATCAGCAATCAACAATATGAACGCCAGAAAACCGAAGCTGAACGTGAGCACGAATTAAGAAAAGAAAGCATAGGGCTTTTGAGAGACCTAGTGAGATCGTCAAGAAATAAACAAACTGTAGCCACAGAACAACCCCAACAACAATCTGCTAATGCTAATGCAATAACTAAGCCTGTTGTAATAGAACAATCTACGTCTGAAAATGCTTTAATTAAACGCTTTATTGAAGCCGGATTCAGAGTAATTGATCCAAAGGTATATGACCAAATGCGTAAAGAAAACGCAGATTTGGGGAGTGACATTTCTAAAATGGCTTCATTAGGATTAAAAATGGGAGCTAATATAATTATAACCGGAACTGCCCTAAGCGAACGAACCGCAAATAACGATGGCCTTTTCTCGTTTAGAGGTCGGGTCGAGTTACGAGCTCTCACTACCGACGATGCTACTATTTTAGCTACACATACTGCTCAGGCAGGTGCTGTTGATGTTGCCGAATCGGTTGCGTCTAAAAAATCATTACAAAACGCTAGTGATAAAATGGCAACTTACCTTTTTGAACAATTGTGTAGCAGAAATCTTGTTTTTGCTGAGACAGGTTCTTCGTCAAGCCCCGTACAGGCAACAGCAGGCGGCACTGAAATAAAAATTTCAAACGTGAGCTTTACTCAGTTACAATCACTCATGACCCATTTAAAGACTAATAACAAGGTGGGCGAAATTAAGAAAACACTTTCTGGGTCAAATGGGAGCTTAGTAGTAAGCCATAAATTATCGACCGACCAAATTGCAGAGCTTCTCTCTGCCTGCAAAACAGTAGCTGTTGAGATTACCGGTCTGGAAGGAGAAAGAATTGAAGCCAAAATAAAATAAGTGGCTAAAGATATTTAATCTATCTGCCGAGTACTATCCAAAAATAAGTGTGGCTTATTACGGCACTATAGGGCTACTATGCATTAGGATAGGCTTCAAAACCACTTTTATATCAGTATAAAAAAGGGGGCTTTTACATTCTGGTAGAATGTCAGAAACAGAGCTAAACTTTTATTAACAGTAAATACTGAGAGTCGGCTGGGTATTTCAACGCAGAGAAGTTTGTCAGAATCTACAAATCAAATAATCGAATTAAACTATGGAAGCGGTAAAACTTGGTGTTAGAACCTCAATATCACCTTCGGAAATAATCTTTTTTGAAGCCGACGTTAATTATACACGAATTCATTATCAAGATCATAGTGAAATAGTGGCTATTTCTTTGAAAAAAGTAGAACAACAACTAAAATCATTTCCGTTTTATAGGATTCATAAGTCTTACCTTATTAACCTAAACTATATCTCAAACCGGATTGATAAATATGAAGTTGAAATGATAAATAATCGTTCTTTATCTATTTCCCGAAGAAAAATTGTCATGTTCCGACGTTTACTAAAAAAGCGAATAAGTGAATTGTAATTAAGCATATATGGCTATTTACTATGGTTTTTAAACAACTATTGTTACTAAAATGAATATTAAAAATATGAAAAAACTTATTTTCTGCTTAGTTGCTTTTTTAGCAATAGAGTTAAGTTCTTGCAATAAAAAGGACGACCCTACTACAGGATTTTCAGAAGAGATTCAGAAAATTGTGCCTGATGAAATACTCAAGGATGTGCGTGCTAAAGGTATGGTTATCAACGAAGGTAAAGTACCGCCTAATATTGAAGGTAATTATGTAGTTACGCCTTTTGAATTATTAAGCCCATTCGGAGATGATGATCCTTATGAAAAAGGCTTGATTATAGATGACTACTACTATAAGTTCTCAGGCCAGAGTTCAGATAAGAAAAAAGTAGTTATTAATTATGGCAATGGCTCAGGTGACCAAGGCTCAGGAATTGGCTCTTTTGTATCGGGTAATGGTAATAGTTTTACGATTTTCTCTGAAACATCAGGAGTTGAATCAGGTATACAATACGTATCGCTGCAAATGTTTTCAGGAGAGTTAACTGCAAATAAAGAAATTAAAAACTTCCAGATAGCCCTCTATTTGAAAGAGAAAAACGACCCATCTGGTATATTAATGCCTTTAAATGCCGGACGCATCTGGATTGATGGTGATAAAATAAGCGAAAGAACAAGTACTTATTATGGAATGTTAAGACCAGCCACCCGATTGAGTAACAAAGGTGGTTTGGTAGGCACTAGCAAATAAACATTTTAGTACACATCGGGTTTCTATGAAGAAGTATTTGTAGAAAACCCGATGTTATTATTTTTTCAGTCAATTATTATTATACCTAGCTACCGCACAATTTCCCTTCAAAATAACATTCATTTTATAGGCTTCTTTTCTTTCAGCATATCTCATCAGTATTATTTCTAAGAATTTTGATTGATAATTCAAAGGGATATAAATTGGTCATCAACCTACACCAAGCCCAATCCATCTTCAAAGTAAATAGCTTTTTTGAAAAAATATTTCCTGCTAAACTATTAAAAAAGTTCTAATACAGGTAACTTTGCAAGAGAAGCAAAATTGTTTAAATCTAAGCAAGTTCAAATTTGTTGTACTTATTTTGTATCAACAATTTTTGTTCATCAAAAAAATTACCAAATAACGATTAATGGTGATAGTTAGAAAACTGCATAAAACCTTCTAATTTTACCCTTAAAAAGCTTTTATTCTAAGCCAAAATGAGAGAGATACAATTTAGAGAAGCCCTGCGCGAAGCCCTATCTGAAGAGATGAGACGTGACGAAAACGTTTTTCTTATGGGTGAAGAAGTAGCCGAATACAACGGTGCATATAAAGTGAGCCAAGGAATGTTGGACGAATTTGGCCCTAAACGTGTAATTGATACCCCTATTGCAGAGCTTGGTTTTGCAGGTATAGGTGTAGGAGCAGCAGCCAATGGCCTGCGCCCGATTATAGAGTTTATGACCTTCAATTTCTCTTTGGTTGCTATTGACCAGATTATCAACTCTGCAGCAAAAATGCTGGCTATGTCAGCAGGTCAATATAGCTGTCCGATAGTATTTCGTGGACCAACCGGTAACGCCGGCCAATTAGGTGCCCAGCACTCACAAAACTTCGAAAACTGGTTTGCTAATACGCCTGGTCTTAAAGTAGTTGTGCCTCATAGCCCTTATGATGCCAAAGGTTTATTGAAATCGTCAATCAGAGACAACGACCCTGTTATATTTATGGAGTCAGAAGTTATGTATGGTGATAAAGGCAATGTACCTGAGGAAGAATACTTGATTCCACTAGGGCAAGCAAATGTAATGCGTGAGGGTTCTGACGTAACCATCGTTTCTTTTGGTAAAATGATTCCAAGGGTTGTGTTACCTGCCATTGCAGAATTAGAGAAAGATGGTATCAAAGCAGAATTGATTGACTTACGCACAGTAAGACCTATCGATTACGCTACTGTTATTAACTCTGTGAAGAAAACCAACCGTTGTGTAGTAGTAGAAGAAGCATGGCCGTTAGCTGCTATTTCATCTGAAATTACTTATCACTTACAACGTTACGCATTCGATTATCTTGATGCTCCGGTTATTCGTGTAAACAATATGGATATACCTCTACACTACGCACCAACTTTAATTGAGGCTACTTTACCTAACGTAAAGCGCACAATTGATGCAGTGAAAAGCGTTTTGTATAAAAAATAAGATTTACATGTATTTGTAGAACAGATAATCCCCGAAGCAATTCGGGGATTATTGTTATCTGCCTATTCTGATTCCAAATGTTGTGAGGTTCTGTGATGCACTGGTGTTTTCGTAACTGACGGGATTAATACGGGCGGTTCTTCTCTGAAAATAATTATTTGCATCGCTCTCCAGAAAAAAACTAAATGCCTTGTAGCCTATATTTACTACCAACCCATATCTATAAGGGTTGTCTCTGCTTCTGATAGGCACTTTTGATTCAATCTGACCAATCTGCTTAATTTCAGAATATATCTGGCTCCCGCCTATCAGCCTGCCTATATAGGCTCCAAAACCAAAGTGAAATGTTTTCTGGTTATCTGAGCCATAAAAATTAATAGTTGGAATAATCTTGAAATTGGCATAAAACAAAGACTGATTATAGGTACTCTCGGGGTTTCGTTTTTTAGTATCTGAACTCAAGTAGTTTTCAACAGTATAATAATTGCCATTAGGCGCAGGCCGATAAATGGCTAATGTATCAAACATACTACTATTGGCATTGTTTACCCGCAAAAGGTATGAGATATTATTCTTACTCACACTATTGAGATAATACCAACTTATATCAAACCCATATCTTAATAAAAATTCTTTGTGGCCTGTTCTGATGAAACTCTCTTGCCTGATAAGCCCTATGTTAATATTGGGCGAACGAAATGTTCTTTGCTCAAAAAGTTCATTACTAAAAAGCTCACCTGCGTTTTGGTAAGCGCTAAAAGCACTACCTGCCCTCTGTAAGAATTTGGCAGATGTAAAGCCTAAAGAAAGATTCAGATAGGTGTTTCGGGTGAGTCTTTGCCAGGGAGTAAGCCCTTCTAATTCTTGCTGCCGAGTAGTTTCTTTTGTGTAAGTGTTTCCTTCATAATCTTGCCTGATACTCCTACGCACATTACTGGGCATTTCTTCCAAGTCCTGATTCATTTGTTTTACAATTCTATTCAAATCGTACTTTTCCAATGCTTTCAGGTCTTCTTTAGTTGCTCCCCACAAAACGATTTTTTTCCTCTTCCCTATATTTACTACAATCGAATCCATATAGTTTTCATCTGGCACAACAAGCCCCAAAGTATCCAAACTTATAGTAAGCAGCAGGAGTAAAAAAATCTTTCTCATGTGGAAATATCCATTAAAGGTCAGTAATCAAAAATATACTGCATGGCAATAGATTTACGAAAGCAAAGATTGATTTCGTAAATCTAGTTTCAATCAATGTAAAGATATACTACTTAAGCGTAGAATCGGCAGGCATTGTTTCGTTTTTGAAACTTTGCTTTACAAATGCCCATATTTTATTGGGCTTATTAGGGTCTGTAGCCTCAGGTATTTTCTCGGTTTGTTTAGCCAAACGAGCATTCCGGTTTTTCTTTTTGTCCTTAGGAACTATCACAAAATCCTCCTGTTCTTCCGGAATCTCCAGAATAGCCACACGCTCACGTTTAACAGGCTCGGCAGGTTTTTCGCTTGCTCTGCTTGTATTATTGTTAGGCCTGAAAAGAATAGGCATCGGACGAACAAAAGCAGGCTCGTTTCTTGACGTTACATTATTATAACTAAACTCTTGCTCGCCACCTTCTGTGGTTACCATATTATCAAACTCTTCGTTGGCTATTTCGTTGGCTACTATTGGTTCAGGCTCTGCATTTTCAACAGGTTGAACAATTGCTTTATGCGCAGGGCGGCTAATCTTATTTCTGGTATTACTTTCGGGTGCTTCGGCTAATGGCGTACTTGTTTCAGCCGAAACTTGTTGTGTCGGCTTGGCTATAACTTGCTTTTTTATAGCTGTTTTATCTGCAAGCGGAGCCTTATTATCAAAAAATAAATAGCCACCCAATGCACTTGCCATAACAATACCTGCAGCCACGGCTTTCCACCACAAAGGCATTGCTTTCTTTTGGTCTTTCCGCTCAATACGCTGCCAAACCTCACTTTTATTCCACTCTGGAGTAAAGTCAGAATTGTCGAGATTTTCTCGGATTTTATTATAGAATTCCTCTGCTTGCATGACTTTCGTCGGTCATTAATATTTTCTTTTGTAATAATTTTCGGGCATGATTCAACTGCGACTTTGAAGTACCTTCACTTATTTGCAGTTGTTCAGCAATTTCCTTATGCGTGTAGCCCTCAATGGCAAAAAGGTTAAAAACCGTACGATAGCCATCGGGCAATTCAGCTATCAGCCGATAAATCTCTTCCGTCGAAATCTTATCCAATATATTATCATCAACCGGTACTTCGATTGCCTCACTCTCAGGCATCAGATGAAAACTAGATTGCTTACGTAGTAACATGAGCGCTTCATTTACTACAATTTTTCGCATCCAGGCTTCAAACGACCTCAGGTTATCAAATCTGAAATTGATAATCCCGTCAAAAATTTTCAAAAAAGACTCTACCATTAAATCCTCGGCCAACATACGCTCACGTACATACCGATACGCAATACGATACAAGAAACTGCCATAGTGCTCAAAAATTTCCTTTTGAGCAGCAGCGTCTTTCTGTCGCAGACGTTCGATTGTAGAGGTTAGAACCAAGTTTAAACGGGGCTTTTTAGACTAAATGCAGAAAGCACTCAAAAAGTTGTATCGAGCTATAAAAAATTTAGAAAAAGTGCCTTTCAATAATTATGTAAAGAGTTTTAACATACACATTCTGCTTTTTAATTCAAGCCCTACACCTACTCGCTGATTTGATTTTCTTTAAATAATCCCTAACTTGTCAATCAATTCAACTCTATAAAAACCTACACTTTATGATTAAGCAAATCTCTTTGTTGCTTGTGCTAACCTGCCTGATTTTTTCGAAATCACTCATTGCACAATCAAAAATCGATACTCTTTTCCCTGTACGAGGCTTTTGTATAGCTGCTCCACAGCCTAAGCAAGTCGATACTTTCGTAAAATTTATCAATGAAGAACTAGCTTCAAGAAAGGTAAACACACTTATACTACGTGTTGATTGGAACTACAAGTTTGAAAGCCACCCCGAATTGCGTGATAGCATTGCGCTCTCAAAGCAAGACGTAAAGAAAATGGTAAAAGCCTGCCAGAAAAACAATATCCGTATTATTCCGCAGATTAATTTACTAGGGCATCAGTCATGGGCTAAGACTACCCATAATTTATTGAGAGTTTATCCGCAGTTTGATGAAACACCGCATGTAAAAATGCCTGAGAAGTACGTTTGGCCAAATGAAGACGGCCTTTATTGCAAAAGCTATTGCCCACTACACCCAGATGTACACAAGATAGTTTTTGCATTGGTAGACGAAATATGTGAGGTATTTGAAGCAGATGCTTTTCATGCAGGGATGGATGAAGTATTTTATATAGGTGATGATAAATGCCCGAGATGCGGCGGCAGAGATAAAGCTGAATTATTTGCCGGAGAAGTAAATAAAATCAGGAATCATCTGGCACTAAAAAACAGAAAACTATGGATTTGGGGTGATCGCCTGATTGATGGTAAAACCACAGGCATTGGTATGTGGGAAGGCAGCTTTAACAACACCCACCGTGCCATAGATATGCTGGAAAAAGACATCATGATTTGTGACTGGCACTATGAAAGACCCGACCAAACGGCAGTTTACTTTGCAACTAAAGGATTTAGTGTAATAACCTGCCCTTGGCGTAACCCCAAAAATGCGGTGATACAAACGCAGGATATGGCAAGATTCAGACAATCGGTTACACCTGTAATGAAAGAGCGTTTTCAGGGTATGATGCAAACGATATGGTCGGGTGCCGGGCAGTTTCTGGACGAATTTTATGGTGTAAAAACAAACCCGGAAGCCGGAGAAAACACACAATCAGCTTGTTTCAAGGCGATGTTTGATGAGATCAAGAAAATTGAAGAAGGGAAATAAATTTTAAATAGATATTTGAAAACACACTCATCTCCCCCCCCCTTTTATGGAAACCTCTTTAAAACGTATTGCTTCTATTGATGTATTTCGGGCAATTACTATGCTCCTGATGATTTTTGTGAATGATTTCTGGACGCTGACGGGGATTCCTGACTGGCTGCAACACTCAGAAGCACACGTTGATTTCCTTGGTTTTTCAGATATTATCTTTCCTTGTTTTTTGTTTATTGTTGGTATGTCGATACCATTTGCTATTAAAGCCAGAATCGGAAAAGGCGAAAACAATTTTCAGATAATTCAGCATATTGTACTACGTTCTATCGCCTTATTGGTAATGGGACTTTTTACAGTAAATATTCCCGAGATAAACGCCGAAGCTACTGGCATGAGCCAAATGACGTTTCAAATAAGTGCCGTTGTGGCATTCTTTCTTATCTGGAATGTATATCCTAAAAGCGAAGGCAGTAAAAAGTATCTTTTCAATGGTTTGCAAATACTTGGCGTAGTTATCTTGGTTTTTCTAGCCTATAAGTTCAGAGGTGGAGAGAAAGCTGAGATTATGAAACCACAATGGTGGGGTATTCTGGGCCTTATCGGCTGGACTTACCTTACCTGCGCTATTCTGTATCTATTCCTGCACCGAAACAATACTTTGCTGATAGCTTCTTGGATATTTTTCAATTTGTTGTGTATTGCAGGCCATGCAAACTGGTTAAGTGCAATATGGTCAAGCGGCCCTCATGACTGGATTCTGGCAAACGGGGCCTTCGCCGTTTTTACATTCTCGGGTATATTAACCACTTTGCTACTAGAGCGTTTTTATACTCCTACCAATAAAGTTAAGCTTGTGTATATTTACACTAGCTTAGGAATTGTGATGGTGGTGATGGGTATGTTCCTGAGAAACTTCTTTATCATATCGAAAATATATGCAACACCTACGTGGGTGTTTATCTGTTGCGGCATTGCTTTTATTACCTATGCCTTTATTTATTGGCTCGTAGATTTGCAGCACAAAGCGCACTGGTTTAGCTTTATAAAGCCAGCAGGTACAAGCACGCTTACTTGTTATCTGATACCATACGTTGTTTATTTTATTCCTCTTAGCCTGCCGGTAGGTCTTACTTTTGGCTTTGTAGGTTTAATTAAATCTATGATATTTTCTTTAGTAGTGATTGGTATTACAGCGTTACTCAGGAAGATTGGTATTAAATTGAAGATATAAGAACCTCATCCCTAGCCCCTCTCCAACAGTGGAGAGGGGGATAAAGGTTAAATATTTCTATAATTATTTACTTCTTTGAATTGCTTTTAGCAAAGAAGTTTCGTCGGTAGTATCAAGTACAATTTCCCAAATCATTACGCCACCACAACCCCGCTGTTTGGCTAATTTCGTTTTGTTTTCTATCGTAATAGTTCCGTTATAGAATGAGCCTTTCCAATAATCATCATAAGAGCTTGCACCATCTTTTATTAAATCGCTATAACCCGGCCCATAATTGCCCATGCCTTTTTTAGCATAGAAAGGTAAGCCTAATACGGCTTTATGTGCAGGTAAGCCACGCTCTTTTATCCAATAATCAAGGCTTTTTACAGCTAACGAATAAGGCGAATGCGCTACAACGTAATCAGGACCATAATCGGCATCATAGGCCATCAGGTTCAACCAGTCCATTTTATCGAATGCCTCTTTTTTAACACCACCGCCTTTGGCACCATAAGAGATAACAGCTGCTGTTAGTTTTTTACCTTTTCTGTGTAATGAATCAGCTAGTTCCGAAACCAGACTCACATAATGGTCAGCAGAAGGGCTGTTTTCGTCTGGATATTCCCAGTCTAAATCTACACCATCAACTTGGTAAGTTCTTACAAATTGCATCACGTTACAAACAAATGTATGACGACCTTCGACACGCTCAGCCATTTTGTGGAAACGGGTATCATCACCACCTTCGTCGCCAATACCCCAGCCACCGATAGAGATAAACACCGATTTTTTATGTTGATGGGCAATTTTTACTAAACTTTTCAGATTTTCAGGCTGACCAATCGGCAATAAAGTATCACCCGTTTTGGCAGGAATAGCAAACGAATAATTGATGTGGGTCAGTAAATCCATCGGGAGTTTTTCAGGTGGCATAGACGGGGTGTAATACCCTACCACCTTAAACTCCTTTTTTTGTGCGGATAATGAAGTGATACTTAAATGAACGATAAACAGAGCAAACAACAATGATTTGATTTTCATTTTTCTTTGGATTTGGTTTTAAATTTACTCTACCACCAGCCATGTATAACCTTCGGCAGGTAACTGAACAGTAATTTCTATTGAATAATCTCTATTAAGCTGGTAAGTAGTAGACTTGCCATTTTCAATTCTGACTTTAGCTTCTTTACTTAAACCTGTATAATAAAGGGGTAATTTGATAGTGCGTTTGATACTCTCTTTCAACGGATTGTAAAGCATGACAAGTCCTTTCGTAGATAGTGCCGGATTCACGTGCATGATTCCGTCCCAGTCTCTGCCATCAGGGCGACGTAGGTGGATAATGTCGGCATTCAGAATATCTCTGTATTGCTTATACCAGTTAATGGTTTCTATTACAACTTTCTTGGTAGCATCGGTATCGTATAGGCGTGGCCCACGATAACACGCCTGTATACCTGCCCCGTAGTATTGCATCATTAATTGTTTATAATCTTTCAGATGCTCACTTAGAGGTTCAAGTACCGCCTCTGCTCCCCCACCCTGATATTTGGTGAGTGGCACAAAGCCCCAGCCCATCGACGGTATTTTATCCCATGTGCCATCATAAATATTCTGGCGATTCAGAATCTTCTGTTGCTCTCTCGATAAAGAAAAATTTACCTCTCTATAACCCAAAGCTATTTTGTGCGAGCCATCCAGAAAATACCAGTCAGGCGCATTGATATAAACGCCACGGGCATTAAGCCATTGATAAAACTCTTTTTGCATTTGCATTTGTACCCATTGCGAATCATCTAGGCCTTTGTGGCCAGGGTGTTTGGTAGACGCACACACATCGCCGGGATAAGGGCCATCATGCTCAAGCAGGTCGAAGCCTGTTTCGCTGATAAATTTCTTTAAGCTTGCAATATAGTTAATACCCCATTTACTGGCTAAACAAGGCGCATGCCCAAAGAAGGCACCTTTATCGGGCAAGCCTGTTACGGGGTCTATTACATCATTTTCGTCGTCAATTCTTCGGCTGCTGAATAATGAATATCCACCCAATTTAATTCCTTTACTATGGGCATAATCGGCCAGTTCTTTGAATTTTCTGATATTGGCATCAGAGGCATCTTCCATATTCAGGCCACTGCCAAAACTTAAAATCACCATTTCGTAGCCCGTTTCGGCACACTGGTCTATTACGTTTTTTACTGTAGCAGGGTCGGTGCTGATAAGGTGCATGAAGATTGGGTTCTGGGTTGTCCAAGGCGCAATGGTACGATACATCTTGCGTCTTGCCAGTCCATTTCGTTCTCTATCATAACTATCTAAAAGCAATTCATACGAACGTATAGACTTGTAGGTATCATTTACAGGAAGGTCTACACCAACGCCAAGCGTCGGGTAAACTTCTACTACACATGGCGTTCCGTAATCATAATTCACCTGTGATGTGTACGAGCTGTCAATTTTCCAATGGGTAGCCTGGTCTGATAGTTCATAGCGCATAGCGTTATTGTAAGCAAAATTGTTTTCGATGTAAAGTTTCTGAGGCTTTTTCATCTTTTCGGGCTTGCCTACTACAGCCGATTCTTCTTCGGGTGTAGCCAATATTTCATTCACTACCTGTGTTAGTTTAAAAGTACTCGTCGATTTATTACTGACACTCACCCATTTGCTTAAAAGCGGAATTCCATCAAATACCTCGTAATGCACTGCTACCTCAATGCCTTTCAGCGCAGGTAAGTCAGATTTAAAGAATAGCACAAGGCTTTTGCCCGTAGGTTGGTTTCGATTGGCTGTCCAGGTAGTAGTTTTCCAATCAAAATGTGGTTTTACTTCACCTGTTTCGTAGCGCACAAACTGAAAATCGTCTGGCTTTGCGGTTAGTTGTCCTATCCATTCTTCCAATAGATAGCCATGTTCTTTCTGCCCATATAAACCTCCGATATAATAAGCCTTACCATCAATCACAATACGGGCTTCGGGTCTCACCGAACGCACAAATTGCTCGTTAGTAGTCAAGTTTTTGAAACTTACCGTAGCGGCATTCGGGCTAATTCTTATTTGTCGGCTAATGAGTCCGTTGGTAATTTCGAGTAATTTGCCATTCTGCAATACTTTTACCTCACTTTTTTGGGTAAAAGGCTCAATCAACCAGTCCTTGCCGCTTGTTTGGGCAAATACAGTATTCACTGCTAATAAGCTAATAATTAACAGATAGTGTAGGGTCTTATGGTATAGCATATTATTTCAGGGCGTCTGTGAGTTCGTAAGTCCAGGCATATTGGCACGGAATAGTATTCGGATTCACCTGCGGTGCCATAATAGTAAGCACTTTGTTTTTATAGCTAAATTTTATGTCGCCATCAAAACCCAGCAATTTTATTTTAGCAGGTTTTTCTACGTTTTCAACTGTAATGGTCTCTTGCCATTTACTGGCTATAGCGTAAATGCTCTTACCTTTTTGCGTAAAATGCAACTTCGACTCTTTTGTATAAGCCGGAGCTTTATCCCACTTGCGTGTGCCATAAATTGCATTGCCGTTTACCTTCATCCAGTTGCCTATTTCTCGCAGGCGTTGTTGCATAATAACCGGAATACGCCCGTCGGCCGTTGGCCCGATATTTAATAAGAAATTACCACCACGTGCTACTATATCTACTAATTGATGCACCAATTGCTCGCCTGTTTGGTACACATCTAAGTTTTCATTACGATTATAACCGAATGATTCACCAATACCACGGCATTCTTCCCAAGGTCTTGCAAAACCATTGGTTAGTGAATTATCAGTACCGCCATGCCCATATTCAGATGTATAAAAGCTACCATGTTTGCTTTTGGTATCATTCCCCCATCGGTCATTTACAACTACACTGTTTTTTACCGGAGATTCGTTGTAAAGCCACGACAGAAATTCTTCGCTCTTCCATGTTTTGGCAGGGTGGTCCCACTCGCCGTCTGTCCACAAAATATCAGGCTCGTATTTTGTAACGAGGTCTTTCATCTGTGGAATCATGTGCTGGTCTACATAGCTGTTTACATCGCTTTTATAGTTTGGATTAAACCACTCGTATAATGAATAGTAGTAACCCATGTGTAGGTTCTTAGCCTTTACAGCCTTTGATAAATCTCCGGCTAAATCTCGGTGCGGGCCAACATCTACAGCATTCCAGTTCCATGATTGCGCACTTGGCCATAGTGTGAAACCTTCGTGGTGTTTTGAGGTAAGCACTACATATTTTGCTCCGGCTTGCTCAAATATCTTTGCCCAATCGTCGGGTTGAAATAGTTCGGCTTTGAAACCTTGTACAAAATCCTGGTATGAGCTTTTGCCATAGTTTTTCTCATGAAATGCTACAAATTCCTTATGAATTTTAAGATTTGGTGCAAAAAGGCGTTGCCAGTACCATTCGGAATAGCCGCTACCAAAACCATCGGCATTTGAGTTGGTTGCCCATGCAGGCACAGAGTAGATACCCCAGTGAATAAAAATACCAAATTTGGCGTCTTCGAACCAAGCAGGGGTTTGGCGTTGGTCAAGGCTCTGCCAGTTGGGTTGATATTGTGCGTATGTTTGTAAACATACCAACGTTGTAAGGATTAGAAGGTATTTTTTCATGTGAATAGGTTAAGATTGACTTAGTAGAAAGGCGTGCCGCGTTTTTGAATCGTGACACGCCTACTGTACTAATTATTATAGGATATAAGTTTACTTAGGGAAATGGCTCTTTGCCATATATACTTTACCGCCATCGTCGGCAAGGGTAACCGAATAACTAAAACCATGCTGAATAGAATAAGCACCGTATTCGCCTTGTTTGTTAATGGCAATAAAACCTACCTGAAAGCCTTTGGCTTTTTCAGGGTTTATTTTCACGATACGCTCAACTGCTATTTTGCAGGCTTCTTCGGGTGTTTTGCCCAAACGCATCATTTCTACAACCAAATGGGTTCCGGCTACTCTGATTACTTCTTCGCCCTGGCCTGATGAGGTAGCCGCGCCAATTTCGTTATCAACAAACAAACCTGCACCAATAATAGGCGAATCACCTACACGGCCATGCAATTTAAACGCCATACCACTTGTTGTACAAGCACCCGAAAGATTGCTAGCGGCATCTAAGGCGATAGTACCCATGGTATCGTGGTTGGCAGTGCCATCGTCAAAATAACTTGGTGCAAATGGCCCACTACCCGACTTCTTGGCTTTAATTTGTTGCTGCTCAATATTGATTACAGGCTTGTATTCCGACTTCTTCAACCATTCTTTATAGGTTTTTGCGGCATCGTCCGATAGCTTGTCTGGTTCTCTTTTGAAACCGTTTTCCAGCGCAAATTGTAAGGCACCATCACCCACAAGCATTACGTGTGGCGTAGTTTCCATTAATTTACGAGCCACGGAAATAGGGTGTTTAATGTGCTGCAAAAAGGCCACCGAACCACAATTGGCTTTTTCGTCCATTATACACGCATCTAGCGTTACCTTTCCGTCACGGTCAGGGTTTCCGCCTAAACCTACGCAACAATTAATGGTATCTTCAATCGAATTAGCGGCTACTTCTACGGCATCTAGTGCACGGCCGTTTTTCTTTAGCACCTTCCATGCTTCGGCGTTTACGGCCAAGCCACTGTCCCAGGTAGACACTACAATGGGTTTGTTAGCTATTGTGTTTTTGTTAGAAAAAGCCTTCGTTACCGACATAAAGGGTAAGCTTAAGGCCGACCAGCGTATAAATTTTCTTCTTGATTGCATTAGTTTGTTGCTTTTAGGTTATGTTTATGTAAGTAAACGTTTTTTATTCTAATGTTATATCATCTACTGGTTTCCGGTTATTGAAAGATGTTTTTCAGCCGGAAACCACCCCGACGAAAATATTATCTTACAATTTTCAATACCCATGCATAGCTATCGCCTGCAGTTTTTCTCACTTTTTCCGGAATCTCTACTACCACTTTTCCATCTTTTGCAGCCCATTTCAGTTTCTCGGTACGACCTACTAAAGTAACTACTGCATTTTTGGCTAATGTAAGTTTGCTGATTTCAATGCTAGCCGGAAGCGCCTCGCCTTCATCTGCTCTATAAATGGCATAAGTTGTATTGGCATTGTGTGTAAACACCAATTTGTTTTGCTGGCCTATCTCATTATCACCTCTTGTGTTATAGATAGCCTCGCTGTTTACCTTCATCCACTTGCCAATTTCTTCCAAACGTTGGTACGCATCCGGATGATAATCTCCGTCTGGACTTGGAGGAATATTCAAGAGCAAGTTACCATTTTTTGATACTACGTCGGTCAGAATATGGATTAATTTTCGGGCAGGTTTAAAATTATCTTTAGGTACATAGCTCCACGACTCGCCCATTGTCATACACGTTTCCCAAGGTATAGGCATATAGTGGTCTGGTATCTGTTGCTCAGGCGTAACATAGTTTTCAAATTCACCACTCACAGTTCTGTCTACTACCAGCAAGCCAGGCTGATGCCCTCTTGCCATTTTAGCAATGCGAGGCATGTCAATGTCCTGGTCGAAAGGAATAGTTCTTTGCCACGAAACAGATGAATCGATTGTGCTGAACGGACGCACCCAACCACCATCAAGCCAAAGAATATCCATTTTACCATAATCGCTCATCAGTTCTTCTATCTGATTGTAGGTAAACTGTTTAAAGTTTTTCCATTTCTCAGGATATTTCTCAGGATGATACGATGGGTTACGGTCTTTCGGTGGGAAATAAGACCACCAATAATCGTTTGAATGCCAGTCTGGTTTTGAGAAATAGGCACCAATCATGAAATCGTTATTACGGAAAGCACCGAAAACCTCTTTAGCAATATTGCTCTTCGGGTTAGAAGCAAAAGGTGTATTTGTAATTTTATAGTCGCTTTGTTTGGTATCAAACATAGCAAAACCATCATGGTGCTTTGTTGTGAAAACCAGGTATTTCATGCCTGCATTTTTTGCCGCAGCAGCCCATTTTTCAGGATTAAACTGCACCGGATTAAAGGTTTTAGGCAGGTCTTCGTAGGCTTTTTTGTACTCATACCAATTGTCTTTGTACGGGCCTTTGCGCTCACACCAGCCTTCGTCTTCAGGGCAAAGGCTCCAGCTTTCTACAATACCCCATTTACTATAGGTACCCCAGTGCATCATTAAACCAAATTTTACATTTTGCCATTGGCTAAGTTTGGCTTTTACCTGTGGGTCGCTTGGCACTACATATTTATCATGATTCTGCTCAGCATGTTGCTGGGCAGAAAGCGTTTGGCCGATAATCGCTATCAGGATAGTGATAAGTGTTTTTTTCATTTTTTTGCTGATGGAGAATGCAGAAAGAAACAAGAAGAATGTGTTTCTTCTACTTTCTGATTCTCTGTATTATTCTGAATTATTGTTTACTAATTATACATTCTTCAACAGATGCGGGCGCTCACGTTCTACTTTCAAAAGCATCTCGCCAAATAGTGTATTAGCCCATGCAAACCATTTGCGGGTAAACTTGCTGGCATCATCTTTATCGAACGACTCGTGCATAAAGCCTGTGCCTGCATGTGTATTCTTGAGGAAGCGTAATTGCGACAAAATCTCCTGGTCGTTATTCGAGGTCATGGCACGCATAATAATGCTCATTGGCCATATCTGGTCAACAAGTGTATGCGGGCTACCAATACCTTCGGCAGCTTTACCCTTGAAGAAATAAGGGTTGCTATCGCTCAACACAAACCGACGAGTATTCTGATAAATCGGGTCTGTTGTTTTCAGAGAGCCTAAATACGGCTGGCTTAATAGATTAGGTACGTTGGCATCGTCTTGCAACAAACAATTACCGAAGCCATCAACCTCCATGGCATATATTGGCCCATAAACAGGGTGTTTGATAATAGCGTATTTCTTAATAGCTGCTTCTACCTGATTTGCCAAGGCTGTACATTCTTTGGCAAAAGCCGCATCTTTAATTACTTTCTCTGATATTTCGGCTAACTGACGGAAAGAAAGTACAGCAAACAGATTGGAAGGAATCAGGAACGGATAAACAGTGGCATCGTCAGACGGACGAAAAACACTGTGAATCAAGCCGTTTGGTTTGGTATTGTTGCCATAGCCATTACCCGGCACAGTATCTGTCGACCATGAGGTGGTGCGTCCAAAGCGGTATTTGCCCCTGTTGGTCAAGCGTTGTTGTTCTTTGCAAGTGGCTATAATCAGTTTAGCAGCTTCAAACCATTTTGCATCGAAGACGCTCGTATCACCAGATGTCTTCCAGTAATGATAAGCTAAACGAACAGTATAGCAAAGAGAATCCAATTCCCATTTGCGTTCGTGTAGCTCTGGTTTCATATCAGTATGGTCTGTTACCCATTCCGATTTACCCGGACCATCGTTAAAGGCATTGGCATAAGGGTCAATCAAGATACACTCCGTCTGGCGGTTGATAACACCTGCAATTAAATCTTTCAGGCGAGCATCTTGTTTAATTAAAGGCAAATAAGGCCACACTTGCGCAGTGCTATCACGCAACCACATGGCATGAATATCGCCCGTAATTACAAAAGTATCAGGCCGCTCGTTTTTGGTTTTAAAAATAACCGTAGTGTCCAATGTATTCGGGAAACAGTTTTCAAACAACCAAGCCAGCTCTTTGTCTTTAATTGCCGACTTCATACGTTGAATTGTGGCTTCAATAGCCTCACTACTAAAGTTTCTCTTCTCTGGTGCAACACGCACTGTTGGAAAATCGGCAGCAAAAACACTATTACCTGCCATCAGGCCGATTCCGGCAAGAGAAGTAGTTTTAATAAAAGTTCTTCGATTCAGGTTTTGCATTGAAAAGAAAATATTATGGAAAGAATACCCTAAACGGGCATAAAATTTATACTGCTTTCAATAGATTTTCTACTACATAGGTATGCACGCCATATATTTTGGCGTTTTCGCCCAATTGCGAAATCTCTATACTGAGGTCTTCTTTGAAGTCGGTCAGGCAGTACTTGTTAATAGCGTGCTCAATAGGATTAACAATCAGTTTTTGCGCCTTTGAAAGTACACCATCGATAATGATAATCTGCGGATTGAATAAATGCACAGCTATCGAAAGCCCCTTGCCTAGCTCCAAGCCAATATTATGAATAATATCAATAGCAAAGGCGTCGCCTTGTTGGGCGGCTTCAATCACCATTTCAAGGTTTATATCTTCAACACGGTCTTTGTACTCTCCCAGCTTCGACACTTTGCCCTGGCGCAGGCCATCTTTTATGTTTTTAAGCAGCGAAGAAGCTGAGGTAATAGTATCCAGACAGCCTACTTTTCCGCAAGTACACAGTACCCCGTCAGGGTTTACCTGAATATGCCCCAACTCACCTGCAAAGCCCGAAGCACCATCAAAAATCTCACCATTTACTACTATTCCTAAACCAATACCCCAGTCAACATTAATAGATAGTACATGGTGTTTACCTTTAGCCAAACCAAAGCGATATTCGCCAAAGGCTGTTGCTTTAGAGTCGTTGATAACAAAGGCTGGTAGCTTAAAATGCTCTTCTATTGACTTACCTAATGATTTATTCTCACTATTAAGGCTCTTGTAGGTGTAATTGATACCCGTATTCTTATTCACCAAACCGGGGATAGACACGCCACAAGCAATAAGTTTTTTACCTTTTGTTATTTTCTGCTCTACTACTGTATCAACTAATGTAAAAAGTGTTTCAAGAAATACGGGATTGTTTTTTAGTTGTAAGTCAAATACTTGTGTAAAAATTACCTGATTCCGCAGATTCAGAATCAGCACTTTGGTATCGTGTGTATTAATATCGAGTATCAATACAAACTTTTCTTTGGGGTTGATCCCATAGATAGCCGGACGGCGCCCTTGCTTAGAAACACCAAAGCCGGTTTCAACAACCCATTTTTCTTCAACTAATTCTTCAATAAGAGCAGTGATAGATGGAATACTGATGTGTAAAGAGTGAGATAGCTCCGATATGGTATTTGTTTCGTTAAAGTACAGTTCGGTTACAATCCCTTTTTTTTGTTTGTTTTTCTTGATGTCAATGACCGACTCTTTATTGGTCATTTCAATCTCGCTATCGAGAGTAATTTCAGACATTGTTTTTTATAGTTAAAGTAAGGTTAGGCCCATACATTGACATACCTAGCGAGCAAAAGAAAAGGTACGCAAGAAGAGTTTGGGTTTAGTTTAGGGCAAAATTTTAAAAATCTATTAAGCAATTTATTAAAAAAACAACTTGACTTAACATCATCGGGCGTTTTTTTGCAAATTGAGCCTAAATATCATATAAAATTTAATAACATATCATATATTTTTAAAAAAATTTAATAATTAGTTTTTATTAAATAATTTTTATTTATGTTTGTAATCATATTTAACATTTTTTTAAAAAAATCTTAACAAGCCTAACCTAACAATATTTAATTTCAGAAAACAGCTTTTAATCCGCATTCCTAAATCCACTCACAACTAACAGTCTTTATTTGCCCTAAACTCTTTATTCTTATTTATGAGTAAAAGAGGCGTATGTTATTAATATCAATAAGAATGTTTAACCTAAAATCGTCAAAATATAGCTAAAATCACATTAAAGTCTCACCCTACTATTGAAGCAAAGTATATAGTAGGTAATTCGTATTATCAATTATTTTAAGCTTCTGTATGATAGTTTTATAGAAGCGGCTTTCATGGGTTTTCTTAGGTTTATATATACTATAAAAGGGCTTAGCCGAGAAAACCACCAGAATTTTTAAAGCAATCATTTTTAACCCAAGTCAAATTATATGAGAAATTTTTTACCAAAGTTGGTGCTGGTATTATTGATGGGCTTTAGCCTGCCAGTATTAGCTCAAACGATTACAGGTAAGGTGACTTCAAATGGCGGAGAACCCCTACCTGGTGTTTCGGTAACTGTAAAAGGTACAGCCAACGGAACCATAACAGACCCTGAAGGGAAATACTCTTTGAGCGTACCTAACCTAAACAGCACAGTTGTTGTTTCGTTTATTGGTTTTACAACTCAAAATGTTAACATAAATGGCCGCTCGATTGTTGATGTTGAATTAGTAGAAGACGCTCAACAATTAAACGAGGTTGTAGTAACCGCTCTTGGTATCAAAAGAGAGTCAAAATCAATCGGTTATTCTGCTCAGAAAATCGCTTCAAAAGAATTAGTACAAGCCGCTCCGCCTGATATCGCTTCGGGTTTGATGGGTAAATCAGCCGGTTTGAATATCTCAACACCAAATGGTGTACAAGGTAGCTCACAAAGAATCGTTATCAGAGGTAACAACAGTATCTTAGGAAGCAACCAACCGCTAATCGTTATTGATGGTATTCAGGTACAAAATGACCCTGTAGGCGGTACACAAGGTAAAAGCGGTGACCTAACCAGCCCTAAAGACTGGGGTTCGTTCCTGAACTTTGTGAATAGTGATGAGGTTGAAGACATTACGGTTTTGAAAGGTGCTAACGCAGCTGCACTTTATGGTGCACGTGGTGCCAATGGGGTTATCATGATTACAAGCAAAAAAGGTGGAAAAAGAGAAGGTTTCGGTTTAGACTATAACTTCTCGTCTTTATCAACTACTGCTTACCGCTACATGGATATGCAAAATGAGTACGGTTATGGTGCAGCTTCTGCACTTTGGTCGGCTACGCAACCATTCCCTACTACTGCTTCTGGCGAGCTTCGTTACCCAGGTAATTATCCTTGGGATGCACAAGATGTAAACAACAATTACCGCAGTGGTGGCCCGATTCCGGGTGGTTATTCATCATGGGATATTTTCAGCTGGTATGGCCCTGCTTCTTCTTGGGGACATAAACTAGATGGCACAGAGTTAATCTGGTGGGATGGCACAAAACGTAAATGGGAAGCACAACCAGATAACAGAAAAGCGTATTTCAGAACTGGTATGACAAATACGCACAACCTATCGTTCAGCGGTGGTGGCGACTACGGTACGCTACGTGTTGGTTTAACCAGATTAGACAACAAAGCGATTGTACCTAACAGTAACTACGACCAAACTAACGTAAACTTAGGCTCGTCGTTAAATATCTCGAAAAAAGTAAAAGCTGAAATCAATACAAGTTATACTAACTACAACCGTTTGAACACGCCTGAGTCGGCTAACGATAATGGTTGGGCTAACTTCATGATTCACGGTATGTCGCGCGATTATATTCCGTTAGAGTTAGATACTTACAAAAACGCTGATGGAAGCAAAAACCTTTTCGACCAATCGTCTCCATTCAAATACTATCCTTACAACAACAATGCGTTTAAGGATATGTTCTGGAAATTCTACGAAAACAACCAACGTTTGTCACGTAACCAATTGTTAGGTTCATTACGTTTATCGGCTGATATTACTCCTTGGTTGAACCTTGCAGGACGTGCCTCTATCAACAACTCTACTACTAGTATCGAAAGCAAAAATACGCCAGTAGATGTAGCGGGTATTCAGGGTGCATACGGTGTTGAAAACATTGCTAACCAGGATTTGAACTTTGAAGCATTTACAACTTTGCATAAAGATGGTTTGTTTGGTTCTAAATTCAATACTAGTTTATTGATTGGTAACTCGGCATTGCGTAGCAGAAGCCACGGTGTAAACACTTGGAATGCTGGTAACTTCGACGTTCCGTTCAAATACTACTTGAACAACAACCTTGATAAAACCAAAATCACGACTGGTGAAACTCGTTACGATTTAAACCTGAACTCATTGTTTGGTATCTTCGACATCTCGTATAACAACTATTTATACTTGCAATTAACAGGAAGAAACGACTGGTCGTCTACTTTACCAATTGCTACTTCTTCTTACTTCTTCCCATCAGGAAGCTTAAGCTTTGTATTCACTGAGGCTATTGATGCATTCAAAAACCAGAACTTCCTAAGCTATGGTAAATTGAAATTGTCGTTGGCAGAAAGTGCAAATGGTACTAACCCGTACTTGACGCAATATACTTACAATACATCTACCATTACCAATACTATCAACGGTACTGCTGCTACTTCATTCGGTGGTTTACCAGTGCGTAGCTTACAAACTACTTTGCCTCCGGCTGCTTTGTTGCAACCACAACGTAACAAGTCGTTTGAAATTGGTACTGAGTTAGGTTTCTTGGCAGGTAAATTAAGCATGGAGTTGACTTACTACCAAACAAGAGCAACCAGCCAGATTTTAAGTTCTTCGTTGGCTACTTCGTCGGGTGCAACTGCGGTTACATTCAACACCGGAGAGCTTGCTAACAAAGGTTTCGAGTTTATTATCAGAGCTACTCCTATCAGCTCAGGTTCATTCAAATGGGACTTAGCTTTGAACGGTGCGCACAACCAAAACAAAGTTATTTCATTAGCTGAAGGTATCGATCGTTACCCATTAGGTGACCTTTGGGGAACAAACGGTGGCTTGATGTATGTAAGAGCAGGTGAAAACTATGGTACTATCTATGGTTATGACTACACTTACCTTAACGGACAAAAAGTTGTACAAAAAGTATTAGATAAAACTACTGGTGCTGTAGTAGGTACACAATACGTAACCACTGCCGACCCTGTAGCTATTGGTAACACTACGCCGAAATTAACGGGTGGTTTGAGCAACAACTTCCGTTACAAAAACTTCAGCTTGTATGTAATGACCGACTTTAAAATCGGTGGTGATATTTATTCTGCTGACTACGGTGCTTCTATGGGACACGGTTTGTCGCCAAGCACATTGCTTGAAAGAAACGGTGGTGGATTACCTTATACTTACCCAGATGGTAGCACAGCTAACCACGGTGTGATTTTAGAAGGTGTATTTGGCGATGGTACTAAAAACACAGATGTAGTACATTATATGTATAAATATGCAGGTCAGTATATGGGCTGGTCGAACATCAAAATGCCTAGAAGCAACTTGGTTTTCGAAAACTCATGGGCAAAACTACGTGAGGTTAACCTTACTTACTCTGTTCCGTCGGCTATCGTAAAACGTACCGGATTCTTACAAGGATTAGACATCTCGTTTGTTGGTCGTAACCTGTTCTATTTATTCACAACCTTGCCTGACAGAATGAACCCAGAGGCTATCAACGGTATTGGTAACGCACAAGGTTTCCAATGGTCGCAATATCCGGGTACGCGTGATTTAGGTTTTTCATTAAAAGCAAGGCTATAATCTATTTAACACAGAATCATGAAATATCTATCAAAAATATCTATCGTTGCCTTACTGATTGCGACAGCATCATGTAAGAATGATTTTGAAGAAATCAATGCGCCTTGGGATAAACCTAATAGCGCTTCTACCCCTGAAATGTTCAATGCAGTGGTGAGCTCGTTGCCACTAACAGCCGGAGAGCAATCGGTAATGAATGCCTGGATATACCCTATTACCCAACAGGCGGCTATTACATCGGGTTCTTATCCGTTCGATAACGCCAGAGATGCCGTTTGGGACAACTACTACTATACGCTAGCTAACGCACGTATTATAGAAGACCGCATTGAAAAAAGTGAAAACCCAAGCTCAATGAACAACGTATCGGCTATGTTGAAAACCATCATGGCTTATAAGAGCTTCAAAGCTACCAACTACTTTGGTGCAATGCCTTATAAAGAAGCTGGTTATGCAGCTTTAGCAGCTACGAAAGGTACAGGTGTGTATAAAGCGAAATACAATACGCAACAAGAGATATACACCGATATATTGACTAACCTTAAATGGGCAGTTGATAACCTGAAAGTAGATGCATCGCAGGTTTCGTTAGGTAACTACGAAACACTTTTCAAAGGTGATGTGGCTATGTGGACTAAATTTGCTAACAGCCTTCGTTTATATATCGCTGCTACGATATATGACAAAGACAAAACATTGGCAACTGCGCACATTACAGAAGCAATGAGCAAACCATTGTTGACTGATGCTGATAACGTTGGTATCTGGCCTACACCATTGAACCTTTCGTTACAATGGCGTGAGTGGTCGTTTAATGCAAACTGTTACTTAAGATTAGGCTCTACTATGTGGAACCTGATGTCGGCAAACGATAATAAAGACGGTAGCGGTATTTTTGACCCACGTGTTAAAATTTTCTACGAGCCAAACAATGCCGGAGAATGGGCAGCATACCCACAAAACCCTGTATCGGGTGTTACCCCAACAGAAGGTGGTTTGCCATACGACAGAAAACGCTATACAGCATGGAGCGACAAAGGTGCAAGCAACCTTTTCTCGCCTGTTAACCTTTATTTCGCACAAGATTTAACTTCTATTCCTGAGTTAATCTTAACAGCGGCACAAGTACACTTCATTAAAGCTGAGGTATATAACAGAGGTATGGGTGTAGCCGCTAATGCTGCCAGCGCTAAAGCTGAATACGAAGCGGGTATCAAAGCATCAGTAAATATGTGGAAAGGTATTGCTGTTAGCTCACCTGTTTGGGTAGTCGGCAAACCGGCTTCTGCTACTGCAACTCAAGCCGAACTAAACACCTTGTTGACTAACGCAAAAGTAGCTTACTCGGCAGACCCAGCTACTGCGCTAAACCAAATCTATGCTCAGTTGTGGATTGACCAATTCAGACAACCATTTGATGCATGGACTTTGAAAAGAAGAACTGGTAACAAAACGCCAATGTCTACATCAAATACACAATATTATACAGGAAACTTTGGTGGTTTTAATCGTTTTATCTACCCTGATAATGAAATCAACTACAACGGTGATAACTTTAAAACAGCAACCGGTGGAGCGAATGTAAATTCAACAAAATTGTGGATAACGCAATAATTTCAGAAAAGAAACCATTATATTTGAACTAATATAGTAAAAATATTAAGTAGAATTGTTTCATCATAGTTTTTCCAGAAAAGGCCCTCTCTTGAGGGCTTTTTTCTTGTTGGGAGTAATGAACAATTTATTGATTGGAGTATTACAATGTATTAAATATTGATTTTGTACTTTACAAAGTTTCTTATACATTCAAATATTCCTTGATTAGGCTTTCAAGCTCATAAAAGTCTTTATAGGGAAAATAATCTCTTGCTTTGGCAAAGTCTTTTTCCTGCATTAATAAAGATGTCTTTTTTAATTGAAAATAGAAAAGACTAATAAGTTGCTTAAATTGAATTTCAAAGGCTACTATTAAATGTAACTCTTTAGGGCTTTTACTCCAGCTTTCCGAAAATCCATTTATAGTTACATTAACTTTATGTTGTTGTGTCTTATGTCTGGTAATTTCAATTTTTTCTCCGCCGGGTTCTGAAAACCAAAAAAGAGTAACGGTCTCTTGCCCTTTTAGCAAATCTATTATTGCACGGATAAGATCATAATATGGGTCTCCAAAAACATGAGTTATAAAGGTTTCTATTATACGTCCGTTTATTAATAATATACAAGTGCTCCATCCATCAGGATTAAGTGTGAGCATTAAATCAATATCATCGCTCTGACTCATTTTTATATTATTTATATTCACAAACTTAGAAAAATTAGTTTAAGCCAAAAACAAAAAAAGCCATCAGAAAACATCTGATGGCTTTTGGCAATATAAATAAACAAGCGTTAATTTAAAATCGGGAATTCTGCTTTTAGTTCATCGTCCAGCTTATCGGCCCAGTACTCAAAGTCAGAAATAAATGTCGATAATTCGTTATAATCAATACCTTTTATGTCTCTTTCAAAACTTGCCCATACCTTAGGCGAATTAGGCACTAGCGTAAACTTAATACCTAACTTAATATCGTTTAATTCAAGCAATCGGCGATAGAACGCCATCGGGTTAGTAAGAGGGATATCCATTATCGGACAAAAAACCCTTAGAAAATCACGACGCGTGCCGTTGGCAAAGTTTAACTTCTGAATCAGCACTTCAATATTAGCCGAACCGTTTTTCCATTGCCAGTTATTTTTGTCGGCATTATATACCTCCTCACGACTAAGCCCCACCGATTCAGCATAACAGTGAATCATTTCCGACACACGGTTATAATGAACATCAAAAGCATTTTCAGAAATATTTTCAGAGTTATCCATAACTACAGTTAAGTATTGTTTTGTGTTAAGAGTATGTTTAAATCTTTGTAATCGTTGATTCGGTAAAATAACCAGCCAGGTCTTATAAATGTTTAAAATTTTATGTGGTAATGTTTTCGGTGCCCACAGCCGAGCCGCCCCCTAAACCACCTGCTTTGCTAATGTGTTCAACAGTACAAAACTATATCTGATAATCGGCACAAAGAAGCACTGCTCCATTATAGGTAGTACATTCTACATTCAATAGTGCCTGACATATCTATAACCCTATTTATTCTGTTCTGTTAATTGTCTGATGATATTTCCTCCGGTCGGAATCCAGTCTGAAACCTTAGAAATAACCGTAGGCGCAACTTTAGTAACAGTAGCATACGTAATAGAATCTTTCGTAAGGTCTTTTGGTAAAAATATATCAATAGCACTCATCAGCCACAAGAAAGTACTGATGCCAAACACCCATGTAAACACGCCTACCATAGCCCCTGCAAAGCCATCAATTGTGCCTAAGATAGTGAATCTTAATGCCCGTCGCATCATCCAGCCTAGTTTATTAATTAAGAAAATAGTAGGAAAAAATATGATTGAAAAACTCAGATAAGGCAGAAAACGATTAGCCAAGCTCTCGCCAATAGTAGGTGCCAGCATATTCATGCCATAGCCCAGAAACTTAAAGCCAACCACAATAGCTACAATAAAGGCCACTACGCCTATGATTTCAATAAACAGCCCTTTGTTATAGCCCTGATAGGCACCATAAAAAAGAATAACGATAATAACTAAGTCAAGCACGTTCATATATCAAACAGGATTATCAGGATTAATACGTAAAATTCCCGGAAATATTTCTTTCCAATCCTATATTACTTACAAATATATACCTTTTTAAAGGCAAAAAAATATAAAAAAGGGGAGTCTTTTTCAAAACTACCCCTTTGGTTAAGTGCACTCTGATATTTAATTTCTTAATATTTACCACCGCCATATTTAGCAATGTGCTCTTTTATTTTTGCAATACGGTTTTCAGGGCTTGGGTGCGTACTCATAAACTCTTCCTGGCGGGCACCACCGCTTGCTTCTTCCAGTATCTTCATTACTTCAATCATGGCATTGGGGTTATAACCTGCTTCAATCATATATTTTACGCCAAAATCATCAGATTGTAGTTCGTCTTCACGGCCAAATTTCATTTGCTGAATCTGTGCTACATATTGCGCTATCTGCCCAGCACCCATGCCCGAATTCGGGTCGGTAGTAGCGGTAGCCACAGCACCTACAAGCCCCTGATAAAAATCTGACTTGGCCATTTGCTGTGCCGAGTGCCTGTGTACTACATGGCCTACTTCGTGCCCGAGTACCCCTGCCAGTTGGTCTTCGCTTTTCAGGCGTTTCAGTAAACCTACCGTAATAAACATCTGCCCACCTGGCAATGCAAAAGCATTCACGGTCTGGTCGTCGGCCAGTACATGAAAATCAAACTGATAAGGTATTTGAATGCCTTTTTCTTTGGCTTCTTTTTCCAATTGGCTCACAATCTTATAGCCAACAGCTTTTACCTCTTGTTGTACTTCGTTGTCAGAGTAAAGCCCGCCGTATTCTTGTGCCATTTGTGGCGCACTTTGCAAACCTATAGCTACCTCCTGCTCAGGTGTTAAAGCAATGTGTTGTTCTTCGCCTGTAAATGGGTTTACCTGATTTTTGCCATAATAGCCAATCAAAGCTACAATAGCCATTATAACCCCAATAACAAGCCTGAGTTTAAATCCTGATGATCTCATAGGTTTTTGTATTTATAATAATCTGTTTATACTAAAATTAGAAGCAATTGTTTTGATAAAGTAACAGAATTTATCAAAAATCTATCAATCCTTTACCGAGTTACTCTCTCTTTGACCACTACTTTAATATAGATAACGCTGCATCTATATAAGTAAAGTTTTCTGGCTGAAAATGATGGATAGGCTTCACTACCTTAGTTTCTCCCAAACGTACCACAATGGCATTTTTTTCTTTGATGGCAAACACATATTGCCCAAATAGCCCATTCATACTAGGAATTGCCATTCCTCTATGATTCAGAATCCAGAACTGATACCCATAATAATCTACGGCCTTTCCTCCTTCTGTTGGGTCTTTCAGGTAAGTGGCTGGTTTCAAAGCCTCTTTCATATACTGTTCAGGCACTATTTGCTTACCTTTCCAGTTACCATCGGTCAGCATCAATTCACCAAAACGTGCATAATCACGTGAAATACCGTTAAAACAACAAAAAGCCTTTTCATGTTTTCGTTCACCGTCTAATAACCACAGCGCATCACGTTCAGCCCCCATTGGTTTCATAAAATACTCTGAAACCAATGTAGAAATATTTTTGCCGAATGCTTTTTCCACAACAAACCCTAGCACCTGTGTATCGCCACTTCTATACTCCCAACTAAGGCCCGGTGCTTCTTTAGGCTCCATTAAATCAACTACGTATTCGAGGTCATCGGCATAATACATTTTTGCTGACAAGCCCAGATAACTCTGGTCAGATTCTTTGTAGTTACTGCCGGAACTCATAGTTAGTAAATCTTTGATACGAACCTTTGCTAAATCGCCTTCTTTAAAATGCGGCACATAATTACCCACGGGTTCATCAACAGACTTTATTTTGCCTTCGCCCACACCAATGCCTACCAGCATAGATATAATACTCTTGGCAGCCGAAAAAGACCCACTGATACTATCTTTTTTATAATCATCCCAGTAGCGTTCGTAGAGCAATTTCCCATTCTGAATCACCAGAAAAGCGTGTGTATTGTTAGAATCAATCTGAGCCAGTAAAGAATCAGGAATCTGCAATTGATTATAAGCCGAGTCGAGCGGCCAAGGCTGTGGTGCATCTCCGTTTTCTACTACACGTGTAGGATGTGTTCTGAAATCGAAAATACTATGTTTACCCCACGAAAGATAATTGCGGATATGCTCAAAAGGCGCCAGAAACAAGAGACCGAATAATAGAATAATGATTGCCGCAATGGCAACAGCAGTTTTTTTTAACATATACTATATAGCTTAGAGATTTGAAATTTGCACTTAAAATGTGCTTATAGTGTGTACATTAGGGTCTTGAAATTTACGTTAATTCTACTGAATTGAACAAGGTTTTGGTGTGGAAAATTTATTTCAAAAAATTTTGGTTGATTATCAGTAATTTAGAGAATATTCAGAAAAATTATAAAACCAATTATTGGAAACTGCTGTTAAAATAAGTAAGTTTGATTAACGTTCATGAAAACGATTGAATAAACCAAAAATATAAAAGTATGACTGACGAGCAATTATTAGCGGTAGAACCCCTGCTTATTGAGGATAAAACAAGATTTGTGCTTTTTCCTATCAAGCACGATGATATATGGCAATTTTATAAAAAACACGAGGCTTCTTTCTGGACAGCCGAAGAAATAGACCTATCACCGGATTTGAAAGACTGGGAGAGCCTGAGCGATGGTGAGCGTCATTTTATTTCGCATGTATTGGCGTTTTTTGCTGCTTCTGATGGTATCGTTAATGAAAACTTAGCAGTCAATTTTATTTCTCGTGTACAATTTGCCGAAGCAAAATGTTTCTATGGTTTCCAGATTATGATGGAAAACATTCACTCAGAAACGTACTCGCTTCTGATTGATTCTTATATCAAAGACCCTGTTGAGCGTGATAAAATGCTTAACGCCATAGATCATATTCCGTGTGTGAAGAAAAAAGCCGATTGGGCTTTGCGTTGGATTGATAACGGAAACTTTATTGACCGCCTGTTAGCGTTTGCCGTTGTAGAAGGTATTTTCTTCTCAGGTTCGTTCTGCTCAATATTCTGGTTGAAAAAACGTGGTTTAATGCCGGGCCTTACCTTCTCTAATGAGTTGATTTCTCGCGATGAAGGCTTACACCGTGACTTTGCCTGCTTGCTATATACGCAATATATTCAGAACAAGTACGACCCTCAGAAAATCTACGATTTAGTGAAGGATGCAGTAGAAATCGAAAAAGAGTTCGTAACTGATGCATTACCTGTTTCGTTGATTGGTATGAATGCCGAACTAATGTGTCAATACATTGAGTTTGTGGCCGATCACCTTTTGGAATCGTTAGGGGTACAGAAAATATACAATGCTACCAATCCTTTCGATTTTATGGATATGATTTCACTACAAGGTAAAACCAATTTCTTCGAAAAACGTGTAGGCGAATACCAAAAAGCCGGCGTTATGTCTCAGAAAGAGCAAATGTCTTTCTCGCTTGATGAAGAATTTTAAGACACAAAATATTTTGTTACAGTAGTTTGGTAATTAATAGGGGCAAAAGATATTTTGTCCCTATTTTATTTCTATCCATTTCAAAATCACTCAAAGGCTCTGGTAAACTTGTGTCAATTGCTCAGCAATAGGTTTGGCGGCAAATTGTTTCACGTGTTCCTGCCCTTTATTAACAAGTTTGTTTTGCAAGGCTTCGTTGCTTAATACCTGTTGAATTTTGTCAGCCAAATCGGCTACATCCAGCGGATTGGCATAAAGCGCACCTCCGCCTCCGGCTTCTTCCAGACAAGAGCCTGTTGCTGCCACCACAGGCACACCACTATGGAGCGCCTCTATAATAGGGATACCGAAACCTTCAAACAAAGAAGGATACACAAACAGCGAACTTCCCTGATATAAGGCTGGTAAATCTTCGGCAGGCACACCACTCAGAAAATAAACCTGATTCTGAATACCAGCTTGCACTACATAACTTTTAAGTTCCTCTAAATATTTAGATTTTCCACCAACCAATACCAAATCATGGTCTTTTGTAGCTAATTGCTGAAAAGCTTTGATTAACCTCAACTGATTTTTCCGTTCGGTAAAAGAAGCAACACACAAAATATAAGGTCTGCGAATGTTATATTTTTGCTTTACCTGATCAATTACTGTTGTATCGGCTATTCGCTGGCAAAAAAAAGGTTGACAGCCCTGATAAATCACATGGATTCTCTCGGCAGGTGTACCATAAAAATCTATAATATCTCGTTTGGTTTGTTCGCTTACGGCCACTATGGCATCGGCATTATGGCAGGCATATTTAAACTTACGTTCATAAAAAAAACGGTCAAGTGTCGGATACTGCTCGGGGTATCGTAAGAATATCAAATCATGAATACTTACTACTGATTTTACACCTGCTTTTTTTAAGCCATAAGGTATCTCGTTGCTTAGGCCATGAAATACATCAATTTTATCATGTTGCAAATCTTTAGCTATAAACCAGCTTCGCCACAAAGCAGCAGGTAGTTGGGCATAAGCCACAGGTAATTGCACCTGTAATTTGCTCGGAAAATCGGCCAGTGAAGAATACCAATTACCTTTTAGTTTAGGAGTATAAGCAAAATACTGATGCTCAGGGGCATATTCTAACAAAGCCTCTATGATATATCTGCTATAATTACCCAAACCTGTGTAATTATTAAAAGCCCGCTTTGCATCAAAACCTATTCTCATTGAACTATCTTTTCATTAATTTTGTAAATAAATATTGGGGATTCTGTTTTATAAGCCCCATTTACACATTCAATATTTTTTCCCTACAAGGGGTTTTATGGAATATCAAATTTATACATTACCCAATGGCATTCGCATTGCGCACCGTCAGGTGCCTTATACACAAATAGTGCACTGCGGACTAATGCTCGACATGGGTAGCCGTGATGAAAAACCTGATCAGGTAGGTTTAGCCCACTTCTGGGAACACATGGCTTTCAAAGGTACAAAAAAGCGTAAATCTTATCATATAATTAATAGATTAGAATCAGTAGGTGGCGAATTAAACGCCTATACTACCAAAGAGAAAATCTGTTTTTACGCATCAGTTTTAGACAATCATTTCGAAAAATCGGTTGAATTACTGGCTGATATTACCTTTCATTCTATTTTCCCTGAAAACCAGATTGAAAAAGAAAGAGGTGTGATTCTTGAGGAGATGTCGATGTATCAGGATGCACCAGAAGATGCTATTCAAGACGATTTCGACACTATTCTGTTTGCTAATCACCAATTAGGGGCTAATATTCTAGGCACGCAAGAAAGCGTAAAATCTTTTACACGTAATAGTTTACAGGAGTTTATCACCGAAAACATGGATACCGAAAAAATCGTGTTTTCTATTGTTGGTAATATTCCGTTTAAGCGTGCCATTCATATAGCCGAAAAGTATTTGAAAGATATCCCGGCACGCAAAACCGACGTAAAACGTACGCCTCCGCAAAGCTATTTACCCCAAAGGGTAAGTATTACCAAAACCATCACGCAAGCGCATTGTGCCATTGGTCGCCCAGCTTATGCTCTTAAAGACGAGCGTCGTTTGCCATTCTTTATGTTGGTTAATCTGTTTGGTGGCCCGGGCATGAACTCACGCCTCAATATGACTCTGCGAGAAAAATATGGTTTAGTTTATAGCATTGATGCCACTTACTCGCCCTATGTTGACACTGGTTTTCTGGGTATTTACTTTGCTACCGATAAGGCCAATCTCGACAAAGCCAATGCACTTATTGTGAAAGAAATGCAATTGTTGAAAGATAAACCGCTGGGCAAACTGCAATTGCACACGGCTAAGGAACAATTGATGGGCCAATTGGCTATGGCTGAAGAAAGCAACCAGAGCTATATGCTCATGATGGCCAAGAGTATATTAGATGTAGGCCGTGTAGAGTCATTAGAAAGTATATTTACTGAAATAAAGAAGATAGAAGCCGACGAACTGCAAAACATTACACAGGAAATGTTTGACGAAAACCAGTTGAGCTACCTTACTTTTATACCCGAATAAAAACATACCAAGAAAGAATTAGACTTTTTAAAGCATTTACTTTAAGCGGGGTGAGCCTTTCATGGACTTTTTTTATTTTTGATTTCTCTTGAAACCCTTGGTGCGATGAAGAATATATATTTTACTGCCGGTCCAGCTGAATTATATCCCAAATTTGAGGAATTTCTTAAACAAGCTGTTGATGAACAAATAGGCTCTATTTCACATAGAAGCGGACAATTCAGAAAAATTTACCAACATTGTGCCGAAAACCTTCGAACGTTGATGCGGATTCCTGAAACTTCGGGAATTTTCTTCACAGGGTCAGCCTCTGAAGTATGGGAACGTATTTTACTTAATATGGTAGAACACGAAAGTTTCCACCTGGTAAATGGTTCTTTCTCTGAAAAATTCTATAAATATGCCGGAAGCCTCAATAAGTTTGCCCATAAGCAAGAAAAACCTATTGGCGAAGGCTTTAGCTATGCCGAAGTAGAAGTACCCGAATATGCTGAGTTAATTTGTACAACCCAAAACGAAACCAGTAGTGGTGTACAAATGCGTGAGGCTGATATTCATAAACTAAAACGCAGCAACCAGAAAAAATTCGTGGCAGTTGATATGGTTTCGTCGGCTCCTATTCCAGAACTTGATTTAGATTTAATAGATACGGCTTTCTTTTCAGTACAAAAGGCTTTTGGTTTGCCTGCAGGTTTGGGGGTATGGATTGCCAATGAGAAGTGTCTTGATAAAGCCAAAAAACTGGCAAAACAAGATGGCTTGCATATAGGTGCACATCATACATTGCCTACACTCTGGAAAAACTTTGAGACCTTTGAAACACCTGCAACGCCAAACGTACTTGGTATTTATCTCTTAGGCAAAGTAGCCGAAGACATGAACAAAACAGGTATTGAAAACATAAGAAAAGAGACCGACGAAAAAGCCCGTAAAATATATAAGTATCTTGAAAGTAGCAGCCTTTGTAGCATAGCTGTTGCAAATCCTGAGCACCGTTCAAGAACTGTAATAGTGGCCAATACTACCAAGCCATCAAAAGTTATTATTGATGCGCTAAAAGAGAAAAATATGATTTTGGGTGCAGGTTACGGCCCAAACAAAGATTCTCAAATCAGAATCTCAAACTTCCCTTCAAATACGCCTGAGCAAATAGATATTTTATTGAAGGAGTTGAAAAATTTGGAGTAATAATACTTGTCTCGAACTTTGATTTACCTGATTTAGTGATTTACCTGACTTGTATACTGAATCACTTTAATCAAATCAATCAGGTAAATCAAAGTTCAGACTAATTTCTTCAACCCATTCGGATACATAATTGTCAGTATCACCACTATCAGCAGTACATTAAATTCTACTCCGTTTCTGCCCCCTCCTACTACAAACCAGCCATCTTTCAGGTGAACCATGAAGATGCCGGCAATCAGAATAATTATTGTAACAATACCAGCCCATTTCACGTATTTTTCGAACAGGAAACAAATGGCAGCCGCTATATGAGAAATCTTAATAGCCCAGGCTAACACAAGCCCAACAGGCGCAAATCCTACCTGATTAAGATACAAATTCCCAAAATCGTTGATACCATTATTAAATATCCCCGGAATACTGTGCATAAACAGTATAACTACTACTGTTATACGCAAGAGGAAAGTACTGTTGAGTTTCATTGAGAGGCTGTTTAGGTTTTACCAAATATAATAAAAAACAGGCGTACAACAAGTTGTATTAAGCTGTTGTATGCCTGCCATAAACAATATCTTTTAGGGTTTATCTCTCGCTACTACTCTTCAAATCATCATTTGATGCTGACTTGCGGTTGACTTGCTTACCTTGTCCACCGAATTTCCACACTAAGGTTAGTTTCACAGCACGGTTATAATAACGGGTAACGTTGTCAGACGTGAAACCTGAGGCAACAATCACACGGCTACGGCTCATTGTATTACTGAAAGGGTTGACTGTTGAAAGACCCGCCGTAATTTTGCTCTTTGGCCATTCTTTCTTCAAAGCAAAACTATAATAAAACCAGTCAGTTTCGTGGCCTTGTAAGGTTACAGCTTGTGAATCATAATCACCAAAGGCTTGTAGGGTATAATTATTTCTTAGTTTAAAGGTAGTATTAACATTTATTCCACCTCCCCAGCCTTTGCGTTCAATGTTAAGTGCCTGACTTTTAAAGTCCATATAACCTAGTCGGGCATTACTTTCAAGTACAATTCCCTTTGTTAAGCTGAAAGATGTAGACAGGTTAACACCATACTGGTGATTAGAGGCAAGGTTTTGCTTGGTCGACAATGATACCCCTTCGCTGTTTACCTGTATAATGTTTTCTATCGAATTATTGGTTTGCTTACCATATAATGAAGTATTGAAGAAGAAACCTGCTTCGGTAGATAAAGTGTGTGATAGTTCAACCTGATGCGAAGCCTCCGGTCTTAAATCAGGATTCCCCGATTCAAGGTTACGTGAATCACGGGCATCTATATTTGGATTCAAATCGATAATTGATGGGCGAGAAATACGTTGTGTATATCTTAGGTTGAAGCTATTGGCTTCGTTAAGGGTTTTGGTAAGTGTTGCGCTAGGCACAAAATTACGGAAGTTGTTTTTGAATGGTTGAAACTGCGTTTTGAAACGGCCTTCAATCAATGTTTCTTCCAGCCTTACACCTACCTGCAAAAACCATTTATTGGGTAAGTTAAACTTTGTTTGCACGTATCCGGCAAAAATATCTTGTCCGTAATCAAAAACATTGGTTCTACTGCTAACAGGCACTAAAACCGATGGTTGATTATCGGCACTTGCCAGTGTGGTATAGTCGCTCGACACATCTCTTAATATAGCTTTTGCTCCTATTTCAAGCTGATTTTTACCATCTTTTGAAATAGGATGTGTATAATCTATCTGAAGTGTCGATTCTTTCGAACGCATGTGGTTGTTGTTCTGCTCACGGTACAATATTACGCCTTCGGTGTTTCGGTGCCATGTATCATAGTCAAAATCGTCTTTTAGGTTATCTTCATACAAGGCAATTACAAATAGCTCCTGCCCCACTCTTCTGAATTTTTTCGAATACCCAAGACTTAAAAAATAGCCCTGATTTGCAGCATTGTTAGTAATTGTCTGTTGTTCAAACTGCTGTACAACAGCCCCCGACTGCAAAGTTGTATTGTTTTGTCTTCTATCAGAAGGCCAATTACCCAACCAACCTGTAGCCGATAAACTGATAAGCGTACTAGAGTCAGCCTGATAATCGACCGAAATCTCTGACATACCATGAGGCATTACGTTGTTCATAAATGCCTGCTGCTGCAATTGATAAGGTTCGCCATTATCTGTAAAAGACGACCGCAACAAATTTGTCTCTCTTTTTTGCTGCAAGCGGTGTGCATGGGCAAAGAAATTAACATTCCACTTACCTTTCGAAAAAGCCAGGCGTGGGTTAAATGCCTGCTCCCAGTTAGAGGCTACTATTTCAAGTGCTCCATTGAGGCTATCGGTACCTTTTTTGGTAATGATGTTAATAACACCTGCTGCGCCTTCGGCATCATAACGAGACGACGGGCTCGTGATAACCTCA
Organism: Emticicia soli; assembly: GCF_037860775.1. Lineage (NCBI taxonomy): Bacteria > Pseudomonadati > Bacteroidota > Cytophagia > Cytophagales > Leadbetterellaceae > Emticicia > Emticicia soli. The sequence continues at coordinate 129,420 of NZ_JBBEWC010000003.1, read as the reverse complement.
ACCGACTTAATCATATCGGCCGGAATCATATTCAGGGCATCGGCAGGGCTACGTGCCATCTGGCCAGAGTATTTGCCATTGATTAATATTTTCAGATTGCTGCTCCCACGCATACTTACGTTACCATCGGCATCAACTTTCAATACTGGTGTTTTACGTAATACATCGGCAGCGGTTCCGCCAAGGTTGGTTACATCTCTTTCAGCATGGTAGACCAACATTCCTGATTTTTGTTCTACCAATTGTCTTGTACCTACTACAACCACATCGGCCAATTGTTGCACATTAGACGTAAGCACAATAAGCGGAATATTTATAACAGGGGCTTGGTCATCAATTGTAACAGAGATTGTTTTCGGATGATAACCGACCAGTATCAACTCTAATTTATAATCTCCTTTTTTGTTGAGGCCTAGCTCAAAAAAGCCTTTATCGTTGGTATAGGTAGCGCCTGCGCTTTTGGTGGTTGATACATCAAGCAGATTGACAGTTACAAACTCTACAGGCTTTTTATCAAGCGAATCGGCGATAATGCCCTTAATCTGATACTTACCCACAGGCTGGTTTTGCGCCTGAGTAACTTGCCGACACACAATAAAACAAATGAAGAAAAATGTATATCTGAGAATAGTTTTTAATTGCATAAAAGTGGATGGTAGGTTATGTGTTTGTTGTACAAAGGTTATTAACGAAGCGCAAAGGTAAGGATGAAAAGCGATAAAGTCGAAGCTTATTTAGAATTATTTTAAATAAGGAAGATTTAACACCTACCTCTGCAAAGGCGTTTGAATAATTCATTAGAGATAACTGCCAATAACTCCACTAAATAAAATATATTTGACAAATAATACCTACTCTAACAAATTAATGGAAGTCAACAACAACAAGTATAGCGTATCTGAACTGATTCAATATCTTTTTATAAATCCTAAAGCAGCTTTCCAAGATATAATCTTATGGAATAGAGCCGAAGTAGTTCATATTACATTCTTTCTTGTCAGTATAGAAAAAGCTTTTGAAAGAGCTGAATTAAATAGTTTTGGAGATAGAGAAACCTTGCAAAGTATTATTATATCAGCCATCCTAATAGGAGGAATCTCAGGTTATGTATTTATGCATCTTTATTCCTTTGCTATTGATTTCTCTGGAAAATGGATTGATGGCAAAGCAAGAAAGAAAGAGATAAGAAACGTGGTTGCGTGGGCGAGTATCCCAAGTATTTTTTTAATAATTGTCTTTCTATTAAGAATCATTGCCTTTAGTGACAACGTTTTTAGAAGTGAATCTACCTATGAAGACAATGAGTTTTCTGAGTATTTAGGCTATTTCTTTGCAATTATTCAGATTGTTCTGAGTTTTATTTCATTAAGACTGTTAATTATAGGTATTTCTATTGCGCAGCAGTTTTCTGTAGGTAAGGCCATACTCAATATAGTATTAGCTATTTTACTTCTAGTAATTCCTTTAGTTTTACTGGTGATGGGTTTTTATTTATTGAAGGGAAATACGGCTTGATATATCCTTTAACCTAATTACTATTCTACTGATTGTATTCTAAAAACCACTATTTTTGAATAGATTATTTTCAACCTATTACTAAAAAACTCAACTCATGGTTCAGAATAAAGCAAAAAACATAGACGAGTACATTGGTAGTTTTCCGGAAGACGTTCAGAAAATTCTGGATAAAGTACGGGCTACTATTCAGGCGGCTGCGCCTGAGGCAAAAGAAGATATAAAATATGCCATGCCTGCTTATATACTAAACGGTAATCTGGTATATTTTGCGGCATTCAAAAACCATATTGGGTTTTATGCTACACCAACAGGTAACGATGGCTTTACAGAAGAACTTGCACCTTATAAAACACGGAAAGGCTCTATTCAATTTCAATTAAATGAGCCTATACCTTACGAACTTATACGAAAAATTGTATTGTTCAGAGTAGAAGAAAACCTAAAAAAGGCCAAAGTCAAATCTACCAAGAAGAAACCAGCCTGATTTATTGATTGATAAAAGGATTCGTGCGACGCTCCAAACCAATGGTGGTTGGGTCGTTGTGGCCTGCATATACTTTATAATCGTCGTCTAGTGTCATGAATTTGGTTTTGATACTGTTCATGAGGTCGGTATAGCTACAAAGCGGGAAATCAGTTCGCCCAACACTGCCTCTAAAAAGCACATCGCCACCAATCACAAACTTTTGTGCATGGTTAACAAAAGCCAGGTGACCAGGGGCATGACCGGGCACAAACAGAATCTCTAATTCAGAATTACCGAACTTGATAACATCTCCTTCATCAATAAAACCGTCGGCTTCAACAGGCTCATAACCTTTAACACCCCACATTTGGCATCGACTCTCCACATTATCCAGCACCGGAATTTCGTTTTTGTGCATAAGCATCTTTACGCCAAATTTGCGTTTCACAAAAGCACTACCAAAAACGTGGTCGAGGTGCGTATGGGTTTGCAACAGATGCTTTACCGTCAGTTGGTTATCGGCAACGAAATCGGCGAGTTCTTCTTTCTCATATTGAGCCAGACAACCCGGGTCAATAATAACGGCCTCTTTGGTTTCGTCCCACAAAATGTAGGTATTTTCTGCAAAAGGCGAAAATGTAAAATAATGGATATGGATCATAAGTTATCAGAAATTCAATACCCAAAGGTAGGAAGATTTTGGGTGTAATTTCAGAATAAGAGAAAGGCTTTTTGATACAATGCTGAGATTGATTCTAAGATTTTACTTCATCTTAGCTTTATAACATCATGCTCAAATATTATTTTAATCATCCTCATTAACCACACCTATTTTTCTACGATACAAAATAGTATCCTGAATTTTTATGATAAAATAAACCAGATATATGGCTACCAGATTTACTTCTACTTTTGCGAGGTCTTTGCTACTATTTATAAAAAACTCAAGCTTGGTTATTGAAAAATTAAAAATAAAATTGGCGTCATCTTTTAAGTCAATTCCCAGCGATAGCATTATTCCCGCAACGTATTTAAAACCAAATCCACCAAAACCAAAGCCTATTATCTGTAAGATTTGATTGATTTTTGAAAGCGTAAGTCCTGCTTCAGTTCGTTTCTCAAGCAATAGCCATCCGGCACAAATAGATAAAGCAAAGAAAACAGCCATCATTAAGAAAAGGATACTATTCAAACCTTGCACCGGCAATGTGCTCACTAAAAGCCAGACCAAAAAAATAATTCCGATAGCTCCGCCAACTATCTGGTAATACGCCAGAAAGTTTATTTTAGCCTTGAGTTTATATTTTTCTTGCATGGTGTTATATGTGTGTATGTATAGTACATACTGATTCAGACGCTAATTGTTTTGTTAGCATCACAATTTAAATTGTTATCTGCTAATTGTTCATCATTAAAATATATTTGCCATTCTACGTTTTAAATACAAAGACGCCCCTCTTCTATAAAAATGGGCGTCTTTACTAAAACTCTTTATAAATATTAACTACCTAAATCTCTTCTTTTTATTCTTCACCGCTCCTACTGGTTCATTTCCCTGTATTTTCTTTTTAGGGCTAGCCAATAAACGGTCGGCCAAATCGGCACGGTTGAGTTTGTGCAGTCGGCTGCGAATCCAGTTTTTAAACTCGGGTTTATACCAGAAAAAGAAACGGTTTTGTGCCAGTTTTTCCTCACGGGTTTTAGCCGTTTTAATTGGCTGCAAAGTATAAGGATGTACGCCCGAATAATAGATAACCTCAGCTACTGTCATAGGCGTTGGCGTAAAGTCCTGCACCTGCTCTAGCTGAAAACCTAAGTCTTTGGTTTCAGCAGCCAGATTAGCCATGTCGGCCTCTTCACAACCCGGGTGAGACGAAATGAAATAAGGAATCAGCGGTTGCTTTAGCTCGTGCTTATCCTGTATTTTATCATATTTCTGCTTGAATTTCTTGAAATACTTAAACGATGGCTTACGCATCACACGTAGGGTATCGTCAGAGGTATGCTCAGGGGCAACTTTCAAGCGGCCTGATACATGGCGTGTAACCAATTGCTCCATGTACTCGTCGTGGTTACCATCCTGATTATTTTTATTGAAATCGTCTACCAATAAATCGTAGCGAATACCCGAACCCACAAAAGCCTTTTTCACTTCGGGGTGTGCATCTACTTTCTGATATATTTTGGTTAAAGGTTTATGTGATGTATCAAGGTTAGAACAAATAACCGGATGAATACAGCTCGGTGCCTGACAACGGGCACAGATAGACTCATCTTTACCCTTCATGCGATACATATTGGCCGATGGCCCACCCAAATCAGAAATGTAACCTTTAAACTCAGGGTGTTGCACAATTTCGTTTACCTCTTTCATGATAGACTCTTCGCTTCTTGAAGCAATGAATTTACCCTGGTGCGCCGAAATAGTACAGAAACTACAACCTCCAAAACAACCCCGATGCATGTTTATCGAGAACTTAATCATTTCATAGGCTGGAATCGGGCCACGTTTTTTGTATTTGGGGTGAGGTAAGCGGGTATAAGGCAAATCGAATGATTGGTCGATTTCCTTTTCGTCCATAATCTTAAATGGCGGGTTAATCACCAAGGTATCGCTTCCTATTTTCTGAATGATACGATTCGCCTGCCATTTGTTCGATTCTACTTCTACTATCTTGAAATTAGAAGCGTATTTGAGTTTATCTTTCAGACACACCTCATGGCTTGCCAGCTCAACTGTGTTCCAGCCTCTATCATCAGGCAAAGCCTCAGAGCTATCTTGCATGTAAGCCACCTGATTCACATTTTTAATGGTATTAAGCGGCACACCTTTCTTCACCAATTTCAATATCTCTCGCAATGGTTGCTCACCCATACCGTAAACCAACAAGTCAGCACCCGAATCAGCCAGAATCGAAGGCATTAGCTGGTCTTTCCAATAATCGTAGTGCGTTACCCGTCTTAACGATGCTTCAATACCACCAATCAGAACAGGTACATCCGGGTAAAGTTCTTTTAATATTTTGGTATAAACTGTAGTTGCGTAGTCAGGTCGGTAACCTGCTTCACCACCCGGCGTGTAAGAATCATTCGAACGCAAGCGTTTGTTGGCAGTATAATGGTTCACCATTGAGTCCATACAACCAGCCGTTACACCAAAGAAGTACTTCGGACGGCCATATTTCTTAAAGTCCCGCAAATCATCTTTCCAGTTTGGCTGGGCAATAATGGCAGTTCTGAAACCCTCGCTTTCTATAATACGCCCAATAACGGCCGTTCCAAAGGCTGGATGGTCAACATAGGCATCGCCTGAAACGAGTACTACATCTACTTCGTCCCAGCCTCTTTTCTCTACTTCTTTCAAAGTAAGAGGCAGCCAATCTGTTATGGGTCTTTCCGGTCTTATAATCATACTACAAAATTAACGGGTTTTTATGAGAAAACTGTCATTATTCCCCTTTTCCGCCATTACTCAACAAAAAAAAGAGTAAAAAAGTCGCATTAGCTTAAAATCAATGGGTTGGTTTAACAATTTGATTAACATATAAACGGCTAAAAGGAATAATTAGCCTCACTTCTTTACCTAAAACAATAAAATCAGTTTTATCAGCTAAATCATAGTTCAAGACAAAATAGCTGAAATTATACTTTTCTAAGCCACATCTTTTCTACTATCACTATCTAAGCAAAGCCTTCCTTTTTATTACAAGCAATTATCAACAAAAATCTATAATTATTACAAGTTTACAAAAACTATCGGTAACGTTTCCGAAAACGAAACCGAGAGACAGTATGTATAAATTACAAAAAATAGACAAAAAAGTCTTTGTTAAATACAAAAATAACCTTAGTTTTCTATTGGATTTGATTTGGAGGTAATGATTCAGGAAAGTGATTTAAGCTAAAGAAAAAGCACTATAATTGTATTTTTTTTAGAATAAATGATTAGCTGAACTATGTATTCAGATTTATCTGCATCGTTCTACCTTAAATCCAGAGTCTGCTATCATGAAACAATTCTACTTATAACAGGACAGTACTCCGTGCTTATGGCTGTATATTAGGCATAAACAATAAAAATACAGCCATACCATTCCTCATTCTATTTAACCATTACAAACAACAATTATGACTACCGAAAAAAACAATAGCATCTCGAGAAGAAAATTCCTTGACTTGGGTAGTAAAGGAGTCTTAGCCGGCAGTACTTTATTAGCAGGTTTCCCGTCTATCGTACCAGCTTCTGTATTTGGCAAAAATGCGCCAAGTAACCGAATCAATGTTGGCGCTATTGGCGTTGGGCGCATTTCGCGCGGGCACGATATGCCGGGTGTATGGAAACATGATACTGCCCAGATTATGGCCGTGTGCGACCTGGACAGCAACCGTGTAGAAGGAGCTCAGAAATTAGTAAATGGCTACTATTCCAAAAAGAACGGAAAAGAGTTTAATGGTGTAAAAGGTTATGGCGATTACAGAGAGCTATTGCTTAATAAAGATATTGACGCCGTTATTGTAAGTACACCCGACCACTGGCATGCGCCTATTGTGATACATGCCGTAGAAGTAGGTAAAGATGTATATGTGCAAAAACCAGCTTCGTTGACGATAGCAGAAGGGAGAATGATGGCCGATGCTGTAAAGAAATCGGGCAGAATATTGCAGATTGGTAGCCAGCAACGCTCAACGTCGCAGTTCAGGTATGCCGTAGAGTTGGTAAGAAACGGAAGAATAGGTAAATTGCAAAAGGTATATGTAGGTTTACCCGGCGATCCATCGGGCAACGAAGAGCCTGAAATGCCAATACCTAAAAACCTGAACTATGATATGTGGCTCGGCACAACACCCGATGTATATTATACCGAAAAACGGGTTCACCCGCAAGTAGGGTTCGACCGCCCAGGTTGGTTGCGTTGTGAGCAGTTTGGGGCAGGCATGATTACAGGCTGGGGCGCACACCACATTGATATTGCGCACTGGGGAATGGATACCGAATACTCGGGACCTACTGAAATATGGGGTAAAGCCGATTTTCCGACCAGTGGTTTATGGAATGTGCACGGCATATTTACTACGCATGCCATGTACGAAAACGGTGTAGAGATGATTATCAGCAATGAGATTCCGAACGGAATAAAGTTTGAGGGAACAGATGGCTGGATTTTTGTTTCTCGTGGTGATGGTGCTGTTACCTCTAGCGACCCGGTAGCCAAACAAAATGCCGCTAAAAAACTAGATGCCAGCGACCCGAAAATTATTACCTCAGAAATCGGCCCGAACGAAATTCACATGACCGTAAGTAACGACCACCACGGCAATTGGCTTGAAAGTATTGCCTCACGCAAAGACCCTATTGCTCCTGCCGAAATCGGACATCGTTCGTGTAGTGCTTGCTTGTTGCATCATGCCGCCATGAAGCTCAACCGAAAACTATACTGGGATCCTAAAACCGAGCGTTTTAAGAACGATAATGAGGCGAACGCACTATTGAGCAGAGAGCAAAGAAGTGCCTATGCCATAAAAGTGAATAAATAACCATATATAATATCTGATGAGAAAAAAACTCGTAGCAACAGTATTCGCCCTAGCACTAGGTATGTTATTGAATAAAGAAGCATCTGCCCAGACCTCAAAAGAAATCAAACTGATTACTCTTGACCCCGGCCATTTTCATGCAGCTTTGGTACAGAAAAATATGTATCCTGAAGTAAGCCCTGAAGTAAGGGTATATGCACCTGTAGGTGCCGACCTTGATTTTCATCTGCAACGAATTAAAGGCTACAACACCCGTACCGATAGCCCTACAAAATGGGACGAACAGGTATATACAGGTAGTGATTATTTTGAAAAAATGCTGGTCGAAAAAGCAGGTAATGTGGTTGTAATTGCTGGTAATAACCGTATAAAAGCCGATTATCTGGAGAAATCAATCAATGCCGGATTTAATGTACTGGCCGACAAACCTATGATTATCAACGAAAAGGATTTTGAGAAACTCAAAAGAACCTTTGCATCGGCGGCTCAGAAGAAGGTTTTGCTTTATGATATAATGACCGAGCGCTACGAAATTTCTACCATGTTGCAGCGAGAGTTTTCAATGTTAGCATCAGCATTCGGAAATCTGGAAAAAGGAACACCCGAAAATCCGGCAGTAACCAAAGAAAGTGTGCATCATTTTTACAAATATGTTTCGGGTAGTGTACTCACCCGCCCTTCGTGGTTTATGGATGTATCTCAACAAGGCGAAGGAATTGTAGATGTAAACACCCACTTGGTAGACCTCATTCAATGGGAGTGTTTTCCTGAGCAAATCATTGATTATAAAAAAGACATCAAGATAAATGATGCCCGCCGCTGGACAACCGATATGACGCTGAGCCAGTTTAAAACTATCACGAAAACGCAGGGTTTTCCTGACTATCTGAAAAAAGACGTAGTGAACGATACTTTATTGAAGGTGTTTTCGAACGGTGAAATCAATTATCAGCTAAAAGGTGTGCATGCAAAGGCTTCTGTTATATGGGCTTATCAGGCACCTGAAGGTGGTGGCGACACCCATTATTCGATTATGAGAGGCACTAAAGCAAATCTGATTATCAGACAAGGCGCAGAACAAAACTATAAACCTACGCTATATATTGAACCTATTAGTAACGACAAAGCCTATGAAACAGGTTTAAACCAAGCCTTGGCAATAGTTCAGAAAAAGTACCCGGGTGTTAGTTTGAAGAAAAACGACAAAGGTTGGGAAGTGGAGATTCCGGAAAAATACAAAGAAGGTCATGAGGCACACTTTGGACGAGTAACCGAAAAATACCTCGAGTTTCTGAAACAAGGCAAATTACCTGCATGGGAAGTACCCAACATGATTGCCAAATATTATACAACTACCCAAGCCTTAAAACTGGCGACCAAAACCCAATAAACAACCTGATTAAACTATGGAAAACAGTAATAACAACCGCCGCAATTTTCTAAAAAATAGCTTGGCAAGCACAGCAGGGCTGGTACTTTCGTCGGGTCTTGTGACAGAAATTGCAGCAAAAACAGCTTCGATAGAAGCACCATATATTTATAAAAATGCTGAACCAAGTATCCGTTTTTCGGTAATAGGGCTTAATCACGGGCATATTTATGGCATGACAGAGGCCATTATTCGTGGTGGTGGCGAGCTGGTAGCAGTATACGCCAAAGAACCCGATTTGATGGCAGGTTATGTAAAAAGATACCCCAACGTAAAACAAGCCAAAAGCGAGCAGGAAATACTGGAAGATAAATCGATACAACTAATATTAAGTGCTGCCATTGCCAGCGAACGTGCCCCAATAGGCATAAAAGCTATGCAACATGGCAAAGATTTTATGGCCGATAAGCCCGGTATTACAAGCCTTGAGCAATTGGCGCAAGTAAGAAAGGTACAGAAAGATACCAAGCGTATTTACTCTATCATGTATAGCGAGCGCTTCGAAAACAGGGCAACTGTAAAAGCAGGAGAATTGATAAAAGAAGGTGCTATCGGCAAGGTTGTACAAACAATTGGCTTAGGGCCACACCGCATGAACACCAAGACCCGCCCCGAGTGGTTTTTCGACCGTAACAAATTTGGTGGTATTATTACAGATATTGCTTCGCACCAGTTCGACCAGTTTTTGTTTTTTACAGGCTCCACTAAAGGCGAAGTTGTAAGCTCGCAGATAGGAAATCTTAACCATCCTGAGTTTCCGTTGTTTGAAGACTTCGGCGATGCGATGGTAAGAGGCAACGGCGGCACAGGGTATATCCGTGTAGATTGGTTTACCCCTGATGGACTAAAAACCTGGGGCGATGGCCGATTGACTATTTTAGGCACTGAAGGTTTTATCGAGATTCGTAAAAATATTGATATTGCTATTAAAGATAGCGGCAACAATTTGTATCTGGTAAATAACAAAGAAACCAAGTACATCGATTGCAGCAAAGACCCTCTACCATTCGGCAGCCAGCTAGTAAGCGACATTGTAAACCGTACCGAAACAGCCATGACACAAGCACACTGCTTTTTGGCAACAGAATTATCTTTGAAAGCGCAGAAATTTGCTAAAAAGCTGGAACCAATGGGATAAGATATTTGCGTTAGCGTTTTGTTACCGTTTAATAGCCATAGCTACTTAGAAATCACTTTAAGTAGCTATGGCTATTATTTTTATCCAAAATGTTAGATAAATTTGTTAAATGTTTCCATTAGAAGTTTTTTTATGCCAAAAATAGACCACGACACCAAGCAAAAAATACTGCTAGCTGCTGAAAAGGTTTTTCACCGGAATGGCTTTAAAGGCACTCGTACTAATCAGATTGCCGAAGAAGCAGGTATTAGCCGCACAATGTTGCATTACTATTTCCGTACCAAAGAATCGCTCTTTAAAGAAGTACTTGAAGGTACAATAGCCATTGTTTTTGTGCACATGAAACGCATGATTGGTCGGCAAACCGATTTAGAAACACTGATAGGGGGTATAGTTGATGTAATAAGCGACTTGTTTGAAGCCAAACCGGGCTTACCGAATTTTGTTATTAATTTGTTTAATGAATCAGAAGAGCTAATCCATTTTCTGGCAGGTTCGCAAGAAGATACTATTCCTGCGCAATTAGATGCCATTCTCAGAAACGAAAAACAAAAAGGTGTGGTAGCTGAAAATGTAAGAGGCGAAGACCTGATTCTGCATATATATAGCTTATGTAGCTTCCCTTATCTTGCCATGAATTATATAAAAGCTAAAGAAAACAGAGACGATGAAGCAATGAAAGCCTTTTTCAGACAACGACGAGACAATATTAAAAGCTTTGTGATTAATGGTATCAGACCTTAATTTTTGACTTACTACCTCTCGGTTATATTTTTTTAATTTGCATTAAACAATTTTGTTGAACAAATTTGTGTAAAATTTTATTACCTTTAAAAATTAGAATTGCATCAGTAGGGGTTTCTATAAAATGTAGGGAAAACTGCTGATTCTGAGAATTTTTGAAATTCAAAAAATAGTCATTTTTGCTTTGAAAACTTACATATCTGTTGATTAAGAAAATAGTTTATGATTCCCTGCTGTTGATTACTCCTTAGAATCTAAAGCATTACTAAGGAAGCATCAAAGGATTCATAACAATAAATTAAAATAAGAAAGAAAGTTTAAAATATTTACAACGTGTAAACACCAGAAAGGCAGTTGCTACTAGCGACTGTCTTTTTTCATAATAAATCATAAGTTTTATGAGTTTCCGGATACAGTTTTGATTACGTTAAATAAGTCCACTTAATAAAAAACGAAAAAAAACTATGAGAATTCAGAAAATCTACTATTTTTGAAAACGGAAACTTAACTTTTGCATCTTATGAAAACATCAGAATACCAAAAAGCGTATCAGAAACTATACAGAGAAAAAAATCGGGAGAAGCTAAATCAGCGCTCACGTGAATATGCCGAAAACCACAGGGAAGAAATGAAAATCTATTGCCGTGAATATAGAAAACGCAATAAAGAGCGCCTTGATGCCTACGAAGTAGAACGCCGGAAACGCAATAAAGAAAGAAAGTTGCAAGCGCAAACGAATGCAACACAAAGTTTATAATTATACAACAGATAATTTATATATATCACTGAAGGCCACTCGGAAAAGTGGCCTTTACTTTTTTTCAAAAACAAAGCATTGCCAAGGCCAAACAAGTAACCGAAAAATAAATAATCCTACAGAATATTGTTTAAATTAAACATTAGGCTTATTATTGTGCCAAACAACCATTGCTATGAGATTTAAACTAACCCTGCGCCCATATACACCGTACCAAAAACTGACACTGAATTATAATCACCCCTTTTCGAGCTGGATATACTCACGTATTAAAGAAGCCGATGCCGAATATGCTACCTTTCTGCATCAAAAAGGATATAAAATGAGCGATTCTACCAAAAATTTCAAACATTTTACGTTCTCAAAGTTTGACATACCGCACAAAGCCAAGCCTATCGAAAAGGGCGAGGATTTTATACTGCTCTCTGACCGACCTATATATATAACCGTTTCTTTTTTTATTGATAAAGCCGCCGAAGATTTTATTGTGGGTCTTTTTAAAAATCAGCGTATCGGGATATACAACAGGAAATATCAGGCCGATTTTCTGATAGAATCGGTAGAATCTCTTTCTGCTCCGCTAGGAAACACTACCCGTTTACAATACAAAGCTGCCTCACCAATGGTAATTGCCGAAAAACGAGCCGATGGCAACGACGATTATCTGCACCCAACCGACCCTCGATTTGCCCGTTATTTTGCGCTTAATCTGCTTAGTAAATATGAATCAGTCTATGGCAAAGGCATAACGATGGACGACTCTACACTTGAAAAACTCATAAATTTCAAACTGACCGACACCAATAAGATGCGGTCTAAACTCATCTCAATCAAGCAAAACCGAGAAGAGGAAACGAAGATAAAAGGCTACGAAAACTTTGTTTTTGAACTAAATGCCCCTTCTAAAATAGTAGAAGTAGGCTTTTACGGTGGTTTCGGCAAGTTTACTTCTTCGGCCGGCATGGGCTATTGTGACATTTTATAAAATAAATTACTGATGAACGTTTTTCATGATAATAGCCACAAGAACAGGCTATTAGGTGTTCTAAAAAATTTACTGGAACAGCCCTCTTACTATACACTTAGTATGTTGGCTGCTAAATATGGCGTGAGCACCGATTCTATTAAACGAGATATAGGAGAGCTACGGGACGCCGATTTTATGATAAAAGTGGCTCATAAAAACAGGTATTTTATTGCCTCTAATAAATCGTTAGAATACCTGCAGGATATTTTGTTTTTTACGGAGTCAGAAAAAGAATTTTTATTAGAAGCCTTGACTAAAGCTGATGCCTCAGATAAACGCTTAGAGAAAATCAGAGCTAAGCTCGAAACCATTTATGATGTATCAAAACTGGGAAGTAGTTTATTCTCAAAGACCTTTCTCAACAAAGCTAATCTGCTTGAACAGGCTAAAAAGCAAAAGCGGGTAGTGCAGTTGGTTAACTATCGCTCAACTATGAGCAGTAAAGTAAGTAACCGATTGGTAGAGCCCTTTAATGTGAGTACCAAAGACGATATTCTTCATGCCTTTGATGTAGAAAAAAAGGTAATACGACACTTCCGAATCTCAAGAATTGAGAAAGTAAAAGTACAAGACCAGCCCTGGCAATACGAAACAAAACACCATTCTGCCGCTACAGACCCATTTAGAATTGTGAGCGACCAACAGGTATTTGTGCATCTGAAACTAAAGACAGGTGCTTTGAACGAACTTATTGAACGCTTCCCTTTAGCTCAGGCATATATACACCCCTGCGCCGAGCAAGATGATTTGTATGATTTTGCGTGCAAAGTGAATGATAAGTTTTTGGGATTAACCAATTTTATTTTGGGTCATTTTGAGTATATAAAGGCTATCATTGAGCCAGAATCATTGATTGAGCATATCAGGAAGAAGAGTGGGGAGATAAAATTTTAGGAGATTTTTAGTGGTGGGGCAGATATTGCCCTAGTAGCCTAAGTATTTTTGGAGAAAGAAAAATGGCTTTGTAAATATGGTACTATTGATTAGACATATATATAATTTTTCTATTCCTTTAATTTACAAAGCCTCTGTAAAAGTGCAGATAAATATAGCTTTTTCCAAGAATGTAAAAAAAAAACACGAAAAACTATTTTACTCCTATTATATATATATCTAAATGTTTTGACAAATAAATATTTTCTTTTAAGTTTGAGTGTATCTAATTTAAAAGAAATGAAAAATCAAGAAAAGCTAATAAATCGACCACACTGTAAGCATTGTTGTTTACTAATAGAATTAATTCCATTTGATTGCAACATTTGTAATAACATACATTACTTCAAAGATGACAATATTTAACACATATACTGGGAATGCCATGCTCAATAATGCCTTGATGACAATTGAAGCATTAGGAAAGCTAGAAAATGTATCAGAAATCACCCCTGCTCTTTTGCTCGACTTATACAAGAAGCAAGATTTAAGGGCTATTAATAAGAGACTAAAAAGTTATACAATGCTCTTTAGCCTAAACAATCCTTTAGTTAATCCTGCTAAAAAACAAGATGATGCTGGGGAAAAAGCTTATCATCACCTATTGATAAATATACTAAATAATTTTGAGAACCAAGGCACAAAGATTTGTGAAATATCAGGATTACATTTTGAAAAATCTTTTGAAGATTTCTACAAAGATGAATTAGAAAGACAAAAAAATGCGCTTAAACTAAAGAAATTAGAGGCTAAAGAAGAAAAGAAACACATCGGTAATTTAGAAAATACAGATTTAACACTTAATAGAAGTTGGTTTCCTTTAATTGGTGGGTTAGGCTCTGATGCTCAAGCACTTCCACAAGCAAAATTTACTATACAAATTCATCCTATTTGCATAGTTATTATGCAGTTTTTACCTTTAGCTTCTTTACTTTATAAAGGTGGCATTTTACTTATTGATTCTTCAAACTTTGAATTTGCGAAAGAATTCATTGCTGACAATGTAAAGGATTTGCAAGATAGAATAGCTTTAGTTAGTAATACTGCTTCGATAGAAAACGTAAGAGACTACTCTAAAGGGAATTATTTGTTGAAAGCAATACAAATTCTTGAAAGGAAAGAGGTAGATGATGAGTATTCCGATTTGAATCTATGGAGTTTTTCAAATTCTGGAACAGGGGCCAGTTGTGAGATAGATAGAATCCCAAACTCATTAATTAAAAAACTCCTCAAATTATGTAGAAATCCAAGTGTTAGAATTGAAGTCAGAAATATTCTTAGTAAAAGTGAATCTGCTTACAGTTTTTTAGAATCTCTGGAAGATAATAAAGAATGGTGGCTCTTATATCCAAATAAGTTTGGTTCTGGTAAAAAAGCAACTCAATATGATGGTGTATCTGTAGATTTTTTAGAGAGTTACTTTAATATTATTGAAAGCCCAAAAAGCATTAAATATGCTCGTTATTTAGCTTACTTAGTAAACAAATATAAAACAAAGGCTTTTGAAAAATACTTATCAGATACTAGTGCATGGAATGAAAGAGAGTATAAATCAGATTTATACGTAGTATTAATAGAAGCTACTAAGAATGGGGAATGGAACTTCAGCCATCATTTACAGATTCTGGACGATAATAATGAAGTACCTATTAAAAACCATTTTTACAAACTAAATAAACTTATTCATTTCTACTATCAGAAAAAGATCTTTGATACTCTACTACCTGACATTAAAGAAGAATCATCTGAGACTTCAAAAATTTGTCAATGGCTTATTGCACTTATCCAAAATGATATAAGACAATCAAGTATAATAAAAGACTTGGTAAGTATTCAAGAATATAAATCTGTTAATTACCAAGGAGTATTTTTGAGAAACTCTGTTGACATCAATATTGAAAACATTCTATATGCTTTATATGATGATGAATTGAGACCTGCACGCTTTGCTATCAACGAAATTTTACATCTATATTTTCTTCAACCGAGTAGTACGGAATCTTTATCATATAAGCCTTTAGCTATATCTTCTGAATATAACATGGAAAATAAAATCCAAACATGGGTAGAAACGACACAAAATTTCAGTAAGGATTATAAAGATTATTATTTATTCAAATACAACAGCACTAAAAAGTTAGAACAGCAGATAAATAGTATTCCTGATAGCACCTCTCAATTTTTAAGTTGGTTCGAAGAAGCGATTGAAAAAACTAACGCATACTTAATTGAAAAAGAACCAACAAAGCAATGGTCTGACAACTTGTTGTATAATCCATATGGAGAATTTTCTCCCTCATTAGCCCGATTCATTTTTAAGTTTTCTATTCTCAAAAAAATAAATGAAGAATCATTATTAAATATAAACTAATTAAATTCTATGGGACAATTAAATAATATTACTGGTGCATTACTTATTGATGCTACCGCTGCATTTTTGAATGGTGCTGGTTTAGGCGTAGGTGAAGATAAAAACAAGGTAATTCCTAAAACATTTAAAGAAAAAGTTAATGGCCGTTTAGAAGAAGTTCCTTATGTTTCTGCTCAATCTTGGCGTCGTTGGCTTAGAAATACCACTAATGAAGAGAACAACTGGCAACCAAGTGACCTCAAAAGTATTAAGGAATCTGAAAAAGGTACAACTACTAAAATTGCGACTGAACTAAATCCAATTGATTTCCCTGAAGACGATTTATTTGGATACATGAAAAGTGGAGGCAAAGACGAAGAAAGCATTCAAAGAACTTCTCCTTTTAAAACCTCAATACTAAAGGGAATTAAAAATATGCGGGTATTGTCGACAGATGAAGCTTTTGTGCATTTGAAGGAAGGTACTCCTCTACCCTACTCAACCAGATTTTATTCAACACATTTAGAGGGCTTCTTCAATTTAGAATATTATCGTTTAGGAGTATTTGATAATTTAGGTAGCCATCAAGAATTATCAAAGGACTTAGTAGAAAAAAATGCCGATAACTTCGACGTATCCGATTTAAATGGGAAATTCAAGAGATATACATTAAAAGATGCTGAAAAAATTCGTAGAAATCATGCTTCAGGTTTACTAAAAGGGTTGGCTTTTTTACGTGGTGGAGCTAAACAATCAGCTTTTGGGTCTGATGTTGCTCCTAAGGTTTTAATTCTAGCTGGTTTAGAATCTGCCAATCCGGTTTTCAATAATCTATTTATTGGCACTGGAGAAAAGCCGATTTTAAATATTGAAGCTATTCAGCAAATAGCTAGTGATTACAAAGATAAATTAGCTACTCCAATTCATATAGGGATTCGTTCCGGTTATTTACAAAATGAGACAGAGGTAAAAGCCTTAGGTGAGGGTTTTATTATTGATTCTCCAATTGGTATTGTAAATCAATTCAACCAAAAATTCCTTATCAATGAATAAATTTTTAGAAGTTTATTTTACTGGTTGGACTGCAACCCCTCGAATGCCTTTTATTTTGTCAGGGAATGCTATTTGTTTACCAGTACCTACATACTCTATTCTTTTAGGTATTATTGGTTGTTGTTTGGGCAGAGTCGTTGACGCTCATGAAGTTTCTATAGGGTATCAATATTCATTTGATACAATAGGAACTGACCTTGAAACTCGGCAACGATTAGAATTTGATGGAAAGAAATTGAAGTCTCACTCAAAAGGCTCTGATGCATATGCCAGAGAGTTTCATGTAATGCCTAAACTGAAAATCTGGATAGACCGACTGGATTGGGAAGTCTACTTTAAAAACCCAATTGGCACACCATCTCTAGGAAGATCACAAGATATTCTTAAAATTGAGTATACCAAACAAATCGATGCTCAGCCAGTACAAACAACCAAGGTTTTTGGCTGTATGCTACCATTTACTCCCAAGCTTCAACTTGGGGGACAATTAATACAGTTAGCAGAAGCATTTTCAGAAAATGAAGAAATAGGGGGAGGAAGGAAGCCTACAAAAACAAGCATCTTTATGGCAATTCCTTCTGATAGCGTACAATTCTTAACAATGCCTAACTTATTTCAAACAATTGAAAAAGAGCCTGTTGGTTTCTATTTACATCAATTTTCGTCCTAAATAAATTCCTTTTCTAAAACTGGAATTAAAAATATATGATTGACTGGGATAAAATATTTGCAAAGAGTGATGAGGTTACTACTTTAGAAATGCATACACGTCATGTAATTACGGCAGGTATGAATCTAATTGAAAGGTTACCTTTTACAGCCGCTGAAAAGACTTATTGGAAAGAAAAACTTCTACGCTGTGCTATTTTACATGATTTAGGAAAACTACATTCGGATTTTCAGCGCAGACTCAATGGAGATAAAGATGTAAACATTCGTCATGAAATCATATCTCTATGGTTTTGTGAAAACTTTCTCAATTTACCAGAAGACGAACTTTTTGCGATTGCCACCCATCATAAAGGAATTATTAATGAGAGAAGTACGAAACGATTAGAAGATGCGGTATTAAAAGATGATATGGAATATCATTTTTCAAATGCCCGGCATCTACTTAATTATGAAACTCTTGTAAGTTGGTTAAAAGTATTTGATTATGATATAGATACATTTCAGAATCAACCTAATTCTCAAATACATAAGGAACGTATTAAAATACTTCGGGCATCACACCAGCATAAAGTAATTAATATCAAAGAAGAGAGGAAAAACCTATCTTTTATGAGGGCATTGTTGATTGCGTCTGATCATATTGGCTCTGCAAGAAAGGAAGAAAATATCCCTACTTATAAAAAAATTAATTTAAAAGACTTTCAACCGCAAAAGAATGGGCGTTTTTTTGAGTTTCGTGCATTTCAACAGAAAATGCAAGATATTATTTCAGATGCGATTCTTCATGCACCTACCGGCTCCGGAAAAACCGAAGCAGCTTTAAGTTGGGTATTGGTGAATCAAACAGAGAATGCACGTTTATTCTACTTATTGCCATATACCGCAAGTATTAATGCAATGGTAAAAAGACTATCTATTATTTATGGTGCAGATAAAGTAACGGCACTTCATTCCAAGACCTTAGATTTCTTTTATCAACAACTTGCCAATGAAGATTCAAACGTAGACAAAACATCAGTTGAAATAGCGCAAGAAGCGAGAAGTAAAAAGGCACTTTCAGCTGAACTTTTTTACCCTGTGAAAGTCGCAACTCTACATCAGATTTTAAGGACTTCTTTAAAAGGAAAAGGATGGGAGTTATCACTTTATGATTATAAAAATGCAATTTTTATCATTGATGAATTTCATACTTATGATGCTCTTCTGACAGGTCTACTTTTAGCAAGTATTAAACTATTCAGAAAGTTGTTTAATGCGAAATTCTTATTTATGTCGGCAACCATTCCAAATTTCATGTTAGACATAATCATTAAAGAAATTTTTGAAGGAGATTATACAAAACTAATAAGACCAAATCCACAAATAGAAAGTGATAAAGCTATTCTGGACAGAAAAAGACATATCTTATTTTGTCAGCCTGATAAATATATTTCAGATAGTGTTGAATTAATAAGAGAATATTTAGCAAAAGGCAAAAGTGTTTTAGTAATTGTAAATAACGTAAAAACAGCCCAGGACTTATACAAAACTATTGGCTTTAACAAGTCAGTAAGATTACTCCATAGTGGCTTTCATAAAAGAGACAGGAGTAAAATTGAGGAATCCATAACTCATGAAAATGAACAAGAACGGCCTCAATTGCTTATAGCCACGCAAGCTGTTGAAGTTAGTCTAGATATTGATTATGACATAGCTTTTATCGAGAATGCACCAATTGATGCTCTTATTCAACGGTTTGGGCGTGTAAATAGAGCAGGTAAAAAAGGCCAAGCTCCTGTTTTTCTATTTGAAAATATTACTGGCAATACTCCTTTTTATGATATTGAGGTTCTTTCACAAACTTGGACTTCTTTATATAAATTAGATAAGCAATCTCTATCAGAGCAAGATTTAATAGAAGTTTGTAATGATGTATATACTAATGGTTATAATAAAACACAAAACGAAGATTTTGAAAAAGGACTTTCAAACTCTACTATCAAAGACTATGAAGAAAACTGGATTGCTGGTGACTGGCGAGATTGGGTAGAAGATGCTATTGAAAGCAATAATAAGAAAATTGATGTTTTGTGTTATAACTTAATTACTCCATTCAAACAACACATTAAAAATAAAGAGTATATAGAAGCGAACCAACTACTCGTATCTGTATATTTTTATGAAGTAAAAGAGAAATTTATTGATGAAGAAAATAATGTTATAGTCGCCCAAAATTTATTCTACCACAATATAGTTGGGTATACACAATTAGGTGACACTTTTGATAGTATAAGTTTTTAAACCATGCCCATCACCGCTACCCTCATCAACTATCTTATGCTTTGCCCTCGGAAGGTTTGGCTGCATGCGCATGGCATCAGGATGGAGCATACTTCAGAGATAGTTGCTGAGGGTAAGTTAATCGGTCAGGAGAGTTACCCTCAACGTGCCGAACGCTGGACAGAGGTTGAGGCTTCGGGTACGCTTCCTTCTTCCGCTAATTCAATTCAACTAGCAGCAAAAATAGACTTTTTTGATGCGCAACGAGGCATTGTGCATGAGGTCAAGAAATCGGCGGCCAAAGAGCAAGCCCACATTGCGCAGGTTCAGTTTTATTTATATGTACTACGCCTCAACGACATCAAAGCAGAGTATGGCTTAATAGAGTATCCGAGGTTACGTTTAACGGAGAAGGTTAGCCTGACACCCGAAGATCAACTGCTGATAGAAGATCAGATTCTAAAGACCCACGAAATTGTAAATCAAGAGGCTTGTCCCGAGCGACTGCCTGTCAGCAAATGTAAATCTTGTAGTTTTTTTGAGTTTTGCTGGGTTGGAGAAGAATAAATTATATCATGAAAAAGACATACTATTTGTTTAATCCCGGCAGGATGTCACGCCGAGATAACACCCTCAGTTTTACACCTGTCGACGAGAATAACGTTGAGGGACAAACCCGCTATATTCCTATCGAGACCGTAGATAACATCTATTGTTTTGGGAGTTTAGATGCGAATTCGGCCTTGTATAATTTCTTAGGGAAAAATCATGTATCGGTACACTTTTTCGACTATTACGAACATTATACAGGCTCGTTTATGTCGAAAGATTATCTATTGGCCGGAAAAATGCAGATTGAACAAACGAAGTATTATACTTCAGATAAAAAACGACTGATAATTGCCCGTAAATTTATTGAGGGGGCTGCTTTTAATATGCTTAAGAATCTGAGTTATTATGCCAACAGAGGCAAAGACGTTGGTGATAGTATCGAGCGTATTACAAATTATCAGTTGTTGGTTAGTACTACTACCCGAATCGATGAATTGATGGGTATAGAAGGAAATATCCGACAGGCATATTACGCCGGATTCGACAAAATAATTAATGATTTTGAAATGGGTAGCAGAACCAAGCAACCACCCAATAACGAGATAAATACACTGATTTCGTTTGGTAACATGTTGTGTTATTCGGCCTGCCTCAGCCAGATTTATCATACACAGCTAAATCCAACTATTAGTTTTCTGCACGAGCCAGGTTACAGACGATATTCTTTAGCACTTGATATGGCCGAGATTTTCAAACCTATATTAATCGATAGAATTATATTTACGGTATTGAATAAACGTCAGATAAAAGCCAATGATTTCAGAAAAGAGTTGAATGCTTGTGTAATGAAAGATTCGGCCAGAAAGTTATTCGTGCAGACCTTTGAGGAGAAGCTGAAAGAGACATTCAAACACAGGAAATTGAGCCGGAATGTATCTTACAAGCATCTGATAAAACTCGAATGCTATAAGCTACAAAAGCATCTGTTAGGAATAGAAGAATACAAACCATTCAAGATGCTATGGTGATTTACTATCGGGACTACTATTTTTTGATTTCGGATATAAATTTTTAGCAAATGTATGTAATTTTGGTTTATGATATTGGTGAAAAGCGTGTCGGCAAGATGCTAAAGCACTGCCGAAAATACTTAAATTGGATACAGAATTCGGTATTTGAGGGCGAAATAACTGAAATCAAGCTAAAAGAAATGCTTGCCGGAGCAAAGAAAATAATCGACGAAGATAATGACAGCATTATTATATTTAAAAGTCGGCAAGAACGCTGGTTAGCAAAAGAAATTATAGGGATAGAGCGCATGACGACCGACAATTTTTTGTAGGCTGTGGTCGTCGGACACCACAAAAAATGTTCTTTGACATACTGAACAAACAACACATTAACCATAACTCGCTGATTATCAATGGTCGTCGATGTCCTAGTAAAATCATATTATTACACATCGACGACTTTTGGTTTGATTTTTATCACAAAAAACCTTTATTTTACGCACTACAAGCCGTTTTTCAAACGGCTCTCAATCGCACCATTTAGGAATTGAAACGCCAACAAAGCAAAACGCATGATGAACGGGCTTGAGCTCTCAATCGCACCATTTAGGAATTGAAACGTTCTGACGGACACCCTACTTTCAGAACAAGCAGTACTCTCAATCGCACCATTTAGGAATTGAAACGTGATAAGTTCTTTTGATTTGATGAATGCATTGGTTCTCTCAATCGCACCATTTAGGAATTGAAACCTTCATCTTCTAAGTCAGAAGTTTTTTCAACAATCCTCTCAATCGCACCATTTAGGAATTGAAACTAAAGTGGCACTGGTGCGGTTAGTTTATCAATTACGCTCTCTCAATCGCACCATTTAGGAATTGAAACGGGTTGATAATAACATCATATCCGTTCGCTTCGTATCTCTCAATCGCACCATTTAGGAATTGAAACTTATTTTTTACTTTTTGGATAATCAGGATATACCCTACTCTCAATCGCACCATTTAGGAATTGAAACTCAAAATGGAAGTTCCTGCGGCGATTTCGGGAGCAATCTCTCAATCGCACCATTTAGGAATTGAAACGATTTTCAGGAATGAAAACATACAAAGCCCTGGGCCTCTCAATCGCACCATTTAGGAATTGAAACCCGCAAGGCTGGGAACGTGCTTACAGGCCTTCGACCTCTCAATCGCACCATTTAGGAATTGAAACCTACTATGGCAGAGTTTACCGAGCCTCTCGACCTTACTCTCAATCGCACCATTTAGGAATTGAAACTCAGGGGGGCTGAATAAGGTTAAATTGAATAACGAAGCTCTCAATCGCACCATTTAGGAATTGAAACGTCGAAACTTTTAAGTATTGTATTTGATTGTTTTGGTCTCTCAATCGCACCATTTAGGAATTGAAACGCTCTGATTCTAACTTAGAGCTGTAACCTAACTGATACTCTCAATCGCACCATTTAGGAATTGAAACGTTCCTAATAACGTCACGATGGCGAGTATTTTTCCCTCTCAATCGCACCATTTAGGAATTGAAACATGGTTTTACGCCCGTCGCTCAGTCAGGTTTTGGGGCTCTCAATCGCACCATTTAGGAATTGAAACTTCATGCAACCCACATAACGGAAGCGGGGGACACCCTCTCTCAATCGCACCATTTAGGAATTGAAACAGGTTTTCAGGGCCTTGAGTTATTAGCTGAGGCCCTACTCTCAATCGCACCATTTAGGAATTGAAACTTAATTAAAAACAGTTGGGTTGTTAGAATATCTAAAACTCTCAATCGCACCATTTAGGAATTGAAACGATGTTTTTGAAAAAACCTATGAACTTGTTGTAGAACTCTCAATCGCACCATTTAGGAATTGAAACTTGAAGATGCACCTACCGGAGAAATTACAGACGCTTACTCTCAATCGCACCATTTAGGAATTGAAACAACCTTGTTATAATCTACCGAATGCCGGATACATACTCTCAATCGCACCATTTAGGAATTGAAACAAGAACTGTCTATTTCAACCTTAGCAATCACATGACTCTCAATCGCACCATTTAGGAATTGAAACAAGACCACTTAGTAAATTGGTCAGGCAAAGCAGATTCTCTCAATCGCACCATTTAGGAATTGAAACTTGCGACTTGCAAAGCCCGTGATATTTTATAACCCACTCTCAATCGCACCATTTAGGAATTGAAACCAACCGAAAATAATTGGGCTAATGTGGCAGAATCTCACTCTCAATCGCACCATTTAGGAATTGAAACGAAAATAGGGAATTTAATTAGAAACTTCCGTAGTTTCTCTCAATCGCACCATTTAGGAATTGAAACCAAGGAAGAGGCTTAAAAGCAGCTTCTTCAATAAAATTCTCTCAATCGCACCATTTAGGAATTGAAACATGCAATAGCCTACTACAATGGTAGTGGGGTATTATCTCTCAATCGCACCATTTAGGAATTGAAACAACTGTTTTTAATTAACGGAAATTTGTCCGTAGAAACTCTCAATCGCACCATTTAGGAATTGAAACTCTGAAAGAGAAACAGTTAACACAATCATATCTTCAACTCTCAATCGCACCATTTAGGAATTGAAACTACGATGATAGCAGGTGAGCGACATGGTATTAAGTCCTCTCAATCGCACCATTTAGGAATTGAAACTAGTGATAAATAGAATATCTTTTGCGCCATTTTCAACTCTCAATCGCACCATTTAGGAATTGAAACATGCAAAGCACCTGTTTTACAGCCGATACAGAAGCCCTCTCAATCGCACCATTTAGGAATTGAAACAAAGGCCTGCCTCAGAGCACTGGGTGAAAAAGGCCTGCTCTCAATCGCACCATTTAGGAATTGAAACTTGTTGTAGAAAAAAGTATTGGGTGTTGTTTTGGTCTCTCAATCGCACCATTTAGGAATTGAAACAAACCTGTTGGGATGCAGGGTTAAATTTGAAAAAAACTCTCAATCGCACCATTTAGGAATTGAAACTAGTATCTTTCAAGCTAATTTCCTTCAAACTCTTTCTCTCAATCGCACCATTTAGGAATTGAAACTATCTGAAACATTAGCAGTAAGCACCTTGCTCACATACTCTCAATCGCACCATTTAGGAATTGAAACGCTCCTATACCTACATTTCCCTCGATTGTAGCATTCTCTCAATCGCACCATTTAGGAATTGAAACTTGATGAAGAAGCGCAAAAGGTACAAGCTAAATTGGACTCTCAATCGCACCATTTAGGAATTGAAACGCAGTAGAAATTAAAGCATAATGGCAGTACAAGCCCTCTCAATCGCACCATTTAGGAATTGAAACATGGCGAAAATGTGGCAATACCTATCACATCGGCCCTCTCAATCGCACCATTTAGGAATTGAAACAAAAGCCAAAGAGTTGATTGCGGCCCGCACAGAAGCCTCTCAATCGCACCATTTAGGAATTGAAACCCGGTTGAGGGTACAATTGCAGCGCCTTTCATTAATTCTCTCAATCGCACCATTTAGGAATTGAAACTTTTCAATAGCTTTTCGTCCGCTCTCAATCATTCGACTCTCAATCGCACCATTTAGGAATTGAAACATTAAAAAAATGTGTTTTGGAATCATAAAGGTTTCTCTCTCAATCGCACCATTTAGGAATTGAAACATTCGTAAATGATAATGTCGGCGGTGGAGGCTCCGGGCTCTCAATCGCACCATTTAGGAATTGAAACTGAATCAGAAGATAATTATGTTTACTACATAAGTAACTCTCAATCGCACCATTTAGGAATTGAAACCAAAACCTATCCGATAGATAAATAGTATTGTAAAAGCCTCTCAATCGCACCATTTAGGAATTGAAACACTTATCAAGAGTGATAAAGACGAGCCTTATCTTTACTCTCAATCGCACCATTTAGGAATTGAAACCGATGCCTTAACGTTCGGGTTAGCAGACGCAAGCGTACTCTCAATCGCACCATTTAGGAATTGAAACTTTTCAATAGCTTTTCGTCCGCTCTCAATCATTCGACTCTCAATCGCACCATTTAGGAATTGAAACTTTATAGCGATTTGCAGCTGGCACGCCTGTTGCCGTCTCTCAATCGCACCATTTAGGAATTGAAACTTGGCTATTCTACCGACTTAATAACTTTTTACAACCCTCTCAATCGCACCATTTAGGAATTGAAACAATTTTGATTTGATAAGTTATGGGGCTTGGGTAATAACTCTCAATCGCACCATTTAGGAATTGAAACAAGAGAAAGTAGATATTTCTCAATCCATAGAGATAATCTCTCAATCGCACCATTTAGGAATTGAAACAGCTAAGGCTAACTGTAAATCATCAATTAAAGAAATCTCTCAATCGCACCATTTAGGAATTGAAACAATTTTGATTTGATAAGTTATGGGGCTTGGGTAATAACTCTCAATCGCACCATTTAGGAATTGAAACAAGAGAAAGTAGATATTTCTCAATCCATAGAGATAATCTCTCAATCGCACCATTTAGGAATTGAAACAGCTAAGGCTAACTGTAAATCATCAATTAAAGAAATCTCTCAATCGCACCATTTAGGAATTGAAACAATTTTGATTTGATAAGTTATGGGGCTTGGGTAATACTCTCAATCGCACCATTTAGGAATTGAAACTAGAAAGAATCTTTGAGCAGGCCGAAAATATCTATACTCTCAATCGCACCATTTAGGAATTGAAACTACGGAACTGCTATAACCCCAAACGTTTTGTAAAACACTCTCAATCGCACCATTTAGGAATTGAAACCCTGAAGCGAAGTTGTTAGGAAATGGGATGGACTTTCTCTCAATCGCACCATTTAGGAATTGAAACAAGCTAACCACGAGTTTTGCGTCTGGGTTTGCTGCTCTCTCAATCGCACCATTTAGGAATTGAAACACTGTTGAAAAATTGGCCGCAAACGATGGATTGTCCCTCTCAATCGCACCATTTAGGAATTGAAACTGCAATTATAGAGGTTAAGCAATTTAATCCTAGAAACTCTCAATCGCACCATTTAGGAATTGAAACATCTCAAACTGACCTTTACGTAGGGCTATTTTAGCGCTCTCAATCGCACCATTTAGGAATTGAAACATTACCACCCAATAGCCTTGTTTTCCGCCAATTGTACTCTCAATCGCACCATTTAGGAATTGAAACATTTGTGTGCGCATCAGCCTGATTGTCTCACTTGTACTCTCAATCGCACCATTTAGGAATTGAAACTTAAGGTGAAGACCGTCTACGACATGGCGCAGCCGGTTCTCTCAATCGCACCATTTAGGAATTGAAACAGTATTAATGTTCTTAAGGGTTTCTGTAAACATTTGCTCTCAATCGCACCATTTAGGAATTGAAACATTGAGGAGTGGGGAAAAGGCAAAGGCAAGCCTTATCTCTCAATCGCACCATTTAGGAATTGAAACTTCATCGTTTTCGGAGTCTCGAACTAATACTTTTTCCTCTCAATCGCACCATTTAGGAATTGAAACATTTGACTTATATCAGGGAATGCCGGGTTTTTGCCAACTCTCAATCGCACCATTTAGGAATTGAAACTTAGCTAACTTACTTACAGCAATAGCGGCAGAAGACGCTCTCAATCGCACCATTTAGGAATTGAAACAACAACTAACGGTACAAATTATGGAAAAATGTCAAACTCTCAATCGCACCATTTAGGAATTGAAACTATATTTCAACAAGTTCAGGAAATATTTTTGGAGGAACCTCTCAATCGCACCATTTAGGAATTGAAACTAAAATATTTGCTGAAAATACTGCTGGGCGTACTTGCCTCTCAATCGCACCATTTAGGAATTGAAACTAAAAGAGCGTGATGAGTGGAAAGCCAAGGCTGAGGCCTCTCAATCGCACCATTTAGGAATTGAAACTCTTGCGCAGATTATCCAACGCCGTTTCAAGCCCCACTCTCAATCGCACCATTTAGGAATTGAAACTCTTGCGCAGATTATCCAACGCCGTTTCAAGCCCCACTCTCAATCGCACCATTTAGGAATTGAAACTCTTGCGCAGATTATCCAACGCCGTTTCAAGCCCCACTCTCAATCGCACCATTTAGGAATTGAAACTCTTGCGCAGATTATCCAACGCCGTTTCAAGCCCCACTCTCAATCGCACCATTTAGGAATTGAAACGTTTTCGAAAGTGTTCGGGTATCTGATTATAAGTTTCTCTCAATCGCACCATTTAGGAATTGAAACCTTTGTAGGTTTCCGGCTTTTGTGTTTTAGCTAAGATCTCTCAATCGCACCATTTAGGAATTGAAACATAGATGTATGCATCTCGCTGTTTACTCCATCCGAACTCTCAATCGCACCATTTAGGAATTGAAACTCTGCTATCCCTGTTTTCTTTTCCTTTGCATTTTCTCTCTCAATCGCACCATTTAGGAATTGAAACAACACCTCTCGTGTACATACGCAATGCGTACCCGTTACTCTCAATCGCACCATTTAGGAATTGAAACATTTCGGGCACAATTAATAGGCTGGCAAAATTCACTCTCTCAATCGCACCATTTAGGAATTGAAACTATACTAAAACAACCTCGGATAATTCCTTTCCTAATCTCTCAATCGCACCATTTAGGAATTGAAACAATGCAACAGGCACACAAGCCTGAAACTCAACAATGCTCTCAATCGCACCATTTAGGAATTGAAACTTAATTGCGCCCGCTTTTTATTTGCGGCTGCTATTTCTCTCAATCGCACCATTTAGGAATTGAAACTTTGTGGATTTGATAACATTTTTGATAGTATCCTGTCTCTCAATCGCACCATTTAGGAATTGAAACAGTACCCGTGTCCGGGTAAAGGTGAGCTCATAGCGGTCTCTCAATCGCACCATTTAGGAATTGAAACTTTTTCCGCTAATAGGCATTCTATTTGTGCTCGGAACTCTCAATCGCACCATTTAGGAATTGAAACTTAAAATACAGGACACTATCTTTTACCCCTTTTGCTCTCTCAATCGCACCATTTAGGAATTGAAACATGTATCTAGTCTTTTGTCTTCTTCTCGTTGCCTCTCAATCGCACCATTTAGGAATTGAAACCACTTTCCACATCTCGCAGGCACAATTTCCCGTTCACTCTCAATCGCACCATTTAGGAATTGAAACATCTGCCGGGCAAGTACTTCAAGCGTGCCGGCTCAAGCTCTCAATCGCACCATTTAGGAATTGAAACTATCAAACTCGGCCGGATGGTTATTAGCACCAAAATACTCTCAATCGCACCATTTAGGAATTGAAACATGTGCCCGGCAATACCAGGCAACTGAGCTGTGAATCTCTCAATCGCACCATTTAGGAATTGAAACTGGCTTCGCTCTTGTAGTGTATGTATTGGTCTAGTCTCTCAATCGCACCATTTAGGAATTGAAACTACTATGATTGAGAGCTGCAAATAAGCTCCTACAATCTCCCAATCGCACCATTTAGGAATTGAAACGAGACATGGCACAGCAGCACCCGGACACGAAGCTACCCTCCCAATCGCACCATTTAGGAATTGAAACTATAGAAGTAGATGAAGATTGGTTGGCGAAAAAATACTCCCAATCGCACCATTTAGGAATTGAAACAAGTATTTGGCGTTTTGTTGCCTTGTAGAGTCAATAGCTCTCAATCGCACCATTTAGGAATTGAAACTAAAATCGCTA
This sequence comes from Emticicia soli, assembly GCF_037860775.1. Classification (NCBI taxonomy): domain Bacteria; kingdom Pseudomonadati; phylum Bacteroidota; class Cytophagia; order Cytophagales; family Leadbetterellaceae; genus Emticicia; species Emticicia soli. Next base: position 100,258 of record NZ_JBBEWC010000003.1, on the reverse strand, counting down.
GTAATCCTATCCATCGGCCTATATGCTCTCAATCGCACCATTTAGGAATTGAAACAGGTGCAATCGGTGCTATTCAGGATAAAACAGTACTACTCTCAATCGCACCATTTAGGAATTGAAACAGAACTTTGACAACTGTATTAGTCTCAAATTCAACACTCTCAATCGCACCATTTAGGAATTGAAACCGTAAACGCAAAAAGATTATCACCTGTCAACACGGGTCTCTCAATCGCACCATTTAGGAATTGAAACAGTTTTCATATTGTTTGGTGTTCTTATAACTGTAAGCTCTCAATCGCACCATTTAGGAATTGAAACCATCGACCCCGTGTTACCTGTCTGTTTCCAGTTGTTCTCTCAATCGCACCATTTAGGAATTGAAACATAGTCGGCAGGCTGCAAGGTCGATATTTGAAGTTGCTCTCAATCGCACCATTTAGGAATTGAAACGACGTTGCGAAAATAGAAGCGCAAATGGCGGGGTATCTCTCAATCGCACCATTTAGGAATTGAAACTTTTTTATCTTCTTAAGCTCTTCTCTTTTAATATCTCTCTCAATCGCACCATTTAGGAATTGAAACATCTCTTCAACGTCCAATAGATAACGCATATAAATCCTCTCAATCGCACCATTTAGGAATTGAAACATCAATGTCATCACCTTTTATCTCATAGTCTACAACACTCTCAATCGCACCATTTAGGAATTGAAACAAAATATCAGCAATAGCAGTACCCACAGCGGCCGAACTCTCAATCGCACCATTTAGGAATTGAAACAAAATTGTACCTGTTTGTGTAGCTATCCATGCATTCTCTCAATCGCACCATTTAGGAATTGAAACTACTGGAGGGGTAAATTTACCCGGACTGATTGCAATACTCTCAATCGCACCATTTAGGAATTGAAACAGGTAAACTACTTAATACTAAATTTAGAGGTCCTCAACTCTCAATCGCACCATTTAGGAATTGAAACCCCGAAAGTGGCAATGGTACGATTGGAGTTTAAATTCTCTCAATCGCACCATTTAGGAATTGAAACTTTGGATTATTTGTCTCGCCCTTTTCTGGAATTTTTCTCTCAATCGCACCATTTAGGAATTGAAACATTTCACCCGTGGCAAAAATTAAAGCGTAGATATTGGCTCTCAATCGCACCATTTAGGAATTGAAACACCATAATTCATATTATACCCGACACACATATTATCCTCTCAATCGCACCATTTAGGAATTGAAACATCCATGCTTCTTTTAATATACCTTGTTTCCCATACTCTCAATCGCACCATTTAGGAATTGAAACTTGAAAGCTTATCATATTTGTCCAGAAGTGGGGTAACTCTCAATCGCACCATTTAGGAATTGAAACTGAACACAGGAGAACAAAAAGCAGATAAGCTGCAACTCTCAATCGCACCATTTAGGAATTGAAACTACTTTTTTGCCATCCAAGTATCCTTTCCAAGTTTTACTCTCAATCGCACCATTTAGGAATTGAAACTCGTTTGGTAGTTCGAAGATGGTTATTATCGGCAACCTCTCAATCGCACCATTTAGGAATTGAAACTACTGTCGCCATCAATCGTAAACACTATTTGGTCGCTCTCCCAATCGCACCATTTAGGAACTGAAACGTACTGTAATTGTTTTGCCAGGCCCGTACTGGCTGAGGAGCTCCCAATCGCACCATTTAGGAATTGAAACTGCTGTATGCGCCTAGATATGTTTTTTCAAACGTACCTCCCAATCGCACCATTTAGGAATTGAAACTCTATCCACGCCGCAATCTTTAGGCAAATTATCACCCTCCCAATCGCACCATTTAGGAATTGAAACTTTCGTTTTTTCTGCTTTTTTAAATATTCAAACGAGTCTCCCAATCGCACCATTTAGGAATTGAAACTAATCCAAACGTAGTCAGAACCGACAAAGGTCAAATTCTCCCAATCGCACCATTTAGGAATTGAAACCCGATTTTCCCGATTATGCGGATGAAGCAGAACGTGAATCTCAATCGCACCATCCAGGGATTGAAGACCGCTATTTAAAATGTTTCGTAGCCCATATGAGCAGAGTGTTTTTTTCTTTGGGTAACTCGAGTTTCTGAATAATACTGCTCCTATGGCCCTCAACTGTCTTCTCAGAAATAAAGAGCATATCTGCTATCTGCCTAGAAGTTTTTTGCTGAGCTATCAATTCTAAAATTTTCTTCTCTGTAAAAGTAAGCTTTTCAATAGTATAATTCTGGTCTGAGGTAGGGGCATCAATCACTAAATCACTTTCAAGGTTCTTACTTACATACTGCTCCCCTCTTTTCACTACTTCCAGACATTTCTGTAGCTCTTCTTGAGCATGCTCTTTCAAGATATAACCCGCTACTCCCCACTGATTGGCTTTATTGAAGATAGTCATTTCTTTATGCATTGTTAGCAGAATAACTCGGGTAGGTAGTTTATGCCGATTCACTTTCTCCAATACTTCAAGCCCGTCCATTCCGGGCATATTAATATCCAGAATGGCAATATTTGGTTTATGTGTCGAAATCAGGTTAAACGCAGTTATCCCGTTCGAACATACATCTTCTACCATATAACCCAAAGCCTCTACAAAAGCCTTAGTCCCCATCAGCGTAAGAGGGTGATCATCAGCAAGAAGTATTCTCATATTTTCGTAGGGATATTAATTGTGATAACAGTACCTTCAGCCGACGAATTGATTTGCGCTTCTCCACCAATTACTCTACTTCTCTCAATAATATTATGAAGGCCAAACGCCTTGCCACTAGTAATGGCCTCTTTTACATTAAAGCCTTTTCCATTATCTTTTATTTCTACTAATATGCGGCTTGCCTGCTCTTCTATCGTAATTTTAGCTGCATGCGCATTAGCATATTTAATAATATTACTTAATGCCTCCTGAATCACCCTATAAATTTGTAACTCATTGGCCGAGCTCAAAGAGCCTGAATAGTTGAGTTCGGTACTTATAAAGAAATTATTCTGATTCTGTATACGCTCAATCAATTGTTCAATATTCGGAATCAGACCTATTTTATCAAACATTACAGGATGCAGATTTCGACTGATACCTCTGATGTCGTTTATGATTGTATCAATTTTACTGCTCACAACCTTAATATCCTGGCTTAAAGTCGTTTTTAAAGCCAGCAGTTCGTGGCTTATGCTATCATGCAAGTCGCCTGCAATCCGTTTTCTTTCTTCTTCTGTGCTTTCTAAAAGTTGCTTTGTAAAGTTCATACTAACCTCCTTTTCTTGTTTCAAAGTCTTTTGCCTTTGCCATAAATAATAAGCCACTATAGCAGCCAGAATCCCAACAAGTGACATTATCAAAAGTGCAATAAAGGTATTTTTTTGTGTAATTTCCTTTTCTTGAAGTGCTATTTGTTGCTCTTTTTTCTCGGTCTGATACTTCTTGTCGAGTTCTTTTACTTTTATTCTCAGATTTCTATTAGAAAGACTATCCTGTGCAATCTTTTGAGCCGCCAGATATTCCCGGGCGGCTTTATAATCTCCTTTCACAAGCGCATCATCATGTAGTATCTGGTTAAATAGTACCAATCGTAGATAATCTTCGTTCTCTTTAAATTCCGGAATTTTTCCAATATAAAAATCAACTTCTTCCGATGGTTTCCCTGCTTTTAAATCATACTCTGTGGCCGCATTATAATAATAATCTAGTGTGGTATAATCACTCATTGATAGAGTTAAGGGCTTTATGTTGTCAAGAATTTTCTTTGCCTCGGCTAGTTTATTTTCACGAACTAGTTTGAAGGCATACCAACTCTTAATTGATAAAGTCTTTTCTTCTGTTTTTTTACTCCATTGTCTATATACGTTCATAGTAGAATCTATAAACGGATATAAATTAGGATGATCCATCTGGGAGTAAAGTGATATTTTATTTAATGAAACTACCAAAAGTACATTCGTATCTTTGGTTTGCTTAACAATCTCAAAGCCCTTGTTTTCATATTTTTCAGCTTCAGGGTAATCGTCCTGATAACGATAGATACAGGCAATACCCGAATAAGTCGCAGCCTGAAAAGTACTATCATTTTGTTTTTCAAACATCTCCAAGCCATCAAAAGCCGACTTTAAAGAGTGCTCCAGCTTACCCGTATTCAGATAAGCAAATATCAGGTTATAGTTCAGAGTAGCTATGTTCTGATACGTATAATAATCTTCAGGCTCAACAAGGCCTTTGTTGAGGTAATAGGCACAACTATCAAACTTCCCATTATCGCAATAGGTATTACCGATGTTGGTATAAATACCAGAATAGTAACGTTTAGGAATTTGAGAACCATACTTAGACACAAAATCAAGAGTCAAGCGTTCAAAGGCAGCATTGTACTTATAATTCCTTGAAATAGTTTTGCCGGCCCAGAATACCACCTGTGCTGCCGAATCAATTTTATTTTCGGTAATTAGCTGATAATATCGGTTATAAAAAAAAGGCAGATAAGTACTATCCTGAAAGTTTCTCTCATCGCTCAGATAAGTCGAATATTGATCCAATACCTCCTCAGAAGGCTTTTGATAAAGCAAATCGTTAGTTTTGTTCTCCGAACAAGACAGTAGTATTATTATAGAGGCTATTACAGCAAAAAGTATTCTCGGCATAGTTTTTATTTTAGCAGCTATAACTTGGAGCTTTAAGAATTTATAACCAAAAATAACGCATTTTCCCCTAATTATTTCATCTAAGCCACAAAACAGGGGTTTCCCCCTACTTGAGTCTTTTAGCCCATGATGAATGTTTTCCGAAACTTAAATCAGTATTCAAATATTAAGGATATAAAGTGAATAAAAATATATAATTTCTGATACACCCTTTTATTGACTTGATGAGTAATATATAAAACTTCTAAAGCAAGGCACATAAACGATGCCTTTTGTCTATATTACCGATTAATACTATTTTGTTTAAAATACTAAAATTTTTTGATTGATGAAAATCTATAATACCACCCTAGGGCCTGTGCTCGAACATGAAGACAATTTCTACTCTTTTAAAGAACATACTTTTGATACACTGGTAAATTATCCTGATCTATACGATTATCTTAAAGAATCACTAAGTACTAAATCAGCAGAAGAAGGCTTTCAGTTAGACGCTTCTCTGCTCCCTCCTATTGTTTCGCAAGAGGTATGGGCATCGGGTGTAACTTATCTGAGAAGCAAAAACGCCCGTATGGAAGAATCGAAAGATGCTGGCGGCGGAGATTTCTATGATAGGGTTTATTCGGCCGATAGGCCTGAAATATTCTTTAAAGCCACTGCTGCCCGTACTGTTGGGCACAAGCAGGATATTAAAATAAGAAGAGACTCAAAATGGAATGTGCCAGAGCCAGAACTTACACTTTTTATTAATTCAAGAAGCGAAATAGTAGGTTATACTGTTGGGAATGATGTAAGCTCGCGCGATATTGAAGGCGAAAACCCTTTGTATCTTCCACAGGCAAAATCTTATGATAAAAGTGCAGCCATTGGCCCGGGAATCCTAATTCTGAAAGACCCTATTGCAAAAGAAACAGCTATACAACTCAATATTGAAAGAGCAGGCGAAACGGTATTCTCACAGACTACACACCTAAGCCAGATGAAAAGAGAATTACCCGAACTTGTAAAATACCTTACTTTCGATTGCACTTTTCCATTTGGTTGTTTCCTGATGACAGGAACAGGCATTGTTCCACCTGATGACTTTTCACTTATCAAAGGTGATACCGTGCACATTTCTATTGATAACATTGGTACGTTAAGCAATACAGTAGAATAATTACGCTAGCATTGTAAAACGCCTAAGATTCCACAGAGTCTTAGGCGTTTATTATTAGCAAAATATTTACTAAAAACTGCTATAAATTCAAAGTTTTAGTATGCACATCATTGCAATTATCAGGCACAAAGCTATCTGTCGCCGAATCACTTATCCATTTCATATCCGACCTTTTACATTCATTAAAATACAATACCCTATCATTTACTTTAAAAGAGGCCAATAGAATATACAAATGTTCTGATAGCTCATCGAAGTGGTCAAACTGATGGGCGAAGAAGCGTTCTCCTTCAATAATCCGTTTGGCATCTAAAAACAATTTTTCCTGATAGTTTTCAAAGAAACTTTTCTGCGCTGCCTCTGTAATACGAACCCTGTTCAAGGTCTTAATAAGCACTCTTGCACCTTCGGCGGCTTCTAGCGTATTTTTCTTTGCAATGGCTGCTTTAATCTTAAAATAAGTCTCAATACCTTGTTTAAACAAGGCCCTTGTATCGGCATCGTTTATTGTAAAGTTTTTTATTTCAACATCAATGTTTTTTTTCGGAATATCACTTATTAAAGTACTCTCAGAAAACATCGGGTTCTTAACAAAGTCTTCATCATCAAGTGTTTTCAAAAAAGCAATAATCTTTTTTTGCTCGTCGGTATTCATCTCAATACCTACCTTCCCATCTTTATTCAGAATCGGGTCAAGGTAATCTGTTTTTTCAACCTTAGCTGCATAATGTTCCAATACCTGTTCTAATGTTGCAAACCTGCCGTCGTGCATATAGGGTGTGGTATAAGTCAAATTCCGTAGGCTGGGTACTTTAAACTTATATATATCGGCATCGTTTTGGCTTATTTCAAACCTCCCTTTATCTCTTTCTCTCAAAGCCAAACCATTGTTTCTGAACGAAAAATCGGTAAAAAGCTCTCCCGAATGGCACGAAGCGCACTTTTGTTTAAATAACACTAAGCCTTCTGATTCAATATCGCTCAGCTTTAGGCCCTCTTTACGCACATAACGGTCATACTTGGCATTAGCCGACACCATTGTGAGCATAAACTGTGAAAGAGCTTTCAATAATCTATCGTTATTAATTTCTCTGCTTCCGAAGGCTTTTTCAAATAAATCGGCATATAGTGGTGTAGCTCTTAGCTTCTCAAGTATGTTTTCGAGCGATTCGTCCATTTCGACAGGATTCGTAATTGGTGAAACCGCAAACAAATCCAGATGAGGCGCAATGCCGTCCCATCCAAAATTACTGGCCCAAGCCAGATTAAACAGCGGCATGGCATTACGCTTGCTTAATCTGTCGTTCACACCGTGGCTCAGTATATGCCCATGTTGCGTAAAACCTGCTGATTGTTGATGGCAGCTACCACAACTTATGGTATTGTCAGACGATAGCGCAGCATCATAAAACAAGGTTTTTCCTAATTCTACGCCTGCTACTGTAATCGGGTTATTTTCAAACGGATAATCAGGCTTCGGAAAATTAGCAGGAACAGAAAAAAGTACAGGTTCCTGAATACTCTTGAAAGATAAAAAGGTAATGGTGAGTAATAGTATCGCTATTTTTAGTTTGACTTTCATTCTGATTATTTTTTGGCACAAAAGCAAATTTCATGGCCTTCTAACCTCATACAATAGCTAATAAACCTATATCAGAAACGTCTGTGTATAAGAAAAATTCTTTCCTGACACCCTTATTTTGAGTTATTGAGAGCTTAAGTGCGTATCACCTCATAAACAATAAAAAACTTATTGATTTTTATTGGCTTCCAAAGCTTTATTATATGTATCTAAACATTTTCCCAGAGGCTTACCCTCTATATGAATACAATTACAGAAATCGTCTACAGCTTTAGGATTTTTGCTCTTCTTGGCTTGTCGCTCACAGTCTTTCAAAGAATTATAAGGTTCAATGTTATACATATTTAGCAGTATTACCATAAGCACAACCAACACAGCAACAGAGCTTATGGCAAACCTTACAGGAAAACGCTTGATTCGCTCATTTTTATCTCTTAAAACCTTATGCTCAGGTGGCTCATTAAAAGGCAAAATGTATTTGATTTTGTGGTAGTCCCACAGAATCAGAAATAAATTAGCCAACACCATTAAAGGAGAAGTTATGTGTGAGCCAACAAACCGAACTGCCAATGATAAGATTGTGATATTAAGGATAATAGGGAAATAAATAAGCGCCCCAAGTGTAGCTGTTCGGGGTATGAGTAATAGAATGGCGGCTGTTACCTGCAAAACACCAATAAATGGATAGTAATACTCGGTGTAATACAATGCCTCCAGATAGTGCCCCATCGGATGATTAACTGAAAGCGAAGTAAAACGTTCATTGAAGATTTTTACCAAACCCGAAGGTATAAAGCCTGCGGCAAGTGCTACTCTGCAAAAAATAGAAAAGTACTGTAGCCAGATGTTTTTTCTGAGCCCTGCATGAATCTGGTCAAGTTTAGAATAAAAGCTCATAGGTTGTAGTAATAAATACTGAAACTGTATTGAACGTTTTAAAGCTAAAGAATATTTTTAATTTTTAGCTTGAGTACGGTTGTATTATTTTACACTACCTTATCCAATGCCTATTTATTCTTTAGCTACTCTGCTACTTGCTATCAAGCCCCTACTATAAATGTTAAAAACTGTTTTTATATAGAGAAGTTGTTTAGGATTATTCCTTACATTTAAAAATGTGTTGTTTTGGCTGCGCCTTCATCAAATGATTTCAACCATAGCGCTACTATGATTTCATCATTTGATTTGGCTCGCTCAAAACACCCCGATTTTTAAATTATAATTAAAATCCTAAACAACTTCAGAATTAGCTTTTAAAGAAATGCAATAGCTCTATTATTTAATAATATTAAAATGCAACAATGTTGCATAATTAAAATGATGAATTTATATTTGCAACAACGATGCAAATATAAATTTAAAATGAAAAAATTACCAGTAACTGTTCTTTCGGGTTTTCTGGGTGCCGGAAAAACCACTTTACTCAATCATATTCTCCATAATAAAGATGGCTTGAAAGTAGCTGTGATTGTGAACGATATGAGCGAAGTAAACATTGATGCCCAATTGGTTGAAAAAGAGAATACCTTGTCTCGTACAGAAGAACGCCTGGTTGAGATGTCGAACGGGTGTATTTGCTGCACACTGCGAGAAGACCTGATGATTGAAGTTGAAAAATTAGCCAAAGAAAAACGCTTTGATTACCTGCTCATTGAATCTACGGGTATTTCGGAGCCTGTGCCTGTTGCGCAGACTTTCAGTTTTACAGACGATGCAAACGGTATTGATTTAGCCAAATGGGCTTATATTGATTGTATGGTAACGGTAGTAGACGCTTTCAATTTTGGTAAAGACTTTGGTTCGGCAGATACTGTTAAAAGCCGCAGTTTGAACGATGATGAACAAGATTACCGCACAATTGTAAATCTGCTAACTGACCAGATAGAGTTTGCTGATGTTATTATTTTAAATAAGACCGACCTTGTAAGCCCGTATCAGTTAGGTGAATTAAAAGCTGTAATTCATTCACTGAACCCCGGTGCAAAAATCATCGAATCTTCTTTCAGCAAGGTAAATCTTGATAAAATTATAAATACTGGCTTGTTTGATTATGAGAAAGCAGAATCATCAGCAGGGTGGATTCAGGAATTAGAGAACCGTAAAAACGGTAAGGGACATACGCCTGAAACTGAAGAATACGGCATTGGTAGTTTTGTTTTCCGAGATAAACGACCTTTCCACCCCGAAAGATTCTGGAATTACTTATCTGAAAACTGGCACGCAGGTATTATCCGCTCGAAAGGTTTATTCTGGATAGCCTCACGCCCCGATGAAGCATTGAACTGGAGCCAAGCAGGTGGTTCTGTAAGAGCAGAAAATGCTGGTGTATGGTGGGCAAGTATGCCTTTCAATCATCGAATCCGCTACAGTTCATTTATTCAGAATCAAAAACAGATTGAAAACCGTTGGGATAGAAGATTCGGAGACCGCCAGAATGAATTAGTCTTTATTGGTCAGGATTTGAATCAGGATATGATTAAAGCCGAACTAGAATCTTGCCTCTGTACCGAAGCAGAAATAAAACACATGGAAGCAAGCGGAAAGTTCAAAGACCCATTCCCATTACTGAGCTAAATCTTCTTTTAATATTTTTATATATGCAACACTATTGCAATAGCAAGGATATTTTTTTAATTTTGCAACAATATTGCACAAGCAACATTATTGAATTAACCTACCCTCACAAACATTAATCATTCAATGAACAAAAAATCTTTACTTTTTCTAATTGGTCTGTTTACAATAACCTCCAGCATTACTTATGCTCAGTATAAACTCAAGGGTATTGTAAAATATGAAGACCAGACAAATGCGGTGGGAGCAACAGTAAACCTGGAAACAGATGCCTTGAAAAAAGGAACAACAACCGGAAATAATGGCGAATTTCTATTCGAAAACCTGCCAACAGGGAAGTTTAAATTGATAATTAGCTCTATAGGTTACGAAAACTTTGTTTTAGAAGGAAACCTTAAAGAAGAAGAAAAAAAGGTTAATATTTTATTGATACCTGCGGCAAATCAATTGCAAGATGTAGAAATAGTTGGCCGTGCCCGTAAGGATTATTCGAGTGATTACAGTTTTTCTGCTACTAAAATTGCTATTAAAAATAAAGAACTGCCACAGGCCATGAGTACTGTTACAAAAGAACTCATAACTGACCGACAAGCGTTTCAACTAGCCGATGCCGTAAAAATTGCCAGTGGGGTTATTCCTTCGAGTTATTATAACCAATACGCTATCAGGGGCATAAGCCAGAACGAAGAAGGACAGATTATTAATGGTATGCGTACCCGTCAATATTATTTTCTGCAACCACTTACAACAAATATTGAGCGTGTAGAGGTACTGAAAGGGCCTGCTTCTGTTACATTTTCAAGCGTTGACCCTGGAGGGAGTATAAACATGATTACCAAAAAACCACTGGCTGAAACTCGCAGAGAAGTAAGCCTGAGTGCGGGTAGCTTCAGTACGCTACGTGGTACACTCGATTTTACAGGGCCACTAAATGAATCCAAAACTTTATTATATCGCATCAATGGGGCTTATCAGGAAGCTAGTTCTTTCAGAGATTTGGTAGGCAATAAATCGGTTCTCGTTTCACCATCTTTTAGCTACATTCCAAATAACAAAACCGCCATTAATACAGAGTTGATTTTCAGCAATATGATTGGAAATCTTGACCGTGGGCAACCTATTTTCGGAGCAATAGCAGGAAAAACTGACCTCAACAGTACACCCATCAGCCTTAATTTAGGGGCTTCAAACGATTTCTTTAAGTCGAAAGAGCTAATTCTGACGGCTAGTCTTTCTCATAAATTCACGCAGAATATCACCTTTAATGCTTCTTACATGAAGCAAACCTGGACAGAAGATTTACAAGAACACCGCACCACCAATGCCTTTGCTACTGATATTACAGGCGTGCCCGTTACAAGTTTGGTTATGATGCAATTGGTACAACGCAAACAAAACTGGAATACCGATAACCTGAATGCCTATTTTAATTTTAACTTCAATTTGGGTAAAACCTCACACAAATTTTTAGTGGGCTACGACTTACAAAACTGGCAGAAACTGAAAGGTGGTGGCCAAAATGCTGCTCGTGGTTTTTTGCTTAAAGATGGCACAGTAGCCAATAGTTTTGTGGTGGCCAATGCTGCCAATTATCAGACAATTACGGTTGATGGCAAAGTATTACCCAAACCAAATGCCAACTACTTCGATTTAAAAAATCCTGCTTATACCATTCGTAACCTGAACGATTATGTGATGAATGTGCGCTCGGTATTGCCTTCGGCGCTTACTAGCACCAATGCCATTTATTTACAAGAGCAACTCAAAATAGGAAAGTTTTCAGCACTACTAAGTTTAAGAAACGAATGGTTTGAAGACATTACTAATTACGAAGCTCCAAAAGAAGCCTCGTTTAAAAACACAGCACTTATTCCTCGCATCGGGCTTACTTATGAAGTCAGCAAAAGCGTAAATGTGTATGCTACTTATCTGACGGGCTATCAGCCACAATCTAATACAGTTTCGTTGCTACCAAGCACAGGTAATTACTTTGGAGCCGACCAGTCAGCCGCACAATTTAAGCCTTTGATTAGTGATTTAAAAGAAATCGGCATGAAGTCTACAATAGGCGGAAGCCAGTTTACCCTGAGTGCTGCGCTTTATGAAATCAATCAGAAGAATATTCTGATGAATGCCAACGACCCCACGAACCCCGACTTACTGGTGCAGAGAGGTGCAGACCGTAGCCGAGGTTTTGAAACTGATTTAGCAGGCTATATTCTCCCAAACTGGCAAATTAATGCTTCTTACAGTTTTATTGACGCCGTAATTATGATGGATAGAGACGAAAAACTAGTAGGCCAACGCAAAGAAAACACGCCAAAACATAGTGGTAATTTGTGGACACGCTACAATTTCGGCAACTCATCAGCTTTAGATGACCTCGGCGTTGGGCTGGGTTTGCAGGCACAAAGCAGCCGTATACCGTGGTTTAGCAGAGCTTTTGAGGTACCTGCTTTTGCAACTCTTGATGCAGCAATTTATTATACCCCTAGTAAAAGCAATGTGCAGATGGCGCTCAACATCAACAATATTTTTGACAAAACCTATTGGATTGGCGCACAGAACTACACCCGCTTATTTCCGGGAGCACCACGTAACTTTATACTCACGGCCACATACAAATTCTGATAAATAGTACATAAAAAATAGATTTCTACCACTTATTATGCGATTTACTATTCTAAAAATACTTTCGAGGCAAGTCTTAATTAGTACGCTCAAAAATAAAAGTACTATTGTGCTGATAGGCATTTTTAATATACTAATCATAGCGGCTCTGTTTTCTGGTTATAGTGCTTTCAGGCAGCAGCAAGCTTCGGTAAAAGACCATAGCCACGAAGTGCGTGAACGCTGGGAAAATAACCCCGATAAACACCCACACCGCATGGCCCACTATGGCTATGTGGTTTTCCGTCAGAAATTCCCATTAAGTTTCTTCGACTTCGGCATGGACAGCTACCTGGGCAATGCGGTGTTTTTAGAAGCACACCGCCAGAATACTGTCAATTTTTCGGAGGCTAGTTTGTCTAATGGTTTGCTGCGTTTTGGCGAAATTTCGGCAGGTATGATCTTACAGGTACTACTGCCCCTACTCCTATTCTTCTGGGGTTTTGATTTGATTGCCAGAGAAAGAGAAAATGGAACATTGCGCATTTTACTTACCCAAGGCATTAGCTGGCCAGAACTCATTGTTGGCAAGGCACTAGGCTTGTTTTACTTATCACTTAGCATTTTTACTCCGGCCATTGTTATCGGGTTTATTTTACTGGCAAGTAACAATTCTGGTTTACATAATTCACAGGCTTTTGGTCAGTTTTCTGTCTTAATTACCAGTTATCTGGTTTATTTATCTATTATTTCACTACTTGCAGTTTATGTATCGGCGCAAAGTAGCAGTTCTAAAGCTGCACTTATTAAGCTTATTGGCTGCTGGTTGGTGTTTACGCTTATACTTCCGAAGATTTCGCAAGTGGCAGGGCAAAGCCTTTTCCCTTCGCCATCTAAGATAGCGTTTGATACCAAAGTAGAAGAAGAATTAATTAGCCAAGGAGACAGCCATAATCCTAATGATCCACATTATAAAGCCTTAAAAGACTCGTTACTTAGGGCTTATAATGTAGATTCAACACATAAACTTCCCTTTAATTATGGCGGATATGTGATGCGTGAAGGAGAGAGGTTAAGTGCAGAAGTATATAATCGCCATCAGGAAAAACTTGTATCTATCTATCAGCAACAACAAAATGCTGTTCGTCTGACAGCTCTCATAAATCCTTTTTTAGCGATTAAAAATCTTTCAATGGCGCTGGCAGGAACAGACTATAACACATACAATGATTTTCAGAATCAGGTTGAAGCCTATCGCTACAAGCAGGCACAGGCTATGAACGAATTGCAGATAAAACTCATCAGCAATAAAATCAAAAGTTCGTCAGATAAAAGTAGCGCCGTTAGCAGCCAATACTGGAAAGATTTTCCCGATTTTGACTATCATTTTTTGTCCTTTACTCAAGTGTTCGGCAAAGAAATCATTGCTATTATTTCCTTAATCATCTGGGTTGTCGGGCTATTCTTTTTAATAAAAACAACTTCTACCCACCTAAAAGCATTTTGATATGGCAGCACTCTTAATTAAAAACTTTCTGCGTACAAAAGGCTTTATTTTTGGTCTTTTGATCTTATTTCTTTCGGGCCTAACGAGCCTATATATCGGCAAGCATTTTCTTGAAAAGAACCATGAGATTGTTAAGAAAACAGCGCACTTTCAGCAAGAAAACATTGACCGCTACGTGCAAAATACCAAAGAAATGGGTTCACTGCTGTATTATATCCGCTTTGGTTTAAGCAATCAAGCTTCTAATCTGGCGGGCCTTTCCATAGGTCAAAGAGACATCAATCCTGCTGTAATGAGTGTTACCATCCGCAACCTGCAAGAACAGAAATATAACACCGACCTCATGAACCCCATGTATCAGCTAATCGGGAATCTCGACTTCAGTTTTGTTTTGTTATACCTTTTTCCGCTGATTATTATCGCTTTTGGGTTCAATCTGGTTTCGGAAGAAAAAGAAGAAGGCACCTGGAGTCTAGTATTAAGCCAAGCTATATCACCGTTAAAAATGTTACTGATAAAAATGGGTATCCGTTATGTAAGTGTACTTGCGGTTTTACTGTTGCTATTTTTTATTGCTAAACTTTACCTGCAAATTTCATTTGATGTCGCCTTTATAGCTTATATCGTAAATTCGCTGTTATACGTTAGCTTCTGGTTTTGTGCAGTTTGGTTGGTAGTATCGTTTCATAAAAACTCTAGCCAGAATGCCCTTATCCTACTTACATCGTGGGTACTTTTAACGATCGTCATTCCGGCGTCGGTCAATGCTGCTATTGTCCATCTGTATCCCGCACCCGAGGCTTTCAGCACAGTGCTTGAAAGCCGCGATGGCTATCATACAAAATGGGATAAACCCAAAGAACCTACCATTCAGAAATTTTATCAGCGTTATCCACAATTCGCCCAATTCAAACATCCTGACGAAGCCGACTATAGCACACTTTGGTACTATGCCATGCAACAGGCAGGAGACGACGAGGCAGCTACGCAAGCAAATGCATTGAAAGAAAAACTCAGAAAGCGAGATGCACTAAGCACTACAATCGGTTTAGTAATTCCAACTATTCATACACAATTGATGCTTAACTCACTGAGCCTGTCAGACATGAGAAACTACCTGAATTTTAATGAAAAGCTACAGGAGTTTCATGAGCGAAAAAAACTATACTTCTTCCCTAAAATGTTCAGTAATGTTCCGATTCTGCAAGAAAACTGGAAGATTTTTCCGCTAGAGTATTTTCAGGATAAAGCTGATGTGCAGTGGTTAAGGGCAATTCTGCCGCTTCTTATAATCAGCATGCTTTGCGTACTATGGGCACAAAAGAATTTCATCAAAAACAATACACTTAATCGTCATCTATAATCATAAAACTTACCATGCTTACAGCTACGAACTTAACCAAAAAATACGGCGAAAATACAGCACTCAACAGCCTGAACCTAAACATTGAACCTGGCGAAATATTTGCTTTACTTGGGCAAAATGGCGCAGGTAAAACTACTACTATCAATTGTTTTCTGGGTTTTATTGAGCCGAGTAGCGGCACAGCCAATATAAACGGTGTATCGGTGAAAGACCATGCGCTTGAAACAAAAAAACACCTGGCTTATATACCCGAAACCGTAATGCTCTACCCCAATCTGACGGGCGTTGAAAATCTTGAATTTTTCTCTTCTCTGGCCGGCTTCAGTTACTCGAAAGAGGAGTTGACTTCTTTTCTGAGCAAAGCAGGTTTGCAGAGCACAGCACACCAGCAAAGAGTTGGCGGCTACTCTAAGGGTATGCGCCAAAAAGTAGGCATTGCCATAGCCATAGCAAAAAAAGCCAAGGCACTTTTGCTCGACGAACCCACCAGCGGACTTGACCCTAAAGCCTCTAATGAGTTTTCGGAAATACTGAAAGAACTTTCAGCAAACGGAACTGCCATTCTGATGGCTACACACGATATTTTCAGAGCCAAAGAAGTAGCCAATCGTATCGGGATAATGAAAGAAGGAAACCTTGTCTCAATCATTAATGCAAAAGATATTTCGGCCAATGAGTTGGAGCAATTATACCTTCAGACAGTCTAAACATATCGCACTCAAATCATCAAACATGAATAAACAACTCTTTAAAGTACTTGTTCAATTATTTCTTTTTGTTGGCCTTAGTAGTGCTAATGCGCAATATGCGGCTAACCAATATGGTCTTAAAGTAATAAACAGCGTAGCCCACTATAAAAAAACGGTTGAAGCCGATGCGCAACACGCATTAGTTAAAATCCAGGACTATGTGCCCAACATAATGCTTGATATTAAATATGCTACCAGCCAGAACGTATTCTATACGCAATTATATAAAATTCCTGCCGCCTTTGTGCGCCTACCTGTAGCAAAGGCTTTGGCCAGCGTACAAGAAGACCTAAACAAACAAGGTTTGAGCCTCAAGATATACGATGCCTACCGCCCCTACTCGGTTACCTGCCGCATGTTTGAGATGTTGCCCGATACAATTTATATGGGGCTTCCGTGGCAAGGGAGCAGGCATAACCGAGGCATAGCACTAGACCTCACATTGGTTGATTTGAAAACAAAACAAGAGTTACGAATGCCTACGCCATTCGATGCACTGGTATATGCTTCTCACCCTGAATTTATGCAGCTTCCTGCTAAAATCATTGAAAACAGAGAACTGTTAAAAGCGGTGATGCAGAAGCATGGCTTTAAAGTAGATCCTGTGGAATGGTGGCATTATAATTACGTAAGCGCCACAACATTCGAACTACTAGACATTCCGTTTGAAGCATTGGAATAAACGACAATAAGCCTGAATATTCGCCTTAATCAGCTACTTTAAAAACAGTAGAGAAATACCGAATGAGCTAGGCTTAATAAGTATTTATATAAGCCTTCGACCTATCAAAATAAGTAAAGTTGCTCACATTGCCATCAGGTGTTAGTTTTCCGATACAATGGTTTTTATTATCGGTAATATACAGATTGCCTTTACTATCGTACGCTATCCCCTTCGGGAAACTGAATAAGGCAGTAGCTGCCTTGCCATCTTTATGACCTTCCCATGCCCGGCCTCCGATATTTTGTCCACAAGGGTCAATTTTGCCATTACCAGCTAAGTATTCAACAACATTGTTTGAGACTCTTATTATTCGATGATTTCGGTTATCTGAAAAAACAAGGTTCCCTTTTTTGTCAAGAAGCAAAAAACCGGGGTCAAATAACTCTGCCTTGCTTGTATCACCAGTAACATACACCGGCTAAAGCCTCTTTCGGCAAGTATTTTTCTTTTACCATCTGGTGTAAATACTGTTATATTACCCAAAGACAATACATAGATATTATCCTTACTATCAATAGCTATCTGCTCCGGGAGCTGAACAAAACTTGAAGCATCTTGCGAAAAGCCTGAAAATGTACACACTGCGAAGAGGAATATAAGAAGCAATCTTTTTATCATTGTTGTATATTTAACATAGGTATCTATCTGAAAATGAATCAGTAAGTAAGCATTTTAAAGGCTTAAATGTAGTTTATGAATTTTGTTTTTTTGATAGATTAGCGTTGCTTATAGCAAGTTTTTTTACTGGGCGGCAGGTCTTATGTAGCTATTGTTTGTTTTTACCTTACCTTGCTGCCGTATTCATCTATGCTTTCTGAAGAAATAGAAAATCATACATAGAAAGCGATAAACTGCAAGTTTGTAACGGAATTGTGTATTTTATTAATGAAAAAAAGGCTTTACGAATTTCTTCATAAAGCCTTGATTATCTGGTGGTAATGGACGGGATCGAACCGCCGACACAAGGATTTTCAGTCCTTTGCTCTACCAACTGAGCTACATTACCTTATTACCACCATTTCCCGTTGTTTGGGACTGCAAAAGTAGACAAAAAAAAATCAATTACAAATTTCTAACAAAAAAAATCTTAAAATTTTTCTTTACTCTTGCATTATACAAAATTTGATTATATTTGTAATGGTATGCTTGCATACTAATATGACAGATTATAAAAGACTTATCAGTATTCAACAAAACTGAATATTATGCAAATCCTATCACAAATCTTATTCATCTTAGCTTTAGGAGTGGCGGGCTACTTTATCACCCGCAGAGTACTGCTCATAAAAAAAACAATTCAGCTAGGCCGTGCCGAAAATCGCACCGACAGACCTGCCGAACGCTTTAAAACCATGCTTCTTGTTGCTTTCGGACAAAAAAAGATGTTTAACCGACCGCTGATAGGCCTTATGCATTTTATCATTTATGCTGGTTTCCTGATTATCAATATCGAGGTACTCGAAATTGTATTAGATGGTATATTTGGTACGCATCGCTTATTTGCTCCTTTTTTGGGCAGCTTTTATAATTTCCTGATTAATTTCTTCGAAATACTGGCTATCGGCGTATTATCAGTCTGCGTGGTGTTTTTGCTTCGTCGTAATGTACTTAAAGTACAGCGTTTTCAAGAAAGCCGCCATCGAGAAATGAAAACATGGCCTCGCAACGATGCCAATATTATCTTAACTATCGAAATACTATTAATGTGGGCTTTCTTAAGCATGAACGCCGTTGATACACTCTTGCAAGCAAGAGGTATTGGGCATTATGCCGAAGCCCTAACAGGTAATTTTGCCATAAGTCAGTGGCTACAACCTATTTTCAATTCTTGGAGCGATACTGCATTGGTTGTTTACGAACGCTCTGCCTGGTGGTTTCATATTCTGGGTATTATGGGTTTTGCTTTATATGTTACTTACTCAAAACACTTGCATATTTTTCTGGCGTTTCCGAACACCTACTTTTCAAACCTCAAGCCTAAAGGCCAGATGGCTAATATGCCTGCTGTAACCAAAGAGGTAAAAATTATGCTTGGTCTCGAAGAGCCAGATGCTACACCTGCCGAAGTAGGACGGTTTGGCGCAAAAGATGTAAGAGATTTAAGTTGGAAAAACCTGATGGATGCCTATAGTTGTACCGAGTGCGGGCGTTGTACATCGGCTTGTCCGGCCAATATTACTGGTAAGAAACTTTCGCCGCGTAAAATTATGATGGATACCCGTGACCGCCTTGAAGATATTCAGAAAGGCTGGCTGAAAAACGGCGAAGATTATGACGATGGCAAAACACTATTAGGCGATTATATTCTGGAAGAAGAGATTCTGGCATGTACCACCTGCAACGCTTGTGTGCAGGAATGCCCCGTTAATATTTCTCCGCTCGATATTATCATAGAACTACGCCGTTATAAGGTCATGGAAGAGTCGTCGGCCCCTGGTTCATGGAATGCAATGTTCTCAAATATGGAAAATAACATGGCTCCCTGGAAGCTTTCACCGGGCGATAGGTTCAATTGGGCAGATGGACTAAAATAATTAACCGTTAAATAAAAAAAAGCTATTTTGTTTGCAACGAAATAGCTTTTTTCTATTATTGAATTATTTTAATGCCAAAACATTTTGTACTTAGAAAATATTTTTTTTAACTTTACATAGGCTTCTTTAAAATATACTGATAAAGTATACAGAGTTAGCCCTTAAAAATTGTAAGTTTTAATTAGCCTAAAGTGCATTTTTGCCTCTAACCTCTCATGAAAAAATTTAATTCATCCATGTTTTTGCAATGGGTAATTTTTATGCCCTTGTTATTACCGTTGGCCATTGTAAGCGGGGCGTTTGATGGCATTAAGCGTGTTTTTGAGCAAGCTAACTCTGATATTATCGAAAAAGAGGTAATATCTTGAATAGCATACTCTTTCCAAAATCCTATAAAAGCATTTCTGGCTTAAAGAATATCTCTTTAAGACGCTAATCTTTGTTTTTCTTGTCAGGAAAACTTCTGAACAACACTTTTCAGTTGTGGTAGTGATAATACTCCCGATTGTCTCCACTTCAACTCACTTTTCTTAAACAGCATCAAGGTTGGTACGCCTGAAATTTTGTATTTAGTGGCCAACTTAGGATTTCTGTCCACATCAATTTTTACAATTTTTAAATCATCTCCTACTTCCTGCGCTAATTGCTGTAATGTAGGTGATAAGGTTTTGCATGGCCCACACCATTCTGCAAAAAAATCAATCAAGATTGGTGTCTCCGAGTCTATTAATTCTTCAAATGTTCCTGTCATTGTTCTATCTTTTTTCTTTTTAACAAATAATATCCCTTGTAGGTTTCAGAAACATTTCTCAGGCCGGTTATCACTCTTAAAGTTTAGGCTCTGCTTGCTGATTTTCGGGAGCTCAGAATCATTAAATTATCTACTGCCACAACACCACAGGAGAGTTTTTAATACTTTAGGCTATATATTTGCACGCCTAGGCAGCCATTTTTGCTTTGGCAACGTCTTTGAGATAGCACCCATGATTAATAAAGTACGTATGAAAAAACACACCTCTATCTTAACAACATTCATTCTATTATCTTTTAGTACAGTTTTTGCACAAAGTCTTCCTAAAAATCAAGACCTTCTGAAAGCTATGAATCTGGCAAATGATTATTTTATGCTTAAATGGCCCGACGTAGCTAAACCCATTGTAAGACCCGACCGCACCCGCCCAAGCAATATCTGGACGAGGGGCGTATATTACGAAGGGCTCATGGCACTCTATAAAATTGATCAGCAAAAGCGCTACATTGATTATGCAGTAGACTGGGGCGAAGCTCACAAATGGGGCTTGAGAAACGGCATCAAAACCCGTAATGCCGACGACCAGTGTTGCGGACAAACCTATATAGACCTATACCTGATTGACCCTAAGCCTGAGCGTATCCACGACATCAAGGCATCGATGGATAGCTTGTTGAATAGCCCTAAAGTAGACGATTGGTCGTGGGTTGATGCTATTCAGATGGCTATGCCCGTATTTGCGCAACTAGGCGTTATTTATGAGGATAATCGCTACTTCGAGAAAATGTACGAAATGTATATGTACACCAAAACCAAACACGGCGATAAAGGTTTATATAACCCTGCCGAGGGCTTATGGTGGCGTGATAAAGACTTTGATCCACCCTATGTAACACCCGCCGGTAAAAATTGCTATTGGTCTCGTGGCAATGGTTGGGTAGTTGCGGCGTTGGTACGAGTACTTGATATTTTACCAAAAGATGCGCCGCACCGTGAGGAATACGAAAAAACATTTCTTGAAATGATGAATGCCCTTGTGCCATTGCAAAGAGCCGACGGATTCTGGAATGCAAGCCTTACTGATGCAACCGACTTCGGCGGCAAAGAACTCACAGGAACATCGTTGTTTGTATATGGCATGGCGTGGGGTATCAATAAAGGCGTATTAGACAAGAAAAAATTCTATGCACCTTTGGCAAAAGCTATTCATGCAATCATGAACAACTGTATTCATCCGAATGGTTTTCTGGGCTTTGTACAAGGCACCGGAAAAGAACCCAAAGATGGTCAACCAGTTACGTATGATAAAGTACCTGACTTTGAAGATTTCGGGCTAGGTTGTTTTCTTCTGGCGGCTACCGAAGTCTACAAAATGAAGCGTTAATGCTAATTTTTCTGTTTTTTTTATTAAATTTTTTATAAAACGCAGCTATGTTTCTATCAACTTAACTGCGTTTTGCATTTAATTTCATAATTTTGGTAAAATCCAAAGCCACCTAACTATGAAAATCTTGGTAATTGAAGACGAAGTCAGAACTATTCAACTAATCAGACAAGGTCTTGAAGAACAGCAATGGGAAGTTGACATAGCCTATGATGGGGCAATGGGTTTTCAGTTAGCTACACGCCAGGCCTACGCCCTGATTATCTCTGATATTATATTACCCGGCATGAATGGCCTTGAGCTTTGCCGTAAACTGCGGGAAGTAGGCGTCTCCTCTCCTATTTTATTATTAACTGCCTTAGGAACTACCGACGACAAAATTGAGGGCTTAGATGCAGGCGCCGACGATTATCTCACAAAACCATTCGAGTTTAAAGAGCTCATGGCAAGAGTAAGGGCACTTACCCGCCGAAATATCGGCATTATTCATACAGCCAATGCATTGAAAGTAGCCGACTTGGAGATGGATTTAGACACCAAAACCGTAACTCGTGGCGGCCAGGAAATTATACTGACGGCCAAAGAGTTCAGCTTGCTCGAGTATTTTATCCGCAATCAGGGAAGGGTCATATCAAAAGCCGAATTGGCCGAAAAAATATGGGATGTAACTTTTGATACTGGCACCAATGTAATAGAAGTGTACGTGAATTTTTTACGAAAAAAAATAGATAAAGATTTTGAGCCTAAATTACTACATACGCAAATTGGTATGGGTTATGTGCTTAAAGTAATTTCCTGATGGTAACTATTCGCTCCAGGCTAACCTATCAGTTTATAGTGTTAGTAACTGCCATTCTTTTGTTCTTTTCATTCGGGGTTTATTTTTTCAGTAAACTATATCTCGAAAAGCGTTTCTACAAACGCCTGCAAGACCGTGCCATTACCACAACCACACTTCTATTTGATATTCAGGCCGCCGATACTACTGTTTTAAAATTAGTAAATGTATCAGACCGTGAGTTGCTCACCAACGAAAGTATTTCGGTTTATAACGAATCACTAGAGCAATTTATCTTCTTCACTCACCCGTCTGATACCAGTTTTCATCAACAGCTTTTACCGTTAATTATTAAAAATAAACTCACTATCTACACAAGCTATAATGGCTATCAGGTTCTGGGGATTCATCTTACCAACGAAGGCAAAGGTAACTGGGTAATTGTAAGTGCTATCGACCAGAATGGTAAAGATGCCTTGCAGGATTTAAAGAAAATCTTGATTGTAATGGTAGGCGCAGGCATTTTATTACTAGGCATATCAGGTTGGATTTTTGCCAATAGAGCCTTAGCTCCGGTATCGGGTATTATAAGGCAGGTAAATCAGATTTTTCCTCGCAATGTGAAAAAGCGTGTTGAGTACCCTACCCCCGACGACGAGATTGGCGAACTTGTAGCCACCTTTAACCAGTTGCTCGACCGGATTGAAGAAGCCCTTATAACTCAGAAAATGTTTATTGCCAACGTTTCGCACGAGTTAAAAAACCCATTAACCAAAATCTACTCACAAATTGAGATAACACTCTTGCAGAAACGCTCGCCGGAGGCCTACGAAAAAAGCCTTAAAGCACTACAGGAAGACACCCGAACACTTACGCAACTCACGAATACTTTACTGAATCTGGCCAATGTGGTAGCCAATGCCGAAGGTATTAAATATACACCAATTCGTTTAGACGAGCTGCTTTGGGAAGCCAAAAGCCAGTTACAAAAATGGCACGAAACCTGCCACATACAATTAAATTTCGGCGATTTCCCAGACGACGAAGAAGCCTTAATTATACAAGGCAATGAAGCAGCCATAAAAGTGGTTTTTATGAATTTGATGGATAATGCTTGTAAGTTTTCTACAGATAATACCGCCATTGTAAACTTTGCGTGCAATGAATCAGAAATAATAATTTCTTTTTTTAACAAAGGTCCGATTATTCCTAAAAGCGATATTCCTTATATCTTTCAACCTTTCTACAGAAGCAATGCATCGGCACAAGCTGTTCAGGGGCATGGCGTTGGGCTGGCTATTGTAGCTCAAATAACTCGCCTGCATCAAGGCGAAATAAACGTAAAGTCTGATACCACAGGTACAACTTTTACCCTTGTATTTACCCGATAACGTTGTTTTAATTTCTCAAAAACAATATTCCGTATAAGAAAAACAGCTGGTACATTTTTTTACAGGTTTTATTAAACCTCTTTAATTTACATTTTAAGGTAAATTTAAAGTCAATTTAACGGCTGTTTAAGTTGGGTATAATTAGTTTGCAGTATGGAAATTACTAATACAAAGTCAAACAGTAACCAAGGCATTTTCAAAGTTTCATTTGGAGTGCTAATAGGCATCCTAGCTTTGCTGGGCTACCTTTTTATGGGTGCTCGCAACGATACTTTTGAATTACAGAAATCGTTGACCGAAAAAGTAGAACAACTTTCGTCTACACAAGTAAAACTAGACTCTATATCGAAGATTCTTGATGAAAAAATAGCAAGTATTAAGAAATTAGGCGGTAATATCGTAGAACTGAAACGCATAAAAGCGCAATTGGAAAATGATAAAAAACTGCTTAAATCTGATTTAAACTTTTCTATCCAGAAATATAGTACCAAAATAAAAGACTATGAAAACTTTCTGACTGTAAAAGAAAAGGAGTTTAATACGCTTAAAGAAGAAAATACACAGCTAAAAGCACGTACTGATATATTAGAGATGGAAAAAGAAGTAGTAGTTCAAGAAAATACTACACTGAAAAACGATAAAGAATCGTTGTCTCAAACAGTAGCTGAGTACTCGGCCGAAAATTATAACCTGCAGCGCCAAGTAACATTAGCTTCGTCAATGAAAGCTATTAATGTGCAGGTAGCTGCGCTCTCGTCAAACGGCAAAGCTCGTGAAGGCAACTCTTTTAAAGCCTCACGGATACATAAACTAAGAATATCGTTTATTATGCCTTCAAATGCTATTGCTGTTAAAAACAGAAAAGATATTTATGTAAGAATTCTTGATGCAAACGGAGGCCTGATAGATAATGCAAATGCCGGTGTGCTAGAATACGAAGGAAACGAAATAGGCTACAGCATAAGACAAGGCGTTTTGTTTGAAAACAACGACCAGAAAGTAGATATTATTTATGCACAAGAAACGCCATATAGTTCAGGTAAATATGAGATTGAACTTTACTGTGAAGGATTCAAAATCGGCAAAGGTGGATTTGAAGTGAAGTAAGCAAGCAGCAATATTTCCTTGCCAGATTTAGTGAAAACCCATAAATTATTAATGATATGGTTGTATTGAATGGTTTTAAAATATTTATATATGCTATTATCCAGACCTTCGGAGAAATAGCAATAGAGGGATTGAAGATCACTGTTAGAGCCTTTAAAAAATTCCCACGCTCATATATAGCTGTGTTCTACTTGTTTATCACAATGGCTTTTTGCTATTATCCTATTTTCGACCACTGGTTAACAGGATTTATCATGATGAGCCTTCCGGTGGCCGTATTGGCCGGCTTAATAGCAAGTTGCTATTTGCTCTATAAAGGGCAAAAACTGATGGCATCGGCAGGTTTGATATGGGTATTGATGACATTCCCAATCATTAAACGTTTTGTAGGCATAGGAAACGGAACGCCAGAAGCAGGCACGGCTAACTCATTAAAAGTATTGAGTTTTAACAGCGAAAGTTTTGGCGAAGGGAATACGCCTGTAAACTGGTCTTCGTTAAAAGCTGATATAGCTTGTTTTCAGGAATATATGCCTAACGAAAACATTGAAGCACTGTATAATGACCAATTGGTAAAACTTACCGAATTTGATAACAACAGACACATTGGTTTGGCTTTGTTTTCGCAGTATCCTATCATAAACGAATACAGCAAAATCTGGGACCGTAAAGGGCAGCCAAATATAAATGGTTTTATCTGTGCCGATATAGTTTATAAACAAGACACTGTGCGTGTAGTAAATGCGCACTTATGGTCGATGGGTGTTCGGATTAATCAAGCAACCGATGCGTTGAAAGAAGGTAATATTAAAGAATTTGCCTGGGAGATTTTTGATACTTTCCGCCGTTTAAAAGAAGGCTTTGAGGCCAGAGACGGGCAAATCAAAGAGATTGAGTCTTATGTTTCGGGTAGTAAGTATCCGGTTATCATCTGTGGTGATTTCAACGAAATACCGTTCGGATACGTTTATGGAAAACTAAGTTTAAGTTTTAATAATGCTTTTGAAGAAGCCGGAAAAGGCCTTGGATTTACATTGAACCGTCGCCCTTATTGGGTGCGGATTGACCAACAGTTTTTTAGCTCCGACTGGAAAGTGCAATCTTGCCAAACCATGAAAGGAATCACGTTTTCAGACCATTTTCCTGTCGTAGCCCAGTATGTACTCAAAAAATCGCTGGATAAACCAAATAATCTGGTGGCGAATCGTTAATTACAATTTAAACATTTTTGCCAGAACCTTGTGATAATTGTTCGGAAAAACCCTGGCAATCATATCCATGGTTCTGGCATCATTACCAACCAATATACGGGGCTTATCTTTCGTAATGCCGTCAAGTATAATAGCGGCCGCTTTCTTGGCTGACATTTTCAAAACAGCCCTTTCAAAATTAGCCACGGCTTTTTTTCCTTCTTCGTTGTTTTTAGTTTGCCCCTTACGTGAGTCTCGAGCAATATTTGTTTTGATACCTCCGGGGTGAACGGTCGAAATCTTCACGTTAGTGCGTAGTAATTCAAACTTCAATACATCAGAAAAGCCTTTCACGGCAAATTTAGCTGTAGAATACGCCGAATTTTCGGGCATACCTGTAATGCCAAAAATGCTTGATACATTTACGATATGCCCTTGGTTTTGTTTTACAAAATGCCTTACAAAAGCTTTGGTCATTCTTACTACACCCCACAGATTAATGTTCAGCAGCCACTCAAAGTCTGTCAACGAAGTTTCCAGGAAACTCCCTGAGAACAGAGCTACTCCTGCATTATTCACCAATATAAAGCGCTCATGAAAATGCCGCTTGATAGTTTCGCTAGCAAAGTTCTTGATTTGTTCAGCATCTGAAACATCAAGTATATGTTTCTCGATACGCCCCACAGCCATATTCACGGTTTCATTCAGCCCTGCTTCGTTTATATCTGTTGCTATTACTTTTGCTCCGGCTGCTGCGGCTTGTATAGCTAATTCTCGGCCAATGCCCGACGCCGCACCTGTTACTATAAATACACTGTCTTTTATCTGACTCATTTCTTCTGAGGAGGTTTATACAAAAATAAAAAAACAGGATAAAATTTATCCTGTTTTACCAATGTTTATTATTCGTACTCAATACCTAAATCTCACAATACTTCTCCAACAACGTATTTTGTACATACATTACCTGCTTGCCCTCTTCGCTTTGCAAAAAAGTATCAAGCGTAGCACCTGCTTCACCCATAAAGTTCGCATCTGTTAGTTTAGAGATAATGGCCTTGTAAACCATATTGTTATTTTCAATGGTGTTCAATTCTCCATCTTCTCCGTCTTTATTGATACCCTGCATTACCTTTATGGCGTTTTCAAAACAAAGGCTCCCAGGCTCTAAGGTTGTTTTTAACACTACTTTTGTATTTCCTACCTGATAATTGTGTACAATGTCTTTTTTAACCGTAGCCGACTCTCCTGCTTTTAATACTATTTCGTCGCTGCCATACCATATGCTGATTTCTCCTTCTAACACCTCAAAAGTTTTATTAAATTTTCGATGATAGTGCGGAGGAATACTTGCGCCTGCTTCAAATACAGATTCTATCACAGTGCGCTTACCGTTGTTGCTCTTTACCGATTCTTTGATTGATGCTACCTTTTCCATTGTAGTATTTGTTGTAAAGTGTTTACTGATTCTATCGAATCAGTAATTTTCATATATGGTAGCTTTAGGCATGTATAAAACACAAAACCCATGCTAATTGTTAAGCTGGCTTCTCAGATTTATTTTTCAGATGCCTTTATTTCAGAAACAATGCATACAAGTACTTCATAAACAAAAAACAGGATAAACTCTTAGAGCTTATCCTGTCTGCATTCAAAACACTTAATTTATTTCAATTTAACACTACTAAAATTACCGTTTACTGTAATTCTACAAGTATTAGAGCCCTTACCAACCTTACCACTATAGTATTTGGTAGGATTAAAGCTATAGCTTTCTTTCTTCTCGGTTTCGGTATTTCTGGTAAAAGATACACCTCTGTCTTTCGGATATTCAAAGTCACCATAGTGCGCTTTTACATCAAAGTCGTAGCTTACGTTATCGTCTAATACCAGTGCAACAGGCGAGTAATTAGCTTTAATATCAAGTTCTTTTACATTCTTACCAAGCCCGCCCAGTTTGAAATCACCTGAGAAATCGAGTTTCAGATTACCCGATTCTTTCAGCAAGCCAATTTTACCGCTCGAATAACTGATTTTAGCATCAATACGCCCCACCTCTTTAATATCAATATCACCAAAGCTATTATTGAAATCAAAGTCATCAGCCTTTTCCATCTTAATACCCGAATACGATGCTTTTAGTTTCCCTCCCGACATCGATTTAATATAAGAGTTCTGGCAAAAAGCTAGGTTAATCTCTGATTCAGAGTTTAGAATATCCTCAGCTATAAGTTTTCCGTAACTTTGGTCAACCTTCAGAGGCATTGTAAACGTAGGCAAATACACATTACCAAAAGAGTTTTTCAATTGAAGCGCATTCGATTTAGGCATATACACCATATAATCAATCTTTAAAGAGTGTTTATCTCCTTTATTACTCCAGTTTCTGTTGTTTTGGCGCTCAATTATTGTTTTAATACTTACTTGTCCATCGTCTTTTCGGCCTACCACATCAACCGAATTTAAAAACTCAGCGGCACGGTCTTCTGACGACGCATTGGCTACAATAAGTACCTCTACACGCACCTCTTTTTTATCCCAGAAACTCACTTTCACATCGCCGAACTGGTTATGCAAAGCAACTCTATCAGCCGAAGAAACCGAGTAAGATAAGTTCACGTTCTTTTTCTTCTCAATCCATTCTTTATCATCAGGCATGGCAAAAACTTGCACAGCACTAAGAAAGAACAATACCCACAACACACCTCGTTTTTCGGTGGAGGCACTACACCATCGTTTTAATCTTTCCATTTTTAACTTCTTTAATTTTTTGAATTATTTGTAACTGTTGGTTTAACAGATCGATCTGCATAGTTAAGTTTTGTACCATAGCCTTCAGCAAATCTTCCGGATTCGGATTTTGCGGCAATTCATTTTTCAGGTTCTGGTAACTTTTGTCTAATGCCTGCAATTCGGCATCAAACTGGTGGTAGAGTTGAGGGTCTTCTTTTTCTAAAGACTTTAACTCCTCTCTCTTTTGCTCTACCAAAGAGGCAAATTCTACTATTTCTTTACCATAAGTGCTTTTGTAGGCAGATGGCACAGGCCCAGGGTTAAAACTCGCTAAATCGTTAGGTATTGTACGGTAGGTTATAATACCGTAGCCCACTGTTAATAATATAGCAATACCTGCGGCAATACTTATTCCCCATTTGGCACCTCCAAATTTCACTACTTTTCCGTTCAGGCGTTTGCCTGCGGGTTGTTGTTTAGCAACCTCAGTTTCTATCTTCTTCCACAGGGCTTTCGATGGCTCGTAGCTATCAAAGTCGTCTTGGTTGTCTCTCACGAATCTTTCTAAACGGTCTTTCATATCACTCACCCTTAATCGGGATTTTTTTAATTGTAAATTGTCAGTTTAGTTAAAACATTTGTCTGCTCACTATTTCTAAAAGCCTTTTTTTGGCTCGCATATATTGTGTACGAGAGGTTGTCTCGTTTATACCTAATATATTCCCAATCTCTTCGTGGTCGTATCCTTCAAATAAATATAATGATAACACAACCCTAAAGCCCTCAGGCAATTGTTCCATTGCCCTGCGTATGCGTTCTACTTCCAGCTTTGTATTTTCTTCGTTATACGTATCTGTTTCGGCATAATCGGCTATATCATATTCTTCTCCACCAAAATTATAATCATCAATATTCACTAATTCTACTTTACGAGACCTCAGATGATTAATAGCCTTATTAACCACAATTTGCTTAAGCCACACCCCAAAAGTGGCCTGCTGACGAAAATCACCTATTTTAGCAAAGGCATCAATAAACGAATCCTGCAACACATCTTCGGCCTCACCCACGTGGTTTACTATGCGCATACAGACATTGAACATCGCCTTTGAGTAATGCTTATACAATTCGTATTGCGCTTTACTCTCGCCACGCTTACACTGCTCGACCAAGTCGGCATGCTTGTTAATGAATACTGTATTTGCCAGAGGGGTATGCTGTTTTATGGTTTCAAACAAAAGACGCCTTTAAAAACAGAATGTTGCACGAATTACCAAAGATTTTTAAAAATCCCTGGTAATACACTGATAATGAGAAGATTAAACGATTAAAAAAAATAAGACACCGCTCCTAAACTTATTAAAACACCTAACAACAGCCCTGCCCAGACTTGTTTTGGTGTATGCGCATTGAGTTGTAAGCGGGCACCTATTACGTATCCGGCCAGAATCATTGAGAACAAAAGCGGCATGAAAAGGGTAGTTTCGCCAAATTTTACCATAACCCCTGCCATAGCACCTACTACCCCGCCAACACCTGCGGCATGAGCACTTATCTGCCACCAAAAACTAATCAGCGCAACAAATAATATCACAAGGCTGATGCTCCATAAGATATAGGCGCAAGCAAAAAGAGCCGAATTTTTGGTGTACATAAAGTAGCCTAGCACAGCATAAATAATAGCAGTAAGCAAATAAGGTATGCGGCGTTCGTGCAGTTTTTCGAGCTTAAGGCTGCTGATATAGCCCCAACGCTTAAGCAGATATACAAGATAAGCGGGTATAGCAAAAGTATAGATGAATACAAAGCCAATGACTATCCATTTAAAGGTCATGTCTATTCCTTCAATGCCGAGCGAAACAGGCGCCAGAAAAAAGAGAACCATAAATAATATAGTCGGCATTATCAGCGGATGAAACGCCCCCGACAAGAAAGTAGCTAATCTGGTATTCAACGTAAATTAATTTTTTTTCAAAGTTATCAGATTTTTTGCAATGCACGAACTAAATCGCAAACTGTGTCGTTATTCAGGGGCAAGTAAAAATATTGGGCTTATATCTTGGATATAAATTTTAAACCTAACATCTTTGCATCTGTTTTTAAGAAAAATGAATATTCGTCTTCCCATAACGCCAGTTCGATGTTTCAGGTCCGAAAGGACTCGACTGTAACCGTTTTGCCTGCGTGGTAGAACACCCCCTCTCTTATATTTTTTCTCTTTATTTCATTTTAACAATCTTTAGGATACAGCGTCTCCATTTGTGGAAAAGCCCAATAAATGACGATGAATAATACAGAAATAACTTCCGACGACCAATACATTGTACAAATAGCTAACGAAAGCCACTACGATTTAGCAGAAACTATTTGTGAGGAGATGGCAGAAAGTGCTAAAGCCCGTGGTACAGGGATTGCGAAACGTTCTCCTGATTATTTGCGTGAAAAAATGCGTGAAGGTAAGGCTATTATTGCCCTTACTACTACCGGAAAGTGGGTTGGCTTTTGCTATGTTGAAACCTGGGAACACGGTAAGTTTGTAGCAAACTCAGGTCTGATTGTAAATCCTGACTTCCGTAAGAGTGGTATTGCTACACGTATTAAACAAAAAGCATTTGAGCTTTCTCGTAAAAAATACCCCGATGCCAAAATCATCGGTTTAACAACGAGCCTGGCCGTAATGAAAATCAACTCTGATTTGGGTTATGAGCCAACAACTTTTAGTGAGTTACCAGCCGACGATTCATTCTGGAAAGGGTGTTCGAGCTGTGTAAATTATGATATTCTTACACGTACCAACCGTAAGCATTGCTTATGTACAGGTATGCTTTTTGACCCTGTAGAAGCCAAGAAGAAAGAAGAAGCCGGAAAAGAAGATGATAACTGGGATTTTCTGAAAGAGATGCCTTTGTATGAACGCTGGATGCGTTTCAAACAAAGAATCTTATTAAGACGCGAAGAACGTAGAAAAAAAAAATTGGCAACAACAAGGGAATTAGTGGAGTTATAGATAACAACATTAATGGAGTCATAGAATAAACCACGGCCTCGTTTGTATGAACGAGGCTTTTTTATTTACATCCGGCTACTTAATTCAGATTATTCTTAAATAGCATGGAATAAACAAATGAATATCGTAATTTTCAGCGGTTTAGTATAAACTACCTAGACACCAACACATGAAACTTTTTACTGTTCCTAATCTCATGACCCTCGGCAATTTGCTTTGTGGGTGCTTCGGGATTGTTTTTGTTTTTCAGGGCGAGCTTACCTATGCCGCCTATCTTATATTTGTTGCAGGTATTCTCGATTTCCTTGATGGCTTTGTGGCTCGTCTGCTTAAGCAACACTCTGCCATTGGCAAAGAGCTTGACTCACTAGCCGATATGGCTACTTTTGGCGTATTGCCAGCATTTATTGTAGCCAGGCTCATCAGCGATACTATGCACAAAGACTCTTTTCTGTCTAATTTTGTATCCTCATCGCTTGTGTCTCAAATATCTTTTCACCCATTATCTTATGTAGCTTTTATTCTGGCATTGTTTTCTGCCTTGCGTTTGGCCAAGTTTAATGTAGATACCCGCCAGTCAGACTCATTCATAGGCGTGCCTACACCTGCCAATGCTTTTGTGGTAGCGGCATTTCCTTTAATACTCGAATTCAATCCCAATTATGCTTTCATTGTTCACAATAATGTGTTTCTGATAGGCTATTCGCTATTGATGAGCTACCTCTTAGTGTCCGAAATTCCGCTATTTGCGTTGAAGTTTAAAAATTTTTCGTGGGTTGATAATAAAATCAAGTACATATTTATAATTCTTTCTGTAATTTTGCTTGTGGTTTTGCAATTCTTAGGCATTCCGCTGGTTATATTCTTATATATAGCTTTATCTCTTATTAATAATAAATCAGCCCCTGTTCCCAAAGGGGAGTAAATTTTTAAACAAAATCCCCCATATCGGGAATGGGGGTTGATACTTATGAAATTCCTCGCTTCGATTGACGTAATGCCTATCAAAGAAATCCTTGACCCTCAAGGAAAAGCAGTATTATTGGGATTAAAAAACCTTGATATTCAAGGCTTTAGCGACTGCCGTATTGGCAAACACATTAATATGGAAATAGAGGCTGCCGATAAAGCAACTGCAGAAAGCATTGTGGAAGATGCCTGCAAAAAACTATTGGCCAACCTTATTATGGAAGAATATAGTTTTGAACTAACTGCTATCTAAGTAGATAATTATTAATACATTTTATGCAAAACCCATTTGAAGAAAATACGGTGCCTCTTCGGCCTACGTTTCTGACTATCTTGTGTATGCTCACTTTTTTGTGGAATGCTTATAAGTTTTATGATGCAATTCCGAGGATATTTACCCCAGAAAAAGTAATGGTAACGCAAGAGCAAGCCAACGAAATGATGATGGAGATGATGTCGAAGTACATGTCAGAAAAAGACCTTGAAAAGATGGAAGAAGGCCAGAAAGAGACAAGTAAGCTTTTTGAAGAAAACAACCTGATAGCAGCCGGCGTAGCAAGCTTTATTTCAAGCGCACTATTGATTCTGGGGGGTATTTGGATGTGGGGATTGCGTAAAAAAGGATTTTATGTATACATTGCCGGAAACGCCGTTGGCGTGCTGGCTCCTATTATTATTCTTGGCGGTACCATTGGTTGGTCTATCGGAATAGCATCGCTTTTAAACGCAGCATTCTTTAGCAGCCTCTATGCTATACATTTAAAGTATCTTTCTTAGTACTTGTTAAGCATTTGTTAACGACAACCGAAACCAACTCAAATATGAGTTGGTTTTTTAATTTTATACCTGCTTTAAGCATTTACTGCGTCCATCTACCCTTAAACTATGAAAAAACTATTACTGCTACTGCTATTTTATAGCTCTATTAGTTATGCTCAGCTAGATTTTACCCGAATCTACCACCCTATTATCAACGAGGCTGAACTGGCTATTGTAGACACCAACTATCACGAAGCACTATCGTTTTACAACGAAGCCTTTGCAAACGTAGAAAAACCCTTTGCTAAAGATTATTATAATGCCGCTATCTGTGCCACATTAGTAGGTAAAATGCCCGTAGCTTTTGATTTCCTGGAGAAAATAGTAGCTAAGGGCTATCAGGTTAGCAATTTCAAGAAAGACCCTTTTTTCAAGGCTGTGGCTGACACCTCTAAACTATGGGCTAATTTTGAAAAGCAAGCATTACAAATTAAGCCTCATACAGATACTAAACTGCGTGATTCGCTATTAAATATGCGTCGCTCAATCGTATTACCATCTACTGGATGGCTTACACCAGAGTTAAGAGATTATATGAAAGAACAAGGAAAAGTAAACTATCAGATAGTTTTTGACAGCCTGGCTTTTGTTAATAAAATGCCAGAGCTTTTAAAAAAACAGGTAGATAGCTTGAAACAAATAAATATGACTGCGTCTGTTGTTGCAAGAGAAGCGCTGCTCGGCTTTCAGAAAGTGTTAGAAATCAATGGTTTTCTTGATGAAAACACCTTAGGATTGAATCAAATTACTAAAGAAAATACATACGGGCCTTATCAAACCAGTAGCAGTCCCAATTATTTATTCAAGAGCACACTTATAGATGAAATTCTTACCTATAGTTCTTTCCAACGAAAAGTAGATAATTTTGATGTTTTACCTATTATAAAAAAGGCAATAAGAGAAGGAAAGACCAATCCGTCTATCCTTAAATCATTGCTCGAATACTCTACCGAAGAACCCTCTACGATGGGTCGTGTTTTGATTGTTCAGGTACGCCTGGAAGATAACGTAAATTGCCCTGATAAAGACTGGCAGGCAAAGCAAGAAAAGTTCTATTGGAAAAAAGAAAGATCCTCTACCCTAAGTGATATAGAAATAAACGAATACAGGCAAAACCTGGGTTTAGAAAAACTAGAAGATGCTTACCGCAAAGCTTTTTTCAAAGCACGCCCTACTCATTTTATAATCAACGGCGGTAGCTATCAGGCCGAACTTGCCTATATACCTAGTTGCGAATTGATTGACAAAATGATTAAAGGTGCGGTTGTTCTCAGATAAAATAGTATTATTTTAAGAAAATACCTGTTTATTACGATTTTGACAAAAGATTATTTGGTACATGATTCTTGTTATTCCAACATTCCATTAAATTTGTACTCATCTTTTACCAATCGTACTTCTTAAATCGTACATCAAATAATCAATATGTCTGTCCAAACATCGCTCTCTCGTGATACCGAAATCTTCGATTTAATCACGAAAGAAAACAATCGCCAGTTACATGGTATTGAGTTGATAGCTTCTGAAAACTTTGTTTCACCACAAGTAATGGAAGCTGCGGGTAGTGTACTTACCAACAAATATGCCGAGGGGCTTCCGGGCAAACGCTATTATGGTGGCTGTGAGGTAGTTGACCAGATAGAGCAAATAGCTATCGATCGCCTAAAAGCTTTATTTAACCTTACTTGGGCTAACGTACAACCACATTCAGGAGCACAAGCCAATATGGCTGTTTTCTTAGCATGTTTACAACCAGGCGATAAAATCTTAGGTTTTAATCTATCTCACGGTGGTCACCTTTCGCATGGTTCACCTGTAAATATCTCTGGCAAATACTTCCAGCCATTCTTTTATGGTGTTGAGCAGGAAACAGGCTTGATTGACTGGAACAAAGTTGAAGAAACAGCACACAAAGAAAAACCAAAATTGATTATTTGTGGTGCATCGGCTTACTCTCGTGACTGGGACTACGTACGTCTTCGTCAGATCGCCGACTCAGTAGGCGCTATTCTTTTAGCTGATATTTCGCACCCTGCTGGTTTAATCGCTAAAGGTTTATTAAACGACCCATTCGACCATTGTCATATTGTTACTACTACTACGCATAAAACCCTTCGTGGTACACGTGGTGGTGTAATCATGATGCGTAAAGATTTCCCGAATCCTTTTGGAATCACTACGCAAAAAGGTGAAGTTAGAATGATGTCTTCATTGCTTGATTCAGGCGTATTTCCGGGTACACAAGGTGGGCCATTAGAGCATATCATTGCAGCTAAAGCTATTGCTTTTGGCGAAGCACTTACAGATAATTTCTATAACTACGCTGTACAAGTTCAGAAAAACGCTAAAGTAATGGCGGCAGAATTTATCAGCCGTGGTTATCAGGTGATTTCAGGCGGTACAGACAACCACTTGATGTTGATTGATTTACGTCCGAAAGGATTAACTGGTAAAATCGCTGAAAACGCCTTGATTCAGGCCGATATTACTGTAAACAAGAACATGGTACCATTTGATGATAAAACGGCCATGACAACCTCAGGAATGCGTGTAGGAACAGCCGCCATGACATCTCGTGGATTAGTTGAAGCTGATATGGTAAGAATTGTGAACTTGATTGACGATGTATTGATGAATCATAGCAATGCAACAACTATTGCGGGTGTGAGACAAGAGATTAATACCTGGATGCAGGATTATCCTTTATTTCAGTTCTAATATTTACTCCCATACGGGTTTATAATAAGAAAAGCGTGGTTCAATGAGCCACGCTTTTTGTCTAAACCTTAACTAAACCGTATGAAAATAAGAATCTTTATTATTAGCCAATTAATTGGCAATCAAAATCTTGTTTAATAGCAAGGTATTCGCATTTTACTTTCTCGAAAGAGTTGATGGCCATGCTTTTACCGTGTAATAATTTCTCTGTAAACAAACTGATAACATAGTTTGCAAACATTTCTAAAAACGACTCCTGATTTGTAATTTCCTCAACTCCTGCTTCAAGCGTTTGTGTCAACGATGCTTCCAATGTTTTTATTTCTGAAACCCCTATCGATTTACTTGCCACTTGGTTAAGTGTGCGCTTCTGCCCGTAAGTATTATGAGGGAAACTCAAAGCCATCGAATTGAGGCTGATAAGTATCGTTGCGAATAGTAATAATAGCTTTTTCATAATTTTAATTTTTGGAGAGCGTTTGTTCTGCTTCATTGACAATACAAAGATATATGTTTTGATTAGTATTATGCAATACATAGTACTATTATTTTTCTTAGTATTGGATGAGCGGTTATATTACCTGATAAACGGCTGGTTTTAAATTCCCCAGATTTGTATTTGTTTTTCTTACACTCATAAGATGCAAAACTCTAATACAAAGTTGCACTTTAGTAAAGATTTTTTAAGCTAAAAAACGTTAAAGAGTGTTAAAACATCCGTGAAATGCTGATTTTTTTATGTGAATCATATTGGGCAATAAAAAAGGGAGAAGCAATTAAGCTCCTCCCTCTCTTCGGGTTATTAAGATTACTCTTAATATTCCCACAAATTATGTTCGAATTCCATCAATTCATGCTCTAGTCTCTCCGATTGAAGCATACCTTCACGAGCTGATTTATAGATATCATCTAGGTCTCTATCAGAGGCATTCGATTTTTTCGTGATTCTACCATGAAACAAGCGTAACTCAAAGGCATCAGCAAGGTTTTTATGCTGCGCAACGTTAGCCGCATTGTACCAGATACATTTCGGGTTAGAACGGAAATAACGTTCTAAATCTTTGTATTTGAAGTACGCAACCGGACGGTCGAAACCTAAAGTAGTTTGCGCTGCCGGAATAATGATTCCAAGTGATTGAATATCAAAATACTGGCGTGAACGTTGTTTGTCAAATATCCAATCTTCTTTCAGCTCAATAGTAGTCAACTGGCTTGGGAAATATTCTGTTGCACCGCTAGTTATGTTAGACGGGCCACCAAAACCGGCACCTGTGCTATCGCCACCTGCTGTATTAGCAGCACCAGCGTTACCGCCGCCACCCCAACCATCGTCACCACCCGGAGCATCAGAAAAACCTGCATCTTTCTCTTCTTGTGATAACCCACCACCTTCTTCTTTCATTTGTAAACGTTCGCTGAATTGCTCCAACGTCAATTTAGTAGTTAAAGAGTCGCTGGTATAAGCATCAAGCAATCCTGCTTTTACAGCATCAATTAAATGCTTGGTAATCTCGCTACCTTTGGCAAAAAGAGGTTGATTAATTTTTTCTCTTAAATCAATTTTCCTCCAAAGGGTTGTTTTGTACGCAACGTTCCCCTCATGAATCGGACGAACCGACAGCGGATTCAGTTGGTTGTTTGTTTTTTCCTGAGCTACTGCAAACTGGCTGGTTATCAATGCAATTCCCAAAGCCAAGCCTTGTAATTTTCCCATTAGCTGATTTATTAATTATTTTTAATTCAAATTGATTGTCGCAATTACGCTTCCTACGTCAACCGATTCAATCTCACCTTTGAAGTTTCTACGTTCTACTCTTTTTACTTCAATTACATAACGGTCTCCTGCTTGCGCTTGTTGTGCAAGGCTGGCGATATTTGCACCATTACCACTTGCTACCATACTGTTTACACGCTTACTACCACGAGCAAGGCTGATTTCAAACTCAGCTACACGGTAAGCAGCATCTTTCGGGTTAGTAGTCTTAAAGTTTTCATCAGCTGCTGCCACTGCATTGATTACACGTAAACCTGCTGCCGACTCTCCTTTTTTCTCGTTTAATCTTGTACCCGACTGATTAGTGAAATAAACAGTTGGCTTAGGTACACGACGTACTTTGAAAGGGAAATCTTTCAGTTTATAACCACCATTAGTAACGCTTAGCACTACCTGTGCCGAGTTAGGTACAACGGTTACTTTTCCGCCACCACCCGGAATAAACTCAGCGCCAGAACCTCCGAAAGTAGGAGAATACAATGCACCAAGACCCGGCGAAGAAGTTTGCAATTCGTTAGCACATTTGAAATACAAAGCAGGTAAGGAAGCCGACTCTAACTGAACAGAAGGCTGTAATACTGTATAAGATTCTTCTCTGGTAACTGTTTTCATGCTTCCATCAGGCGCAGGATAAGATACACTTGCTGTATAAGAGCGTTTCAATTGTCCGTTTTTATCAAACTCACCGCCTTGTGCTGTAAGTTCGTAGATACCTTTACCGTCTTTTACAGGCACTGCACTACCATTGATGCTGATACGTGGAGTAATAGATTTTGAATAAGCTCCGATGGCTACCTCTGCATGGTATTTCTGGCCAGCCACAACGGCACGGGCATCAGGAATAACCACAGCAAAGATTTCATCAAACTTAATTTCTTTGATACCCACCTGGGTTGCTAAGTATTCTAATACTTGACTTTCTATACGACGAACTTCCGATTGTTTCTGGCTTAATACCGCCAAAGCAGCCGGAACCGGTGTCTGAGCAAAATACAATTCCGCAAAATCTTTGTTTCTTGTTGATGCATCTGTTTTAGAAAGTGCCGGATCTTTAGAAGCGTCAATAGCTAATTCAGGAAACTTAGAATTAGGAGCAGCAAATTTCTCTAGTTGCGTAGCAAAATCATTAAGTCTTTTCTTTAACTCATAGCCTTTACCATTTTTATTAGCCCCAACCATCAAAATTGCCACTTTTTCTTCTTCCGAAGGGTTTTTCACTCCGCCTGTTACTGGGTCTAACCCTCCTCCTGCATTAATAACTTCTTGTTTTAAACCAGCAATATAATTATCCAGTTCACTAGTTATTTTTCTTACATCATTTGCTTGGCGCAACACATCTGCATATTTAGCACCACCGGGATTCTCGGCAATTTCCTTTCTGATTGCGCCTACTGACCTTTCATTAGTTTCGTTTGCTGCTGCATTTGATCTTTCTATACTATTATTCAATAGTTGAAATTTCTGTAAAATAGCATTACTTATCTGGAGTGCCAACATTGCCGTCAGAACCAGATACATCATGTTGATCATCTTCTGACGTGGTGACTCTTTTCCGCCTGCCATATATATAGTAGTATTATACGGTTAGTAAAAATTTAATTTGAATTGCTTTATCTCTCAAGGCTTGCTAACAAACCCTGAAATGATAAAATCTGTAAAGATTAGTTACCTCTCATTGCTGTCAACATACTGCCGTAAACATTGTTCAACGAGCTAAGGTTGTTTGTCAATTTAGTCATTTCAGACTTAAATTGTTGTGTTTCCTTAGAGGCTTCGGCCATATCTTGCATAGCGGTAGTCAAGTTGCTGTAGAAAGCATTCATTGCTTTCAGGTGCTTGTTGGTATCTTGCAATTCTAACTCATATACGGCGTTAAGGGCACCCATGTTTTGTGTAATTTTACCAAATTGTGCTCTGTATTCTTGTGCATCTTTGGTAGCATCGGCCATGCTGTTCATTGCTGTTACGGCTGTTCCATAAGCACTGTTCATAGCTGTTACTTGTCCGGCGGCTGTTTTTACATTTTTAGCGTATTCGCTTGTAGCTACGGTAGCATCGCTCAAATCAGACATTTTAGCTACCTGGCCTGTTAAGTTCTGGATACCTGTTTTAAGGTTATCAAATACATCAGGTGTTATTCTGGCATTTGCCAACATATCGTCCATTTTAGCAGTTAAACCAGCACCTTGTGTTGAAACCGGGGCACTTCTTTTTACAGGTTCACCTGTGTAATCATCAGCTAGTTCAGGATAAGCTCTTTCCCATTGATATTCTACCGGAGGGAAAAGGAAAGATTGAATACCATATATAACGAAGATTAAGGCTTCTACTGCGAGTCCGATGGGAAGTAAAGGCGCTAGTACATCGTAGTGCATGATTTTACCCATTGCACCCAAGATTACAACTGCCGCACCCAATGCATAAATTGTTGGTATGAATCTATCCCAAAAGAAACTTGTACTACTATTCTTTGCTGCCATTTGTTTAAATAAATTAAGAGTTTTATTATGTTATCAATAAAAAGGTTATTCAGTCACGAAATAAAGAATTTGTTGTTCTAATAAAAAAATTAAAGCAACAAATTTTATTCAAAGGATTATGGTATTTTATTTAACGCATATTTGAATCCTGTATTTTGAAAGAATCATGTTTTTTATGTATGCCATCAAAAAAATTGCGAAATATGAAGCATAGCATTCTATAAAGAATACACAACCTTCATACTTCGCAATCAATTATTCATATTATTCTCTTCCAGGAACGCTTCCCAGACGGTCCATTACACAACGGAAACCGATATAAGAACGACGCTCGTTACGATATTCGTAAGTATTTGTACCTGTTTCAAGGAAATAAGCTACATCTTTCCACGAACCACCTTTAATTACTTTTCTTGGCTCGTTTTCATCATTATACACAGGGTTTAAGTCCCATGTAACCGGCATATACGATTCTGCGTAAGCATCTTCACACCACTCTGCTACGTTTCCGGCCATGTTATAAAGACCGTAGTCGTTCGGGTTGAAGGCATTTGACGGAGCCGTGTACGGATAGCCATCGGCCCGGTAATTACCACGATACGGTTTAAAGTTTGCCAAGAAGCAGCCTTTACCATTAGCTACATAAGGGTTACCCCAAGGATACTTCGCACCTTCTTTGCCGCCACGTGCAGCCCACTCCCACTCAGCTTCTGAAGGCAAGCGGAAACGTGGAGAACGGAAAGACTTATGCTCTGTTAAATAAGTATTGTATAATTTTGAACGCCAATCGCAGAAATATTTAGCGGCATCCCAGCTTACACCTACTACCGGATACATATCGAAAGCAGGAGACGAATAATAATATTCTGTCATCTGGTCGCCGTTATGGTAAGTAAAATCTTTTGTCCAAACTGATGTATCAGGATACAACTGAGACATAATAAATTCTTCGCCAAGTACCGATACTGAGTCTTCAATCATTCTGTTCATGAACTGACGATACTCATGGTTAGTAATCTCTGTGTCGTCCATATAGAAAGGCACAATTGTTACTCTCTTGTTCATAGAAACACGCGCCGACAATACATCTTCATCTGCTTGTCCCATCATTAAAGACCCCGAGGGAATCAACACCATGCCATCTGGAGAAACCTGTTTGTAACCTTTACGGGCAAAAGCATTAATTTGCCCATTACGGATACCGTCCATCCCAGCTTCTTTACTACCATCTTTTCCTTTCTTTCCACCAAATAAACCACCAAGTGGGCTCTTTCCAGAACCACAGCCTTGCATTATAATAATTGGGGCAACGATTAACAGACTTTTAAATAAGGTCTTAAGCATTTGCTTGTTCATAGCGTAAAACAAGTTAATAATCTATATTTTGGGGTACTTACTCTATTTTTTGTAAAAACGAGGCTTATGAAAATATTATTGTACTAACAGACAAAGTTATAAAAAAAATCGGATTTTTCGGATAACCTTCAACCAGTATAGCAATTATTAAGCCAAAAAGCGGTAATTCAATGCATTATTGAACCATCTCGGTTAATTTTACAAAGTCTATATTGAAAATTTAATCAATCCTTAAAGAAAGGTAAAAGACAAGCCTTTTTTATTATTAAGTGGCATAAATTATGCCAGAATGATAATCTGAAAGCCCCAATAATGAGAAGACAAATGAAAATTTGCCTACGTCTACCAATAGCATTTTTTTCCTGAACTATTCTTCAATTTTTTCCTGCCTGAAATACTATACTGTTTATGCGCTGATATGTATATAAGGTTACAATGATTGCAAAAAACAGTTATGTTTATACAAGTTTAGTAAATATCGTTTCTCTAGTTTATAAACGCTAAAATATGCATTTCATTATATAGCTCAATTATATATTTTTATCAAAATGAGCTATTCTTGCCTGTAAGGCGAATTAATGCTCGTTTTAAGCATAGAGTTTTTATCAATACCGGTATCTTGGTGTGCGAATAATTGACTTTTTACCTGCTCTTGGTGGTGATAAAGCATAGCTAAGCAATATTTCGTGCGAAGTAGCACTTTTGGCCTGTGCGCCGCCTACAATAATGTCTAGAGCATAGCCTACTCTAAGGCTTCCATTCAAAATATTAGCTCCTAAAAGCGCCGATACGGCATCACCCGTACGGTAGTTTGCTCCTACCCAGTATGTATTATCGTAAGTTGCAATAGCCCCTGCCGAAAAAGTGGTGATACTCATATTGCTCAGGTTTGACTGCACAATAAACATCGGAGTTACATCAATCATATACGATACACCAAAAAGCATTGAACCTGTTAAATAAGCACTACGGTCAAGCTGATGTTTTGCAGTTTGCGCACCAAGGGCAAATTGAGGTTGATTAATATGATTTACAGAAAGACCGAGTGAGTAATTGGGGCTATATAAATATGCACCTGCGCCAAAGTCAAAAACCGACTCAGTTATTGAACCCGTA
The DNA here is from genome assembly GCF_037860775.1 of Emticicia soli. NCBI lineage: Bacteria > Pseudomonadati > Bacteroidota > Cytophagia > Cytophagales > Leadbetterellaceae > Emticicia > Emticicia soli. The sequence goes on along the minus strand of NZ_JBBEWC010000003.1, from coordinate 57,227 downwards.
GTAGGAATATTAGGGTCATTCTCGTCTCTTGCCCGTAGGCGTCCATAATCAAGGCCTCCGGTATAAAGCCCTCCGTTTACACCTAAAGCCAATTGGCTACCTCCTACCGGGATATGATAGGCATACGAAAGTTTTAAATCCCGCTGAATAGTTGCTCCTATTTTATCATTTACGAAAGTAAGCCCTACACCGCTTTTTATCATTTTCAGTGGCATATTGGCCGATATTACCTGCGATACGGGCGCACCGCCATCATTGGCTGTTCCTTGATAACCTGCGTATTGTGTTCGGTAAATAGCCTGAAAACGTGTAACATTCTCTGACCCAGCAGTGGCCGGATTGAAGAATAACTGATTAAAATAATAGTGGGTAAATTGCGTATCTTGTTGAGCAGAAGCTGTAAAAAGTGTCAATGACAATATTACAATGTAAATTTTTTTCATAGTAGGCCAGGGGATATTTCTGTTTTTCCTTGAGCAATATAAGCAAATATACTATTTGTAATATTATAACGAAAAAAATTAGGCTAAACTTGTAGTTTAGCCTAATAAATTCTATCCTAGATGATTCGCTTTTTTGATGTAAAGCTCTAGTGCTCCGGTCATTGATGGAGCATTAGGCAGCGGTGCTTCAATATCAAGTATATAGCCCGCATCACGAATGGCCTTGGCTGTTGTTGGGCCAAAAGCTGCCAGTCGGGTATGGTTCTGTTGCCAGTTCGGGAAGTTATGGTCTAACGACGTGATTCCTGAAGGGCTGAAGAAACATATAATATCATAGAAAACTTCTGTCAAATCAGATAAATCGGCAGGTACAGTTTCATACATAATTGCTTCGGTTAAATGAAGGTCATTACGGTTCATGAGATTAGGGATCTCGTTGCTTCTGATATTTGAACACGGAAATAAGAATTTCTCATTTTTGTGTTTCAGAATCAATGATTCTAAATCAGCCGCTGTTTTCTGCCCTACAAAAATTTTACGCTTTCTTATAACAATATATTTCTGTAAATAATTAGCCGTTTGCTCCGAAATACAGAAATACTTCATATCAATCGGTATTTCGATGCGTAATTCTTTGGCTATTCTGAAAAAATTGTCCACGGCATTCCGGCTTGTCAGAATAATAGCAGTATGTGCTAAAATATCAACTTTCTGACGGCGGAAATCACGATGATCCAAGCCATTAACCTCAATAAACGGGCGAAAATCTACAGTAAGGTTGTATTTTTTTGCGAGTTCAAAATAAGGAGACTTTTCATCAGTCGGCCTTGCCTGTGTTACTAAAATGCTCTCAACTTTACGGAGGCGTTCTTGAAGAAGTTTATCTGTGATTTCACTCATCCAAATTGCGGGGTTTCAAGTACAGAGTTTATTTCTGATATTAATTTTCAACAATCTATTGAATAACTATTTAACAATTTTATTCACTAAAAAGTTAAATAGCGAACCTGATTCCAAGTATAATCGGCAAAAGTTCTACGATGCAAAGGTACGAAATTAAATATAGACTTTGTATAGGAATACTTCGATTTATCGTAAAATACAGGATTAAGAACCTGATAAGATAGAATAAAATGACTGGCGTAAACAGATATGAGGCCCAGTCTAAATCTATCGGAAAATACTCTAAAAACAAAATCAACAAGGCCAATGAAAAGAAAGTAAAGAATATAATAGACGATTGTATGATTTTGAAATAGTGCAAATCTACTACCTTTTCAAGGTTAAATAGCTGCCCAATAAGGCTAATAAAAAAGTACTTGAAAATAAGTGCCATAAATACGGCAAGGCATATTCTGAAATAATTAGAGGCCAATACGCCGAGGGTTTCGCCCTCTTGCAAAAACGCTCGTGCACCAAACAGATAAATACCTTTGCTTTGCAGCAACATACACAAGAAACTTATAATCATGGCCAGCATGACAATAAACATGATGTTCATGCGACTCAGGGGCTTACTTATTAAAAAGGTCTGGTCTCGGAGCAGGGTATTAAATAAATCTCTTATATTATAGTACCGCTCAAATGCTCTTACGTAAGAGTTTGACAAATAGGTGAATATCACAAGTATAAATACCGACACCAAAACAAAATAGTTTTTGTATGGTGTGGGTGTACGAGGCTGCGCTTTAATAGTTGATTGGTCAAGAACAATCGTTTTTTGGTTTAACTGGCGCTTATAGCCCAGATACATCTTTTTATCATCAATATTAGGCGAACCATAGAGTGTAATGTATATCTGTGGTTGCTCATATACTTTATACAAACTATCTATATTGAGTACTAACCATTGATTAACGGGGATTTTCTGCCGTAAAGAGCCATTGATAAACAAGAAGTTATCTTCTTTCTGAGCATGAATCAGCAGGTTGTATCCTCTATTGCTTTCAATATCACAGAAAACCGTGTGTGAAGGGTAATTAAGGTGTTGCTCGGCTATATAAGGAACATAAGCCTTGTGGCGGTCGTTATATACCTGCCAGTCATCGTGGTAATCGTGTACCAGATAATATCCTCCGTTTGGCCCAACAGTTCCAGCAAACGAATTAAAAGAAATCAACAGGAAAAGTATATAAAGGCCCTTTTTCAATCTATTACGAAGAATTTTTCCGCAAAATTAACAAAAAAAAGGTCAGATTGCTACATCTGACCTTTATCATCTATTAATTTTTTTCAATTATGCTTTACCAAGGGCTTTTAGCATAGTAGCACCAATATCAGCCGGAGAAGCTACAACGTGGATACCACACTCAGCCATGATTTTCATTTTTGCAGCTGCAGTATCATCAGCACCACCGATAATTGCTCCTGCATGACCCATACGACGGCCTTTAGGGGCTGTTTGGCCAGCAATAAAGCCTACTACTGGTTTAGTACCGTGCTCTTTGATCCAATGAGCTGCTTCTGCTTCCATACCACCACCAATCTCACCTATCATAACAATACCTTCTGTTTCAGGGTCGTTCATCAATAGTTCTACTGCTTCTTTAGTAGTAGTACCAATGATTGGGTCACCACCGATACCGATAGCGGTAGTTTGTCCTAAACCAGCTTTAGTTAACTGGTCAACTGCTTCGTAAGTAAGCGTACCCGATTTTGAAACTACACCGATGCTTCCTTTTTTGAAGATAAAGCCAGGCATGATACCTACTTTACATTCTTCGGCTGTAATAACACCTGGGCAGTTAGGGCCAATCAAACGAACGTTTTTGCCTTGAATATAAGATTTTGCCACAACCATGTCTTTAGTAGGAATACCCTCAGTAATACAAACGATTACTTTGATACCCGCATCAGCCGCTTCCATGATAGCATCTGCTGCAAAAGCCGGTGGCACAAAAATAATTGAAACATCTGCTCCGGTGGCTAATACGGCTTGTTCAACTGTATTGAATACTGGTTTGTCCAGGTGAAGTTGGCCGCCTTTTCCGGGAGTTACACCACCTACTACATTAGTACCGTATTCAATCATTTGACCGGCATGGAAAGTTCCTTCAGAGCCAGTAAAACCTTGTACAATTATTTTAGAATTTTTATTGACTAAAACGCTCATTATATCATTGATTAGATGATTAGTAGAATTTTTTACACTCAAAAATAGGGTGTTGTATAAGCAAAACTTATGCTAACCTCATTTTTACGTAAAAGTAGCTTGAATTGGCAGAAGTGCAAAAGTTTTTTTAATCCAAAAATATCATCGTTGCGCACAAAAAACATAAAAAACTGATAGTCAGACTATTACAGAATAAAAATTATCTGTTAAAATTCAAATACCCTCAAATTCTTTACAATTGGATAAAAAATGGGCTGAATAGATGCAGAAACGAAAAGTTTAAAGATAGGGTCGAAAAGATGGTTTGTAAAAACAAACACATGATGAATAAGCTTGAATAGATGATGCAAATATAGCATATTTCTCATAAAAAATATAAACTATGAAAGAAAACTTTACAGAAACTTGTTTTAGCGGATACAAATCTGGCTTTAACACTCTTACAGTCAGTGGTTTATAGCTTCAAAAAAAACTTTTTTTCTGGCAAATTTTATGTTTCAGACTACCGTATTTAAAGATAATTTTGAATCATCAATCGCTTTCATTCAAAAACCACTAAATTTGTAGCTTCTTGAATTAACAATATTTCTTTTATCTTCTCAATGACCGTTCAAACCAACGTTTCTCTTAAGCCTTATAATACTTTCGGAATAGAAGCTACTGCCAGATACTTTGTAGAAGTGTCGAATATCGAACAATTACAGTCTATTCTTCAAAACCCTGAATACCAAAGTATAGAACGCTTAATATTAGGCGGGGGTAGTAATTTGTTGTTGACGAAAGATTTTGAGGGCCTTGTGATAAAAATTGCCATTAAGGGCATTGAAAAAATTAAAGAAGATGCGCAACATATATGGCTAAATGTAGGTGCCGGCGAAGTATGGCACGATTTAGTGATGTATTGCGTAGACCATGATTATGCAGGTATAGAAAACTTATCGTTGATACCGGGCACTGTAGGTGCCGCCCCTATGCAGAATATAGGTGCTTATGGCATAGAAATAAAAGAAGTATTTGAAAGCCTTGAAGCCATTGAGATAAAAACCGGAAAAAGCAGAATCTTTACGAAAGATGAGTGCGCATTTGGCTACCGTGAAAGTATCTTTAAACATGCAGTAAAAGGTGAATATGTAATTGTAAACGTACGTTTCAAGCTTAACAAAACACCTGTGTATCATGTAGAATATGGTGCTATTAAAGATACATTAGCCGAAAGAGGCATAGAAAACCTGAGTATAAAAGCCATAAGTGATGCAGTTATCAGCATTCGCCAGAGCAAATTGCCAAACCCTGCCGAAATTGGCAATGCGGGTAGTTTCTTCAAAAACCCTGAGATTCCGAAAGCACAGTTTGATGTATTGAAAGAAAAGTATCCAACTATTCCTTCTTATCCTGTCAATGAAACAACTGTGAAAGTACCTGCGGGCTGGCTTATTGAACAAGCAGGTTGGAAAGGCCAACGCTTTGGCAATATTGGCGTGCACGCCAAACAAGCCTTGGTTTTGGTAAACTTTGGCGATGGTAAGGGGAACGATATAAAAGAGCTATCTCAAAAAATACAGGACTCTATCAAAGAGAAATTCGGAATTCAGCTACATGCTGAAGTGAATTTTGTTTAGTTATTCAAAAGCCCAATTATGCCCTCAAGTAAACTCACTCTATCGGGTCTGGGGGCACTTGCATTAATTAATTTACCTTCTTTATCAATAATAAGGTATCTCGGAATTGAATCTACATTAAAGTATTTTTCAATAAGCGAAGGCTCCCCTACTTTGCTTAATAAAAAATTCTGCTCAGCCGTAAGCTCATATTTCTTTAGCCCCTTCTGCCAGGCATCTGCAGTATAATCTAATGAGATATAGACTACCTTAATGTCTTTTCCCGTTGGTGTCAATTTTAGTTTTTTTGAATAAGGTAGCATTTCAACACAAGGTCCACACCAGGTTGCCCAGAAATCGACGTAAATAATCTTTCCTTTATTAGCATCTAGTATTTGCTGCAGGCTTATTTCGTTATTACTTGTGGTCAATAATTTATAATTCAGCACTTCATCAGGAATACTAACAGGATGCCTATTAATAAATGACATTATTTTTTTACATAAACGCTTATATCCAGCATCTGACAAACCGGCTTCTGTTTTGTCAACAATTTCATAAAAAGCAACTGTCTCTTGCGGCTTAATGCGCCGTGAATAAGACTTTAAAAATCCTGTTTTCAGCCACTCCTGATGTGGCTTATCAAATTTTGAATCTATAAAGGCTATTATGCTGACAAGTTTCTGTAATCCGACTTGAGTGCCTGAAGTATCAGCATAGAACTCAACAAATTTTTGCATAAAATCCTGATAAGCCCTTGAACTAAAAGCCTTATTAGTAAAAATATAAGCTTGATTTACCTCACTTAAATAATCATCAGGTATACTGGCACCTTGCAGTTTTTTGTTAAAAATTGGGGTATATACATTCTGATAATTCAGAAAATAAACTTCTGATTTTATGTACTCGTCAAAATCGGGAGATGTTTTATGCGTACGCTGAAAGTTCTCAAGCAATTGCAGATTATCATGAAAAGTGTTTTGTCTGATTGAAATTAGCAAGTTAATGTCTGGAGTTGACCTAAGCACAGGTAAGTTATAAACAGCTTTGAGCGAATCGTAGAAAATGTAATTGCCTGGGTACTTGCTTGTAAAAGTCATATTATTCAATGAGTCGATTACAATGCTCAGGCTATCGGTCTTATCTAAAAAAAACATTTTATTCTTAAGCTGAAAAGGTATTGAGCTGGCAAGATTTAGAGAAGCCTGAATATTTTCTACTCCTCTGCTCTTATACACCATTGTATCTACTTGCAGAAAATAATCAAAGTGTGGTATATAAAAAGTAGACTCTGCTTTATGCTGATATACATTCAGTGATACTTGAGCAGAACAAAAGTTTGTAACAGCCCAGAAAAGGATAAATAAGGAGTTTCTAGAAGATTTAGTCATAGCAAAATTGTGTCAAAGCTTAAGTTGATATAAAAATAGGAGTCTTTGTACAGATATGCAACCGCTAATCTATAAATTTCGGCCATTTATCACTGCTCAAAACTTTTTTTAAATTTCTACGCAACCCTGCTGACAACTTTCTGCATCTTGTTTATGAAAAGCAACAAAAAAGACTTTTTAAAAACTCCGCGGCAGTTTTTCTAAATATATCAAGTACAGACCTTTTAAATGATTACAATTATGAAAACGCTTGTAAAAACAATCGCCGCTTTAGCTGTTGCCATGACCGTGAGTTTAGGAGCTACAGCACAAGAAGAAGACCACTTCAGCCCTTCAGAAAATAAAGAACATAGCAAAAGCTATGACGATGACAATACAGAAAAACATTACGAAAGAAAATACAGCAATCGTAATATGTTTTCTCGCAAAGACTTCGGTTTATATTTAGGTTTGAACACCTACGAAACCAAAAGTATGCCTGAGTTAGACAATTGGAACTCTCGCTATATAGGTTTAAGCTGGAAGAAAAACCACCGCTTGATTACCGGAAAACAAGTTGATGTAGCTTTAGGTACCGGATTTGAGTTTGCCTGGAACAACTATATGATGAAAGATAATTTCACATTAGCTAACCAAACCGTAGGAGCCGATTTTGTAGAGATAAAAGGGCAAGTACAAAAATCTAAATTAGTAGTTACCAATTTCAATATACCTGTTATGTTACAGTTTGGCTTCAAAGAAAGCCATTGGGTATTAGGTTTAGGAGCTTATGGTGGTGCAAGAATTGACAGCTATACCAAAGTAAAAGGAGAAAACGGCACGAAACGTGTGCATGGAGCCTATAACATGAACAAGTTTCACTATGGCTTTGCTGCCGAGCTTGGTCACAAAAACTTTACCTTATTTGCCCGTTATCAAATGACACCAATGTTTAAAGAGCCAAACCCTGTAAATGGCAACAGTATCATGTTTGGTATCCGTTTGTAAGCATTCTTGAATAAAGCTAAAAGAGTCTCTCGTATATCCACTAAGGTTACACAGAGGCTCTTTTTTTCTGCTTGATTGCACTCTTAGATTTTTGAAAAATCTAAAGGCTGAATATCAGGCTCAACGTTTGCTAAACGAGCTTTTGTTGTAAAAAGATAATCCTTAGAATAAAAAATAAAAGCGTTTGTTCTATCAGCGTATTTGCTTTGCAAGAATTGGTTACATACCTGCTCGAACGAGCGTGCACCAACTGAATATTTCTCCCAGAACTCATTCAATAACCATAACCAGAAAACCGTAATGGTATCATGATACCCACTCGAATCGGTATTCATACCTCCAGTTGATTCATTATAGACCGGAATATTTAATCGCATTTCAGCCAAAGCATTTTCGTATCCTAATTCAGCTACATGCCATAAGCCTGTAATCAGATGCGCCTCGTGTGTCCACTCTTTGGCAGGAAGTGTTCTGGCTCGGAAGCCCTCAACAATATGATTGAATTCTTGTTGAGTAGAAGGAATAGGATAGTACATAATAGCAAATTATATTCTGAATAACTCACAAAATTCACTTTAATAATATTGATTTCAAAATATTGAAGTTGTTTAGTATTTTAATTTCTTTTTAAAAATAGGGGTGTTTTGAGCGAGACAAATCAAATAATGAAAGCCCGAATGGAATTCCATAGCAGGGCTATGATTGAAATTATTTGATGAAGTCGCAGACAAAACAACACATTTTTAAACGAAAGAAATAATACTAAACAACTTCATTGATTCGGCATTCTTTTTTAAGAAAGTATTTTATCTATATTTGCCAAAAAACTAACATACTATGAGCGATATTTTTGACCATACTTTACTTAAAGTTATACAAGTAGCCATTTCCCTTTTCGCTGGTGTACTTTTTCTGCAGTCGGGGCTTGATAAAGTGTTTGATTTCGGCGGTAACAAATCTTATATACAAAGTGTATTTGCCAAGACTTTTCTCAATAGTGTTTCTACTGTTTTGTTTATTACAATCACTATTCTTGAGGTGGCAGCAGGTGCTACAAGCTTTCTGGGTGGTATTTTCTATTTTATTGAAGGGCAGGCCGATTTTGCGGTGTTAGGTCTGGAGTTATCAATGCTTGCTATTTTATGCCTTTTTACGGGGCAGCGCATTGCTAAAGATTATGCAGGGGCAGCTTCTTTGGTTAGTTATTTCTTATTGATGGTGTTTGGGCTTTACCTACATACTTTGCAGGGTTAAAAAACAGTTTTAAGCATAAAAACTATGCTTAGAACCATTCGCTTTGCATATCTATAGTTACCTGGTCTGCACTTAAAAGGCGTTTCATTAATGAATCGGCTTTTACGAGTTCGTATTCATAAAAATAACGAGCCGTCATTACTTTCCCCTGATAAAAATCATGGTCTGCAGCATGGGCTTGAGCAAGGCTTTGTTGAGCAATAATTGCTTGCTTAAGCCACTGCCAGCCAATGGTAATGACGCCAAACAACTCCAGATATAGTGTAGCATCAGATAAATATTTTTCGATTTCGCCTTTTTGTGCCAAACCCAGCAAATGTGCTGTAACCTGCTGAGCTTTGCCCAAAGTTTTTTGTAATTGCTCAGCCAAAGGCTTTAATTCGCTTATTTCTAAAGCTTCTGCAAGCGTTTTTCTTACTTCTTCAAAGAAAATCTGTGCGGCTTTGCCCTGATGTATTGTAATTTTTCGACCCAGTAAATCAAGCCCATGTATGGCCGTAGTACCTTCGTGTATCGGGTGGATACGTGCCTCACGATAATATTGCTCTACCGGAAAATCGGTTGTATAACCCGCACCACCCAGAATCTGAACTGCGGCACTTGTAGATAAGCAACACATTTCAGACGGATACGATTTGGCAATAGGCGTTAGTAAGTCTAATAATAACTGTGCTCTTTCTTTGGTTTCGCCTTCGGCTACATGTGCAATATCTGCCAGCTTACTACAATACATCAATAAAGCAAAAGCGCCTTCGGTAACAGCTTTCTGGAAAAGCAACATCCGCTTCACATCAGCATGGTTAATGATGTTTGTCTGAGGTTTAGTAGGGTCTTTCTCCGAAATTTTTCGACCTTGTGGGCGCTCTTTTGCATAAGCCAAAGAAGCCTGATAAGCTGCCGTACCAATAGAAACCGCATTTAAACCAACACCTATGCGGGCTTCGTTCATCATCTGAAACATATAACCCAAGCCTTTATGCGGTTCACCTACCAGATAGCCCTCACAATCATCGTTTGAGCCAACCATCAGATGCGCAATAGGCGCGCCTTTGTAGCCCATTTTATGATACACACCGGCAGTAATTACATCGTTAGGTGTCAATTCGCCATCTTTATCAAGCCTTTGCTGAGGTACTACAAACAAAGAAATACCCTTTGCACCCAGCGGTGCTCCTTTGATTTTAGCCAGCATCAGGTGCACTACATTATCGCAGGCATCATGGTCTCCGCACGAGATAAATATTTTCTGTCCTTTTAGTTTATAAACACCCTCTTGTTCGGTAGGCTCTGCCAGTGTTGTAATATCAGATAATGAACTTCCGGCATTAGGTTCGGTTAGCGCCATAGTGCCTTGCCACTCGCCGGAATACATTTTTGGGGTAAAGGTCTCTATTAAAGCCTTAGAACCAAAGCTACGAATCAGATTAGCGGCTCCGGTTGTTAGAAACGGAAAAACACTTGCCGAATAATTGGCAGTCTGAAAGATAAAACCTGCTGCATTAAGTATTGTTGCAGGGAGTTGTTGTCCGCCTTCATCATACGAGAAACCAGCGTTAATCCAGCCATCTTGCCCGAATTGCTTTACAATTGGTTTCATGCCGGGGTGTACCCTTATCTTACCATCTACTAACTGCGGCTCTTTACGGTCCATTTGTGTCAGGAGCGGATACAGCATTTTTTCGGCTATCTGCTGGGCGGCATCCAGCACCATATCGAACGATTCACGATTATGGTCCTGAAAGTATGGATATTGCGTAAGTGCTTCGCTATGAAGCACTTCATATAGGTTAAACTGAATATCTCGCTTTGAAAAAAACATACTATCTTCTTCTTCGTTTGCCTTTATCTTTGTTCGAACTGCTTTTATCTGAACTACTCGTAGAACTTCTTTTTGAACCACTTCTACCTCCATCACTCCTTGATGAGCCGCCTCTACCTCCATCGCTTCTTGATGAAGCACCTCTTCCGCCACGCCCGTTAGATGAACCTCTTCTCGATTTAGAAGTCATGCCTGACGATGATTTAAAGGCTTTTCCAGCTACGCCTACCAGTTCTAAGTCCATGCTTCGGCGCTCAAGGTCAGTAGCTTTTACACGTACTTTTACAGCCTCGCCAAAAGTAATGATTCGTCCGGTGCGTTTACCTACAATTCTGAAATTCTCTTTATCTAATTCATAGAAATCATCGTTCAAATCAGCCAGACGTACCATGCCTTCGCAACTGGTGCTTGTAATTTCAACAAAAATTCCGAAGTCGGTTACACCTGTTACAACCCCATCAAAAATAGTCTGGTGGTCTTGCATACTCATGTACTCCACTTGCTTATATTTAATTGAGGCACGTTCTGCTTCAGCAGCCAGTTTCTCACGGTCTGACGAATGCTTCGATTTCTTTTCGTATTCTTCCAGACTTGGGGCTTTTTTCTTATCAAGGTAATTTTGCAACAAGCGGTGCGCCATCATGTCAGGATAACGACGGATTGGAGACGTAAAGTGGCTATAATGCTCAAAAGCCAGACCAAAGTGCCCAAGCGGCTCAGTTGTATAGCGTGCCTTAGACATGGTTCTTACGGCCAGTTGCTCCAGCACATTTTGCACGCCTGTACCTTCTACCTCTTCCATCATTTTATTCATGGTAGTCGATAGCCCTTTCTCCGAATCAGTTTTAATAGTAAAACCAAGACGTGCGGCAAAATTGGCAAAATTCTGCAATTTTTCCGGATTTGGTGGTTCGTGCGTGCGATATACCATCGTATTGCCGCTCTCTTGTTCTTCGCCCTCTTTTTCTTTACCTTTCTTTTTGCCCAAATTAAAGACAAACTCAGCCACTTTTTTATTGGCCAATAGCATAAATTCTTCAATCAATTTATGCGAGTCTTTTCTGATTTTCAGTACTACGCCAAGCGGCTTGCCTTTCTCATCTAATCTGAATTTTACCTCATTGGTTTCAAAGTTGATAGCTCCTTTTTTGAAACGTTCTTTTTTCAGAATTTTTGCAATATGATTAAGCGTATGTAAAGGCTTACCGTATTTTGATGTTATTTCATCTGTCCATACCTGCTCGTCTTCTATTTCCAGAATCTCCTGTGCCTCTTCGTAGGTAAACCTTTTGTCAGAATGAATTACCGTACGGCCAAACCACTCTCCTACTACACGTCCATCGTGGCTCATTTCAAAAACTGCCGAAAACGTAAGTTTATCTTCATTTGGGCGAAGCGAACAAAGGTTATTTGATAGTTTCTCTGGTAACATCGGAATTGTTCTATCTACCAGATAGACCGAAGTAGCACGATTCAGAGCCTCTTCTTCTAATCTTGTATTTGGTTTTACATAATGCGTTACGTCAGCAATATGTACACCTATTTCGTAGTTTCCGTTCTCTAGCTCTTTGAAACTCAGTGCATCGTCAAAATCTTTGGCATCATGAGGGTCAATCGTAAAAGTAAGAATATCTCTGAAATCTCTTCTTTTTTTAATTTCTGCCTCTTCGATAGCCTCCGAAATTCCCTCAGCTTCTTCTTCAATTTCTTTCGGGAATCTGATAGGCAAGCCAAACTCTGCTAAAATGGCGTGCATTTCAGCGTTATTTTCACCTGCTTTACCTAAAATTTCTATTATTTCGCCTACTGCCTGTTGGGTATTGGTAGGATACGAATGAATTTTTACAATAACGAGGTCATTTTTAGTAGCCCCATTAATTTTATCTTTCGGAATAAAAATATCTTCGTGCAGGCTTTTGTGGTCGGGTTTTACAAGGGCATAGTTGCCAAATACCTGTACTTTTCCTACTATCTCACTCCTTCCTCTCTCTAAAATTTCTATTACTTTTCCTTCGGGGTTATCGCCTTTGCGGTAAAACTCTCCGAATGTTGCTACTTTTACTAAATCGCCATCTATGGCGCCATTCAGGTCGTCGGCACTTACCCATATATCGGGTTTGCCTTCTTCATGTCTGATAAAACCAAAGCGTTGATTGACGTGGTCGAGACGACCAACAACCGCATTAGCTTCGGCATCGACAGTGTATTTTCCTTTTTCTACCTCATATATCTTACCTTCTTGCTGCAAGTCTTCTATTACCATACCAAAAAGCTGTTTTTCCTGCTTATTGCGCACATCATAATGCTGAAAAAGATCTTGCAGTGTATAAGGTTGTGTGGTATTAACCGACAAAAAAGCCAGAATCTCGGCCTTTTGTTGGTCATAATATGATTGATGTTTATTCTTTGCCATTTTGTTGTGTGGCGAATTCATTATCCGCCTGTTATAAATTTTATTATTTAGTTTGGTTGAATGATGGTAATCAAGTTGTGTGTCTATAATAATCTGGTTTACTGCCACTCATACATCGGATTAAGCGTAGGGTCCCAGTTTGGATAAATCTTAAAATGTTTTTTCTGAACTTTATCTAAGAGAATATCACGCAACTCGCTGATATTTTCTTTGTGCTCAGCCGAGACAAACACCACATTCTCGGTGTTTTTAGTCAGATAACTCTTTTTCAATTTTTCCAGATTCCGTTGCAAGTCATCTTCTGTTATTGTTTCCAGATGCTCATCAAGGTTCTCTTCCGACTCAGGTTTAAAGAGGTCTAGCTTATTAAATACCAACACGGTAGGTTTCTCAGCAGCACCGATTTCGGCCAATGTTGAGTTTACTACCTCAATCTGCTCTTCAAAAGCAGGATGCGAAATATCTACTACATGAATCAAGACATCGGCTTCACGAATTTCATCTAAGGTAGATTTAAACGATTCAATAAGCGTTGTAGGTAGTTTTCTGATAAACCCTACTGTATCGGTCAATAGAAATGGAATATTTCCTAATACTACCTTTCTAACAGTAGAGTCGATAGTGGCAAATAATTTGTTTTCGGCAAATACCTCGGCTTTTGCCAGTCGGCGCATCAAAGTAGATTTGCCCACGTTGGTATAACCTACCAAAGCAACACGCACCAAGCGGCTACGTTCTTTACGACGAGTAACACTTTGCTTATCTATCTTATCTAATTTATCTTTCAGAAAAGCAATTCTATCCTGCACAATCCGTTTATCGGTTTCTAATTCTTTTTCTCCCGGACCACGCATACCAATACCCCCTTTCTGGCGGCTTAAGTGAGACCACATACGGGTAAGGCGAGGAAGCAAATACTGGTATTGCGCCAGCTCTACCTGCCGCTTGGCCTGGTCTGTTCTGGCACGTTGCGAGAAAATATTCAGAATTAATAAACTTCTGTCAAGAATCTTTATATCCTTAAAAGCCGCCTCTAGGTTACGTACCTGAGAAGGCGTTAGGTCGTCGTCAAAAATTATCGTATCAACCGGATTGTCGATAATCCAGGTTTCAATTTCTTCAAGTTTACCTTTACCGACAAACGTTTTCTGGTCGGCTCTATCCAGCCTTTGTACAAATGTTTTTTTAGTAACAACTCCGGCTGTGGTAGCCAAAAACTCTAATTCGTTGAGGTAGTCGTACGTACGCTCAGCGTTTTGTTTCTGCGTAATCAAACCAACCAATACAGCGGTTTCCTGATGTTTTGCAGTAGAAAAAATGGGTGAATTAAGCAATTTTAACTAATATTTGATTTCCTTAAAAATAACTACTAAACTATATGAAAAGTTTCTACCCTAAATTACACGTTCTGAGCAGATTATATTCCATAGAGTATCTTACTTAAAAGCAATACAGAAAAGCCGAAAGTGGAGAAGAGTAAGCGACTTTTTCCTGTTTACCTTTGTTTTTGCCAAAAAAACGGGCTTTTTTTGGCAAGTATATAAATATAACAAAAAAAAATAAATTAATTACATTTTTTTTTGAATAAATTTACGCACAGATTTGAAGTACGTATAATAAAGGGATACAAAAATAATTTATTGACTATCAATTATTTGCAAAAAAATATATCCCCTTAATAAATAAAACAATAAACTTGGCATAGTTTTAGAATGTTAATTTCAGCGTTACTAAGCATGAAAAAAAGTAAAACAGTTATTTTATTGGGTGTTCCTTTAAGAAAATTTCTATTTTAATTGCGTTTTCATGTTTTATATCATAAATTGCGCTACTTAACCGGAGTACCCGCAAAGTTTAAATACAGATACACAATTTGAGGAATTGCATGCGGAAAGTGAGGATTATTTGAGTATCACAAAACTATTTAACTTTGCTCAGAGAGATTTCATTATGATTTTGAAATTTCTCACTTGGAATCGAATCCAGATAGAGCTTATACATGGATTATTAGGAAAGCACGTAAGTCGGAATCCCTGTCACTATTTTTGAGGCAGGGATTTTTTTTATTCTTAAATTTGTATTACTCATTAAACTTTTACCAACAAAGCGCTTCGCATTTAGTGCATTTGTTATAACAAAGTTCAGTTTATAAGAGTATACTATATATACTCTACTCAATAGTTTAAAAGCATATGAAAGAGAAAATTGCAAAAAAGATTGATGTATTTAATAAAAAAGCAGGGTTTGAGTATTTCTTCCTGGAGAAATATGATGCGGGAATGGTATTGACAGGCACAGAGATTAAGTCGATTCGGATGAATAAATTTAATATGACCGATGCCTATTGTTTTTTTGTAGATGGTGAGCTGTTTGTAAAAAACCTGAATATATCTAAATACGACCAAGGCACACACTATAACCACGAGCCGCTGCGTGACAGAAAACTCTTATTAAAGAAAAGAGAATTGAAACGCCTTGATAATAAACTGACAGATAAAGGTTTAACGGTGATTCCGACACGCTTGTTTATTAATGATGGCGGATTAGCTAAATTAGAAATCGCGCTGGCAAAAGGTAAAAAACTCTATGATAAGCGTGAGAGCATTAAAGAAAGAGATGTTTCTCGTGAACGCATGAGAGACGAATAGTATTTACTTGCACCAAGCCAGTATTAACCACAAAAACTTACAAAACAGATGCGCCCTAACCGATTGAAACAACTCTGGAAAGAAGATAAAACCGTAGTAAATGCCTGGGTAACGATTCCGTCGTCATGGACAGCCGAAGTTCTGGCTCATTCGGGCTTTGATGCCATGACTATTGACGCACAGCATGGGCTGGCAAGCGACCACATGACGATTCTGACCATGTTGCAAGCTATTTCTACTACTGATACTGTGCCTTTAGTGAGAGTTCAATGGAATGACCCCGCTACACACATGAAAATGCTTGATATGGGTGCTTATGGCATTATATGCCCTATGATTAACACCCGTGAAGAGTCGGAAAGTTTTGTAGGTGCATGCCGATATGTACCACATGGCTACAGAAGTTTTGGCCCTGTAAGAGCGAGTGTATATGGTGGTGAGGGCTATTTCGAGAAATCAGCAGAGGAAATAGTAACAATGTCGATGATTGAAACAGCAGAAGCATTAAAAAATGTAGACGATATTGCCAAAACTGCTACCATGACTGGCCTGTATGTAGGCCCCTGGGATTTAAGTATATCAATGCGCCGCCCTCGTCAAGGCGATTTTGATGATATTGAACTACTGAAAGCTTTTGAGAAAGTACTGAACGCCTGTGCAAAAAACAACATCATTGCCGGAATCCAATGTCCTTCGCCTGAGGCAGCTATAAAAATGTCGGAAATGGGTTTTAGATTTGTAACAGCAGCCAGCGATACCACTTTACTTAAACATGGGGCTGTTGATGCCGTAAAACGTTTTAATAATAAAGAAACCAGCGCACCGAAGAACGTAAGTAATCCTTACGCTTAAAATTATAGCATACATCTAATTATAAATAGGAGAGCAACCACTCTCCTATTTGTTTTGTATAAAGGCTATTAAATCGGCCATTTCTTTTACACTAATGGCGTTTTCTAAGCCATTAGGCATAATAGAACTCTCCGCCTTCACCATTTTAGCAATATCTTTTTTCTGAATCACACTCTCTTTCCCTCCTACTTCTCTGAGCGTAATCACATTTGAGTTTTCCTGTATTATCAGGCCGCCCATTGCATTACCGTTTTTAAAAGTCAAGGTCCAGAAATCATATTTATCAGCAATCGAATTATTCGGATTAATAATCTCGGTCAGAATCGAATTAGCGTTGCGGCTTCTTAGTGTTGACAGATTAGGGCCAAAGTTTATTCCGTTTACACCCTCAATCTGGTGGCAGGTAGCACAGTTTTTCTCAAACACTTGTTTTCCGTTAGCTTGCACACCTTTCATATCCAATGCTTTCAGATAAGTCTGTAAAACAGCCTTGCGGTCTTCGTTTACAGCCAATACCTTACGGGCAAATGCACGAATATTGGTTTCTTCGTAATTCATGAGGTCAACCATCTGGCGCCAGCCTATCGCCGCCTTATCGATTCTTTTTTCTTCAAGTGCTGTTAGCAATAAGGGAATCCTTTCAGGCTTTGCCATAAACAATTCCACTACTCGTTGCTGAATCGGTACCGAAAATGTCTTGAACTCTTTCAACAAGAAATCCCAGGTTGATTTATCTCCAACTTTGCTTAGCGTTCTTAGTATTCTGGCCTGCACTATTTCAGGCTCTTTTGTGCTTAATAGTTGTAGAAAATCTTTTTTGTAGGCATTTGAATTGGCAATAGAAAGCAGTTTTACTGCATCGGCTCGTAGCTTTTCGTCTCTTCCCTTATCGCCTAATATTTCTTTGGCTTCCTTTATTTTTGCAGTTGCGCTACTGCTTTTAGGCAAGCCTGTTGCATCTAGCAAATCTAAACAAGCACCTCTGAACTCAGGCGAACTTTTATCCGAAAACGCCAACAACAAGCGTTCTTTATCAGCATCAGCCAATTGAACCGTAATACCTTTATAATGCCATAGCTTAGAAATACCGCTCAAAGTTGCCGCTTTCCACCAATCGCTGCTGGTATCTTCACCTGTTGCACTTACCTGTGTAAGCACAGCCGCAAAAACTTCTTTATTAGCACTGTTGGCAATAGTGGCGCCTATATTAGAGAAAAACTCAGCCGTTTCGTCTGATTTCTCTTTGGCCAATTCTTTTACGGCAAAATCAAATACCTGATTTTCTTTACCTGCAAACGAGGCAATACAAGCAATACCAGCCCATTTATCATGAAAATCTCTTTTCAGAATAGCCAAACGAGCCTGTTCTGACTCATGTATTTTCACGAATCCTAGCGTATTTAACAACTGAAATCTTACTTTACTGTTACCATCATTCTGCAAGCTAATCAGCTCTTTTTTCAGTTTTTCAGCATCGGGTTTAGCGGGCAATTGATTGATATAATTTTCGGCGACTCTGATACCGTTTTCTCTCACTCCCGCTTCTTCATCACGAAAGGCTTCAAGAATATCCTGTACTTCGATGCTTTTCAGGCCATCTAACAACCATAAAGCATGAACTTTGGCTTCGGGCAAACTACTTTTACCGATAATATCTCTTAAATTATTTGCTATTCCTTTTGCCTGGCGTTGTAACAATAGTCTTTGTGCGGTGCGGCGATACCAGATATTTTCGTTTTCAAGTAATTTTACCAACTCAGCATCAGATTGCTTTGAGAGGTTCAGTTTACCAAGCCAATCCATAGCTAAACCATCTTTAGGAACAACCCGATAAATTCGACCCTTATCTGTGCCATTATACAAAGCACCCGACTGATTGATTTCGTCTGACATCCATTCGGGATGCTCAACAATCTGGCGGTAATAATCAATCATATATAAAGCACCATCAGGCCCAACATAGAAATTCACTGGGCGAAACCAATCATCTTTTGATGCCAAAAACTCCGATTTTTCGTTCAGTCGACTAGCTGTAAAGCTTGCACCTGCTTGCTTAATCACATCTGCATGCACAAGGTTATGAACCGGCTCACCCACAAAGGTTACATCTTTAAACTTATCACCGAACGCTCCACCCAGATACCATGTAACTCCACAAGAAGAAGTTATTACGCCAACGTCAGTCAATAATTGGTGGTTGGGATTTTCGGTAATCGGGTAAATCTCCGCAGCATTGCCGTGGTCAGAAATATCCTGACTAGCATTTGAGAGTAGTAAATTCGGGTTGTTTTTCTGATACTGACTAGCCAATACTTCATGAAACAGGTGGTCGGCATTGCTGGTGTACAATCGGTGCCCCCAGGCATCAATTGTATGGCCAAACTGTGTTTCGCCCGATACTTCTTCTACTTCATAACTATCTGGCTTAAATCTTACAGCACGGCCATTGGCATTTTTGCCTAATTGCTGTCCATTAGGTCTATCAGGAAAATGAATGTTTCGGCCTTCGTCACCAAATTCTTTTTTATACACAAAAGGCGTAACTACGGCCTCGTGTGCCAGATAAATCCAGTTGTCTAATTCAAAACGCGGGGTGTTGAGGTTATGCTGGGGATTTGAAAGCGCAAAGCCTGTTAGCATTACTTTTCTAATATCTGCCTTGCCATCGTTGTTGGTGTCTTCGAGATAAATTACGTCGGGAGTATCGGTAACGAGAAAGCCGTTTTTCCAACGCATTATACCTGTGGGTAATTTAAGGCTATCAGCAAATACAATGCTTGTATCAGGCAGACCATCGTTATTGGTATCTTTAAGCAGTTTTATTTTTCCGCTGTTGCTCAAATCAAGCGGATAGCCGTGCATTTCAACTACATACATATTTCCGTCTTCGTCTACCTCCATTGCTACGGGGTCAGCAACCAATGGTTCAGCGGCTACCATTTCAACTTTAAAGCCATCCATCACCGACAGTGACTCAAGTGCCTTCTGGTGCTCGGCAGATAATACCTGCTTTGATTGTTGCTGACATGAAAAAAGCAATAATAGCGGAATGAGAGAAAGGTAACGCATAGAAGCAATATTCAGGATGTTAGAGTCTGTCGGTAAATTAATAAAAATTAAGTTCTTATATGTGTAGATAGAAATCAGAATTTTGGGTTACGATAGTATAAATTATTGTCACTACTGAATTTCAATCTGTCTCTTACGCCCCTGCCTATTTTTTTATATACACTAAAGCACAAAAAAAGGGCTATTCCTAGCCCTTATAAATACACATTTTAATATGTTATGCCTTATTTTTTTTCAAATAGTCTTCCTAATCCGCCTGCCACAAAACCAAATACCAATGAAATTCCCAGAGTTAGATATGACGCAAACATAGCCAGGTCTTCGCTCACTGGTTTTATTGGTTTAATTAAATAAAAACCAAGCACAATAGCTCCTTGTACTAAAGCTAGAATCCAACCTCTGCGAGGCTCAAGAAAACCAATAAGAAAACTTGATAATGCAATCACTGACATAGAATAGTACCCATTCTCAACATTAAAATTTATGTATGCAATAAAAGATGCTGTACAGATAGTAATACCTATATTTCTTATTAAAACCAGATACGATTTATTTGTTTTGGCCGTCATTTGAGTAATCGTTGAAATTTAGAACAAATGTACTAGCAGATTTCAATTAGAACAAATGTTCTAATTGAAATCTTTAAAAAAAGTTTCAAAACTAAAGACAGCTATCAGTCTACTACTACAGTCTAATCAGATAATACTTGAAAACTTTCATATGTTCAATTTAGTTATAAACTCTAATCGTCTTAAATGTATGCTTTCTATTAGCTGGCATTAAATTTTAGAGATAGATATAAATTAATCACACAAATAATAACACAACAATGAAAAAAGAAATTCTTGCTAGCCTTGCAATTGTACTGCTTGGCCTCTCTTCATGCAAAAACAGTTCGAACAAAGCACCCGAAACTACTGCCGACGGAGATAGCATCTCAACGGCAGCTTCGGTAGAAACCGAAAAACCTAATACCGACTATAAACCGGCATTTGCCGGACAAACAAGGATAGCAGCCGTGCAAACACAAACGCCTTACCAAGGAACAATTCTGTCTAAAGACCTGAAAAAACCTTGGGGAATTGTAGGGCTACCTGATGGCCGCTTGCTTATTACAGAAAAAGAAGGCACAATGCGCATTGCCACAGCCTCAGGCACATTGAGCGATGCAATAACGGGTGTGCCGAAAGTAGATGATAAAGGCCAAGGTGGCTTACTGGGTTTAACTATCGACCCTGATTTTAAAATCAACCGCATGATTTACTGGGTTTTCTCTGAAAAACTCTCTAATGGTAACCTGACCGCCGTAGCCAAAGGAAAACTATCGGCCGATGAGAAAAGAATTGAAGGCGCTAAAGTTATTTACAGAGCCTTGCCTGCCTATGATGGAGACAAACATTTTGGCGGAAGAATTGTATTTGATAAAAACGGTGATTTGTTTGTAAGTACCGGAGAACGCTCTGACCTCGAAACCAGACCGCAGGCACAGCAATTAAACTCGGCATTGGGTAAAATATTAAAAATTACGAAAGACGGTCAAGCGGCAAGTGGTAACCCTTTTGTAGGAAAGGCCGACAGTAAACCTGAAATTTATGCTTATGGTAACAGAAACGTGCAAGGGCTGGCATTGCACCCAACAACGGGCGAATTATGGGAAAATGAATTTGGCCCTAGAGGTGGCGATGAAGTGAATATTATTCAAACCGGAAAAAACTACGGATGGCCAACTATTACCTATGGTATTGAGTACAAAGGTGGCGTGATTGGCGATGGCATTCAACAAAAAGAGGGGCTCGAGCAACCAGTGTATTATTGGGACCCTGTTGTGTCAGCCAGTGGTATGACTTTCTACACAGGTAACGGTGTACCCGAGTGGAAAAACAATTTGTTTCTTGCTTGTTTGAGTTCTCAACATATCGCACGATTAGTAATTGAAAACAATAAAGTAACAGGAGAAGAACGTCTGTTAGCAACGGAAAAACAACGTTTCCGTGATATTGCTCAAGGCGCTGATGGTGCTTTATATGCCGTTACCGACGAAGGCAGATTATACAGAATAGATAAGAAATAGTTTTTGAATAAAACATACGGAGATTTATTCAGATCAAAACCTCAATTAGAACACTTGTTCTAATTGAGGTTTTTTGTATCTTCGCTAAAATTTTCTTGATTCTTCATGACCACTAAACAAAGGATTCTTCAAACATCGCTACAATTATTTAATCAACACGGAGTTGATGCGGTTACGGTTCGGCAAATTGCCAAAGAACTCGGCATGAGTCATGGTAATTTGTGTTATCACTTTCCGAATACCGATGCCATTGCCGAAACCCTTTATGAACAATTGATAGAAGAAATGAACTTTGTACTTGGCGAACCCGCAGTACTTACAGATATAAATCTGCAAGCATTTTATAAGCTTTGTGCCTTTGTTTTCGGGAAACTTTATAAATATAAATTTATCATACAAGATTTCACGAGTCTTACACGCAGAAATGAAAACCTCAAGCACAAACACCGTAACCTGATAAGAAGCCGTAGGGTATTTTTCAAGATAAGCATTGAAGCAGGTATACAGGCAGGATTTTTAAAACCAGATATTATTGAAGGGCAATACGAAAACTTTTTCAATCAACTTTTTATTATCGGCGATTTCTGGCTGGCAAGTGCCGAAATCTTGTATGAAGGCCAAGAAGAAGATAAACTACCCACATATCTTAATACAGCTTTTACACTAATTGTACCTTACCTGACTGAAAAGGGACTTAATGAGTACAAAGAGTTATTAGCCATAAAACAGACAAACAACTATCTATAACCTGATATAAAAACAAACAGAGGCTATGTTTCCAAAGCCTCTGTTCGTTTTTACTACTAAAGAAATATATGGTAGGTGAACTTAGTTCACCCTACAAATATTAATTCTTTCCGCTGCCTGATACCCCAGCTGCTGAGCCTGTACCGGTTGCTGCTTTTTTATCGAAATCGCCTGCTTTTACGATTGTGATTTTCTTAGGGTCAACATGCTTCTTCATAGCTGCATTAACCTGTGCTGCCGTTAAAGCTTCTACTTTTTTCTCGAAGTCTGCATCAAAAGC
Source organism: Emticicia soli (assembly GCF_037860775.1). Lineage (NCBI taxonomy): Bacteria > Pseudomonadati > Bacteroidota > Cytophagia > Cytophagales > Leadbetterellaceae > Emticicia > Emticicia soli. The sequence continues at coordinate 34,543 of NZ_JBBEWC010000003.1, read as the reverse complement.
CAAAGTTCTGTCGTAATACAAGTAGTTGTTCAAGCGGCTTGATAACTCGTTATCTTGCGAACGAGATACACTACGGCTTTGTAACCAACCTGTTTTAGCGGCTTTTAGCTCTTCTTCTGTAAAGCCTTCTGTAACTACTTTCTCCATCTCTTCGTAGAAAGCTTTTTCAAGTTTTTCGGCGTTTTCAGGGGCATAGATAGCGTAAGTCATGAAACTACCTGACTTATCAAATGGCGCACCTGATAGCTGCGAACCTACACCATAGCTGATACCCTCTTTCTGACGGATTCTTACAGCCAGACGTGAGCTCAGGAAGCCACCGCCTAACATATAGTTACCCAAGATAAGCGCAGGGTAATCAACATCAGTATCTTGTAATGGCAAGTTTACACCAGCCAAAAACAGTGCATTTGCTTTATCTGGCGTTTTGATAGCATTGGCACTTGGTGCAATTTCCTGGTAAACTGCCTTAATACGCTTGAACGGAATCGGGCTTTTCCAGGTACCGAACGACGTGCTGATAATGTTTTTAACAGTTGGTTCATCAAAATCACCTACTACCGAAATTGTAGCTGCAGAAGCACCATAGAAATCAGTATAGAATTTCTTTACATCTTCCAGCTTCACATTTTTTGCATTTTCTAATTGCTCATCAAGCGTACCTACATAGCGCACATCACTTTTCGGATATGGGTTCATTGTACGTTGGAATGCCGTAAATGCTAGGCCTTGTGGGTCGCTTTTTTGTGCTTCTATCTGTGCAATGCTTTCTTGTCTTAGTTTCTCAAACTCGTTGCTATCAAATGTCGGATTTTTCAGAATATCGTTTACCACAGCCAAAGCCTTAGGTAAATTATCTTTGCTTGATTCGATATTTATAACAATTGAGTTACCGCCACCACCAACAAATACCTGTGATTTAAGTTTATCGAGCGTATCTTTAATTTGTTGACGTGTCAGGTTTTTAGTTCCTTTATTCAACATTGAAGCAGTAAACGAGGCAATCGTTTGTTTGTTTTGCAAACTTTGCTCGTCACCAATTCTTAGCGTAATATTAGCTCTTACAGTATTACCACGTGTCGATTTTTGTAACAAAGCATACTCTAAACCATTAGGTTCTTGTCCACGTTTTGTGCGGCTTTCAATATTAGCCGGCGACGGGTCAAATACTTCGCCTTGTGCTATTACAGCACGGCCTTTGTAGTTTTTAACCAGTTCATCAACATTCGGTGATTCAGGTACTCTTACACGGTCAGGTGCTTCTTCCGGTATGAAAGTACCAACCGTACGGTTAGATGGCTTGAAATAAAATTTCGCTACACGCACCACATCTTCCGGTTTTACCTTCTCGATAGCATCACGATAGATATACACCAAACGCCAGTCGCCTGCGCCAATGTACTCACTTAACTGCATACCTGTTCTCTCAGAATTGCGTAAAGTCAGTTCAAGGTTTTTCAATACTTCGTTTTTCGCACGCTCTACGTCTTCTTTGGTAATTTGCATCGTTGGTACGGCATCTAGCGTAGCCAACAGGGTCTTTTTAGCATCTTCTAAATCTTTATCTTTTAGTACTGAAGCACCAAAATACAAGAACGTAGGGTCTTTGTTTGTGAACGAATAAGCATATTGACCCGAAGCTTTTTTGGTTTCAACCAATGCTTTATAAATTGTACCTGAAGGTTCACTGGTAAGAATACCTTGAAGAATGTCTAATGCAGGGTAATCTGGGTGAGCATTGCCACATATATGGTAAGCTGCACCAACGGCCTGTACATCGCCTACACGACGTAATACTACCGAACGCTCACCGTCTTGCACAGGTTCAACTGTATAAGTAGGTTGTAATACACGTGTCGGGCGAGGAATAGCACCAAAATATTCGTTTATCAATTTAAGTGTACTTGCCTCGTCAATCTTTCCGGCTACCAACAAAACAGCGTTATCTGGCTGATAATATTTTTTATAGAATGCCTGTAGATTTTCGATAGGCACACGCTCAATGTCTTCGCGTGAACCAATAGTAGAGTTACCATAGTTATGCCACAAATAGGCTGTTGCAATTACTCTTTCGCTCAATACGCTTTCAGGGTCATTTTCCCCCATTTCAAACTCATTTCTTACTACCGAAAACTCTTTTTCAAGGTCTTCTTTTTTGATGAATGAATTTACCATACGGTCGGCCTCTAAGTCTAAAGCCCATTTAAGGTTTTCTTCTGTAGCCGAGAAAGTTTCAAAATAATTGGTACGGTCAAGCCATGTAGTACCGTTCGGGCGAGCGCCGTGGTCGGTTAGCTCCTGCGGAATATTCGGGTGTTTGGTTGAGCCTTTAAACACCATGTGCTCTAGTAAGTGAGCCATACCTGTTTCGCCATAACCCTCGTGGCGTGAACCAACCAAATAAGTAATGTTTACTGTAATGGTCTGCTTTGATGCATCAGGAAACATCAATACTCTTAAACCATTACCTAACAGATATTCTGTAATACCTTCTACTGAGGTAACTTTCACCGGATCCGGAATCACGGGTGCTACGGCCGAAACATCGCCTTTTTTCTTCTTTTTTTTCTTTTCTTTTTTCTGGGCAAAAGCATCGCCACCAAACAAGAAAAGCCCCACAAGCAAAGTAATAGCAATTTGCCTGAACGGTAAATTTCGGTAGGTTTTTAACATAATTTTGAGGTGTATTAAGGAATATTTACATACTAATAAACGCCAAAATAAGCATAAGTCTTTAACTTATGCTTATTTTCTCGCTTTAATTTTGTTAAAACGAAATAACTCAAACAAATAATTTAAACCAAACAGAAAATGTTAAGGAGTGTTAAACGTTGATGAATGGTTGTATATTTGTCTTATACAATTTAGCATTGATAATTGCTTGTGACATTAAAAAAGAAAATATGGATTGGTTATTTGATGCATTAATAAAAATTACTGAAGCAACAGTACTGGCTATTGTTGTACATTTATTAACTAAATTTATACCTGCCAAATCAAGGCCTAAAGAAATAGATTTTGAAGAATTTATTGATAACCCTAAAAAAGCTTCAAAATGGGATTTCTTATTTTTGCTTTATATGCTAATAATACTTCCTGCTATTGCTTACCCTTTTGCTATACTTTTCGAAAAACTAGTTTTATTTACTGAAAATTATTTTTCAGATGCACAAATAGTGCTTTTCCCTCCTTTTATAACTTTCTACTCTTCAACTCTGCTTATAGTATATACTCTTGCTTGTAAGCCATCAGATTCGTTCTTAAAAACTATTCTAAAGAATCGGTACAATGAATACCAAAAGCTGATTGCTTATAGAGAATATGAATCTGGTATTAATTACAAAAAATTCAATAATGGATTGTTTGTTTTTCTATCAATTATCACTGTTGGCATATTATTTTTACAGATAAAATCACAAGCTTATTTTTACCCTGACAGGGTTGAGTTTTTTGACTTTCCGACTTGGAAAAATGTTAGCTATAATTATAATGATATTTCAAGAATTATTCATACACAAGGCTTTGTCAGAGAAGCAGGTGGAGTCGATGACCACGAACATTATCGAATTTATTTTAAAGATAATAATCACTGGTCTTCATTAACTTGGAATGATTTAAATGCAGATACTATAAATGCGGTAAAAATCGTTTCAGAAAAGACGAAAAAAATTATAGAAGAAATACCTGGGATTACGAAATAAATTGCAAAAATTACTAAAAACATATCTTCGTCGGCTGACGAACCTCACTTCACGTAACAGGTCTCTTTTACTGTTAAGTTTGTCACAAGAACAGTTTATTGACTTACATAGTCTGAATTTTTTAGACAACAAACCCTCGTTCGACTATATTCTGCAATTAATTAGCCAGAAAAACCAGATTCCTTTGTGCGATGTGCAGGATAGCCGCTTCGAAAAAGTAAACGAGGTTAGCAAACGCCTGCGGAAAGTGGCACGCACCGAAGGCTTTATTGAAGAAGAACGAGGGGCTAAGGATTTATACGTGGCCTATCCGTTTGTAAAAGGCAAGTTTTCTGACGGCACTGCGGTGCGTTGTCCTTTGCTTTTCTTTCCGGTTACGTTAAAAACCAATGGTAAAAAGTGGATTCTGGAACAACGAGACGAACCTGTGAGTTTGAACAGGAGTTTTTTACTGGCTTATTCTTATTTTAATCATATAAAATTACCGGACGAATGGCTTGAGAAATCGTTTGAAGATTTTGACAAAGATAGTCTGGCTTTTCGTACACAATTGTATGAATTACTGAAAGACAGTCCGTTTGAGATTAATTTCAATCAGGACCTTTTCCAGAACCAATTAATTGATTTTGAAAAGTTGGCTAAAGCTGATTTGGAAACTACCGAACGGAATGGCGAGTTAAAATTGTATCCTCAGGCTGTATTAGGTATTTTTCCGCAGGCAGGCTCATACCTTGTACCTGATTACGAAGAACTCATTAAAAACGCCGAAGAAGGGCATTATGAATTAGATACTTTCGAGGAGTTGTTTCAACATGCAACACCGCCTACAAACCAGCCTTCGTTTAAGGAAGAAACCGCTTTCTTGCCTTTTGCCATTGATGCCTCGCAGGAAGAAGCCATTAAACAAGTAAAAGAGGGTTATTCGATTGTAGTGCAGGGTCCTCCGGGCACGGGCAAGTCTCAATTAATTGCTAATTTGATTGCCGATTTTACGGCACGAGGTAAAAAAGTACTGGTAGTTTGTCAGAAACGGGTAGCTTTAGATACTGTTTATCAACGCTTACAAAAAGTACAGATGACCGATTTTGTGGCACTGATTCATGATTTTAAAAATGATAGAAAAGCCTTATTTGAAAAAATTGCCGGACAGATAGAGCGCATTGAGGATTATCAGAAAAAGAACAAAGGGCTTGATGCTATTTTCCTGGAAAGAAATTTTACTCAAATCAGCCGTAGAATTGATAAAATTTCGGAAGAATTACAGAGTTTGAAAGATGCTCTTTTTGATGAGTCTATAGCTGGTGTGTCAGTAAAAGAGTTGTATCTGAGTAGTAGCCTTAATAAACCGACTATTAACTTACAAGACCTATATCGTTCTTTTCGGCTTGATGAGCTGTCTGAATTTGAAGGAAAACTAAGCCGTTATCTGCAATATGAGGCTAAACTACAAGCTAGCGCAAGCTATGAGTTTTGGCAGTTACGCAATTCGTTTAGCAAAAAAACTTTTACCGACCTTACAAAAATTACCGATACCATAGAGGCAGTTATTGCTTTTCAGCAAAAACATGGCAGTTTATTTTCTATCGTTGAACTTAATCAATTTGATGAGGCTACTGTTCAACGCTTTATTCAATTCTTTACTAATTCAGAGGTTGGAGAGATTTTTAAAGCAATTGTTCAGGACAAAAAATTTATTAGCAATCGCCAGTTCGATTTAGAGAAAATCTATGCCGAGATTGAACAACTCTTTGCAAATGATGGTATTGAACAGAGCATTGCAACCCGGGATTTGTTGTATAGAAAAGCACAAATAGAAAAAGCACATTCAGCAAGCCAATCTGGCATAAACTGGTTTTTCTGGAAACTCTTCTCAAAAGATAAAAAAGAAATTGAATTATTATTAGCTCAAAACCAACTGCCCCTCAATGAAACAGGTTTGAGTTTACTGAGTAAAAAAATTGATCAGCGCATTGTTTTTGAAGATATTAAAGAAAAACTAGGCAAAAAAGGAATTGAAATTGATGAAAAAGATAATTGGGAAACTACCAAAGGGCATTTACAAAATTATATTTCAGCTAATAAAGCCTATTCAGTTTATCAGAAAGAAGAGTTTATCCAACGCCAGACAGATGATATAATTAGTGGCACAAAATCATTCTCTCTCAAACCTTTTAAAGAATTAGAAAAATCAATTGCTGAAACTAAACGAATGTTTGTACAATGGCAAGCGTATTTATCTTACCCACAAATAGGAAGCCTAGTTGCTGCGCCAGACGCAAAGCAAGAGATAATTACTTATCTGAAACAAAACTTTGATTTGCTGGTAGAAGCAGACGAGCTGAAAGAATCTTTCCGCTCAATAGAATTAGAAGTAGTACAACGATTATTAAGTTACAAAAACTCAAACCTTAGTATTACTGACTTAGCAGATGTCTTCCAAAATTCGCTGCGTTTAGCATGGAGAGAATATATCGAAACAATATATCCGATTTTGCGAGGAGTAAGTTCTTTAAAAGTAGAACAACTAGAGGCCGAACTACAGGAAAGCGTGATAAAAAAACAGGAATTAAGTCAGGAAATATTGTTGCTGAAATTGCGTGAACAAACGTATCAAGAACTGGTTGTTAACCGTCTGCAAAATGTGGTTACCTACCGTGAATTACAACACCAGACCACCAAGAAACGGAAGTTATGGTCGGTTCGTAAAGTACTCGAGAATCATTCGGAAGAAATATTCAAACTTATTCCTTGCTGGATGGCTTCGCCTGAATCGGTTTCTGCCATTTTCCCTTTATCAGGTGAGAACCCGACAGATTCGCTTTTTGATTTGGTGATTTTCGATGAGGCCTCACAATGCTTTGCCGAAAACGGGATTCCGGCTATATATAGAGGTAAACAGATAGTAATTGCCGGAGATTCGAAACAGCTACAACCAACCGACCTGTACCAGATTAGGTATGATGAAGAGGTAGAAGACGAACCAATATTAGAAATTGATTCTTTGCTCGATTTAGCAGCACAGTACCTGCCACAGGCTTGGCTGAAAGGGCATTACCGTAGTCATTCGCTAGACCTTATTGATTTTTCTAATCAGCATTTCTACAAAAATTCACTTCAATTACTGCCGCATTTTGCCGAAATTCGTCAAAATAAACCTGCTATCAGTTACATAAAACTCGATGGTTTCTGGGAGAATAATACAAATCCTACTGAGGCGCAGAAAGTGCTTGAAATTGTACAGGATTTAAAGCAGAAAGCACCAAATAAAACTATCGGGGTTGTTACGTTCAACTTCAAGCAAGCCGACTTAATTTATCAGACGGTCTCTCCTATTTTGGGCGAAGGTTGGGGTGTGATTAAGAACATCGAAAATATACAAGGCGATGAATTTGACATCGTGATTTTTTCGGTAGGCTATGCCCCTAACATCCATGGCAAATTGCTGATGAACTTTGGCACCCTGAACCAGCAGGGTGGTGAAAACCGCCTGAATGTGGCTGTTACTCGTGCCCGGGAGTTTATTTATATTGTGAGTAGTATTTTACCTTATCAATTACAGGTAGAGCAAGCGCAGAATCTGGGGCCTAAATTACTGAAAAAATATCTGGAATACGCACTTGAGGTATCACAAGGGAATTACTTGCCTGAGCCGCATTCAACCGAAAAATTTAATACCCGATGGCTATTAAAACATCAATTGGTAAGCAATAATAGTGGCTTTTATCTGGAATTACCTTTTGCAGATATTACAGTAAAAGAAGCGGGCAGCTATGAATCGTTAATATTAACTGATGATGATTTATACTACGAAAGTATCTCACCCAAAGATGCGCACGCTTACTTACCAATAAGCCTGAAAGCAAAAGGCTGGAACTTTAAAAGACTTTGGAGCCGTAACCGTAACACGGAATGATATTCCGTGAAAAAGTCCCCCGGAGTGGCACTCCGGGGTTCTATATTGACTACATCAAATACCAACTCTGAATTTCTTTCGAAAGATAAGTAAACTTCCACCCCTGCCATTTATCAACTAAACCAGCTTTCACCGGATTCTCAACAATGTAATCTATAATTCGTACAAATTCCTCGTCATCACGCACAACGTGGTCATAGCTTTCTTCACCCCAGAAAGCCTTGCCTGTTAAATCCAGTAACTCGTTCGATTTGCGTGCAGTATGCCTTTTTAAAGATTGAAGAACTCTGAAAAACCCGTCTTTATGAATTGTTGAAGTTAATAACACATGCACATGATTAGGCATAATACAAAAAGCATGTAGGTGATAGTATTTAGTGTCACGATAATGAAGTGCCTCAGCTAGCACTTCTGCCACAGCATCTATGCCTAGGTGTTGAACACCATTTAAGCACTGGTGTAAGTAAGTATCAAACTTAGCGAAGTATCTTTTATGGTTTTTATATAGCTCTACCTTTCTGATTGTTTCATCAAAAATGGTTTTCATTATCAGCTCATCTGCCTTATTTTTCTCGACTTTTAGCTTAAATATTGCGTCTTTAGGCAAAGAATCCGCCAGACGAAAGGTTATAAAAAGCCTTTCATCTGGCGGAAGAATATGCGGTAAATATCTTTTATAATGTGTTTTCATAGTGAAACACGGAATAGCATTCCGTGAAACATCACACGGAGTATCACTCCGTGCTACCTTTCTTCTCAGGGAAGGCCACACTTGCTCCGATACTCACAACCAGAATACCCACAATTACTATTAATGAATGCACATTTGTAAAGCCAACTGCTGCAAGTTGGTGATGCAAAAGCATTTTTACACCAATAAATGTCAACAAAATACCCAAACCGATTTTCAGGAAGCGGAAAAGCCCCATGATACTTGCCAGGAAGAAAAACATAGAGCGTAGCCCCATAATAGCAAATACGTTAGAGAAGAAAACGATGTAAGGATCTTTGGTAATAGAGAAAATAGCCGGAATAGAGTCAACCGCAAAAACTACGTCGGTACCTGCAATAACCAACATTACCAGAAATAAGGGCGTAATGTACCATTTTTTATATCGGCGATGATATACCAGAAAGTGATCTATTACATTACGTTTATAAACATTAAAATATTTTGAAGCAAACCTCACAATCGGGTGGTGCGCCGGGTCTATTTCTTCATCTTCCTCTTTATTACGTAAGATATTAACCCCTGTGTAAATCAAGAAAGCGCCAAAAATGTACAAAATCCACTCAAACTCTTGGATAAGTGCCGCACCTACGAAAATGAAGATAAAACGCAGAATAATAGAGCCTAAAATACCCCATACCAATACTTTTTTGTAGTAGCGTGGTTGCACACCAAAAGAATTGAAGATAAGGATAAATACAAAGATATTATCAACAGACAACGAATACTCGGTCAGATACCCCGTCAGGTAATCGATAGCCATGCTATTCTGAAATGCTCTCAGGGCCGCCTCAAAATTAGGTGGCAGTTTCAGGGCTTCATAATATTGCGACTTTACATGTTGCAAATGCGCCATGTCACTAATATCATGAATCAGGTATCCATACTGGCGTAAGAAAAAGAAAAAGCCAATAGCCAAAGTAACCCAGATGGCACTCCAGATACCTGCTTCTTTAAAACTTACTACATGGCTTTTTGATTTGCTGAATGCACCCAAATCAAGAGCCATCACGAACGCTACGAAAATCGAAAATCCTATAAAAAATATAGTCTCACTTGATAATGACATGATAAAAATTGCTAATTTGAAATTGTATCTCGAATGTTAATTGTTGCTATTGGGCAATTGTTTACCCGTTTATTATAAGGTATAAAATAATTTATTCTTGGAAATCAAAAGAAACATACCCTATTTTACAGCCAAATTCTAAAATGGGCTTTACCCCACCGCAAATCGGTTGCAAATTTGCACCGAAAACTCGAATAATTTATGTATAATGATAAAAAAGTAGTAATTGTCATGCCAGCCTATAGGGCATCGCAAACACTTGAACGAACTTACAAAGAAATTCCATTTGATATTGTTGATGAAGTAATTTTAGTAGATGACTATAGCCCCGACGATACAGCAGAAGTTGCTAAGCGGCTGGGGATTCAGCACGTTATCAGACATGACGTAAATAAAGGCTATGGCGGTAACCAAAAAACCTGCTATACAAAAGCACTCGAAATAGGAGCAGATATAGTGGTGATGGTTCATCCTGACTACCAATATACCCCGAAATTAATCAGAGCTATGGTAAGTATCATTGGCGAAGACCTTTATCCTGTGGTGTTTGGTTCAAGAATTTTAGGCAAAGGCGCATTGAAAGGTGGCATGCCTATGTATAAATACATTGCTAACCGTTTTCTGACATTTACACAAAACTTGCTTATTGGCCAAAAACTCTCTGAGTATCATACAGGTTACAGAGCGTTCTCTAAACAAGTACTTGAAACTGTACCTTTTAAGAAATGTGATGATGATTTTATTTTCGACAACGAAATGATAGCCCAGATATTCTGGAAAAATTTCGAGATAGCAGAAGTTACCTGCCCTACCAAATATTTTGAAGAAGCTTCGTCTATCAACTTTACCAGAAGCTCAAAATATGGTTTAGGCGTATTAAGAGTTTCTACGCTATATATGCTGAACAAAATTGGCATTTACAAGTGGGATTTACTACACTAAAACAACCCTTAGTATATAAGCAGGGCGGGTATCTGATAAATACCCGCCCTTTTATTTTACACCGATTTCAGTTCAAAAATACTGATTTCAGGATATATTCCTAAGCGTCCCGGATAACCGATGTAGCCAAATCCACGGTTAACGTATAGCTTCTGGTCGTCTTGTTCATAAAGCCCCGCCCATTCTTTATAACGTAACTGTACCGGCGACCACTTGAAACTGCCCAACTCTACCCCATATTGCATACCATGTGTATGGCCGGCAAAAGCCACATCAATATCTTTATATTTGGGCAGTACCTGGTTACGCCAATGACTTGGGTCATGCGAAAGCAATAATTTAACCGGGTAATCCTGTGTATTAGCATGGGCTTTTTCCAGATTACCATATTTGGCAAATCCACCTGCACCCCAGTTCTGAATACCCAGAATCGCCAGTTTTTCGCCGTCAACTTTTATCTCACGATGCTCGTCCATCAATAAATCCCAGCCCATTGTTTTATGAGCACCCATCAGGTCGGCCAGATTCTGACGTTTTTTCTCTGCCGATATCCATTCTGTATAATCACCATAATCATGGTTACCTAGTGTAGAGAAAGTACCCAGGGGGGCCTTTATTTTAGAGAAAATATCAATGTAATCTTTCACCTCGGGTGCAATGTTATTCACCAAGTCTCCGGTAAAGAAAAACATATCCGGTTTTTCTTTCATTAACATCTCCACGCCACCTTTCACGGCAGTTTTATTAAAGAAACTGCCCGAGTGAATATCAGAAAGCTGAGCAATCTTCATCCCGTCAAACTGTTTCGGTAGATTTTTCAGGCGAAGTGTTACGTGTCTTACATGATAATCGTGTGCACCTGACAAAATTCCCCAGGTCATACCACCCAGATGCAAACCACCTAAAGCCAAGGCCGATTTAGCCAAAAAATCAGAGCGACTAATACCCGTAGCTACAGGCTCTAGGTTGTCGGTAACAGCAGGCGATGTTGGCGTTTGAGCACTCTGAAAAAACGGCCCAATCCATTTAAAAAAGCGGATAATATCATCAATAAATAATACCAATACCGAAAATACCTTTGATATATAGAACATAAAAATGCCCGCCATTAAAAAAGTACGAAAACTCGCTTTAACAGGTGCAGTAGCAGGCGTATAAGTGAAGACTCCAATTAATGCTATTATTGAAAAGATAGTTAAGCCCCAATAGCCAATTCCAACTATTCGTTGCGTAAGCGCACTCGACGAACGCATCACAAGCTTAACGGCCTGCCAGACATATAAGTCTATCAGCACCATTACAACTGCCCCTAAGGCAAGTCCAAAAATTCTGTTCATATCGTTATGATAGTGTTTGTAAAAACTGCATGAAGACAAAACGGTTTTATTAAAAAGATGGTTTCATCAGGCAATTTTTTAATCTGCTTATATGATGAAAGGCTGATTTTGAGTAAGAACAGTATATTTATTGCAAAACAACATTATTCCATGCTTTTAGTAGTGCTAACAAGTGAGCTATGCTAGCACAATTACTCTAAAATCTACATCAATTTTACCAACCAACCGTTTGGTAAAACAAAAAACCTTTGTACATTTGTAAGGCTAGCAATAATTTGTGTTCACATACCCGATTTTAAATGCCAATTCAGAAAGTTACAAAAGAGGAAATACTAATTAAATCGTCAGATATTTTCCGCACCAAGGGATACCACAATACTTCAATGCAAGACCTTGCCAAAAGCTGTGGTTTGCTGAAAGGAAGCCTTTATCATTATTTCTCGAGTAAAGAAATGTTGATGAAAGACCTCTTGCTTTGGATTCATACTTATCTGAAAGAAAGAGTTTTTCCGATTGCTGATGACCTTAGTCTTAGCCCCCAGGAGCGTATGGATAAACTCTTGAAAAAAATGGGCAGGCTATTGCTAGAAAAAGAAGGTGGATGTCTGGTTGGTAATACAACACTCGAAACGGTAGGTGTAATACCCGAATTTCATGAAGTACTAAAAACCATCATGAACGATTGGACAGCGGCACTTCAGCAGATTTTCATGACCCTGAATACCCCTGAAATATCGTTTAAACTAGCACAGCAAACCATAATGGAGTTTGAAGGAGCAGTTATGTTTTCGAAACTATATGGCAACAAGCAGTTTCTCTACGATGCCTTCACCCGTACCATTTCAAGATTACAATAATTAGCAAAGTCGAAATGATAGAAAATAGTATTATTAATTAAAAAACGAACGTTTGGTATAATATACAATTCAAAGAATTTTAATAGTGCGTTAACAGGTAACAGGTCAGGGAACGTGCCATGTACGTTCCCATGATTTTTATCCATCATTAAATCACAAAATCATGAGAAAACCAGAACTCGAATCAGCATTACAAGCACGTTTCATGAATATTGCGCAAGAAATTGAAGGTATCGACGAGAGCCTGTTTTTTGCTCCTATTGGAGAAAAATGGTCTATTGCCGAAAATTTACTACACCTTACACAATCGGCTAAAGTTCTCAACCAGGCACTTGCTATGCCCAAAGATGTGCTCATTACACAATTTAAAAAGCTTGAGCGGCCCATAATGGAATACGATGAAATAGTTAGCAACTATCTGGCTGTTTTAGCGACAGGTCTTAAAGCAAGAGGTGCTTTTGTGCCAGTGTTACCAGAAAACCCGTCGAAAGAAATGCTGCTCAACAGTTTTATGAAACACCACAAAACACTAGTTAATTATCTCAACGAGTTTTCTGAAATAGAACTAGACCAAGTTACGATTCCTCACCCTGTTTTAAAATTACTCAGCACCAGAGAAATGTATTATTTTATGTACTATCATCTGGAGCATCACCAGAAAGCTATTCATCGGGCAATGTGAAATAATTTTCGGCAGTTTTAGGTAGCAATCCGGTTATTTTTTTTCATTTTTCATAAAATTTAACCGTTAAAACACTATATGACATAACTAAGTGCTTATCTGCCAAAAGTTCTTTATATTTGTTTGCTGATTAAAATTAAACTATCAGTATTAAAATAAATCTAATATACGTGCGTTTAATTCAGCAGATTTTAGACAAAAATCACATGACATGATGAAGAAAATTGGGTTTATTTTGAGTTTGTTGGCAGGGTTGAGCATTTGTTCTTTCCATGCAACAGCTATGAATGATGAGTTTCCTGAGTTAACCCGAAGCAGAGTAGCTGGCTATGGCGTTGGTGATGCCGTGGCTGATTTCAAGCTTAAAAATGTAGATGGAAAAATGGTATCTTTAAAAGATTTTCAATCGGCTAAGGGTTTCATTGTTATTTTCATTTCAAACCATTGTCCGTTTTCGAAATCTTACGAAGACCGGGTGATATCCCTCGATAAAAAATATGCCTCACAAGGGTATCCGGTTATTGCTATCAACCCAAACGACCCCGAAGCTTATGAAGAAGATTCGTTTGTAAATATGCAGGCAAGAGCCAAAGATAAAGGCTATACTTACCCCTATCTGACCGACAACACCCAGGCTGTTACGAAATTATTTGGTGCGGCACGCACGCCTCACGCCTTTGTGCTGAATAAAGAAAACGGTAAAATTATTGTACAATACATTGGCGCTATTGACGACAATGCCCAAGACCCTGTAAATGTAACCAAACATTATGTAGCCGATGCCGTAAATAGTTTGTTGCTTGGCAAGCCCGTAGTAACCCCTAGCACCAAGGCTATTGGCTGTGCCATAAAATGGAAAACCTGATAAAGATTTCGATTAAGTAATATTTTGCCATCTGCTATTTCAGGTGGCTTTTTTGTTTTTTATTAGCGACCTTTACAAAAATTTCAAGAGATAAGAAACTTATGAGCAATAAACTCCCTTTAGTATTTCCTCCCGAACGTATGGAGAAACTCATGGCTTTTGACCGCTTGCTTACTATTATGGATGAGCTAAGAGAACAATGTCCGTGGGATAAAAAACAGACAATGGATACGCTTCGACACCTGACTATTGAGGAAACTTATGAGTTATCTGATGCTATTCTGGAGAAAAATCTACCAGAAGTAAAGAAAGAATTAGGAGACGTAATGCTTCATTTGGTGTTTTATGCCCGCATTGCCTCTGAAACCGGAGATTTTGACATAGCTGACGTACTGAACGGCATTTGTGATAAATTAATTTCTCGCCACCCGCATATTTATGGCGATGTAAAGGTAGAAAACGAGGAACAGGTAAAACAAAACTGGGAACAACTCAAGCTAAAAGAAGGGAATAAATCAGTTTTAGGAGGCGTACCTCAATCATTACCTGCTTTGGTAAAAGCCATGCGTATACAGGAAAAGGCCCGTGGCGTGGGTTTCGACTGGGAAGAGAAAAGCCAGGTTTGGGGCAAGGTAGAAGAAGAAATGCAGGAGTTCAGAGAGTTGTTTAATGCCGAAAACGAAGAAGTGATTGATGCCGAAAAAGCCGAAGCTGAATTTGGCGATTTGCTATTCTCTTTGGTAAATTATGCCCGATTCATTCATCTGAATCCTGAAACGGCTTTAGAGCGTACCAACAAAAAGTTTATCAAGCGTTTTCAGTACCTTGAACAAAAAGCCAAAGAGGCCAATAAAAACCTGAAAGATATGACATTGGCCGAAATGGATGTTTATTGGGAAGAAGCCAAACGTATTTAATTAAACCTAAAATTATAAGCCATTGCCAAGATTACTTGCCATCGACTACGGAGCCAAACGCACGGGCATAGCTGTAAGCGATCCTCTTCAAATTATAGCCTCGGCATTGGAAACAGTACCAAGCAATACACTGATTGAGTATCTGAAAAAATACATTCAGTCAGAGCCTGTAGAGGCATTTATTGTGGGGATGCCTAAAAACCTGGATGGCTCTGAGACCGACGGCACCGTTTATGTTAAACGATTGCTTGAAGAACTCAAAGCCAATTTCCCGACCATACCCGTACACCTACAAGACGAAAGGTTTACTTCAAAAATGGCCGTACAAACCATGATTGCCGGAGGAATGAAGAAAAAAGACCGCCAGATAAAAGGCAATGTTGATAAAATAAGCGCAGTAATTATATTGCAGGGTTTTATGGGCATCTAAGCCTCTATAGTTTAGTTTTCGAGTATTTTCAGCAGAGATAACACCATGATAAAACATATTCTTTTAATGGACGGGCCTGATGCCAAAGGGCTTATTTTTCATGTTACGAGTGTATTGTATAAAAACGAATGTAATATTCTGGCGCAAGACGAATACGTAAGCCCCGACAGGCAGTTTTTTATGCGTACAGAGTTTGAAGCGCCTGAGCACTTAGACCCAGAAAAAGTATTGAAAGACCTGAGAGAGAATATTCTTTCTACGGCTATCAACCTACGTATCAGCCCTAAGAAGAAAAAAGATGTTATAGTGCTTTGTACCAAAGAGCATCATTGTTTATCTGATTTGCTTATCCGCTATAATTTCGATGAGCTCGATGCCAATATTCTGGCTGTGGTAAGCAATTATAACATTCTTCAACCACTGGTAAGCAAGTTTGGTATCCCGTTTCATTATGTGAGCCACGAACACAAAACCCGTGAGCAGCATGAAGAGGCTATTCTACGAACGTTAGAGATTTACCAGCCCGAATATGTAGTGTTGGCCAAATATATGCGCATTTTGTCGCCTGAGTTTGTGGCACATTATCCGAGCAAAATTGTTAATATTCATCACTCTTTTTTACCTGCTTTTATAGGCGCAAACCCATACCGACAAGCCTATGAAAGAGGTGTGAAAATAATAGGTGCAACCGCCCATTTTGTGAATAACAATTTAGATGAAGGCCCAATAATTGCCCAGAATATAAAGAATGTCGACCACCGATACACATATCAGGATATGGCACGAGACGGCAAGGAAGTAGAAAAATCTGTACTGACCCAAGCTCTGAAACTTGTATTTAATGATAGGGTGTTTATCTATGGAAATAGGACTGTGATATTGTAGAGTATTTTATCTTGAACTTTGATTTAACTGATTTATGTGATTGCGCTGACTTGTAAGTGAAAATCATAAAAATCAGGTTAATCAGTTAAAACGGTACGCCGCCCCGGCAAAGTTCAAGACGAAAAACCTATTTTCTTACAATAGCCAATTGCACCCGGCGGTTTTGAGCCCTGCCCTCTTCGGTATCGTTAGTAGCAATTGGTTTGGTTTCTCCATAGCCTACGCTTGTTATGCGTGCGGTTTGAATTTTCTTCGAAAGTAAATATTTCCTTACAGCCTCTGCCCTATCCTGCGATAGTTTCTGGTTGCTTTCGTCAGACCCTACATTATCTGTATGCCCCTGAATCTCTATTACCAGATTAGGGTTTTCTTTCATCGTATCGGCAATTCTGTCTAGCTCCGGAAAAGACGTTGGCTGTAAAACAGCTTTAGCATACTCAAAGAAGATATTGTTTAGCGGAACATCAACCCCAACTTCTATTGGTGCCAGTTTCAGCAAATCGTTTTTGTATTCTTTATATTCTTTAATCTCTGTAAGGTCAAGCGATTTTTCGATACCAATAAACTCTTTTGCCTCGGCTCTATAGCTATATTTAGCACCATAAGGCAATACAATTTTCCATTCTCCAGTCGATGGATTCGTATAAGCTTCACCTTCTTCACCGTTCGATAAAGACTTATAGATAATTTTGGCATCAGGAATCGGCTTTCCTGTTTTATCGTCAACTACTCTCCCACTCATAATTACTACAGGCGTGGGAGCTATGCTGTTGGCATCAATTGGTGTGCCGCCACTATCCAGACTCTTCTGTTCTTCCGATTTATCGGTTGACGTTTGCAAAGCTGCCGTAGTTGGGGCTTCTTTCTTTGTATCACGCAATTTAAGGCGTACTATATCATTTTTTCCTACCGAGTTTTTCTTGGTGCTCATATAGGCATATTCACCCGAGGCCGCTACCGAAAACGAATACTCATTGGCATCGCTATTTACTTTATCGCCCAGATTTACAGGCTTTGACCATTTCGTCCAGCTTCTGTCTTTGCGTTTGGTTACCCAAATATCAGTACCGCCCAGGCCATCTTTCCGGTCTGAGGCAAAATATAAAGTATAATTATCTGACGCCAGAAAGGGCGTTGTTTCTGTGCTTGATGTATTAATATCAGACCCAAGGCTTTCGGGTTTTGACCACTTACCGTCTCTACCTAAAAAGCTCACATACAAATTATCTTCTTTCGAGTTTTTCTTTTCACTGAAAGCCAATATCAAAGTCTTGCCATCGTTCGACAAACAAGCCGTCAGATACTGTCCTTTACAAATATCATCAAACTTCGGAATCACCACTTGCTCAGGCTCCGACCAACCGGTTTTGGTTCTTTTGCAGATAGAAATCCCAACCATATCTTCTCTACGGCCATTATGATACACGCCCGAAATCAGAATCTTATTGCCATCAGGCGTGATACTGAATAGGTCGTTGTACTGGTCTTTATTAATGGTATTAGGCATACGGCGGGCAATCGTCCAGTTGCCATTATCCCGCTGCTCTGAATACCATACATCCTGGCTGTTTTTTGTACCAAAATTATTTGACGGATGGCTCACTCTTATAAAATACAAGGTCTTTTCATCAGGCGAAATAATAGGGTTCAACTCGCTAAACTCAGTATTAATAGCCGAGCCAAGTTGCTCAATTGTTTGCGACTTTGCAAAAAAGGAAGTAAATACAGCTAATAAAAAGATACTATAACGCATAGTTTTGTTGGTAGTCGGTATGGCAAATGTAATCTTTATCTGTCAGATTATTGCGTTTCATTGATACTAAATCCGGCTGATGTAAAAAAATATCTGCTTATTGATAACGCAATCGCTCTGCCAAAATGTATGATTTTTTAAAAAAATCGTTTAATAATCCGTAGTTTTGCATCTTCAGACTAGAAACAAGCAATAAATAATCCATTCGATAATAAGAAATCCATTTTTGAATGACTGTAAATCAAATTTTCGATTCTTTCGATAATCTTCGGGTCTTAATCATAGGCGATGTAATGATTGACTCTTACATATTCGGAAAAGTAGAAAGAATTTCGCCTGAAGCTCCCATACCTGTTGTAAATGTAAAACGTAAGGAGATACGCCTTGGAGGTGCCGGAAACGTGGCCATGAATATAAAATCGCTTGGTGCCACACCCGTTTTGTGTTCGGTTGTAGGCACCGACCCCGAAGCAAAAGATTTAATCGAGTTATTGAATAATAATACTTTACCTGTTGAGGGTATCATACAAAGCCCAAACCGTGTAACAACAGTAAAGCAACGTATTATGGCGGGCTCGCAGCATGTAGTAAGAATAGACTCAGAAATGGATACGCCTATCAATGCTGATGAAAGAACTTCATTGATTGAAAAAGCGAAATCGCTGATTCCGTCGTGTCAGGTAGTAATATTTGAAGATTACGACAAAGGTGTTTTAGACCAACAGAGTATTCAGCAAATTGTGGCATTTGCCAAGCAGCATAATATTCCAACAATTGTTGACCCTAAAAAGCGTAATTTTACGCATTATCAGGGCACCGATTTATTCAAACCGAATCTGAAAGAGTTAAAAGAGGGCTTAAAAATAGATTTTAATGCCGATAACCTGGAAGACTTAAAAAAAGTAGTTGCTGAAGCTAAAAAAACACTAGGTGTAAACGGTATTTTTCTGACGCTTTCTGAAAGAGGCGTTTTTATCGATTTTCAGAACGAAGTACACCACATAGCTGCGCACCTTAGAAGCATAACCGATGTATCGGGCGCCGGCGATACAGTAGTAAGTATTGCAGCCATTTGTTTAGGCTTAAAACTATCGCCAAAAGCTATTGCAGAGTTATCAAATCTGGGCGGTGGTCTTGTTTGCGAATACGTAGGGGTAGTACCTATTGAAAAAGAAAAGCTTAGAGCAGAGTACCAGAAAAACAACAAATAAAAAATACGTAGGGCGCAGCTAATACGCCCTACTAGCAATATTTTATAGACAACAGAGCCTCTGTACTTGTTTCACGTAAATACAAGCAATAAAGAGAATCTGATATGTGAGTAAAACTTTTTTGGCTACAATTCATGTTGCAAAATTATCTTACATAAGGTCTGTAATAAGGTAATGTTGGTTTGGTTTTCTTAGTCAAAGAAATAACTACAACTCCCACAGCTACAGCGGCTAGTCCGAATAATACTCCCTTTTTCATTGTTGTATCAGATTTGTTTAAATAATAGAGATTGTTTGATACCTAATAAACGTAAGAATTGAGTAAAATGTTGCGACAAATACTTAAAAAAATCTTAATTTTTTATTAAACGGTAAATTATTTTTCTTTTGTAGCAATAATTAAGAATCAGCAAATAAAAACACATAAATACTAAATTTGGTTCTACGATTTGTACAAATCTCTTATAGTGTTATATTTAAGACTAGTACAGACATTTATATAATATTTTTAAGATTAATTTAAGATTAATCTTAAATTTTTAAGAAAACATTAAATTCACTAAAAATCAATAAATTTTGAGTCAGACAATCGGCTTAGTTATGCGTTCTACAGGCTCGTGGTATGAGGTTCGTACTACCGAAGGGAGCATTTTGCAGTGTCGTTTAAAGGGGAAATTTAAAATCAAAGATTTAAAGGTAACCAACCCTATTGCCGTAGGCGACAAAGTAGCGTATGACATAGAAAATGAGACCGAAAACACGGGCATTATCTATGATATTCTGCCCCGAGACAACTATATTATCAGAAAATCGGTGCATAAAACAGCGCATGGACACTTATTAGCATCGAATATAGACCAAGCCGTATTAATTGTAACACTTACTTTTCCGAGAACCTCGCTTGGGTTTATCGACCGTTTTTTAGTTTCAGCCGAATCGTTCCGAATCCCAACCGTTCTGGTATTTAATAAATTAGATGTACTTACCGAAGAGCAAGTAGCATATCAGGAAGAACTTGCCGACCTATACGAAAGCATGGGTTACCGCTGTTTGTTCACATCGGCTACCAACAACATAGGCGTAGCAGCCTTTAAAGAAATACTTGAAGGGAAAGTGTCTCTAATAGCAGGGCATTCAGGCGTTGGCAAATCAACTTTAGTGAATACCATTGCACCTGATTTAGATTTGCCTACTTCCGAAATCTCTACTTTCGCCAATAAAGGTGTACACACCACTACATTTGCCGAAATGTTTGAAATCTCTACCGGCACTTTCATTATCGATTCACCAGGTATCAAAGAACTAGGGTTAGCCGACATCGAAAAAGAAGAAATTAGCCATTATTTCCCCGAAATGAGAGAATTGCTAGGCGAATGCCGCTTTCATAACTGCATGCACATAGATGAGCCCAAATGTGCCGTAAAAGAAGCCGTAGTAGAAGGCACCATTGCTGAAAGCCGTTACGCAAGTTACCTGAGCATGGCCTTGGGAGAAGACAACAGAAAGTAGGCTGTTAGCTTTATACAATTTTTTTCTTTTTCAATGCTTTATTTTCAGAAAGCAACTTCCCATTTTTTACCCTTACTAAATAGCACAACCCCAAGCACCACTGCCACGCCTAGTATGCTTCCGGTGAAAACATCTCTCGGGAAATGTTGAAATAAATATACTCTTGAGTACCCCACCAGCATAGCCAGCCCCAACCATAAAAAACCAAGCGCATTGTTGCGGGCTACCAACATAAAAAAACAGGCAAAAGCAAAAGCAGTAAATGTATGCCCCGACGGAAAGCTCTGCCAGTGGTGTATTTCAAGCCCTTTAATAACATGAATAAACCTGCCTGACAACTCATAAACTTCCATTGGTCGGGGCAGGTTAAAAAGATTTTTCAGGGCAATAGATATAATTCCTTTGGTAATCCAAATAATTATGAGCATTATTGCTTTGTTTTTCACATCTTTCCGCTGCTTAAAGTATTGGTACAAATAAACCAGTAGCGGCACCAACCAGATACCATCTTCGCCGAGGAGGGTAATTAAACCAAAAGCAGTATCAAGAATCGGATTATTGTGCTCGTTTACCCAAAACATCATTTCGGTTGGTGTAAAAGCTATCTGTAAACAAGCCAGAATGATGAACCATAAAAAGAATAAACTAAAAAATATTCGGTGATTTGTAAGAATTTTAAGCATTTTCTCTAAAAACTTTCTTAATTCCAAAATTAGCAGTAAATTTGCAACCTTTCTGTAAAAACGTGAGCAAGGTAGTATCAAAATATGACATTCACATTCAGGGCCTCGAAAATAAGCGTTATACTTATGAATTTGAAGGAGGTAATGAATTTTTTGAGTTTTTTGAACAAGATATTATTACAAGCGGCCAGTTTAAGGCTGAAGTAATTCTTGACAAAAACTCGGCACTATTGCAATTGTTTTTTGACATTGAAGGCGTAATAGGATTAACTTGTGACCGAAGCCTGGAACCCTTCGATGAACCTATTCATGTAAAAGAAAGATATATCTATAAGTTTGGTGACCGACATGAAGAAATCACCGACGAAATAGAGATGATTCCACAAAATACCGCAACTATTAATCTCGCTCAACACATTTATGACTTTATCGCGGTTTCGCTTCCGATGAAGAAGCTCCACCCACGATTCAGAAATGAAGAAGAGCAGGAAGAAGATGATAAGTTTATATACTCGACAGACGAAGACACAGTAGAAGAAGAAAAAGAGAATGAGGTTATAGACCCACGTTGGGCAGCTCTACTATCGCTGAAGAACTTAAAAGACGGACAAAATTAAGACAAACATAAGTACAAAAAATATTAATACCGGGAAGTAGGTATTAGTTAAATTAGATTTAAAGATGGCACATCCAAAACGAAGACATTCGACAACAAGAAGAGATAAACGTAGAACGCACGATGCTTTGTCAACAAAAGCATTGTCGGTAGATGCAACAACAGGTGAGATTCACCTACGTCACCGCGCGCACGTATTCGAAGGAAATTTGTATTACAAAGGTAAATTAGTGGTTGAAAGCTACGAAAAAGCTTAATACTCAAGTAAATACTTGGTTCTGATTTGCTCTTGTGTAAGTTAAGTACTCAGAAACAAGACCATATTTATTCACTAAAGCCATTCCTTGTATGAAAATTGCCGTTGATGCTATGGGA
Organism: Emticicia soli; assembly: GCF_037860775.1. Lineage (NCBI taxonomy): Bacteria > Pseudomonadati > Bacteroidota > Cytophagia > Cytophagales > Leadbetterellaceae > Emticicia > Emticicia soli. The sequence continues at coordinate 12,068 of NZ_JBBEWC010000003.1, read as the reverse complement.
GGCGATTATGCTCCCAAAGCCATTGTCGAAGGTGCCGTATTAGCTGCTAACCATTTGCCTGAAGGTACAAAAATTGTATTGGTGGGTAAGCAGGGAGTAATGTTAGATATTTTACGAACGTTAAAATATCCTGCCCATGCTATTGAAATGGTTAATGCAGATGACATTATCGAGATGAGTGAGCATCCTACTAGGGCATTTTCTCAAAAACCCAATTCCAGCATTGGAGTTGGGTTTAAACTTTTAAAAGAAAAGCAAGTAGATGCCTTTTGTAGTGCCGGAAACACAGGTGCTATGATGGTTGGCTCGTTGTTTACGCTTAAAACCGTAGGCAATATTCAACGCCCACCCATTGCCGGTTTTTTCCCTTTAAAAAATGGCGGATACAGCCTTATGCTCGACATAGGCGCAAATGCCGACTGTAAACCAGAGGTATTGGCCGAGTTTGCCGAGTTAGGCTCGCTTTACGCCAAGTTTTCGTTTGGCATTGAACGCCCGAAAGTAGCTTTGCTTAACATTGGCGAAGAAGAACAAAAAGGCTCAACTGTTGCACAGGCAGCTTACCAGTTGTTAAAAATCAACAAGAAAATAAACTTTATCGGTAACGTTGAAGGTCGTGATTTGTTTGATGGCAAAGCCGACGTAATTGTTACAGAAGGGTTTACAGGAAACGTAATTTTTAAAATGGGTGAATCGCTGTATGAATATGCTGCAGAGCAAGGTATACAAGACCCTTTGATTGACCGCATGAACTACGAAGTAGGCGGCGGTAGCCCGATTATCGGTATCAAAGGCAACGTAATTGTTGCGCATGGCATATCTAGTCCTGAAGCCATCAAAAACATGATTTTCTTGGCAAAACGCCAGGTTGAATCAAAGGTAACAGAACAAATTGTAGAAGCATACGAAAATAGATAAGCCTGTAATGTAAAGCCTCAAAACAACATTACGGGCTTATTTTTGTTAATAATCAATACTTTTCTTACTGATAAACTAACCCCAGTAATAGAAAAGAAAACTTAATTTCTCCTATCTGTTTAAGGGGTTGGAAAAAATTGTAAAATGAAACTCAGAGCAGCTATCACAGGTGTTCATGGCTACGTGCCTGAAGATATTTTGACAAACGACGACTTATCTAAAATCGTGGAAACCAGTGATGAGTGGATAACCACCCGAACAGGTATCAAACAACGCCATATTCAACGAGGAGAAGGTCTTGCTACATCTCACATGGCAGCTGAAGCCGTAAAGGGTCTCCTTAAAAAAACAAACACACAGCCCGAAGAAGTAGATTTAGTAATATGTGCGACGGTAACCCCCGACTACATGTTTCCCTCAACAGCCAATCTGGTATGTACCCAATGCGGTATTCCGTCTATTGGCAGCTTCGATATTCTGGCTGCTTGTTCTGGCTTTTTATATGCTTTATCTACCGGTTCGCAGTTTATTGAATCAGGCAGATACAAAAAAGTAATTGTTATTGGCGCAGATAAGATGTCGGCCATTATTGATTATACCGACCGCACCACTTGTGTATTGTTTGGTGATGGTGCAGGTGCAGTAATGCTAGAACCTACTACCGAAGAAAACGGATTGATGGATTTTCTGTTGCGTTCAGACGGAACAGGAGAAAACCACTTAATCATGAAAGGTGGCGGAAGCCGCTTCCCTGCATCGCATGAAACAGTTGACCAACGCCTACACTATATTCATCAGGAAGGACCATCTGTATTCAAATTTGCAGTAACCAATATGGCTGATATATCGGCTGAAATCATGGAACGTAATAGCCTTAGCGGTGACGACATTTCGTGGTTGGTACCGCACCAGGCCAATAAACGTATTATTGATGCTACGGCTCGCCGTATGGGCATTGGCGACGAAAAAGTAATGCTTAATATTCAGAACTACGGCAATACCACTGCCGGAACTATCCCTCTTTGTTTGTTCGACTACGAAAAACAGCTAAAAAAAGGTGACAACCTGATTCTGGCTGCTTTTGGTGGTGGTTTCACGTGGGGGTCGGCTTATATTAAGTGGGCCTACTAAAAAAGTAAACATAAAACATTATCTATACAACGCAGTAAAATGAAAAAATTACTGATTTTAGCATTAACTCTATTTGGGCTCAATACCTCATTTGCACAGCAAATGCGTGTAATTGAACATTATTCGTTAGGTTATGGGTTTGATAAAAAAACCTCGGTGCCATCGTTTATGTATAGCCAGACTCTGGTAATGGGCAAAAAGAGTAATTTTGCTATCGGAACAGGTTTCAGATTAACTACTTTCTTTGCTAAAGATAAATCCTATACAGGTGCAACGTCGCAAAATAAAGGTGTGAGCGTGATTCCGCATCCGAGAGCAAACATAAATGCAATCAATATTCCGCTTATCGTCGAATTTAAAAGCAAAAAAGTGTTAATAGGTGCAAACATTGATTTAATTGGTTTTGCTTTTGGCGGAAAAAGAGATTCGCTTACTGTAAATAATACAACAACACAGCGTTTAGATTCACTAAGCTTTACTCCACCACGCCTCAATCTGGCTTTTGGTGGCCGTGGCCTCACCAACAACGAAGTGTATGTTGGCTTCAGGCCTCAGGAAGAACTAACCGTGAAAGTTGGCATAAGCTTTTTGTTTACACAGTATAATGCACGCTATCGTAGAAACAATAAGGATGTTGACTTCGGTCGCTTTAAGTACGATGCGCCGATTATGCCTTTTGTGAGCATAATCTTTAATTTTGAGAAATAATATATTTGATAATTAAGCTTTATTTTAGTTAATACTAATTAGTAATGGCAACAACAGCAGATTTTAGAAACGGCCTTTGTTTAGATTGGAATAATGACCTTTATTCTATCGTAGAGTTTCAACACGTAAAACCTGGTAAAGGCCCGGCTTTTGTTAGAACAAAACTCAGAAACCTACGTACAGGCAGAGTTATAGATAATACTTTTAACTCTGGCGTAACAGTTACTACTGCCAGAATAGAAAAAAGACAATATCAGTTTCTTTATAAAGACGAAACAGGTTTCAACTTTATGGAAACCGAAACATTCGAACAGGTAAACATAGAAGATAAACTGGTTCCGCAGGCTGATTTAATGAAAGAAGGCCAACAAGTGGATATTTTGGTACACGCCGAAACAGAAACGATTCTGAGCGTAGAGTTACCTGCTTATGTTGAATTAAGAGTAACTTATACAGAGCCAGGTGTAAGAGGCGATACTGCAAACAGCCCTTCGAAACCAGCTACTGTTGAAACCGGAGCAACTATAAAAGTGCCTCTTTTTATTGAAAACGACGAGTTGATTCGTGTAAACACGACTTCTTATGAGTACGATTCAAGAGTAAAAGAGAAATAAAATATTAGTAAAGACGACATCGCATTTGTGCAGAAATATGGAGTGAAATAAATTGATTTAAGAGTTTTTTAATTCTCAAGTCAAGCGTATCCGTTCCCGGTTTCTTTGTGGGTGTCGTCTTTATGCGTTAATTTTGTAGCTTAATAAGCCCGAAACCAAATAAATACTCAATTACAAACGACAAATTTTTACCTTTCATGGAAACAAAAGACATTCAAAAACTGATAGACTTTATTGCTCAATCAGGATTAGATGAAGTTAATATCGAAACCTCGGAGTTAAAACTAGCCATTAAACGATATTCAAATGTAGCACCTGTAGCGGTTCAACAAGCACCAGCTCCGGTTGCTCAGGCTCCGGTTGCTGCTCCGGCTCCTGCGGCTGTAGCTCCTGCGGCGCAACCTGCTACTCCTGCTGCCCAACCTGCTGCAAGCAATCTTATCACTATTAAGTCTCCGATGATTGGTACATTCTATCGTTCTGCAGGCCCGGATAAGGCGTCGTTTGTAGAGGTAGGCGATGAAATTGCACCAGGCAAAGTAGTTTGTATTATTGAAGCAATGAAACTCTTCAATGAAATTGAATCAGAAATTTCTGGAAAAATCGTGAAAGTATTAGTTGAGAATGCTACACCTGTTGAGTTCGACCAACCGTTGTTCTTGGTAGAACCTTAAGAAGCATTATTGACCAAATGCAATTCATAACAATTTTTACAGAAAATTGTTATTTGATTCAATAGCCGAAACGCTTATAATACCTAATTGAAACTATATGTTCAAGAAAATACTCATAGCCAACCGTGGCGAAATTGCCCTTCGAATCATCAGAACTTGTCGTGAGATGGGCATAAAAACGGTGGCTGTTTATTCAACTGCCGACCGCGATAGTTTACATGTACGTTTTGCTGACGAGGCCGTTTGTATTGGGCCCGCTATAAGCAAGCAATCGTATCTGAATATACCAAATATTATTTCTGCTGCCGAAATCACTAATGCCGATGCAATACATCCGGGTTATGGTTTCTTATCAGAAAATGCCGAGTTTTCAAGAATTTGTGCCGAATACGGTATCAAATTTATTGGAGCAACAGCCGAGCAAATCAACTACATGGGCGATAAAGCTACGGCAAAAGCTACCATGAAAAACTCTGGCGTACCGGTTATTCCGGGTTCAGAAGGCTTGTTAGAGTCGGTTGAACAAGGCAAAAAAATAGCTAAAGAAATCGGCTATCCGGTTATTGTTAAGGCAACAGCCGGCGGCGGTGGCCGTGGTATGCGTATCATTAAAGACGAAAGCGAGTTTGAAAAAGCATGGGATGATGCCAAGATGGAATCAGGCGCAGCTTTTGGTAATGATGGTTTATACCTTGAAAAATTTGTAGAAGAGCCTCGTCATATTGAAATACAGGTAGTAGGCGACCAATACGGCAAAGTATGCCATTTATCAGAGCGTGACTGCTCTATTCAACGCCGCCACCAGAAATTGGTTGAAGAAACCCCATCTCCTATTGTTACGCAGGAATTGCGTGAGAAAATGGGTGAAGCGGCTATCAAAGGAGCTGCTGCCATCGGATACGAAGGCGCAGGTACTATTGAGTTTCTGGTAGACAAATACGGAAAGTTCTACTTTATGGAAATGAACACCCGTATTCAGGTTGAGCACCCTATTACTGAAGAAGTTACTGACTTTGACCTTATAAAAGAGCAAATAAAAGTAGCAGCGGGCGTGCCTATTTCAGGCAAAAACTATTTCCCGAAACTATATGCAATGGAGTGCCGTATCAACGCCGAAGACCCACGCAATGGTTTCCGTCCGTCACCAGGTAGAATCACTAATCTGCACTTACCGGGTGGGCATGGTGTAAGGGTTGATAGCCACGTGTATGCAGGCTATACTATTCCGCCAAACTACGACTCTATGATTGCCAAATTAATTGTAACAGGGCAATCGAGAGAAGAAGTGATTACCCGTATGAAACGCGCCTTGCAAGAGTTTGTAATTGAAGGAGTAAAAACCACTATTCCTTTCCACATTAAACTAATGGAAGACGAGCAATTCAAATCAGGTCATTTCACGACAAAATTCTTAGAAACCTTCGATTTCAGTGATTTATAATGAAAAGCCCTCAAAACGAGGGCTTTTTTTATTGGAAAAGTTATAATATTATTTTTCAAAAAAATAGTTAAATGTGCTCATTTTCATACCTTTAAAAGCACATATTGATAAAAACAAAAAGTTTGTTCTATTATTTTAATCACATTTTAAGACTTTTTTTTTATTTTAATAGATGTTCTCGAATACATTTGTATTAGAATGATAAAACGACTAAAAAAATATCTTCTACTTCTGTGGATTATCTTACTGGGCGCCAGCGGTCAATTACTTGCGCACAGCTACAGCACAAATTATGTTTCTGTTTTAGAAAGGACTAGCGCAGTAGAACATACAAGCACATATACCCAACAAGAACGCCACAATACTGCCTGTTTTTATTCTTTATCTGATGAAGAAAATACCTTACTCGATTCGCGAGAAGCAGAAATAGAAGAAGAAGATGATACCGACAAGCACAATAAATATTTAGAAAACAACAACGCTCATCTTCTTTTTTTTAAAGGACTCCACTTTGAATCCTCTCAATCCTCACTTTTTGATAATCACTCTTTAAAGCTTTTTCACAATAAGTTATTTATTGTATTCTGTGTCTATATAATATGACACCCCACTCCTTTTGAGGCAGTGTTTATTTTTGTTTTGCCTCAATCTCAAATACTCACCAAGTAGCTATCAGTCTGTTTATGGTAGTACTTCTGGCGTATCCAAATCAAATATTAAATTCGGCTAACAGGCAACTGCCTCTTTGGGTCTGGTATTGGCATACCTTATCCACTACTCTAAAGTTTTAGGTATTATTAACTCTAAAGAAAATGAAGAAAATTATCATGCTTGCGAGCCTGTGCGCTTTGCTCTACAACGCAGGCTGTAAATCAGAAGAAAAAGAAGAAAAAAAAGAAGATGTTAAACTTCTGGTTACAAACCCAATAAGGAGAGACACCACTATTGCAAGTGACTACGTGTGCCAGATTCGCTCAATTCAGCACATCGAGCTAAGAGCTTTGGAGCGTGGCTATCTAAGCAAAATCTATGTAGATGAGGGGCAACTCGTTAAAAAGGGACAATTAATGTTCCAGATTCTTCCGGTACAATATCAGGCAGAGCTTCAAAAAGCACAAGCAGAAGCCAATTATGCTGAGCTTGAATACAAAAACACCAAGTCGTTGGCTGATAGCAACATTGTATCTCGCAATGAATTAGCTCTGGCTAAAGCAAAATTAGATAAAGCAAAAGCCGAAGTGCAAGTAGCACAGGTGCATCTTGGCTTTACAGAAATAAGAGCACCTTTTGATGGTATCATGGACCATTTCTATGTTCGAGAAGGTAGCCTTTTATCAGAAGGCGATTTGCTAACGATTCTATCAGACAACAGCAAAATGTGGATATACTTTAATGTGCCAGAGGCCGAATACCTGAATTATAAAACAGGTAGTGCGGCAAATGCACCATTGAAAGTAAAGCTTAGAATGGCTAACCACGAAATGTTTCAGTTTCCGGGTATAGTTGAAACAATAGAAGCCGACTTTAATAACGAAACTGGAAATATCGCTTTCAGGGCTACTTTCCCGAATCCGGCCCGACTCTTAAGACATGGCGAAACCGGCAATATCATTGTTGATAAGCCTTTGAAAAACGCCTTGATTATTCCTCAGAAAGCTACTTTCGAAATTCTGGATAAAAAATATGTATTTGTTGTAGACGATAAAAATGTAGTACACCAAAGACAAGTAACTATAGCGGCCGAGATGCAGGATTTATATGCTATCAGCGAAGGGCTGGCAGAAAATGAGAAAATACTACTTGAAGGTATTCGAAAAGTACACAACAATGATAAGATAACTTATCATTTCGAAAAACCTGAGTCAGTATTGGCACATTTAAAAGTTTACGCTGAATAAATCGAATAGAATATGTTTAATAAATTCATACAGAGGCCTGTGTTAGCTATCATACTATCACTGGCCATCGTCTTCATGGGTGCTTTAGTAATAAACACCCTACCTAAATCGCAATTCCCTGAAATATCGCCCCCGATGGTAATCGTTAGGGCATCATACCCCGGTGCTAGTGCGCACGTTTTAGTTACCTCAGTTCTGATTCCGATGGAACAGGCCATCAATGGTGTACCGGGCATGAAATATATGACTTCTGACGCCACCAGTGCCGGAGAAGCCAACATACAGATTGTATTTAACCTAGGCACCGACCCCGATCAGGCCGTTGTAAACGTAAATAACCGGATTGCTCAGGTGCTTAACCGGCTCCCGCTTCTGGTTCAACGAGAAGGGGTTATCGTGAATCGACAAATGCCTAACATGCTTATGTATGTTAACCTTTATAGCAAAGACAAAAACGCCGACATGAAGTTTTTGTTCAACTTTGCAGGGGTTAACATGATACCAGAGTTACAGCGTATCAATGGTGTAGGGCAAGCAAGTATTCTTGGTAGTAGACAATATGCTATGCGTATATGGCTTAAACCAGATAGAATGCGTGCCTACAACATAGGCACAGAAGATGTAATGGAAGCACTGAACGAGCAAAGTGTGATTGGGTCGCCCGGGCGTATTGGTCGGGGTGATGGTATGCGCTCGCAGTCGCTCGAATACGTGCTTACTTATCAGGGGCGGTTCAGCACACCTGAGCAATACGAAAACGTTATCGTAAAAGCCAATTCAAATGGTGAAATAGTGCATCTGAAAGATGTAGCCGACATAAAGCTGGGAAGTGAATACTATGATATTTATTCCAATCTGAATGGTTATCCGTCGGCGGCTATTGTCTTAAAACAAACTTATGGTAGTAATGCAACCGATGTAATTAAAGAAGTAAAGGAAAAACTCGACCAATTAAAAGAGAGTTCGTTTCCTCCGGGTATGGATTACGAAATCAGTTATGACGTATCTAACTTCCTTGATGCCTCGATAGAAAAAGTATTACACACCTTAGTTGAAGCCTTTGTGTTAGTGGCCTTGGTAGTATTTATTTTCTTAGGCGATTGGCGCTCGACACTTATTCCGACGTTGGCGGTTCCGGTGTCGTTGGTTGGTGCGTTTATATTTATGCAGTTATTTGGCCTCACGGTTAACCTTATTACTCTCTTTGCACTCGTGTTGGCTATTGGTATCGTGGTCGACAACGCTATTGTAGTAGTAGAAGCCGTGCATGCCAAAATGGAAGAAGAACACCTCTCGCCCTACAATGCCGTTAAGAAAGTATTGAATGAAATCAGCGGTGCTGTAATTGCTATTACTTTATTAATGACAGCGGTGTTTGTTCCGGTTGCCTTTATGACCGGGCCTGTGGGGGTATTCTACCGACAATTCTCTATCACAATGGCAACCTCTATCGTATTATCGGGGCTTGTTGCGCTTACACTTACACCGGTACTTTGTATCATGATTCTGAGGAATCCACATGAGCATCCGAAGAAGAAAACATGGTTGAACAAAGGCATTGATGCCTTTAACAGAGGTTTTGAAAAAGTAACAGGCAAATATGCAGGTTTACTGAGGCTCATTGTTAACCGCAGGGTAGTTACGTTTGCTATGCTCATAGGTTTTTGTGCAGGTATATTTGGCATAACCAAAATACTACCATCAGGCTTTATTCCTTCTGAAGACCAAGGTATGATTTACGCCATTATTCAGACACCTCCGGGCTCAACGCTAGAAAGAACCAATGATGTAGCAATTAAATTACAAGAAATATGCGAGCACGTTGAAGGTGTAAAATCGGTATCAGCACTAGCAGGTTATGAAGTTCTTACTGAAGGTCGTGGCTCAAATGCCGGAACCTGTTTGATTAACCTAAAAGACTGGTCGGAAAGGAAGCATAATGTGCAGGATATTATTATGGAGTTAGAAGAAAAAAGCCATGAAATTCCGGGTGCTGTCATAGAATTCTTCGACCCTCCGGCTGTACCAGGTTATGGTGCTGCTGGTGGATTCTCACTACAATTGTTAGATAAAACCAACTCAGGCGACTACCGACAATTGGAAGAGGTAAACGAAGAGTTTATGAAAGAACTTGGCAAGCGCAAAGAACTTACTGGTTTGTTTACTTTCTTTAGTGCTAACTATCCTCAATATGAGCTGGAAATTGATAATGCCGTAGCTATGCAGAAGGGGGTTTCGATTGGTAAAGCCATGGACAACCTCTCTATTCTGATTGGTAGTAGTTATGAGCTGGGCTTTATCCGTTTCGGGCGTTTCTTTAAAGTATTTGTGCAGTCTTCGCCAGAATACAGAAAATTACCTGAAGATATATTAAATCTTTATGTGAAAAACGACCACGGCGAAATGGTTCCGTACTCGGCCTTCATGAAAATCAAGAAAACCCAAGGGCCAAACGAAATCAACCGCTATAATATGTACTCTACAGCCGCCATCAGAGGGGCTCCTGCTAAAGGTTACAGTAGTGGACAAGCCATTGAGATTATCAAAGAAGTAGCTAAAAAAACACTTCCACGTGGGTTTGATATAGACTGGGCAGGTTTATCAAAAGATGAAGTTGCCCGTGGAAATGAAGCCATTTTCATTTTCATTATTGTATTAATCTTTGCTTACATGGTATTAGCTGCCCAATACGAGAGTTTCATTATTCCTTTGGCGGTTATTCTTTCATTACCTGCCGGGGTATTCGGTTCGTTTTTGTTGCTTAAATCAATGGGTTTGGCAAATGATATTTATGCACAGGTAGGTTTGGTAATGCTTGTGGGCTTGCTAGGGAAAAACGCCGTGTTGATTGTTGAATTTGCAGTGCAGAAAAATCAGCAGGGAGCAACAATCCTTGAAGCGGCCATCGAAGGAGCTAAAGTGCGTTTCCGCCCTATTTTAATGACCTCTTTTGCTTTTGTTGCAGGCTTAGTACCATTGGTATTTGCTACTGGTCCGGGTGCCATTGGTAACCGTACTATCGGGGCTTCTGCTTTAGGAGGTATGCTTCTCGGAACAATATTCGGGGTAATTGTAGTACCCGGTTTGTATTACATTTTCGCTAAGTTGGCAGAAGGCCGGAAGTTAATAAAAGGCGAAGATTTTGAACCATTAACTGAAGAAATCCATTAGTATATGTCTAAACGAATAATATATCAATGCTTAGGAGTAGCTTTCCTGGCATCATGTCTTTCGGCTTGTGTTGTTCCGGTTAAAGTAGTTGAGAAAAACGCTAGTAAAAATACACCTGAGAGTTTCAACAACTCTCAGGATTCTACTAATACCGCTAAAACCAAGTGGAAAGATTATTTTACCGACCCGAATCTGGCTAGCCTTATCGAAACGGCTTTAAGCAATAATCAGGAGTTAAATATTACCTTACAGGAAATTGAGATTTCACAAAATGAAATCAAAGCCAGAGAAGGAGAATACCTGCCTTTTGTGCGCTTGGGTGGTGGTGCAGGCGTAGAGAAAGTATCAAGATACACCAGCAAAGGCGCCAGCGACGATATGTCAGAAATAAAACCCGGCAAACGAACACCTGAGATTTTACCCGATGTATATTTTGGTGCTTCGGCCAGTTGGGAAGTTGACATCTGGCATAAATTGCGCAATGCCCGAAAAGTAGCAGTAATGAACTATCTGGCTAGTATTGAAGGGAAGAATTTTCTGGTCACGAACATTGTATCTGAAATAGCCAATTCTTATTATGAATTAATGGCACTCGATAATCAGTTAGAAATAGTGCAGAAGAATATCGGGATTCTGAATAGTGCCTTGTCTATCATTAAACAAGAAAAAGAAGCTGCAAAGGTAACTGAGCTAGCTGTACGTAGATTTGAAGCTGAGGTATTTAAAGCGCAAAGCCTTCAATACGAAATTCAGCAGAAAATTGTTGAAACCGAAAACCGTATTAATTTTCTGGTTGGTAGATTTCCACAAAGAGTTCAGAGAGATTCTCAACAATTTCACAGCCTGGTACCTAATAAAATTCTTGCAGGGCTTCCGTCTCAATTGTTAGAAAATCGCCCCGATGTACGTCAGGCTGAATTAAAGCTAGAGGCTGCTAAGCTAGATATAAGCGTAGCCAGAGCAAATTTTTATCCGTCTTTGGGCTTATCTGCTTTTGTGGGTATCAGAGCTTTTAACCCTTTGCTTCTGGCAAATATTCCAGCAGCTTTGGTTTCTTCCTTGGCAGGAGATATGATTGGCCCATTAGTAAACAAAAGAGCTATTACGGCTACTTACAAAAATGCCAGCGCCAAACAGATACAAGCCGTTTATGATTATGAGCGCACCATTCTGAATGCTTACATTGAGGTTACTAATCAGTTATCGAACATTGATAATCTGGAAAAAAACTATGCAATGAAAAGCAAACAGGTTGAAGCACTGACAAAATCGAACGATATATCGCTTAAATTATTTACATCAGCCCGTGCCGACTATATGGAAGTATTGCTGACCCAACGTGATGTATTAGATTCAAGAATAGAGCTTGTAGAAACCCGAATGAAACAAATGAATGCTTTGGTAAATACCTATCGAGCACTTGGTGGTGGTTGGAAGTAATATGCTGACCCTGAGTATATGTCAAAAGTTTGATAAGAGCCAAAAGATTTGTAAAATGGGTTTACCAAGACTC
>NZ_JBBEWC010000002.1:0-189527 GCF_037860775.1 Emticicia soli | reverse complement strand
GAGTCTTGGTAAACCCATTTTACAAATCTTTTGGCTCTTATCAAACTTTTGACATATACTCAGATCAAACTAATTAAATTATTGCGCAAGTCGCTTATTTCTGATATATTTGGCTGTAACAATATAATATAATCTAAACATACTTTAACTTATTTTTTAATGGCTAATGTGAAGAATTTTAGAGCTTTTTTAGCTAAGCAACAGAAAGACGAGCCTACGTTTTCGCTCAGTGGTATTGAAGAAAAGCTTGAATTGCCCTCTTTGCTTTTACAGCATTTTCTGAAAGGGAGAAAAGACCTTGGAGAATATACAGATAAAGTAGTTGAGTTTTTTGCATCAATTGGCTATGATGATAATGTAGCTTATTGAATTTTGCACAAAAATAAATTTTATAAAGGCATTGTATTTTCGATAGATTTTCGGAATTGCAAGGGTGTAGTGCCTTCATATTTCTTGAAAAGCCTGCTGAAATAAGATTGGTCAAGCAAACCTACTTCGGTAGCAATTTCACTGATTGACAGCTTACTTTGGTATAAAAGCACCTTTGCTTCCAGCACAATTGCTTCATCAATCCATTTTGTAGGCGATTTTCCGGTTACGGCTTTGACTGATTTATTCAAATGATTAGCTGTTATATTCAGCAATTCGGCATAATCTCTTACCAGATGTCTGGTTTTTATGTGCGTAAATAATAACTCTCTGAACCTGTTCGAAATATCAGCCGCTTTTAAATGCTTGTTGTCTGCTATAGCTTTATACACGCCGTTCACCTCACACAATACGGCTATCAGGTAAGATTGTATAATCTCTCTGTTTTGTAAACCATTGGCTTCATACTCAAACAATAGCCTTTGCAGGAGTTGTTTGAGAAAGACAGACGTTTGAGTATCAAGACTGACTTTGGGTTCGGCCCATAGTTTCAGAAACTCAAAATCTTTCACTAAATCATTTTTAGCTAGTTTACCTATAAGGGCATCATCATGAAAATTCAATAAAAATCCCTTATTGATGTCTACGTTATCGAACGAAAAAACTTGCCCTGCTGCCACTATCAAGCATTCGTCTTTCACAATACGATGAGTCTCGCTACCAATACGCATAATAGCTTCGCCCTCGGTAAGGTATATAAAGCTATGTGTATTGGTTTTGGCCGGAGGTACCGGTAGTTTCATCAGCCGTATAAGGTCTTCAACCTTCACAATAAAAAACTTATCAGGGTCAGCCTTAAGTATAGCCTTAAGCCTATCTTCCGAATTTATGAAATTACTTCGGTAAGCATCTGCTTTGTAGGTTTTTATCTGGTGCTTCTTAGACAATTGTTGCTTTGATGTTTCATGTAATACACCATTTTTATTTAAAATGGTTCGCCAGAAAATCAAAAATCTTATTGAAGTGCTTTAGAGGTGCAGCGTGCCCACCTTCAATGGCTATGTGTTCGTAATGATGTGTAAAGTTATGCTGCTTCAATCGCGCTATAATAGCATCTGACATAGGCGTTGAGCCCCACATCTCGTCTTGCGTTGCCGATAGCAGAAAAACAGGCCCGTTTATATGTTCTACATGTATCGCTGCTTTTTCAACAGCTGCTTTATCGTTAAGCATTGTGTCGAATGCAGTACGTAAATCTCGTTTGATTAAGGCTGGAATAGCTTCTTCTGAAACAGGCACATAAGGCACTTCTTTACCCTGATAAGTCCATGAAGAAGTAGACAAGTGATTTGTAAGCCCCGGAAAAGCCACATGGCTTGGTACAATAGCTATTACACATTTTATATCGTTGAAATGACTTGCCAAAAGCAATGCCAGCTCTGCCCCTTTCGACCCACCAATAAGCGCAATGCGGTTTTTATCTATTTTCAGATTTTTAGTAGCTTCTACAATGGCATCATGTACTTTTTCTAAAGAAATGCGGTCGAGCATATCTGGTGCGCCTTCTGCACCAAAATACCCTAATGCCAGAAAAGCATAACCTTTATTTATAAATTCGTCTCTTGTTTTTTTCCAATAATTGCTTGCCCAAGGGTTACCTCCCTCCGACCCTCCCAGCCCAACAATCAAGGGTTGTTTGTCTGTATCGCCCACATACAGTCGGCTATTAACGCCTTTGGTAGATAGGGATTGAGTAAAGCCCTGAAATGATACAAAAAGTAAGAAGCCCGCTAATAAAAATCTAAAATGATTCATCTAAGTATCTGATTAATTAAAAATATGCCACAAAATTGCGGGCAATATTTGTCTTAATTTTTGACCTATATCAAAAAATCACTTTTCGGCTCTTATTCTACTCAATGTTTCTTGGGTGATTCCCAGATACGAAGCCACCATACCTAGCGGAATGCGGTGATAAATGCCTTGATATACCTGACAAAAGTGTTCATATTTCTCTTTGGCAGTTGTAAAACGCATTGAAGTAATGCGCTCAAGCATATAGCCAAAAGTGCTTCCCATTGACAGACGAGAGTAACGTTCCATTTCCGGGAAATTATTAAACAGTAACACTAAGTCGTGTACTTCGAGTATATATACATCTGTTTGCTCAATGGCGTCTATATAATATATATCAAGTTTTTGCTGAATAAAACTTCGGGGCGAATTTGTCCAGTCGCCTTCACAACTAAAATACTCACTTATTTCTTTGCCATCTTTCAGAAAATACAAGCGCAAGAGGCCTTTCTGAATAAAATAGCTTTTGGTACATATTCTATCTGCCGAATGCAGTATATCACCTTTGGCAAAAGTTTTAAATATAACCCTTTTGCTAAGCTCTTCCTTCAGTTGGTCGCTTACTTTGATGTACTGCTCAAAATGCTTAAGAAAATCTATCATCCGAAAATAGAGGCTAATATCCTGTAAAATAAATACTTATTTTATTCTGATTAATTGTGGTCAAATAAAAAAACATCGCAGTTTTCGGGATATTTTGTTAAATAATGCCCAAAAACTACGATGCTACAAAAAACTATATAAGAGGCTCTTAGACTAAAAATAGTAACTTTAGCCTTAATCTATTCCTGAAACAGCTTTTTATCGGCCCAGAAAGTACCAAAAGGTATAATTGAAGCTACTAAAGCTAAAAATGTTTTACGGAAACTCCAATTCTGTTCGATTTTTATCTGAATAACTGCCAACAGATACAAAATAAATAACAAGCCATGCACCATACCGAAGGCTTTGTTGGGTGCGGGGTTATCAAAGGCGTATTTCATTGGCATAGTAATAAACAAAATTACCAAAAACGATACACCTTCTATAAAAGCTAAAATACGAAGCCTGCCTAATTGTGTTTTAAATAAATCTAGCATTAACAATTGTTTTAAAAGTTTCTAAAAAATGGCCGAAACCAAGGAATCGCCAGTAAAATAAGTACCAGCGCAATAGAAAAATAAATTACTGTGGTTTTAAACTTAGCGGTATCGCCAGCGGCACGTTTTGCCATTGAGCCGCCGATGGTCATCACTACTATAGCTAGTAACATCATGGCAATGTGATAAATTCCGAAGAACCATATTTCATGATTATCACCTGAACCGCTTTTCATAAAAAACTGTGTAATAGGGCTTAGAACAAAGTACACCGTAAAGCCTATCAACAATTGCGTATGGCTAATGGTGCTCGCCATAGCACGGGCAAGGTTATCGGCCTTAGTATAGGCACGCTTACTTACTAAACCCTCAATGCTCCGGCCTATGGCATATAATAGACTTATTAACACCAACCAACGAAAAATAGAATGAAGAAATACAAAAACCTCGTACATAAAACTGTTTTTTGCACAAAAATACGCTAAAGCGTGCATCAGATGTTAGGATTGATGAAGCAATAAATCGGACATTTCAATCATTTTATCTGATTCTGTGGCTAACAACCATAAATCTTAAAAATCATAAACCCACTCAAGTACTTCTCCATCGTCGGGGTCATCTACTGTGCCAATACATGTGAACTTGTTACGCTCTAATATTCTGCAAGAAAATTTATTCTCGGGTAGAGTGCGTGCCATAATTTTCACCGAGGGGTCGGTTTTTAATGCTAAATCAACCAAAAGTTTACAAATAGCCGTGCCAACGCCTTGGTTTCTGTAATCTTCCATAGTACCGTAGGCAAGTTCAACAATATTATCGATAGGTGGCCCTTTAATAGCGGCGCTACCTATAATCATGCCATTTTCTTCTACGAAGTAGCAAATCCAGGGTGGTATATAGCCTACTTTCTCATAAAACTCAACACTCATTTCAACCAATTCCTGGCATTCGGGTTTGGCCAATAAGGCTTTATTCTCGTTTAAATACTGTCTGATAGGTAGTAATTTCATATCTGAAAATAGGATTCAATTTTTGTTTTGGCTATTTTTCAAAAAACAAGTATGCTAAAAATAACAAAAAATTACTTCAAAAAATCTCGTTAAAATCCGGTAACTGTTTATTTTACGTATATATTTTTAGCAGTTCTGTTGGCACTATTTTTGCTGCTTTTCAACGACAAACTGCCTTTTAAAAATTTCATTCTCACTCTTGCTGGTATCATTTATTAAGACCTACACACTTCAAATTGTTTGAGGCATAATACAATGCCTTGTATATTTAAATACCTATGTATTATCCGTAAACATTACATTATGAATTATAAAATTTTACTGGCTTTCTGCTGCTGTTTACTATTAAAGATATCATTTGGCCAAGTACTTAAACCTAATTTCAGGCATATTACAACCAACGATGGTTTATCGCAGGGGCATGTCAGGGCTATTATTAAAGATAACCAGGGCTTCATGTGGTTTATTACCCATGAAGGTATTAATAAATTTGATGGGTATAGATTTACGATTTATAAACATTCGGAAGATGACAACCAAAGTTTGAGTAATAATATTGTTAATGATATTGTGGAAGATAGTGATGGCACTCTTTGGATAGGAACAGCCACCGGACTAGACCGATTTGATAGAAAGAAAAATAAGTTCTCACATTTTTTTCCGGCAGATAAAACAGTACATGTACGCAATATTTTAGAGGATAGCAAAAAGCGCTTATGGCTGGCAACAAACGGAGGATTATACTTGGTTAATCCTAAAAAAAACACTTTTGAGGTTTTCGTGTCTGACGAAAATAATGCTAGTACTTTAAGCAGCGATGATACTGAGAAGATAATAGAAGATAAAGACGGCAAAATATGGGTAGGCACAAACAATGGTCTTAATAAGTTTGACCCGGATACCAAAAAAGTAGTCAGGTATTTTCATGACCCTAAAAATCCGCAGAATAGTATAGGTTCAAATAGATTAAGAGCTCTGTTCAGAGATAGCCATAACAATATCTGGATTGGTACACAGAGAGGTGGGGTATCGAGGTACAATGTAGCTGATGGTAGTTTCACTAACTTTAAAAATGACCCTAAAAACCCTAATAGTCTTGGCTATAATGACATTTTATCGTTTACAGAAGACTCAGCAGGCAATATCTGGATAGGCACCGAAAATGGCGGTATTAGTGTATATGGGATAAACAGTAAAACTTTTCAGAATTTCAGGCACGATGCCAACGATAATAGTAGCTTAAATAACAACTCAATTTATTGCTTATATATTGATGATGTTGAAAATTTATGGGTAGGTACCTACTCTAATGGCATTAATTTTCTACCCAAATTCGGGAGCAAGTTTTCGCTTTATAAAGAAGGTTCGCCTGCTAATGGTTTGCAGAATAGTAGTATACTGTCTATTACCGGCGATAAAGATGGAAACGTATGGCTTGGCACAGATGGAGGTGGCTTGAGTTTTTTCGACAAAAAGAAAAACACTTTTACTACCTATAAAAAGCAAGCATCTAACCCCAATAGTATTAATTCTAACTATGTTGTTTCGGTTTATGAAATAGACGACAACCTACTAGGTGTAGGGCTTTATATGGGTGGTTTTGACATCTTTAATAAGAAAACCAAACGATTTACCCACCATATGCCCGATAAAAACAATGATAAAAGTATAGCATCAGAAAGTGTATACGCCATACTGAAGGCTAAAGACGGGAATCTATGGTTGGGTTCACTCAACGGAGGGCTATCTTACTTTGACCTCAAGACGAATACTTTTACGAATTATAGACACAGCAATAAAAATCCAAAGAGTATTGCGAGCGATTTTGTCAGGACACTCTATGAAGACGAGAACGGTATTTTATGGATTGGTACTGATAATAGCTTAGATGCTTTTGACCCAAAAACTAAATCTTTTACACATTTTACGCATAAAAACAACGACAAAACGAGCATTGCTAACAACAATGTTACATTTATTACAGAAGCCGAAAAAGGTATGCTTTGGGTAGGTACAAGCGATGGTTTGTCTTTATTGAATAAAAAAACCAATGTTTTTACGACTCTTAAAGAAAATGATGGACTACCAAACAATGCTATCAACGGAATTCTGAAAGACAAAAAAGGGGATTTCTGGATTAGTACCAATAAAGGAATTGCCAAATATACACCTGCTACCAAAACATTCCGTAAATACGATATATCTGATGGTTTACAAGGCTACGAATTTACACCTACCTCGGCTTATCAGACTGTTGACGGAGAAATGTTTTTTGGTGGCCCGGGTGGGCTAAATGCTTTTTATCCTGATAGCCTAAAAGACAATACATTTATGCCTCCGGTGCGTATCACTGATTTCCAGATTTTTAATAAAACTGTTAACATTAATGAAAAAGGCTCTCCACTATTAAATGCCATCAGCGATACAAAAGAGATTGTACTTACAGATGAGCAGTCTATGTTTTCGTTTGAATTTGCGGCGCTTAATTATACATTATCAGGTAAAAACAAATATGCGTATAAACTGGAAGGCTTTGATAAAGACTGGAATTATGTAGGAGGCCGACGACGTGCCACATATACTAATCTTGACCCCGGAACCTATACTTTCAGAGTAAAGGCTTCGAATAATGATGGAATCTGGAATGAAGAAGGTACTGCTATTAAAATAATAGTGTTACCTCCTTTCTGGGAAACATGGTGGTTCAGAACCTTGCTAATTGCTAGTATCATCGGTATTGCTTTTGGCTATTACAAATACAGAATAAATAAAGTAAAAGCCATTAATGAAAACCTCGAAAAACAGGTTGAGGTAAGAACTGCTCAGCTACGAAAATTAACCGAACAAGAACTTAAAGCAAGGCAGGAAGCAGAAAAGGCTAACCAAGCCAAAAGTATATTTTTGGCCACTATGAGCCATGAGATACGCACACCGCTCAACGGCATTATTGGTATGACCTCACTCTTGGAAGAAACAGAACTGAACGATGAGCAGAAGAATTATACCGATACCATACATAATTGCGGAGAAGGATTACTGACAGTTATTAATGATATTTTAGATTTTTCTAAAATAGAATCAGGCAATATGGAGTTAGACGCCAAAGACTTTGACTTAAGGCAGTGTATTGAGGAAGTACTAGATGTTTTCGCTACAAAAGTAGCTAAATCTAATATTGACTTACTCTACCAGATTGACCGTGATGTGCCTTCACATATCATTGGTGATAACCTACGCTTGCGCCAGGTTTTGCTTAACCTTGTAGGCAATGCCATTAAGTTTACGCAGGAAGGAGAAGTGTTTGTGCGGGTATTTTTAGCGAATACCGAACCTAACGGAAAAGTGCAGCTTGGGTTTCAGGTAAAAGATACAGGTATTGGTATTCCTGCCGATAAAATTGACAAATTGTTTAAGGCTTTCTCTCAGGTCGATTCTTCAAATGCCCGTAAGTATGGAGGCACCGGTTTAGGTTTGGTAATCAGCGAAAAGCTTATAAAGCTGATGGGTGGCGAAATAAGTGTAAGAAGCGAACTAAACAAAGGCACTATATTTACGTTTAGTACTAAAGTTAGCATAAGTCCAATAAAAACCTCGGTATTGCCTTTCGACTTATCTATTTTAGCAAGCAAAAAGGTTTTGGTAATTGACGATAACCTGACAAATCTGAGCATACTCAAAACGCAGTTGGAAAACTGGAAAATGCTACCGACTCTGTTCTCGACACCACAAGAAGCCTTAGAGTATGTAAAAAACAATAGCAATTTTGACCTTATTATTACTGATATGCAAATGCCCGAAATTGACGGAATTCAATTGGCACTAGCTATTAAAAAAATCGTTCCTGCTATTCCGATTATGCTTTTGAGCTCGGTTTCCGGCACTTTCTATAAAGACCATCCGGGTTTGTTTTCTGCCGTGCTTACTAAGCCTGCCAAGCAACACATCTTGTGCAGAAACATCTATAATTTACTTATGTATGAAGAGCAATCTACGATTGTTGAAAAAGTGCAGAATAAGCCTGCCAAGAAATTATCGGTAGAGTTTGCAGAGCAATACCCGATGAATATCTTAATGGCTGAAGATTACATTATGAATCAGAAACTGGCTTTAAGAATATTGAGTAAACTTGGCTATGAGGCCGACCTTGCCGAAAATGGATTAGAAGTACTGGAAGCTATTCAGCACAAAAACTATGATATGATATTGATGGATGTGCAAATGCCTAAGATGGATGGTTTGCAGGCAACCGAGGCAATCAGAAAACAAGCGATAGAACAGCCGATTATAATTGCCATGACAGCCAATGCCTTGCAGGAAAGTAAAGATGAGTGCCTGAATGCCGGAATGGACGATTATATAAGCAAACCTATTAATCTGGAGTTTTTAGTAGGAGCATTAGAGCGTTGGGGAACACTTATCCAAAAGAAAAAACAAAGTGTTCTTGATTCAGAAATTGTATAATTGCCTATAGAGTGGATAATGTCTCTGAAAAAATGCTATTACGTTTGTAATAGCATTTTTCATATAGTGAAGTTTTTGGCATCTTATTGCCCTGATGGCTGGCGAATCTCCTGCCCCACTGCAACAGGCGTACCCAAATTAGGTGTTCCGTTTGCATTCCATGTAATTGGCTGCATACGTGGCGAGCGTTTGTTGCCACAACCCTGATTAGCCTCTGGGTTAGCATGATAGATTATCCAATGCTCTTTACCATCAGGCGATTGAAAGAATGAGTTATGCCCCGGTGCAAACACTTTTCCTTCAGGGTTGCCTTTAAAAATTGGTTCAGCTGATTTTTTCCACGACGATGCCTTCATTAAATCTGCCTTGGCATCTGCTTCCAACAAGCCCAGCGTATAATTATCTGTCCAGCAACCACTTGCCGAAAACACAATAAATACTTTCTTACTATTGGCCGATTGCCTTAAAAACTGTGGACCTTCGTTTACTACAGGCAGTGTATTGCCTGAGCCCATTTTCTCCCAGCTATATTCAGGACTTGCTATTTTTGTGCGTGTTCCTTCAATTGTCCACGGGTTCTTCAATTTAGCTATATAGATATTCTGGCTTACATTTTCAGATCCTTCCCAGCCAGACCATATCGCATACAATTGCTTATTCATTTCAAAAATGCTCATGTCAATAGCCCAACGGTTTGTTGGGTCGGTAATTTGTCCTTTCAGCGTCCAGTTGGTAGTGGTAGGGTCAGCATCGGGGTTTTCTAGCACCCACATGCGGTGGTTATCGTTTTTGCCATCGTCGGCGGCTACATACACATACCATTTACCATTTAGAAAATGTAATTCAGGAGCCCATAATTCTTTTGAGTAATTGCCTGTTGCCGGAGGAGTCCAAACCACATGGCCTTCTGTTTTTGATAATTCGGCCAGATTTTTGGTTTTCCAGAGTGTTATGTTTTTACCTGTGGTGTGGCAATAATAATAAAAGCCATCTTTCCGGATTACCCAGGGGTCAGGGCCGGTAGGTAAAAGTGGATTGGTAAAGGTGGCTGTGCTCTGACTAAAAACAGCATGCGCAGAAAGGAGCCCAAACACTAATAGGCTAAAAAGTTTTTTTCTAGACATTGGAATGAGTAAAAGATTGAATAGTATAAAATGCTTATGAGACTTAAACGAAGCGAAATTAAAGCTAAGCAGTGTACTTAGCAAAAGAAGGAGTTTATTTTTTACGGCACAGCAAAGGAATAAAAAAAGGCGGATAAACCGCCCTTATCTTAATGATGTCCTCCGTCAGCATTCGAACGGTTATAGCCATTTGCGAACGTGATTCCAAGTACTAATAATCCGAGTATAAAGATGAACAAGTCACCAAATACCCAAAGAATTACCATACTTAATAAAAATATCGCTAATGTAAGCCAATCAGGAAGTCTTTTCGGTTCAGAATGTTTTGCCATAAATTTATCTTGATACTTTAGATTCTGCTTGCAAGTTAGAACATAAGTGCCAAAATTGAAAGTATTACTTTATTTTCTCATAAAAAAACGAGTTACCATCGGCCAAGGTAGCACCAATTGGCGCACTTTGGTATAGCACCAGATACTTTGGTGTTTCGGTAAACCACATAGGCGAATAAGTTTTACTATCTTCAAAAACCAAATCACCTCTTAGTTGAGAAGCATTGTTATCTGCCATAAAGCTTACATCAGATTTCTCAACTACTTTGCCGTCTTTGCTTCGTGTAAAACTACTCTTTTGTGAGTTAAATTCCAGAATCTCCTCATAGTCGGGTGAAAGCTCAGTAGGTCCATTGGGCATTGGGAATCCGACCCCAATTTTTACTAATTTCCATTGCCCGTTCAGTTGGCTTAAGACAGGGTCTGTGGTACTATTTTCGCAACCTGCCAACAAGAAAATAGCTGAGATAAAAATAAGTATAGTTCTCATAAAACAGATGTAGTTTATTTTATTCAATAGATACTCTATTCAGTAAAAAGGTTGGAACTCAAAAATCAAACTCAACAATATCGGGGTCGTTCAAAAAGCTTTTTATAGCTTTTTCATGATTTTTTTCTGGGCCTCTCACCGTCCATTTACCACTTATCAAATCATTCGATTTAGTTTGCATATTTCGTTCGGCTTCCAGTCCAAACTTCTCAAATTTCTGCTCATAGTGCTTCAATGAATCATTTTTGAAATTACACACAATCCGATAGGTACGAATCAGGTTTTTTCTTTTGATTCGGGCTTGCAATGGTACTAAGCCATATAAAGCAAAAATAACCAAAAGCATGGCTACAAAGCCGGTCTCGTATAAATCTTTACCAAAGCCTACACACATACCTAAAGCTGCCGTAACCCACGCAGCAGCAGCAGTAGTAATACCTGTAATGCGCCCGCTTGAATTATCTCTGTAAATAATCCCCCCCCCAACAAAGCCTATGCCTGTTACGATATTAGCGGCTATACGTGAGGGATCTGACCCCAGTTTGATAGAAATAAGTGTAAAAAGTGTAGAGCCTACACAAATAAGTATCATGGTGCGAAGCCCTGCCGATTTGCTATGATACTCTCTTTCTAAACCAATAATTGCCCCTGTACCCGCCGAAATCAACAATTTAATTATATCTTCTGTAATAAACTCTATCATGGTTCTGAAGTTGTTTAGGATTTTAATTTCAGTTTAAAAATAGGGTTATTTTGAGCGAGCCAAATCAAATGGTAAGACAATAGCAGCGCTATTGTTGAAATCATTTGATGCAGGCGTAGCCAAAATAACACATTTTTAAGCGAAAGAAATAATCCTAAACAACTTCTCTATTATAATTCAGTAAAAGAATAACAATTCTGCTTTTTGTTTGTTGTTGAATGTACCATATACGTCGGCCGACAATACCAAAAAGAATTATTTTGGTATTGTCTATAAAACTTAACACAAATTTTTTGCTTTTTTGAGCACAGTTGCTTGTATTTGTAGATTAATAACAAAATACCTTAAAAAAATCTATATGAAAACGGATCTCAAACAAAAGGTCGCTGAAATTACCGAAGCTCTTGCCAATGTGGTAAAAGGAGACACAACCAGCAAAAAAATAAAAAAGGCTATCGATAAAACTGCTAAAAAACTAGCTAAGAAAGTAGCAAAAGTAAAAAAAGAAGTAGAGAAAGATAAACAAAAAGAAGAAAAGAAGGCTTTGAAAAAAGTGGCCGAGAAAGCAAAAAAAGAGAAAAAAGGCAAAAAAGATAAAAAACAAGAAAGTAAAGCACCTGTAGCACCAAAAGCTGATTCGCCTAAGCCAACAGTTACACCTGAAGCACCAAAGCCTGCTACTCCAAAACCAGCACCAGCTAAGCCTGTAGCAGAAAAACCAAAAGCAGTAGCTCCGGTAAAACCTAAAGAAGAGACTGCTTAATATTTGTAGCTTATTACTTTTCAGCGATTTATGATTATAGCAATAAAAAGGTGTAAATCCGTATTGATTTACACCTTTTCCTTTATATTTCTTGCGTTTACAGGCACAATAGCCCAAACAGCCAATGACCTTATTATTACCGAAATAATGGCAGACCCCACTCCTACCAAGGGTTTGCCCGAAAAAGAATATATTGAGCTATATAATCACTCTGAAAAAAGTATTAACCTCAATCAGTTTGTGCTGTTTTATAATACTACATCGGTTAGGTTTCCGAATGTATCTATCCAACCTAAAGAATACCTGATTGTAACGCATCGCAACAATACAGCCGAATTTCAAGCCTATGGCAATGTGGTAGGGCTAAACAATTTTTCTTTGAATAATGCTGGTAGTACACTCATTATTAAAGACAGCAGGAATACAACATTATTTTCGGTTACTTATACCGATAAGTGGTACACCCCAAACAAAAACCAAGGATATGCCCTTGAAATGATTGATACCGATTTCGCCTGCGTAGAAACAGGCAATTGGGTTTCGAGCGAGGCTGCTTTACAAGGCACTCCGGGGAAAGAAAACTCCGTGAAAGCATCTCAACCAGACCTCACTCCACCTACATTGCTAAGATATGAGCTAGAGAATGCTTCGACTATAAAACTTATTTTTTCTGAAAAACTAGATAGTCTTTCAGCTATCAGTAATATTGCTTATTTGTTAGATAAATCTCTTATAATACAGAAAATAAGTATCGAAAGCCCACAAAATCAACTCCTTACGCTAACTTTGGCTTCTCCACTACAAGATAACACACTGTATACACTCACGGCTAAAAATATAGCCGATTGCTCAGGCAATGTATTAAAAGAAGCGCAACTAACTATTGGCAATACTAAACCTGCCGACTCAAGCGATGTAGTGATTAATGAAATTCTGTTTCATCCACGAAGTGGTGGCGAAGATTTTGTAGAAATATATAACCGTAGCGATAAGTTTATCAGCCTTAAAGATTGGGCACTAGCAAATGTTGATGCAGCAGGTACAATAGCTAATAACAGAACTATCAGCAATACAAACTTTATCTTGCCGCCTAAGCAGTTTTTGGTATTGAGCCGAAACGCCACAATTATCAAAAATCAGTATTTCAAGGCAGTTGGCGAAAACATACTTGAAATGGCCTCGTTGCCATCGTTTCCTAACGAAAAAGGAACGGTTATGCTACTCGATGCCCACAAACGGCTCTTTGATAGATTCGATTACGCAGAAGACCTGCATCATGCATTAATTGACGATAAAGCGGGAGTATCGCTCGAAAAAACTGATTATAATATACCCTCGTCTCAACTTGGCAACTGGCATTCGGCAGCTGCATCAGAAGGGTACGCAACTCCCGGATATTCAAATTCTCAGGTAATACCATTGAGTACAAAGGTTTCTTTTACAATAGAACCAGAAATTTTTACGCCTGACAGCGACGGAATTGACGACCTTGCCCAGTTAAACTTCAAACTAGATACACACGGTTATTTAGCCAATGTTTATATTTTTGATAGTAACGGACGTATGCTGAAACAATTGGCACAGAATCAATTACTTGGTACCAACGACATAATAATATGGGACGGCAAAAGTGGCAATAATGATATAGTAGCCGTAGGGTATTACATAATTTTAGCAGAGTTGTTTAATACATCAGGCCAAAAACACGAACTTAAAGGTAAAGTAGTGGTTGGTAGCAAGTATTAATAAAAGCAAATATATTTTAACCCTGCTAATCTGGAAGATGCCACTTTAGGTGGCTTTTCAGTTTTGACGATTGTTTTTGGGTTCTTAGATTTTGTTTCCACCTTTATAACTATTATTGTTATCAGAAGTTTCAGAAATTATCCAGCAGTTATCTCTCAAAAACGATTTTAGTTAATACGCTACATTTATCATTGTTTGTTGCCTTTCCGTTGGTCTATCAGACTATTTCGGTAGTTTCTTTGCTCTTCACGCTCAAGGTGAACGCCGTAAGCTGATACACATCCTAATGCAATAACTTGTGAAAATATAAATAATACTACTATCATGGTTTTAAATGTTTTATGATGTATAAGTAAAAAAATATTTGCCAAGCCATAAAACAGGCTAAAACCTAGATTTCTGTGGAACATATTCCACAAAATAAGATTTTTTGGTGTTTATTACGCTAAAGTCTACGGAATGCTCATATTCTATCACAATACGTTTATTTATTCTGATTCTAACAATTTTCAATTATCTTGCATACAAGGCATTCAATTACTTACAATTTGGCTTTACCCGAATGAAAATAGCTTACTTCATCATAATACTTCTTACATCAACTATGCAATTGTTGGCACAAACAGGCGCATCTTCAAAACTCAAAACTGCCATTCAGGCAAAACTCAATTCTGTTGAGGGAGAGTTGGCAGTTGCATTTAAAGATTTACAAACCGGACAAACCCTTTTTATTAACGAAAAAGATAATTTCCATGCGGCTAGTACCATGAAAACGCCTGTGATGATTGAGGTTTTTAAACAGGCAAAGACGGGAAAATTCAAGTTATCTGATTCTATCGTACTTAAAAATGAGTTTAAAAGTATTGTAGATGGCAGCCCATTCAGCCTTGATATAAGTGATGATAGTGCTGACGATATGTATAAAAAAATCGGTCAGAAAATGACTATTTACGACCTCACCTATCAGATGACAATTGTGAGTAGTAATCTTGCAACCAATATTCTGATAGATTTGGTAGATGCTAAAAACGCCAATGCTACCATGCGTACACTCGGCGCAAACGATATTGAGGTATTGCGAGGAGTTGAAGACAGTAAAGCGTTTAAACTGGGGATGAATAACACTGTTACGGCTTATGACCTCATGCTTATTTTTGAAAAACTTGCTCAAAAAACAGTTGTAAGTACGGCAGATTCAGAAAGCATGATTGAAATATTACTCGACCAGAAATTCAGAGATGTAATACCTGCAAAACTACCTAAAGACGTAAAAGTAGCCCATAAAACAGGCTCAATTACTGGCGTGCAAAACGATTCGGGCATCATATATTTACCCGATGGCAGAAAATACGTTTTGGTATTGCTCTCAAGAAAATTGAAAGATGAGAAAAAAGGTGTTGAAGCCCTAGCAGAAGTATCACGCATGATATACGATAGCCTTCAACACTGATTTAAAAATACTCTTATTTAACTTTCTTTCTCTAAAAATTCTTTAATACGGTGGGTTTTGTCTTTACCTACAAGCTCAATAAGTGCTTCTTCAGGCGCATTTTTGATATTAGAGATGGTCTTGAAATGTTTCAGTACTTTGGTGGCTGTTAGCTTACCTATACCCGGCGCACTTTCAAGGCTACTAATCAGGAAGTTCTGGCTACGGCGGTCTCGGTGGTGTGTAATACCAAAACGGTGAGCTTCGTCACGGCAACGCTGAATCAATTTCAAAGATTCTGATTTTTTATCAATATATAGCGGCAAAGTATCTTCCGGAAAATAGATTTCTTCTAGCCTTTTAGCAATACCAATAATCGGAATCTCGCCATATAAGCTTATTTCTTTCAGTGCCTCGCAAGCGGCTGAAAGTTGCCCTTTACCCCCATCAATAATAATCAAATCAGGCAAATCGGCTTTTTCTTCTAGCAATCTGGTATAGCGGCGGGTTACTACCTCTTTCATTGTAGCAAAGTCGTTAGGGCCTTGCACGGTTCGAGGAATATAATGGCGGTAGTCTCTTGGCGATGGCTGCCCATTAATAAAACAAACCATAGCCGACACAGGATTAGTCCCTTGTATATTCGAATTATCGAAACACTCAATATGGCGTGGCAGGTTTTTGAGTTGTAAATCCTGCTTTAATTTTACCAGTACACGGTCTCGTTTGTTAGTTGCTCCACTGGCAGCTATGGCCTCACGTTCGGCTTTTTCTTTTCTGAAGTATACCACATTTTTCAACGACATATCCAATAGCTTGCGCTTGTCTCCTATCTGTGGCACCGAAATATCGGCTTTCATGTCTATCGTTAGCGGAATATTCGTTACAATCTCTTTGGTTGTGCTTTCGTATTGCTGGCGTAGCTCTACAATAAACATTTCCAGAATTTCTTCGTCGGTTTCTTCCAGCTTCTTTTTTACATCAAGTGTCTGGGTCAGTGTAATAGTACCATTTATTACTTTCAGATAATTGATGTAAGCCGAAGTTTCGTCAGAAGTAATACTGAAAACATCTAAATCTTTAATAGCCGGATTCACCACCGTAGCTTTGCTCTGGTAGTTTTGCAGAAAATCTAATTTCAGTTTAAACTGATGTGCCTCCTCAAATGCCAGCTTTTTAGCCGAATCCTGCATTCTTTGCTCAAAATACTGTTTAGCTGGTGCCAGATTACCTCTCAATATATTGTGTACTTGCTCAATCTCTCGCATATAATCACCTTCTGTCTGTAGGTTTTCACAAGGACCTTTGCAGTTACCAATGTGGTATTCGAGGCATACCTTGAATTTCTTGGCATCGATATTTTCTTGCGCAAGGTTAAGGTTACAGGTGCGGATAGTGTACAACTGGCTGAACATCTCGAGCAAGGCATACATGGCTTTTGAATTAACAAAAGGACCATAGAGCTTACCTTTCGATTTATCTTCAATACGTCGGGTTGTAATTACTCTTGGGAAACGCTCGTTAGTTACGCACACATAAGGATACATTTTGTCGTCTCTCAACAAAATATTATAACGTGGCTGATACTTCTTTATAAGTGTATTTTCGAGCAGAAGTGCATCAAATTCGGTAGGAACAATGGTAAACTCCAGTTTACGGATACTTACCACCAAACGACGGGTTTTACGGTCGTGACGGTTGAAATTGGCAAAATAGCTGGTAACTCTGTTTTTTAAATTCTTGGCTTTTCCAACATAAATTACTTCGCCGTTATCATCAAAATAACGATATACTCCCGGCTCTTCCGGAACTCTCACTAACTCGGTTTTATAATCAAAACTTATCTCAGACATACACTCCTACAATGTTATCACCCTATTTAAATATTAACAGAACTTGATATTAATGTGTTCAAAATCTACGAATATTTACAGGTAAACGTCTTTTAGTATTAAGAACCAACTAATTTAACGACAAAGGTTTAATAAATTGATAATGCCGGCCATATTTTCTACAACTGCCGCCTGTCTATACCATTTCTAAGACCTTGATTAATAAGCACACTATGTTGATTTTATTGCTTTGCAAGTTGAAAATAAAAATCACAAAAAATTCGCTCATGGTGTGACTTTCTACAAAAGCGCCGTCTAAAGAGCAAACATACAATGTTGTGATTATAACGTTTGTTGTTTATGTGCCAAACTCTATGAATTCGACATTTTTAATCTTATTGTTGAAAAAATCATTACCTACAAAATGCTATTGAGAAGCCAACTTTTATGAGTTGGCTTTTTTTATTTTCAAAAAATCTCTACAAAAATTTGGATAGAATCAAAATTCAAACTTACTTTGTATTACAAAGTTCTTTTCATCAAGACATGAATTTAAAAAAGATTACTATCTCTTTTTCAATTAGCCGCCCGACCTTAAGTCTGGTTTTGCTTACGTCTCTCAGTTTTGTGCTTTTAATAGCAGGTGTTATTAAAACGCAGAGCTTAAGAGGCGTGTATCTACTCTGGAATTTGTTTCTGGCTTGGGTACCCCTATTCTTTGTTTTAGTGGCTCGCAGGTATCTGGCTTCGCAACAAACACCTAACAAGGCGCAGCAAGCTATTATTTATAGCTGCCTAGGTTTGTGGCTGTTGTTTTTCCCTAATTCGCCTTACATTATTACCGATTTGATACATTTGACCGAATCTCAAAGTCATCTTCTATGGTTCGACTCCGTGAGTTTCTTTATTGTTGCACTAGCTGGGTTAGCCACTGGGCTGTACTCGTTATATGTAGCGCATCAGATAATCAGAAGGCTTACTAACAAATTCTGGGCTTGGAGCATCGTTTCAATGAGTGTAGTACTATCAGGCTTTGGCCTGTATTTAGGCAGATTCGTTCGTTTCAATAGCTGGGATTTATTTACGAATCCGATTTTCTTACTTCGCAAATCGTTTCAGGAGCTTCAGAATCCTTTGGCTATACAAACAACAATGGTGTTTTCGCTGGTAGTAATGGTATTATATGTTTCTTTAACCCTGCTGATTCCGCCTTCTTATGAACGTACCAAAAATGTTGCGTAGTTTTAAGTATGCTTTTCAGGGTATACGGGTGCTGATGCAGGAAAACAATGCCAGGTTTCACCTCTTGGCTACGGTTGTGACAATCTTAACAGGTTTTTTAGTAAAGCTAAGCCCAATTGAGTGGACAATTATGTGTATTATAGTTGGTTTGGTATGGGTAGCCGAAGCCTTTAACACAGCTTTGGAGAAATTATGCGATTTTGTATCGCCCCAACACCACCCATTAATCGGAAAAGTAAAAGATTTAGCAGCAGGCGGAGTTTTAATCATTTCTTTACTTGCTGTAATTGTAGGAATTATTCTATTTTTGCCTAAAATATTAGCTTATCTATGAACGAGCACCTTGAACAACTCAAAGAAATACGCTCTATGATGGAACGTTCGTCGAAATTCCTATCATTAAGCGGTCTATCGGGTATTTCGGCTGGTATTTGTGCTTTAGCAGGTGCATGGTATGCACATCAGAAAATACACATTGATGGGTTATATCTTTTGTTTGACCCTAATGTACGAAACGAGATTGTTCCGTTGTTGCTCATAGATGCAATAGTAGTACTTATTTCGGCCTTGATTTCAGGTGTTTTTTTCACTGTACGAAAAACCAACAAACAAGGTTTAAGTGCCTGGAATTCTACTTCAAAACGCCTGTTGGGAACAATGATGATTCCGCTTTTGGCTGGGGGTATTTTTTGCTTGGGAATGCTTTATCATGGTTTTTTCTGGTTGTGTTTTCCGGCTACATTGATTTTCTATGGTATTGCGTTGGTAAATGCCAGTAAATATACCGTGCACGATACCTTTTATCTGGGTATCAGCGAAATTATTTTGGGTATTATTTCGCTGTTTCTGGCAAAATGGAACCTTATTTTCTGGGCGATAGGCTTTGGCGTACTACATATTATTTATGGGGCGGTGGTGTATTTCAGGTATGAAAAAAAATAGTTATTGGTCAGGCGATTAGCCTCGCTTGCCCTTTGTAGGCATTATGAATTTATTACAGAATTTTAATAAAGCGTTTGAAAGCAAAGCCCGCTTAGGTATTATGTCGGTGCTGATGGTTAATGATGAAGTATCTTTCAATATGCTGAAAGAGCTTTTATCGTTGACTGATGGTAACCTGGCTACACACTTGCGTGCTTTGGAAGAAGCTAGCTATATTTCGTTCAAAAAAGAATTTATAGGCCGTAAACCAAGCACAGTATATTCAGTAACGGACGAAGGGAAACAGGCTTTTAATGAACATCTGAATGAGTTAGAAAAATTTATTAAAGGCTCTTAGTATATTTTTTTACCTTTTCACTTTGAAAAACAAAGTACTTTTAAAACATGCAATTATGAATACCTCGAAACCTCGCTTTTTTTTAATACTCTTGCTTCTTGCGCTATTCAATTATTTTTTTTGGCAAGAAAAACCTGGCATCAACGTAGTGTTATTCAATGGCTTGCTCATAGCTTCGTTGGTTTATTTCGGGCAGAAAAGATTCGATACACTGGCATTAAAAACCTCATTTAGCCTCACAATTATTACAGGCATTATGCTTGTGGTCTATAATACTGATATTAGTTTCCGGGCGCATTTTATTTCGTTTTTTATCCTTGTAGGTTTTCTTCATCGCAAGCAATTGAGCACCGTAAGCGGTTCATTGTTTCAATATGGGCTTAATTGCATGATGACGACTTTCGAACCGTTTAAAATGATTAGTCAAACCATTAGTTCTCTATCAGATAGAAACACGCATCTGAAACGCTTGCACAAAACACTAAGCATAATATTGATACCATTGTTGGTTTTCTCGGTGTTCGTCTTGATTTTTAAGTTTGCAAACCCCGTTTTCGGTGATATTTTAAATAATTCTTTTGCTAATCTTTTTCAGGTATTAGACTCATTCTTTCAGCTTTTTTCACCTGTTCGTCTGTGGTTTCTAGCTATTGGTGCATTTTTTATATTCAGTGTTTTATTCAGTTGGGAAAGAGCCAGCAATTTGCATCGCATTAGCCCAAAGTCTGACACAGTTAAACCGACTGAAGACCTTGATAAAGCCAAAGTTGAAACTGAATACAAAACAGCGCTGATATTGATATGCGCTGTAAATGCACTATTACTATTAATCAATATCATTGATATTCGCTACTTATGGTTCAATATCGGCACCGACTTAAAATCTGCCTATGAACTTTCAAAATTAGTGCATGAAGGGACCTATCTATTAATACTCAGCATTGTACTGTCTATTGGTATTTTACTATACTATTTCCGCAAAGACCTTAATTTCTTTATAAATAACAAATGGCTTGTTATTGCCGCCTATGTCTGGATTATACAGAATGGCATTCTGGTAATATCTGTGCTACTACGCAACTATGAATACATTGCCAATTATGGTCTTACACACAAACGCATAGGTGTAGCTGTATTTCTGTTGCTTACTTCAATAGGGTTGGTAATGCTATGGCTCAAAATCAAGTATCTGTATTCGTTCTTTAATCTGTTCCGACAAGCAGGTTGGGTCTTGTATTTTGTAATAGTAAGCCTGACACTATTCGACTGGGACTCTATGATTGCCCGCTATAATCTGCGCACTCAGAATACAGAAAACCTTGATTACAGATATTTGTATAGTCTATCAGAAAGAACTCTCCCAATTTTGCACGAAAACAGAGAAAAAATTGCGCAAAGAATCAAATATCTGCATAGCCAATCTCCCGAAATTGAGAGTGCCGAGGTAAATGTACTTTATTCAAAAATAAAGTGGTATCTGAACGATCAGCAACACTATAACTGGGTTTCGTGGGATTACTCAAATAGCAAAGCTGTGAGTTATTTGAAAGACAAACCAACAAACCCAAGCACTTCTTCAGTCCAAAACAGATAAGATTTCACACCTATGTAAACTACATACACATTTTATGGAAACAATTAAAGAGCAGAATTATCGGCAGGTTGCACCTGCCAAAGGTAAGTCAGCCTGGCACTGGCATGACTTTGCACCAAGCCTCGAATACTTCTGGGGTTTGCTAATATTATTTGTTTCGGTATCTATATTTATTACTTCAAAAAATACTGATGCACTCTCAGTAGCCTTTATCACACAGGTTTTTGCTATTGGCTACACAATTATTTTATTCGTAACTAAAAGAATGAGGGTTTTCTGGCGACAGCAACCCGAAGACTCTCTAGCATATAGACTACTATTATGGCAAATATGGATTGTGAGTTGTTTCACCTTGAATCGGGAAATGCGTATATTTCAGGAATCAACCGATTGGCTTTCGGTAGCACTTGTTATTTCATGCCTAAGCAATATTTTGTTCTATTGGGAGCCTAAGTTTCCTAAAAGAGTAAAAGAAATCTTATACATATTCCTGGCGGCATCAACTGTTTTATGGACTTATTTCGCCATTTATCTATTCCCTGTATATCCTGGCAGCATAATACTTATTGCTGCGCTGGGGCTTGGTTTTCATACATTCGTGCCATTGTTCCTATTAATTGCTCACATCAAACTGCTTAGAAGAGCCTGGCATTCACACAACAACGCTATCTTTTTTGGAACTCTCACACCTGTTGCATTCATCATCTTTTTTGTTATCCAATGGAATGTAACCCAAAACAAAATCGAAGAGACTTATCAAAAATCTTTCACGGCCGAAACAGATGAGGTTCCAAACTGGGTAGTAGTATCGCAAAAAATTGAAAATAACTGGATCAGTGAACGAATTTTAAAAACAGGCTTAGTTTATCAGAATAATGATAACCTTCTCAATATCATGCCTGAAAGGCGCAGTTTTGAACAAACTCAGTACGATCCTTTAGTCATACTAGCCTCTTCATTCAATTCTAAACTTGCCGTAGACACCGATGATAGAATTAAAATTCTGGAGGTTATGCATGATGTACGACACGAAAGTCAGGAAAGATTATGGGCAGGCGATTATCTGACGACACAAAGTGTGATAACACAAGCCCGGATTTACCCTGAGTACAGAATGGCTTATACCGAGAAAACGCTCACAATTGCCAATACTTCTATAAACTCATGGCGTGGACAAGAAGCTATTTATACCTTTTATCTACCAGAAGGAGCAGTGGCCTCATCGCTATCACTCTGGATAAACGGTAAAGAAGAAAAAGGGTACCTGACCACCAAAGCAAAGGCAGACTCTGCCTATAAAACAATTGTAGGTGTAGAAAGCAGAGACCCATCGGTTGTTCATTGGCAAGAAGGCAACAGGCTAAGTATCAGGGTATTTCCATGTACATTCAATGAAGCAAGAAGAGTAAAAATAGGAATTACCTCTCCGCTGAAAGAACATAAAGGAGAATTGGTTTATGAAAACATTTATTTTAAAGGTCCAAATGCTAATGATGCAAAAGAAACCATAAAAATAGATTTTTCAGAATCTGTCAATGATTTATCAGGGCCTTGGAGTATTAATTCATACCCCATAGAGAAACAAACCAATTATAAGCCCTACTGGTATCTTAGCTTTAAAGCCCCTGAGCTTTCAAAGAAAGCGTTTAGTTTTCAGGGTAAAAGCTATGTATTATCGTCTCTGGCTATTCAGAAACAGGTATTTAACCCGGCTAAAATTTATTTAGATATTAATGCAGAATGGACTAAAGCAGAGTTTGACAAAATATATACAACATTCAAGCACAAAGAATTATGGGTTTGGAAAGATGGTTTGATACGATTGAATGTGTACAATAAAGACAAACTATTCTATGAACTAAAAGATTATCAATTCAGCCTTTTTCCGCTCTATCGAATCCACACAAATAGTTTATTAATTACCAAAGGCACAAGCAAAGCTCCCAACCTGAAAGACCTTGCAGGAAGTGGTTTTGCCGCAGCTACCAAAAACATTAATACTGCTCAAGGCCCAATACAAGTATTGAGTTTAAACGAGACGCTTTCGCCTTATCTGAAAACTCTAAAAGAATTAAGCGTAATAGCTGTCAACAAAGCCGATATAGTAGAAATCAGTAAAGGCCCATTGTATAAAATACTCCCCTCACCTACGCAAAAATCTGTCAATATCGAAAACGCTGGAATACAGATTAACGAAACATCAGCAACAATAGAAAAAACAGATGCGCCCGACCATCTGCTAAGGTTGTATGCCTACAACCACATAATGAAGCAAATAGGAGTCAATTACTTTAAGGCTGATTATTTATCAGATACCTTGGTTCAGGAAGCTGCTACGGCCAATATTGTTACGCCTATTTCGAGTTTAGTGGTATTAGAAAAACAAGCAGACTACGAACGATTTGATATTAAGAAAAGTCAGGATAGCCTTGGAAATGCCTCACTTAAATCATCAGGATCAGTACCAGAACCACACGAATGGTTATTGATAATCACGTTTACCTGTGTAGTACTCTATTTCATCATGAAAAGGCTCTAGTTATGACTAAAACCCTCAGCCACGATACAAGCAAAGCAGGCTTAATTATAGCGTACATCATTCTATTTATTAATATCAGCTATAAAGGCTATTTTCTGAGTGATACTACCTTTTGGTTGGGTTTAGGAGTACTAGCTTATGTATTAAAAGTAGGGACATTAACAGAGAGGAGTATGCGTTTCTTTGCCCCTACTCTACTACTGGCGCTTGTATCTTTTTACATACCGACTTTCTCAATCAGGTATTTGCTATTGGTTATAGCCTTGCTGTTTTGCGTTGAAAGTCTGTTCGGGAAAATAAGCGAATTGGCTTTTATAAGCCTTTTGCTGATGTCGCCCTTGTTCAGATATATATCAGAAACCTTTACTTTCCCGATTCGTATATGGTTGAGCGAAATTAGCGGCCACTTACTCACCCGTTTACACTTCCCGGTTGAAGTGAAAGGAAATCTGATACTATTGAACGGCGATGATTTTCTGGTAGATGCAGCCTGTACAGGTTTGCAAATGCTTGGGGTTTCATTTTTGCTAACTGTGTTTTTATTGGCTTATTACCAAGCTGTATTTCAGAAAAAAATAGGCTTCGGTTGGCAACTAGCCAGTTTAGCTATTACGTTTTTGCTCAACATTGTTAGCAATCTATGCCGGATATTATTGCTGATTATTTTCAAAATTCCACCTGAAAACTTCCTGCACGACCTGATGGGTATCTGTTGTTTACTGGCGTATGTCTGGCTACCTATGGCTTGGCTTATTAAACAAATTACCCCAAAGCAAAAAGCGGCTCTTATCAAGGCCGATATTCAAGTATCAGGCATATAGCAATGGGTATTAAATGGCGTATTTTTAAGCATTACAGCTTATCTGGTTTTCTCATTTACTGGCTCAAAAACGCTGCAAACAGCACAGATTACAAGCATAAAACAAGAAAAGGCAGGTTATAATACAAAAGTTTTAGGTAATGGCATCACTCAATTAAAAAGCCCTGATGCGCTAGTGTATATCAAACCTATACCTGATTTTTATTCGGGTGAACACAGCCCCATTTTTTGCTGGAAAGGTAGTGGTTATGTTTTTAACCAAATAAAAGAAGAGGTTTTGCTAAGCTATAAAATTTATACAGGTATGCTCACCCACAAAAACGATAAACTCTACACCGCATGGTGGTTTACAAATGGTAAAATTATTACAAGCAGCCAATTGGATTGGCGATGGCGGGTGCTAAAAGGAGAACCTAAATTCAAACTTATTAATGTGACTGCAAACTCGGAAAGCGAGTTAAAGAAAGTTATTGCTGAGTGGCTATAAAAGCGGTTTATAGGGGGTAGAGAGCAAAATCCATGTATTTTATATGGATTTTCTTTTTTTGTATAAAAAGGAAGCCTGCTTTCAGAGAAGGCTTCCTTTATTTGAGTTATCTAATGCCTATTTACGAGAAATTTTAGCCAATAATTTCAGAATTTCAAGGTAAAGCCAGATAATAGTTACCATTAGGCCAAAGGCTGAGTACCATTCCATATATTTAGGGGCACGCATGGCAGCACCTTGTTCAATCAGGTGAAAATCGATGATTAAATTCATGGCCGCAATGGTTACTACTACCAACGAGAATATAATACCTATTTTACCACCTTCATGAATATACGGTACGCTTATACCAAACATGCCCAATATCCAGGTAAGCATATAAAGTAGAAAAATAGCACCTGTAGCTGCTGTTACACCAAAAATAAAGCCTTGTGTAGCTTGTAGAATTTTTGTTTTATACAAAAACCACATGATTAGCACTACCCCAAAAGTAAGCCCTGCCGCCATAAAAGCTAAATCTTTAAAAATAGCCGAGATAGCGCCAATAGCCAGCCCCTCAAGCAAAGCGTAGGTTGGTGCTAATTGTGGTGCCCATTCTTTTTTAAATGCCAGTACAATGGCGCAGAGTAAACCGCCAATACAGCCGGCCGGAATAAGCATGGGTGCTATGCTCCAACCTTCAAGTAAACCTATCCAGGATACGGCCGAAGAAGCCATTAATATAAATAATAAGATACCTACTTTAGTAAGGGTACTTTGTACCGTCATTACATCGCCGCTATCAGTGATGTCGATTTTGGTAAATGTTTTTTCCGAAAATGCCGGATTAGCCATAGTTAAAATTGTTTAGGAGTTTGAAGAGACTCCAAGTTATGCTATTTTTTTGTTTTTTACAAACAAAATACCAACAGCATGATACCTATACGTGTACCATACTGTTGGTATGATTATTACTGCACTGCTATGATACCACCACCATTGTAGCTATGGTATTCGCCATTATACATGGCATCGGCTGCCACTGGCCCAATGATAAATTTACCACGAGAAACCACTCTTACCAAATAATAGAAGCTTCGCTCTGTTCCATCGGCTGTTGTGTAGAAATTAATCCTGTCGTCTCTTATATCAAAATGCTGCGGTGTAGAGGCATTTTTTATCCAAGTCATTTCACGGTCTTCATTCAGGCGAGGGTTTTCTATCTCAAATGCCGCAGGTAACATATCGGTTACTACTACGTTTTCTATTGGCGAAGTGCCCGAAATACTCACTTTTACCACCACTAGCTGATTTTGCTTGAATTGATTGGCTGATAGTGGTTGCCCTGTACGTGTAAAGAACTGGCGACGCACTTTCAGGAAGTTATCTTCTTCAACATATTTTCCGGTGGCGCTTAGTCCTTCTTGCTGAGCAAAATAATAAAGCGCTCCTTTGCCTTTCGTATTCACATTAATTGTTTTTCCGGCTATGTTTTTATCCAGCGACAAATCGGCTCCCGTAAAACTAGCCAACTGTTTATTGTCGCTCATTAAGCTAGCTGTTACGTTCGACTCACCATTGCGTTTAGCAATTTTACCTAAAGCCAGAAAACTAAATACCGACTCTTGTGTTGACAGATAACGGCTATTTTTAACCGCTTGCGAAAGTACTCTTGCCATTTTTGGAATCTGCAAATTCTGAGGGTCAGATTCCACCAAACTATTCAACGAAATAGCCAGATTTCTGATTGGCGACGAGAAACTACCGCCTGTTTCTTTGGCTGTGCTTTCAATCACGTAGTCTTTTGGTATTAATTGTTTATAACTACCATCGTCGCCAATCTGTGCAAAACTTGCGCCTAGCATATAACGGGCATCAGTTGTGAGCAGATTAGTATTCGACTTATAATAGTTCATTACTGGTTGGTTTGCCTTACCAGCCAACGACAATGTATAAAGCGAGTATATCATGGCACGTTTGGCAATAGTACGAGTAGTATAAGTACCATTTTCGGCATACATATATTCAAACTCGGTTGTTTCCTGCATCGCTGTTTTGGTTGTCAGATAATCCAACATTCGGTTGAGATTATTTTCGTTTATCTCATAATCTGCTTTTCTGGCTTCAAGCAAGAAATGCGCAGCAAAGATTGTTCCCCACCAGCTTTCGTAATCACTACCCGGCCAATAACTCAGGCCACCATTAGCCAATTGCATACTCTCAATTTTACGAATAGCCGCCTGCACATTAAATTGCGGATTCCAGTCATTATCGCCTTTCAATCCTATCGATTTCGACTTTGAGGCAATTGTCTTTGTAAAATCAGCAAAATACAATTGCGGAAATGCCTTAGCCACCGTTTGCTCAATACATCCATGCGGATAACCCAAAAGGTAATCTAACTCTTTGGCAAATTGCACCATTGGCGAGCGGCTTACCAAGAGGCTCGCCTGTGCCGAACCCAGCATATAATCATTAGCTAGACTGATTGCCTCGGTTTTGCCTGCCGGAATTTCACCCGAAAACGAGCTTTTCAGCAAAGAAGTACTTGGCCTGATAGTCAGGTCGATGCTTTCAGAAAATTTCTCTTTAAAACCATTTACAGTTACGGCAATGCTGCCTGTACCAATCACAGCAGGTGCTTTTACAGTAAACATAGTTCTGACCTCTTTTCCTGCCGGAATTGACAAGGATTGGTTATTCTGACTTTGTAAAGCCAAACCTCCCGTCAGATTCAGTGAAGTACTCACGGTGGTGTTACTATTGGTAGTATTGGTAATAGTTACCGGAATAACAACTTCATCATTAGGGCTTAGGAATCTCGGGGCTCCGGTGCTTATCACAATCGGATCTTTTACTTTCATATTTGCATTAGCCGACCCAAATGCTTTATCGTTATAAGCCACAGCCATAATCCGTAAATCACCCGAAAACTGTGGTATATCAAACTCAAATTGTGCTTCGCCATTTGAGCCTGTTTTTAAAATACCACTCCAGATAGCTACCAATTTAGTACGCCCATTACTTAGTGGATTAACTCTTTTCTCCAGATTATACCCATCCCCCCCAATACTGCTATTGCTTGATAGCGATAATTCAGGAAACAGGAATTGATATAAATCATGGCTACTTACTTCCAAAGCCTGTTTTTGGTAAAAGTAATTATAAATGTCAGGTGTTTTGAAGTTCTTAATTTGCAATATACCCTCATCAACTACCGCCACTGTGAGTTCGGTATTGGCTTTGCTTTTTACCGTAATTTTTTGCTTGCGTTTAGAGCGAGATTCTTTTGCAGCCACAATTTCAATAGGCAATACATTACTGGCTTTTTCTACTTTCATAGGGGCAAAACCATGCGCTACTGTAAGTGGCATATCAATACCTTTCATCGGGCGAATCAACGTAGCCGTTACATAGACATTCGGCAACATATCATCAGTAACTTTTACCTCAACCTCTGCCGATTTATTGTCGGTTTCTACATAAAAATGCTCTAATACACTGTTCCGTTCTACAGTTACAAGCATTTTTCCGGCAAAAGGTGTTTTTAACAGAATCTTGGCCTTGTCTCCTACCTGATATTTTTCTTTATCCATTTCCATCAAAACCTGCCCTTCGTTACTCACTTCAAAGGCACTGTTTGAGGTGCTGCCGTAACCATAAGCATAGAAACTTTGAGAAGCATAACTTGCGGCATCTGGGCGGTAAATACGGATTTCGTATTCACCTGATACTTGCGGAATAAACTTAATGCTTGCTTTCCCGCCCGAAAAATCTACTTCTTTGGTTTGAGCCAGTTTCTCTTGTCGTTTAGAATTATATCGGATAACACCATCCGTTTTCTCAACTACCGTTTGGTATTCTATCCGATAAACATCTACCGTTGCACGAGCATTATTCTGTATTTTACCAGCAGTATTTAGTGCAACCAAAGGAATTGCCATAGGCACGTGCGTACCTACATAATAATCAGGTAAGCCAATACCAAAAAATGTTTCCTGCGTAAACACATCAAAGCGATGCATACGGTTAAGCGGCCGCCCTGTCTCATCAAAAACTGTTACAAATACTTTCCCCTCTAATACACCCATATCTTTATAGGTGGCCGGAATCTGGAAATTCTGTGTGCCGACACCTTTTTCGTTAGTTACACCCTGACGTATATCATTGTTGAATTTGGTATCATTACGAATATCGAAGGCATAGTTTTCGAAGCCTTTTGCAGTAAATACTTTGCGTTTAAGGCTGAAATCCATTTCATAATTTCGGTTAGAAGCCGGAGGGCCAAACAAATTGGTTGCCACTGCTTGCATAGCAACGGTTTCACCCGAGCGGTAAATATCTTTTGCCGATAAATCGACCTTGATGCGGTCGGGCATGAATTCTTCTACGCTAATTGATTTTGAAGTTAGCAACACATCGTTTCCATTGTAAACTTCAAGCGAATAGCTGCCCGTTACAGCTGCTCTATCAAGCGGAATTGCAGTGTCTACTGCCCCTTGCTTGTTTGTACTTTTCAGGAAGGATTTAAACTCTCTGCCATTAGGCAACAAGACCTTAATCTTTAATGGAACTTCTGCTGCCGAAGCCCATTTGCTGTCTCTTACTACTGTATTGAAATGAATAGTTTCACCGGGGCGATAAATATCTCGGTCGCCATAAACAAATGCATCGTAACCACTGGCATTGGCACGTTTACCCTCTACTTCAAAACGTGAGGTTTCTACTTGTGTATCGTCTAAAATTATGTAGTTAAAATCGTCTTCGGTACGGGCGGTTATCATAGCTACCTTGAAATTCGGTGCTTTTTCTGACAGTTTTTCAAAAATGGCTACTCCTTTGCGGTCTGTTCGTTGTGTTTCAATTACCTGATTACTCGAGCTGATAAGATTGATTTCTACCTCGCCCAAAGCCTGCGCATCAATAATTGAGTTTACAAAAACCATTACACCGTCTCCATTATCAGCTTTTTTGGCGATAATTCCTAAGTCTGATACCGATACAAGTTTGCTGGCATTAAAATAAAACTCATCGTTTGAATTGAGATTTACCAGATATACGCCTTTCAGTTTGCTTTGGTCGGGCAATGGCATATTAAGAATTGACGTACCGTGCACCTTTGGCAAATTGCCTGTTTCGATGGTTCGGTCAAAAATCACATCGCTATAAAAACCCTGACTATCGTCATTATACACAAAGCCGTTAGGCGAACTTCTTTCACCGTCATAGAAATAATCTTCGTAGCGGTTGTTACGCACGTACGACAAAATGTTGTTTTCGTACACCTTCAACACCTTTACTTTTACTTTAGGTATATTCGTAACCCTAACGCCTATATTCCGGCTACCTTTCGACGACAGATACAAACCTTTTTTAGTAGTAAATTCAAGGCTGGCAGGCATTTCGCCAAAGAACAGGTCTTTGGTATAAGCTCCCTCTAGTTTTCCACCCAATGTGCCACGCAGGTTGTCTTTAATTGTAAGTGTATAAGCTTCTGTTGTGCTGAAAAAGCCTTTAATTATAAAGCCGTTTTCTGTTACTTCGGTTTGGGTTTCTACTGCTGGCTCAATGGTATAAGTATCTTTCAGTTTATCGTCAGTAATCTGTTGGGTAGTAATAACTTTAACAAAGCCTTGGTTACGTTCAAATCCGGTTTCGATATCAATCACTTTCACATCATACGGCGACGGCACCACACCCTCTAGTGTATATGTTTGTTGCGTGCTGGCTCCGCCACCCGTCATTTTAATACCTTTTTCGATATTAGCTGTTAATGGCTTTTCGTCTCTCGTCGAAGCCACGTCATTCAAAGCCAACACTATTTTATTATCGTTACCTGTATTATTTACTACAAAACTTTTATCGGTTTCCGATACTTTCAGCTTTACCAAACTGTTGAGTTCAGCTTTTTGTACCGGGTAATTAAAGTCAATTTTCACTTTGGCTGTCGGCTTGCCATCAGCACCTTTCATCCAATAGCTTTCTATTTTTTGTGGTTGCAGGTAGGGTGTATGAAACGTTACAGTTTCGTTACCAAGTGTATATTTTTTAGTGGCCGATTTACCTAGCAAAGGTTTACTCAACACAGCCTTGTAGTCGGTAGCAGGTTTAAAACCATTACTTGGCGAAAAAACCAATTCGTTTTTGGCTACCCATTTGAATACCCCTTCTACTTTAGGCTCTATTTTTACATACTCTACGGCCTCCCAGTTATCTAAATCTTTATCGCCAACAAGGTCTTTATTAAAGGTAAAAACAAGGTTTTGGGCTAATTGAATTTCGTCTTCGAAGTTACGGGCAGAAATGCCAACTTCGTTGAGTTTCGAACAGCCACTAATGTATATTGTTGTACTAAATGCAAATAGTGAAACGAGAAAAACGCTCAATAATTTAGACCTGAAACTAGATGGCGTACATTTCATGGGTAAGAGATTTTAATAGGTTTTAACGCTACAATTAACGTAGGAAAATTGTGATATTGTAGAATATAATTAAAAAATATTCTTTTTATTTTATCAAACGATAAAATTAGAGTTACTATACTTTAATTACCAGAATAGAAGTAAAATTGTTTGAATAAATATAATTTATTTCTGTAGAAAAAACAGGCTAAGGAATGATTAGTCAACCTGAGAAATTAAAAATCAAGCGAAAACTTTAGCACGCAAGTGCTTGGTTTAAGAAGAAAAATAAGTGATAAGTTGATTGTTTAAATCTTACGTTTCAGCTCAAAGTGCTGGCCCAGATAAACTTTTCTTACGAGTTCATCGCTTGCAAGGTCTTCGGCTGTTCCTTGGCGTAGAATTTTACCTTCAAATAGCAGATAAGCTCTATCGGTGATTGATAGCGTTTCGTTTACGTTGTGGTCGGTAATCAGGATACCAATATTGCGGTGCTTGAGTTTAGCTACAATGCCTTGAATCTCTTCAACGGCAATAGGGTCAACACCTGCAAATGGTTCATCTAACAAAATAAATTTAGGGTCAACGGCCAAAGCACGGGCAATTTCTGTACGACGACGCTCTCCACCCGAACACACAATACCTTTATTTTTACGCACGTGTGTCAAGCTGAATTCCTCTAATAGATATTCAGTTTTTTCTTTTCGCTCAGCTTTTGTTAGTTGTGGTTTAGCCAATTCGAGAATACCCAGAATATTTTCTTCTACAGTTAGCTGCCTGAAAACCGAAGGCTCTTGTGCCAGATACCCAACGCCTAATTTGGCACGCTTATACATGGGCAACGAAGTAATGTCGAGGTCATCAAGCCATACCTTACCACTATTAGGTTTTACTAAACCCGTAGCCATATAAAACGAAGTAGTCTTTCCGGCTCCGTTAGGGCCTAATAGACCCACAATTTCGCCTTGCCCGACCTGATAACTTACATTATTATTAACTAAGCGTTGTCCGTATTTTTTAATAAGGTTTTCTGTACGTAGAATCATTTCTTTCTGTTTCGCCCATTTCTATTGCAAAATTAACGTCTTTTCTTCAGAAATCTTGTTAATATTTATTAAATCATTTTATCTGGCCAAACCCAGTTTCAGTGAAAAGTCAAACATTGAATTACTATAATTCCGATTTGCATCCTCGTAAGATACTTTTTGTCTTATAAAATTCAGACTTACATCCATAAAGGAATGGCGATTGGTTTGAACCTGATAG
The DNA here is from genome assembly GCF_037860775.1 of Emticicia soli. NCBI lineage: Bacteria > Pseudomonadati > Bacteroidota > Cytophagia > Cytophagales > Leadbetterellaceae > Emticicia > Emticicia soli. The sequence goes on along the minus strand of NZ_JBBEWC010000002.1, from coordinate 156,728 downwards.
CCAATTCCTAATCCTAAATTCAATTCATTGTAGGAATCTTTATAAATAACTGGCCCAATACTAGCCTCTGCCCAAGGCGTACGCTGCGAAATAAGCTGATAATTAGCCAAAGCGCCTATGTAAAGACCTGACAAGTTATTAGCCGATTTCCCTTTTGAAACACGATTTTTCATGCCAATATAATAGCGCAACTGTTCTATTAATCCTAAGTTATAGCCTTGAGAACTGCTCATTTTAGGCGAATAAGTACCTACAATCATTGTAGTAAATGCTACATTTGGTTCATTAATTGCTATCTCTCTGTAACCAGTAGGAGTATATCTGAATGCGTTTAACGCACTTATTACAGCATTTGAATTAATAGAAAATGGTGACCGTCCAATCTTTCTTTCGTAAGCTACATCTAGTTTTACATTCTGAAAATACCTATCCAGATAAAAAGCATTATTGACATTTAGCTTAAATAATTGTTTCACTTCATAATTACATTGCAGGAAATCGCAATAGTTACCAGACGATTTTCTTTTTAACGGAAGATATAACCCTAGTGCCGTTTGTGCATTAATCGAGATAAAAGGTGTAATACCTTTTTCAGAAGATACTTTTTCATTCACCCAAAGTTCTTCGTTGCTTACACCAGCCTTATTACCGTGCTTAAGCCCCACAGAAAAGCCAAAATCCAGATTATTACCAAATTGCCAGCCCCAGTTAATACTGTAAGTAGAAGTAGGACGAAACATAAAGGTAGCCCTACCTTGCTGAATTAAAAATGCTGTAAACGGAGAGGTTGGATTATACCTATATGGATTTGCCTCAACTTTTAAACTTATATATTTCCCCGTTATATTAGGCTGTTGTTTGCCGGCTTCTACCCTTTTTTTCATTTCATAATACCACCTGCCCTCCAGTCCAATATCGCTTCGCCATATCGATTCTTTTTTATTTGTGTTCGTACTAATACTAGCCACAAGCGATTTATCTATACCTATCTTTTGCTCAAATTGAAAAATAGGATCCAAGTATCTGAAAATGTTCTGATACGGTGTAAAAGACCTATCAGGCAAAAAACTTAAACGCGTTCGATTAAAAGCAATTCTTAAACTACTTTTCACAACTCTGTTGTTTCCAAATGCTTTTTCGTATTCGTCTATTAAAGTAGTCTTTTCAAATTTCTCTACTTTCTCTTCTGAATAGCTCACTTTTACACTATCGGTTTGGGCTGTTGCAAGCATAGGTAAAAGAAGAATGATATATATAATTAGCTTTTGCATAATGCCTTAGATTTGTCAGTTAATAGAGATATTGCCGAAAGAGTTTTGTATGTTGATTCTGGATGTAGCCGAAAGATTATAGGTAGCCGCTTTGCTGTTATTAGTGTTCTGTTGCCATTTGAATCCATCAGGCAAAGTCATTTTGCCGTATTTTGATTCAAGATTGAAACCATGATTATATAAGGGGACTTTCATACTGATTTCGGTCTTTTTTGCATTAATCGTAAGCATTTTAAGGTTTGCAACCGACTCAATTTCTATTTTCCCATATTGTGCATTGATAGTATTTATGCCACTTAATTGCTGAAAGAATAGCTCCGAACGTTCTGATTTGATTGTAGTTACGCCATTAAAGTTTTTACTGTGTACCTCACCATAATAGGTTTCAAGTTTTATGTTCCCATCTGTTTTTTGTAAATCAAGTATGCAAAACTCCGACTTGATATTTAGCTGGCTATATTTACCTTGTACTAGAATTTTTCCGAAACTATTCTGAATTGTAACTTTCAGATTCTCCGGCAGATGTATCACATACTTTGCTTTGAAATTAGCGTTTGGCTTTTGTGTACCCGCCGGCACAACCAGATAGTTTCTTAATAGTATTTTATCTGCCATTTTATCGGCTACATACTTCATCATTTCTAAATCGTTTTTAGCAGTATTTCTGTCGGGGTGTTTTGCTGTAAGTTCAATCTTAGTTTGAACTTCAGCCTTTTCCCAAGTGATGAGTTCTATATCTGCTTTTTCGGCCTCAACAACAATAATATTAGTCGCCGTAAATGTTTTTTCTATACTTTTGGTAACTACTTGCAGGGTAGTCTGGGCTTTTGATTCGATCATCAGAAGCAAACCTAAAAGCAGAGGTTTAAGCACGCGTATATATGTTTGGTTCTTCATCATTTCCAACAGATTTATATCTTCATCGCCATTTTTCTGATTACACTGGCTTTTTGCTGCTCAATGGCAGTCAGCTGCGCCATTAGCTCAGGTTCTGTATTATACTCCCCTACTGCATCTTTTAGCTGGATACTCGCCGAATTGAGTTCTTCTAGTTCTGATTTCAATTCTTTAAACTCAGGGTTCTGACATACATAGGTTTGTTGTTTACAATAGGCTACTATCATTTCGTATTGTTTCTGGCTGTTATCGGTAGCGCTAAAGAGCAATTGCTTATCTAATTTCTCTTCTGAAAAACTGATGCTTGGCATATCTTTTTGCTTAAAAAGCCACATACCTGCTATCAATAATACCGAAGCTGCAACGGCAAGCCATTGCCAGCCTATCAATTTAGTTTTTTGCGTATTCAGTTCTTGTCTAATACCAGTCCATACGTCCTCGGTTGGCTCATAGGTTTTTAGCTGGCTGATAGATTTTTGCATCGCATCTTCATTAAGAGCTGCCTCAATCTTCTTCCACACCTTATCAGATGGCTCGTATTCGGGTAATTGATACATAGTTTCAAGGTTTAAGCATTTCTCTTAATCTCTTTTTGGCATAAAAAAGCTGTGATTTCGATGTCCCTTCTGATATACTCAATATCTCGGCTACTTCCTTATGGGTATAACCCTCAACTTCTATCAGGATAAAAACAGTCCGAAAACCCTCGGGTAATGCCTGAATGGCTTTTTCGAGATATTCGGCATTTATGGCATCGCCCCAGTCAACCGAGGTTTCTTCGGGAATCTCTTCTATGAGTTGCCACATTTTTGGCTTTTCTAATTTGCGGTAGGCTTTTCGAACCACAATGGCTCGAATCCAGGCACCTAAAGTAGCTTCACCTCTGTAATTCTCCAGTTTTCTGAAAACATCTAAAAAGGCATCTTGCAGCACATCGTTGGCCTCATCAAAATCGCTTGTGAGCCTGTATGCCAAAGTATACATAGCCCGCTTGTAACGATCGTATAGCGTTCGTTGCGCAAAACGGTTATTTTCTAAACAAGCTTTGATGAGTTCAGCTTCAGTCATGCAAAAAGGATTAATACTACTTTATTACAAAGTGCCAGAGTGTAGTGGAAATGGTTGTATGAAGGAAAAATATTTTTCAGATAATTTCATAGTCAAGCATAATTGTTTGTGCTAAGGTAAGTAAATTGCTCATTATTATTGCCACAGAATTAACATGACTACCCAACATTTATGCCTGACGCTCTCATACAATTAAAACAACTGGTTTCGGCTTTCAGTCCTTTAAGTGATACCGACTGGGAAGATTTTTCGAAACTATGGAAGCCCTTTTCAGCTAAGCGGAAAGAGATTATCACGGCTATGGGCGAGAAAGAGAAATATCTGTACTTTGTAGTAGAGGGCGTGCAAAGAGTGTATTACTTTGATGAACAAAACCGTGAAGCAACTTTGGTTTTTACCTACAATCCATCTTTTGGTGGTGTACTTGATGCTTTGTTGTTACAAACCGAATCAAGGTATTTTTATGAAACCCTTACTCCCTCAGTGTTTCTACGAGCATCGTTCGCCGATATTCAGGTACTTATGCAAACCAGACAGTCTATTGAAATACTTATCAGGCAAGGAATCACACATACATTATCTGGCGTATTTACTCGTCTGGTAGAATTGCAGTGTTACTCATCAGAAGAGCGTTTTATGCAATTACTGAAACGTAGCCCTCATATTCTACAATTAGTACCGCATAAATATCTGGCCAATTATCTAGGGATTGATGCTACCAATTTCAGTAAACTTATAAACAAAATACGGATTTAGGAATCTTGGTATTTGCCAAGATTTTTATCGGTGAGGCTTAGCAATTTTGCATCATAATCAGTCACAAACATCTAAAAACATGAGCAAAGTTGATAAAATACAATTTCTGGAAGTTTTAGAAAACGAAGTAGAACAACACCTTAAGATAGCTATACACACTTTTCAAAACCTGAATGAGGCAGTTTTATTACAAACACCCAATGACGGCGGCTGGAGTATTGCCCAATGTTTTGAACACCTCAACAGTTATGGACTCTATTATTTGCCGCAAATCAAAAATGGTTTAGACAATCATGCAAAACACTCTTTAAGCGATTCTTTTAAGAGCACTTGGTTAGGTACCTATTTTACCAAAATGATGCTGCCTTCTAATACCAAAAAATACAAGGCATTCAAAGGACACATACCGCCAGTAAACCTTCATGCACATGCTGTGCTGGCAGCGTTTATTGAACAACAAGAAACATTGCTGAGTTACCTGAAACAAGCACGAAATGTTGATTTAGATAAAATACGTATCCCGATTTCTATTACTAAATGGGTAAGACTGAAATTGGGAGATACCTTTCAGTTTATTATTGCTCATGACTCACGACATATACAGCAAGCACAGAGAGTGCTGGCCGAAATTGGCAATTATCAGAAAATGAGTTAAATCTACTTAAGTGTCTGTTAACCAATTATATAGCTAACAGACACCCAATCGATTTAGTTATAATATTTAATATCTTTCAACATCAATTGTAGCGTTGTTTTGTTGTTGAAAGTATTTTCTTCAACCTGGTAAGCAACTTTGAAATACTTTTGTTCGGTCAGTTTTCGGTAATGTTCCTCAACCATACCAAAACCGACAGCTGTAAAAATAGCCCCCGTTTCTTCTTCAAAAAGCTCTAACTTTAAGTGCTTTTCTTTCATGATACGAGGCGTATATTTTAAGGTAAGGTTTTCTGTTACAAAAACAGGTTGCATATTTTCGGGGCCAAAAGGTGCCATCTGGTTGATAATACGGAAAAACTTAGGAGATATATCGGCCAGCCTGATTTTTAAATCTATACTTACAACCGGAGTCAGTTGCTCGTCAGTAATATATTTCGATACAATTTTATCAAACTCTTGCTGAAATGGCAGAATATTATCAATAGCGAGGGTCATACCCGCAGCGTGCTTATGCCCGCCAAACTGCTCTAACAAATGCGAACACTCTTCAATAGCCGCATATAAATCAAACCCAGATACCGACCTTGCCGAACCGGCAGCCATAGCCTCTTTGGTTTTGGTAAAAATAATAGTAGGCCGATAATATTTCTCGATACAACGGCTGGCTACAATACCTATTACCCCCTTGTGCCAGTCTTCTCTGTAAAGCACTGTGCTTTTAGCCGTATTTGCCAACCATTCATTTTCTTCAATCATGGCCAGTGCCTCTTCGGTTATGCGGGTGTCGTGGCCACGGCGTTCTAAATTATGTTTTTGTATCTCGTGGGCAAACTCAGTGGCTTCGTCAAAGTTTTCAGATAGCAAGAGTTTTACCGAAGCCTTGGCATGTTTAATACGCCCTGCAGCATTGATACGTGGGCCTAAGATAAACACCACGTTTTCGATGGTCATGTTGCTTGTAAAACCTGCCACATCTTTTAGCGCCTTTAAGCCTATGCTCGGATTTTCGTTTAGCTTCTTTAAGCCAAAATAAGCCAGAACCCTATTTTCGCCAGTAATAGGTACAATGTCAGAAGCAATACTTACTACGCACAAATCAATAAACTCATAGAGTTTTTCTATGGCAACTCCGTTTTTTATACAATAAGCCTGTAAGAGTTTAAAACCTACGCCATTGCCCGTTAGTTCTTTGTAAGGATACGCACAATCTTTGCGTTTCGGGTCAAGTACTGCTACTGCTTGGGGCAAATGTTCATCTGGCTCGTGGTGGTCACAGATAATGAAATCTATCTGGTATTGCTCTTTAGCTATTTTTACCTTGTCTTGCGCTTTAATGCCGCAGTCGAGGCAGATAATTAAAGAAACTCCCTGCTCGGCAGCAAACTCAATTCCTTGCAAAGATACCCCATAACCTTCGGTATAGCGGTCAGGATTATAGTATTCAATATTTGTATAAAAAGTACTTAAAAACCCATAAACCAATGCCACAGCGGTAGTACCATCTACATCATAATCGCCATAAATCAGAATCTTCTGATTTTTAGCAATAGCTTCTTCCAGACGTGCAACGGCCTTGGCCATATCGGCCATCAGGAATGGGTCATGTAGCTGTTGTAATTGTGGGCGAAAGAAGTTTTTTGCCTGTCCAAAATCATGTATTCCCCTTTGTACCAGCATACTGGTAAGGGTTTCTTCCACACTTAATTCTTTAGCTAATGATTTAACTATCTCACGGTCAGGAACAGGTTTATATGACCACCTCTTTTCAGCCATTTTTCTCTAATTATTCATAAGAGTTGCATTATTGCAACTATAAAGTTTTTACTAATTCTTTTTGTTGGCTTGTTAATCTGAATCTCTCTCCATAAGTATCAGCCAAACGATCACATTCTTTCAGGAATGTTTCTGTTCCTACAAAATCAGGGAAATTGAGTGTTCCACCTGCATAGGCTGGAAAACCCCAAGCTAATATCGAACCAATATTGCCATCTAATTTGGTAATAAGTACGCCCTCATCCATACATTTGATAGACTCTACTACCTGACGGTACAGCAAGCGTTTTTTTACTTCCTCAATATCCGGTTGGGTTTCTGCTACCGGAAAATATTCTGCGAGCCCTTCCCAAAGGTATTTTTTACCGTCGGCCGGGTATTCATAAAAACCTTTTTTGTTCTTTTTACCTAGTCTACCTAAGTCTTCAACCATCAGTTTGGTTACCTGATAAGTGGTATCATCTTCACCTAAAGCACCATCTTTAATAGCCTGCCCTGAGATTTTCAAGGCTAAATCAAGAGCTACTTCGTCAGAAACCGCCAAAGCACCAACAGGCATACCTGCATTTTTTCCGGCGTTTTCAATCAAGATTGGGTCAACGCCATCTTTCAATAAAGCAATACCTTCAGAAGTATAAGTACCAAAACAACGAGAAGTATAAAAGCCTCTTGAATCGTTGACCACTATCGGCGTTTTTCTGATTTTCTTTACATAGTCTACTGCTAACGCAACAGCGTAGTCAGAAGTTTCTTTACCACGAATCAACTCAACAAGCATCATTTTATCGACCGGCGAAAAGAAATGAATCCCAATAAAGTTTTCGGGTTTTGCTGATGCTTTTGCCAAGCCCGAAATCGGAAGTGTTGAAGTATTAGAGCCAAACACGCCGCCCTCTGCCAGCATTGGTTCAGCTTCTTTGGTAACAGTAGCCTTCAATTCACGGTTTTCAAAAACGGCTTCTATAATCAAATCGCAGCCTTTCAGGTCTTCGGCCGCATCGGTTGTTTTTATCAGGCTCAACAATTGTTCGCCTTTTTCGGCAGTAGTTTTTCCTCTTTCAATGCCTTTCTTTATCAATCCTCTCGAATACTCTTTTCCTTTTTCAGCATTTTCAAGGCTTACATCTTTCAAAACCACTTCAATACCCGCCATTGCCGATACATAAGCAATACCTGCACCCATAAAACCTGCTCCTAAAATACCCAATTTCTTTACCTCAGTTTTAGGTATATCTTTCGGGCGACTTGCACCTTTATCGGCTTCGTTTTTACCCAGAAACATCACCCCTATCAGGTTTTTAGCTTCTCTTGAAGTAGCGACTTTTACAAAGTATCTTACTTCTACTGCAATGGCTCTATCCATATTCACCTGCAAGCCTTCATACACACACGACAGAATCGCAATCGGTGCAGGATAATTCCCTTTGGTTTTATCCATAATCATGGCTGTACCGCCTGCAAAAGTACGCATCCCCGTAGGCGACTGTACATTGCCACCCGGTACTTTATAGTTTTCACGGGCTTTTATAGCCCCTGTTTTTTTATCTATCTCGTCCCAAGGTTGTATGGCATTCGGGTTAGCCAATACCCATTTAATGGCTTTATCCATTAGCTCTTCTCTGCTACTAGCCAAATCATTTACCATGCCCAGGCTGTGCGCTTCTTTAGGGTTTACTCGCTTACCTTCAACCATCAACATTAAAGCCTGCTCCATACCAATTATGCGAGGCAGGCGTTGAGTACCACCACCGCCAGGCAAGAGCCCTAGCTGTACTTCGGGTAAGCCAATTTGTGCTTTAGGGTTATCGAGGGCTATTCGGTAATGGCATGAAAGACAAACTTCATAGCCACCACCCAAGGCAGTACCATTTATGGCCGCAACTACGGGTTTGCCGCAGGTTTCGAGCCTACGGAATATATTATTAAAATCGAGCGAAAATTTATAAGTTTCAGCGGGGTCTTTATCGTTGTTTTTCAAAAGCATTTTCACATCAGCGCCTGCTATAAACTCGTTTTTTTCAGAGGTAATAACAATACCTTTTACCGATGGGTCGGCATAGGCATTTTGCAGGTGTGATTCAAATTCAGGAATAGAAATATCATTCAATACATTCATGGGCGAGGTGGTCATGTTCCAACTGATAATCGCCACATTGTTTTCAATTTTGTAATTAATTTCCATTTTAGGGTTGAATTATGAACCTATTTAAACTTTTTATTTGATGACGAAAATGGATGTTTTTTTGATTAGATGAAGGGAAAAACTGAGTTCGTAGTAGAATTACGAACGAAATTTTTCTCTGAAATATAATCAAAAAAGCGCCATTTGCAGGCCAAAGAAAAAAGTTTAAATAGGTTCTATGTGTATTGTACTATTTTATCTGCTTTTGCTAAATCTTTGTCTCTGCCGAAAAGACAAAATATCCGGTGTTGCTCCTTGAGATTTGGTATTCTGACTTTCACCTGATTTATCTCTAATTCAAAATACTCTTTTACAATTAGTTTTTGCCATTTATCTTCATGAAATACCTCTAAATTACCCATTACCTCCACCAGTGTTGTACCCCATTGAAAGCGTCCGAAATTAGAACGAAATTTATCTGCATCTTTAGTCCAATATGTGTCTACTTTATTTGCTTGCCAATGTTTTTTCAGAAAAGTAGCATCCCGATACGAGGTCAGCAAATCAATATCATCGCTTGTTTCCAGAGGGATTCCGGCTAGTATCAAGGCCGAACTACCAATGAGGTAGAATGGTTCTTGAAGATTCGATAAGTCGTCTGACAAAAAGGCAATTGATTGCTCTATTTTCGCTTTTATGTCCATCCTCAAATAAAGTATGCTTGCATACTGTTATGCAAATATAGAAAAATATGTAAGCTATTTTACCACAGTTTCTAAATTTTTAGCCGAAGAAAGTTTGAGCATATTTGAGACTTTCAGCCACAAATAAAATGGATTGCATTACAAAATTCTGAATGCTTTAATCAGGCAAATAACGTTACAAGCAAGGCAAGAATAGCAGGAAGAGCTTGCACTACAAAGATTCTTTTACTAGCCGAAATAGCACCATACGCTCCTGCAACGATTACACAGCCCAAGAAAAAGTAAGCAACATTTTTACTCCACTCTGGATTTTCGATAAGCAAAGACCATATTAAACCTGCTGACAGAAAACCATTGTATAAACCTTGGTTGGCAGCTAGTGAAACTGTTTTGGGGAATAACTCGGCAGGAAATGTTTTAAATACCTTTGGCCCTTTGGTTGTCCAGGCAAACATTTCGAGATATAAGATATAGATGTGCTCAAGGGCAACCAGACCAATCAGAATTTTCGACAGGATTTCCATGGGTTTTGTGTTTAAGATTATAGATTATTATTGAAATGTCAAGATAGTTTTCGTGATGCCAACTTCTAGCTTTGCGGCTCTCCCGCATGGCATAGACCAATTGACGGTATCGTGCCCAGATGGGAATCCGTAACAAACCGGATAGCTATAGTCGGACACATGCTCGGCAATGATTTCATAAGCAGTTTTGCCGAAAGGCTCATCATTTTCTTTATTATCGGTAAACGAACCTACAATCAATCCTTTCAGATTCTTTAGTTTTCCCGCACGTTTCAATTGTATCATCATGCGGTCTATGTTGTATAGATACTCGCCAACATCTTCAATAAATAGTATTTTGCCCTCCCAACTAATATCAGATACTGAACCTATCAGATGAGCCAATAAACAGAGGTTTCCTCCGGTTAATTGTCCTTCGGTTTCTCCATTTCTATCCAACTCATTAGGCTGTATCTCATAGCTCATGCCACTGCCAAACAAAAAAGGCTGTAAGGTTTTCAGCGAAAACTCATCTTTCATAAATGTTTTGGGCATAGGAGCATGTAAACTCTGAAAACCCAGCGACTGCACATGGCTATGCACAGCCGTAATATCTGAAAAGCCAATAATCCATTTAGGATTCTGCTTAAAAACTGCAAAATCTATATTATCTATAATTCGTGAGCTACCATACCCACCACGTGCCGAAAAAATAGCTTTTACTGAGGTATCATCAAGCATTTGCTGAAAATCTCTGGCACGTACTTCGTCGGTTCCGGCAAAACCATAATAACTGGCACTTACCGATTGGCCTACTACAACCTCTACACCCCAGTTATTTTGCATATAGCTAATAGCCCCCTGAATATCGTCAGGGTTTAGCTTACTGGCCAGTGCTATTATGGCTACCTTATCGCCTTCTTTTAGTTTTGGTGGAGCAATTAATGATTCCAAATTTGTTTCTGTTTGCTGATGTCTAATCTATTGCGTATGCCAATCTTAGTGTTAGGCAAATACCAAGCAGGCATTTTAACCTAAAACTATGTATGATTCAGGTACGAAAAGCAAATTAACAAATAAGTTATTGAAAATAGCGAAAGATGTGCTTACAAAAAAATTACGTCTTCAATTACCGCCTCACCTACATCTTTATTAACGATGTCAATCAGTTTGGTTTTTGCCATAAAAAGCTCCTGACGTAAAGGGGAAGAATCTATGCGTAGATATAAAACACGGTTTTTAACGTAGATTTCTTTGGTTCGAGAGGCGATAATTTTACCCATCATACGCTCCCAGAATGCTACAAGATAGGTCTCATTAAACTTCGACTTCAGATTAAAAGTCTTCAGAAATGCTTCTATGGCATCTTTCATAGGCGTAGCCTGCGAGCGACGTGAGGTTTCTGAGGGCATTTTAATGAACTTTTTAGATTGAAGAAAAAAATATCTGATGATTGAGTAAGAACAAACAATCATCAGATACTAAAATGATATAAATTTATGGATAATACAAATTAAGTTTCTGAAATCTGGCTTATTTCAACAATTCGGCTACTTCAAAACTTACAGCAGCGCTTTCGGCGTTGTTTTTTACCAATGATTTTTTCGGAAACGGAATCGTTATTTTCTCATCAAAGTTAACAGCCAGATTTTTAGCAGGTACTTTTAAGAAAAAAGTATCAGGGTACTCTTTTAACTCAGACGCAGGGCCTTCAACAATCACCTCGGCGGGTGTTATATTAATAAGGCTTGCTATCACAAAGTTTTTTTCTAAATCTACCCCCAGGCTGTCTACTTTCAGTTTCACTTTCTTTCTGTATTTTCTTTCGAAATTCAGTAAAAGTGTATCAGAGTCAACATAATTTATTTTTGAACCTTTCAACTGTGCTGAAAGACTCTCTTGTAAGGCTGATGAACTCAATTGCTTTTCTTTAAGTGGATTCTCGACCACATATATGAGTGGCGACGCATTTAAAGAAAAATTATCTCTTATTAAATTCCACCCGGTACTCGACAAACTCACCTTTACAGTTTTAGGCAAAGGCGTAATCGGAATATAGAGTGAATCGTTGTATATTATCTCTAAAGGATAATTCATCTTGCTTGTATAACCCGACTTATTGAGGGCATTTAGCAGCCAGAATATAGCGGCGGCCAAAAAACACAAGATTAATGTTTTAAAATTCATACAATTATAATGCTTGTATGGCGCTTATTCACTCAAAATTCTACTCTGAGTTGCCTATGGCCTTTTATTTCTTTCTTGCAACCGATGTTTTTTCAAAAGTCAATCTTGCACCACCGCCTGCCGAAATCGTTACGGTTGTTTCGTCTTTTGAAACTATTTTACCGTGTAACCCGCCGAAAGTAACAATCTCATCACCCTCTTTCAGTTCTTCTACCATTTTCTTCTGGTCTTGTGATTTTTTCTGTTGCGGACGAATCATGAAGAAATAAAATACGGCAATCATACCGACCATCATGATTATAGAAAACATTCCGTTTCCGCCTTGTGCTTGTAATAGTACCATTTTAAATAGTGTTTTGTTAAATTTTAGTGAGGGTTATTTTAGTATTTTTTTCATCTTGCTGAGTGCGGCCTGTAATGAGTCAGGAGTTCCTTTAGCCAATACCTCGGCCGTAAACGATAATACAGCTTGTGTAGGCACAGCATTAGAGGTAATGGTAACAAATTTCTTGTTTACACCTGCTTTGCCTAAGCTGTTGAAACGCACAATAATCTCGTCTTTCTGCCCTACTCCTACCGGAGCATCAGGTTTTGATGCTACCGTACAACCACATTGCACCTGTACGTCAAGAATTTGCAGAGGGCTTTTACCCACATTTTCAAACACAAATTTGTGTTCTACTATATCGCCTTCTTTAATTTTACCAAAATCGAAACTTTCTTCGGTAAACTTAATAACCGGAGCATTTTCAGCAACAGTCAGCGAATCTGCGGTATTACCTTTAGAATCAACAAGATTACACGAAAAATTAAGTCCTCCTAAAGTTACAACAGTAAATAGGGCTAAGAGTACTTTTTTCATTATTTTAAAATTAAACTTTTAGTGTATTAGTTTTTTGCTTTTATCTGATTCATCAAAGATTCAACATCTTCCAGTAATTTTTCGGCTTTCTGACGAGCCTCGCTTACTACTTTTTGCCCTTCGGCCTTAGCTGAACTATCGCCACCTACTACTTCCATGGCTACTTCGTCGCCTCTTTCAATCAAGTCATTGATAAATTTCTGTAATTGCTCACGATACCTTGATAAACGATATGACAGTTTATCGCGAGTGATTTCTCCTTTATCAGGAGCATATAAAACGCCTAGAGCGGCTCCTGTTGCTACACCTACTAAAAATGAAATAAATGTTCTTGATGAATTGCTCATAATACCCGTGTCCCGTGTGGGAGATTTAATAATGGATAATAATTTGATTCTTAATCTACCGCCAAAATTAAGATTTTAGCCAGTAAATTCAATATTATTTATTGTCTAGCATTCCTCGTCCGCTTTTACGGATTTTTCCGGCCTCTTTCAGTTCTTTCGAAAGGCTATCTAAGATACCATTCACAAACTGGCCGCTTTTCGGAGTACTGTAATCTTTTGCTATTTCAATTATCTCGTTGATAGTTACTTTAATCGGAATACTCGGATAATTAAGCATTTCAACCAAAGCCATTTTCAGCAATATCTGGTCTGTTTCTGAAATACGCTCAATCTCCCAGTTTTTCAACTTAGGTATCAGAACCTCTTCCAGTTCTTTTTCTTCAACAATACTTTTACGATACAAAGTTTGTAAAAAATCTTTTCTTTCGTCCCATTCCTGGTCTAAAAGAGCAATTTTAAATCTGCCATCTTCTACAAATGATTGAAAAGTATGGGTTATTGCCGCACGTAGCGTTTCTACGTCATCAATCCAATAAAGGTCTTGTTTTTCGAAATACTCCCACGTCAGTTCATTTTTCAGAACCACATTTTTAAGCATATATTTCAAAAACGCAAAGTCTTCCTCTAAAGTATGATTCTTTTTAGCGCAGTACTCAATATAATGTGCATTGCTACGTAATACCTCACGAAACAATTTTGCTACAATTACTTGCTCTGTGCTCCAGTTTACATTACGGCGGATAGCCTGTGTTTCGAGAAGTCTTTCCTGACGAAGTTTTTTAATTATCTGGTTGTCAGATAATTTAGATTGAGAAGCGGCGTTTCTTTCGTCTGCATCTGAGCGGTCAGCCAGCTCAATGAAGAGTAATAAGATTTGTAAATAAAGATCATAGACTTTTTCAGCCTCAAGTATCATTCTACCGGCATAGTGGTCAACATCTTTTTTGTTTTTAAGCAGAAAATAATCTTTGGCTTTTTCTACCGACATCAATACTTCTTTTGGCACATTAAAATCGTCTTCATCCTGACGAGAAAATGCTTCATGAAGCAGTTGTTGTCCTAATTTTTTGTATCCCTCTAATTTCTCACGATCCTGAAATTCCATTGAATTCAAATCTGGAGCAAAATCATCTGCAATGAGGTCTAATGATAATTGGAAATTCGCACCCTCAGCTTGTTTATAAGCATATAAGGCTTGCATCGCACGAATCCGTATGAGGCGTCTGTTAAGCATGGGCGTTCAAAGAACGAGTTTATTAAACCACAAAATTAATAAAAAAACAGCACACTGCCTAAAACCCATGTCCTGAATTTGTTATTTATTGATTTCAGAAGCATTCACAAAACAGCACTTTTAATATTATTTCAGCATAATTTTCGGCTTACTGCCACGTATAAGAAATATTAGAATAGTTATATAATATTTTAGCCAAATTTTCATTATAATATAACATCTGCCAGCACTAGCCGAGTAATAGGTCTTCTATGCATCTATACAAGGCAGATACTTGAAATAATCAGATTTTGCATTAGATTTGAAGAGAAATTCGGCCTGCTATGAAAAGAACGATTACTTACATTCTGACGACACTACTCTTTTTCGGTAGTTTTTTTGCATTTGCCCAGTCTTATTCGGGCGAGCAGATTAAAGAAGACCTGCATACCTTAAAGAACGAAATAGAGAAGTTCCACCCTGACCCATACAAGTACATTTCTAAAGAAAAATACCAGATTCTGCACGATTCTATAGCTGGCACTATCAAAGGCAGGCTTACACTGCGTGAAGCCTATTTTTCTCTTTTACCAATGGTGCAAGCCATAGGTTGTGGGCATACACACATGATGCTCGACCGCCGCCTGCTCACAAAAGGTAGTTCTTCGGCCGACAGACCAAAATATTTTCCGTTTAGTGTTCGCTTAATCAACGACCAGCTTCTGGTATCAAGAAATTATTCGGCCGACAAAAAAATTTCTCGTGGTACCGAAATCGTAGAAATCGACGGCCAACCCGTTAAAAAAATCATAGAAAGTTTAGAGAAAAAATCCTATTACAATGGCGACGGTATTAACCCAAACGCCCGCAAATACTATGCAATACGTGAGTTCAGAAAATTGTATTATTTGTGGAAAGGCGAGCAAGATGCCTTTGTGATAACGTATCGAAAACAAGGCCAAGAAAAAACAAAAACCTCTAAAATAGATGCGAAAGACACCTATTTTATGGAGAAAATGGTAGAGACAAGATACCCCGATGTAGACGAAGATACCACAGGAATGGTTTCTTACAAGGTTATTGATTCTACACAAAAAGTAGCTATGGTTGATGTGCGCTCGTTTATGTATGATTTTAACACCATGAGCCGAGGTAATTTTGAGGGTGAAACCAAAAAGATTTTCAGAAAATTGCAGGAAAATAAGATAGAAAATTTGATTCTTGACCTTAGAGGTAACTCAGGTGGTTTATTAGAGTATTCTATATTCTTGCTTCGCTATTTTACTAACCAACCCTTTGATGCTTATAAGCTGGGTTTTCGTGATGAAAGTTTGCAAAGGCTAAAGCAAGATTACAAAAAATATGATGGTGGCTATGCCCGAGAAGCAGCAGCAAGGCTCAATACTGAATTTTCGGTTCGAAACCAGGATGGCTTCTTAGAAAGTAAATATGCTCAGAAACAACGCCCACACGATGAGTTCAGGTACAATAAAAATGTCTATGTACTCATGAACGGCGGTACCTTTTCGGCGGCCGCACTTTTGGTCTCAAAACTACATAATATGGGTGTAGGCACTTATATTGGTATGAGTTGCGGTGGAGCTTATGACGGTTGCTCGGCAGCACAATTTTCAACTATTCAGTTGCCAAATACTGCTTTAGAAATTTCTCTGCCTCTGGGCCGCATTCTTTACAACGTAGATGCCAAAAAGTACGATAAACCCATATTACAGCCAGATTTTGAAGTAAGTGCCAATCTTGACGATTTCCTTAAAAACGAAGATACTGTCTTGAAATTCACTTTAAATCTGATTAAAAACAAGGTCAAAATCAGATAATTCACTTTCTTTCGTTAGTATATAATGCCGACGATTATTATCATCGTGTTTTCGCATTTTTTACTGGTATAACAATTACAAGGCATAGCCTAAGAGCTTTGTCAAAACGCCCAAAGTACTTAATGAAACAACTGCTCGTTCTGTTTTTTGCTTTTTTTAGTTTATATAGCCATGCCCAGAAACAAACATTTTCGGTAGAAGAGGTAAGAGAAGATATGGCCGTACTGAAACGAAAATTCGAGAAATTGCATCCGGGCATGTATCATTACAATACAAAACAGGAGTACGAAAAAATCTACGATTCGCTTTACAATAGCCTTACCCAGCCCCTTAGCTATCTTGAAGCCTACAAAGTATTAGCGCAATTGGTAACAGCCGTTGAAGATGGCCATACAAACATACGCTTTGATGCCAAACGCTTTAACGCAAAAAAGGTAAAATATGTACCTTTCTATCTGCGCAAAATTGAAGACCGATATTTTATCAGTTTAAATACGTCTCAGGATTCTACTGTTGTGCGGGGTTCGGAAGTTATTGCAATAAATAATGAGCGTATTGATTTGCTGATGCAAAAATTAAAAGTATTTGTATCGAGCGATAATGGTAACGAAGCAGTAAAAAATTATTATACTACAGGTCTATTTCCGAATTATTATTTAAGGCAATACGGCGAAATAGATTCGGTAACAATCACTTATCGTTTACCTTACGACAACAAAATTCTTAGAAAAAAATTGGCTTGCCTCAATACCGGACAAATCAATAAACTTTCTGAAACACGTTATAAAGCCTTTAAAAGGCCTAATCTTTCGGTAAAAGTTATAGATAGCCTTAACCGCATTGCTTTGCTTGATATAACAACATTCAGCATGACAGGCAAGTTTCTTGATTACGGTCAAAATAAATTTAAACGTGGGCTTCGTAACAGTTTTAAAAAAATCAAAAAACAAGGCATTGAGCATCTGATTATTGACTTACGAGCCAATGGCGGGGGTTATATACCGAATATATCGAGGTTACTGAAATACTTATCTCCTACCCCTTTTACTATTGTCGATACCGTTGCTTTTAAGAAAAGCGCCTATTTTTCTATTGTTAAACCCTATTACATAACCCCACCGCTTTTGTTCTGGTTGTGGTTTCCGAAACGCAAAGGAGAGTTTATGTATCGGGTCAATAAAGGCAATAATAATCAACAACCCGTAAAAAAAGAATTGGCTTATACAGGCAAAAGCTATTTCCTGACCGACCCAGGTTGTTATTCGGCTACTACTTTTACGCTCAACGTAGCCAAAGATTTGGGCATAGGGCAGGCATTTATTGGCCAGACAGTAGGAGGAGCTAGCTGGGGTAGTTTTGCCGGCACGTGGGAGAATTTCAAGCTACCAAATACCAGATATGTTATCCATACGCCTCTTTATAAAATTACCCACCGTTTACCAAATCAGGTAAACAAAGGCTTTTTTCTGGATTTAGACTATGAGGTAAACCGTAACTACCAGGAACTCATTAAAAACAATGCAAGTGTAATAGATTTTACGGTAGATATGATTCGTGCAAGCAAAGAAGCTAACCAGAGATAAACAGCTAAATTGTATTCATGAACTTATTTAGAATTATTTCTTTCGTTTAAATGCGTTGTTTTGGCTGCGCCTGCATCAAATTTGCTTCTTCAAAATTTTCGAATCATGAAAAAATTGTAACTTCGAAGGCAATTTAGGTATTTTCCCCAATTCGAAATGGCAATTAAGAAACCAACCAAAGGCAAGGCTACCAGCAAAACCAAGGTAGAAACTCCAAAGAAAATATCTTATTATCGTAAGCCTGAAAATTTCAGCCTTGACCAATGGCAAGTAGCTCTGCGCAAGCAATTCGGGGCAGACAACGAGCATGAATTCAAGATTCTGAATATTGGCACACAAGAGTTTTTCTCCGATTTTCAGGTAACAAATACGCAAACCAACAATACTTATAAAGTGGCTATCAGAAGTGGTGACGATAGCCAGAATTTCTGCGAATGTTTCGATTTCAAGACCAATCGGCTAGGCGTTTGCAAGCACATCAGTGCAGTAATGCATCATCTTGGTCAACTAAAAGGCTTCAAAAAAGCCATGAAAGAGGAGTTTCATCCGCATTATACTTCTGTATATGTAGATTACCGCCAAGGACGAGAGATAAAAATACGCATTGGCTCCAATAAAAAAGAAGAATTTGAAGAACTCGCCAAAACCTATTTCGATGCCGATTACACACTAAAAGAAGCATCTTTTGGCGTTTTTGAGCTGTTTCTTGAAAAAGCGGCTGCCCTGAGCAATTCGTTCAGGTGCTATACTGATGCACTCGATTTTGTGATAGCCGAACGTGAGAAAATTCGCCGCAGAGATTATTTATGGCGTATAATGCCCGATGGCGAAAACGATAAATATTTTGATGATTTATTGAAAGTACAGCTTTTCCCTTATCAGCAGAAAGGCGTGTTTTTTGCAGCCTTAGCCGGAAAAAGCCTGATAGCCGACGAAATGGGTCTTGGCAAAACCTTACAAGCCATAGCCACGGCCGAGTTGTATAAAAGAGAACTAGGTATTAATAGGGTTTTGATTGTGTGCCCTACCTCGCTCAAATACCAATGGCAAGCAGAAATAGAAAAGTTTACCGATAGTAGCGTATATGTAATTGAAGGAAGCCTGCAAAAACGCAAAGACAGATATTGGCGAACCGACGCTTATTATGTAATTGTGAGTTATCATACCATGACTCACGATTTAGACTGGCTCAACAGAATGGAGCCCGATCTGGTTATTTTAGATGAAGCCCAACGTATAAAAAACTGGAAAACCAAGGTTTCTCAGCAAATTAAGCGAATTGTAACGCCCTACTCAATTGTACTTACGGGTACTCCACTCGAAAATAAACTGGAAGAACTTTACTCTATCATGCAGTTTATTGACGTGTATCGTCTGGGGCCAATGTACCGATTCCTGAATGAACACCAGATAACTGACGCAACAGGGCAGATAATAGGCTATAAAAACCTGAATAAAATAGCCGAACAACTAAAAGACGTGCTGATTCGTAGAACCAAAAAAGAGGTTCTTTCGGAATTGCCTAAAAGAATGGATAAAAATCTGTTTGTGCCTATGACAGCCCCACAGACGAAGATTCATAACGAATTAGGCGATAATGTAGCTAAGATAGTAAACAAATGGAGGCGA
This sequence comes from Emticicia soli, assembly GCF_037860775.1. Lineage (NCBI taxonomy): Bacteria > Pseudomonadati > Bacteroidota > Cytophagia > Cytophagales > Leadbetterellaceae > Emticicia > Emticicia soli. The sequence goes on along the minus strand of NZ_JBBEWC010000002.1, from coordinate 137,318 downwards.
TTTGGCTTTTTGAACGAGACCGACCGTAAACGTTTGGTACTTACCCTAAGCCAGATGCGCATGGTGTGCGACAGCACTTATGTTTTAGACCAGAAAACAAGGCACGATACCAAGATTGATGAAGTAATGAATATATTGGATGAAGTCTTTGAGACCTCTGACGAGAAAGTAGTTATATTCAGCCAGTGGGAACGGATGACTCGACTGGTAGCGAAAGAACTGGAACAAAGACAGATAAAGTTTGAATACCTGTACGGTGGTGTAGAAAGTGTGAAAAGAAAAGACTTGCTCGAAAATTTTCAGAATAACCCCGAAAGTCGTGTGTTTCTTTCAACCGATGCCGGAAGTGTTGGCTTAAACTTACAAAATGCTTCGTTGATGATAAATCTGGATATTCCGTGGAATCCGGCGGTGTTAGAGCAGCGTATTGCCCGTATCTATCGCTTGGGGCAAGAGAAAAATGTTTCTATCATCAACCTTATTTCTACAGGCACTATTGAGCAAAGAATGCTTAATGTATTGCAATTTAAAGATGCAATGGCCAAAGGCGTATTAGATAGAGGCGAAGATACCATCTTTGTAGGCGAAGACCAGTTTAAACAATTTATGGAGTCGGTAGAGAATCTTGTTCCGCAAGAAGAAACTACCGAAGTAGCCGAGCAGCAAGACACCGAAGAGGAAAGCATCAAATACGAGCTGCCTAATGAAGTACTGGTAGATACACCAGAGGGGGCTACCACTTTTATGGGTGACGATGACATAAAAGAAACCAACCAGCCACCTAACAACGGAGCAAGTACCAATGCGCCAGCCCAAGAACTACTACACAATGGCATTAGTTTTTTTGCTCAATTAGGTAAAACGCTAAAAAGCCCCGAAGCAACAAAAGAATTAATTGAGAGTATCACACAAAAAGATGAATCAGGGAAGGTATATTTGAAGATTCCGGTTGAGAACGAAGAGGTAATCAATAATGCGGTACAGGTGTTAAGTACTTTATTTGGGGCATTTACGAAACAATAAAAAGGCATATTTTACCCATCAACAGGGTATATTAAAAGATACTTTTTCCTACAACAAACAATTTACAATGAAAGAAAATAACAACACCAGTGATGTAATTCTGATAGGCGCAGGTATTATGAGTGCTACACTAGGCACTTTTTTAAAGAAGCTTGAGCCAACCTGGCAGATAAAGATATTTGAGCGCATGGACAGGGTAACGGCCGAGTCGTCAGAAGCATGGAATAATGCCGGAACAGGGCACTCGGCTTTTTGTGAGTTGAATTATACACCCGAAATGGAAGACGGAAGTATTAATATTGACAAAGCCGTGAAAATTGCTTCTTCATTTGAGGTATCTAAAGAATTCTGGTCGACCCTTGTGCAAGAAGGAATTATTAAAGACCCTTCGCAGGCAATTCGCCGAATTCCGCATATGAGTTTTGTATGGGGTGATAAAAACGTTGAATATCTGCGTAAGCGCCACGAAGCATTGAAAGAGCACCATCTGTTTAGCGACATGGAATTTTCGGACGATTATGATAAAATAGCAGAGTGGATGCCGCTAATTATGGAAGGACGTGACAGAGAACAGAAGCTGGCGGCTACTTGCATGGACATTGGCACTGATGTTAACTTTGGAGCTTTATCAAAATCAATGTTTTCTTATCTTGAAAATGCCGATGGCGTTGAACTGAAACTACACCACGAAGTAGAAGATATTAAACGCCTCAGTAACGGTGATTGGGAGCTTGAAATAAAAGACTTTGATACCGACAAAACGCATAAATATACTACAAAATTTATATTTATAGGCGCCGGAGGTGGCTCGTTGCCACTACTCGAAAAATCGGATATACCTGAAGGACGAGGCTATGGTGGTTTTCCGATAAGTGGTAAATGGCTGGTTTGTAATAAGCCTGAATTAATTGAAGAACACTGCGCAAAAGTATATGGCAAAGCCAGTGTCGGCTCTCCTCCTATGTCGGTTCCGCATCTGGATACTCGAATGATTGATGGCAAAAAAGCCTTGCTTTTTGGGCCTTATGCGGGTTTTTCTACCAAGTTTCTGAAACACGGCTCTTTTATGGATTTACCACAGTCTATCAAATGGAGTAATATATGGCCTTTAATATCGGCAGGGGTGCATAACATTCCGCTCACTAAGTATCTGATAGAACAAGTAACACAATCGTCAGAAGACCGTCTGGAAGCATTACTAGAATATATGCCAACTGCAAAGAAAGAAGATTGGGAATTAATGGATGCAGGGCAGCGTGTACAGGTTATAAAAAAAGACGAAAAAGAAGGTGGTATTCTTGAGTTCGGTACAGAAGTAGTTTATGCCAAAGATGGCTCATTGGCCACTTTGCTTGGTGCTTCGCCAGGTGCCTCAACGTCTGTTTCTATTATGCTTGATTTGATGAAAAAGTGTTTCCCGGGTTTAGAAGCTACCGAAAAGTGGCAAAACGAATTAAAACGGCTCATACCATCGTATGGTTATTCGTTAGCTAAAGATGAAGTATTAGCCCACGAAACCCGTGCCCGAACAACCGAATTATTGCATTTGAGAGAATCGGCTTTTGCATGAAAATAGTCTTGAACTTTGATTTACCTGATTTAACGATTTACCTGATTTAATTTATAAATGAGTTTGATTCCCATTTATAAATTAGCGATAAAGGTCATTAAAATCAATTAATCAGGTAAATCAAAGTTCAAGACAATCCACACAATTATTTCCTAATTATCCCCTCCAACACTTTAGCATCGCCGTCAATGTTTTGTGGGACAGAGATTCCCAAGAGCGTTGCTATGAACGGATAAACATGGATATTCTGAAACTCAGGAATAGTTTTTCCTTTCTTGATATTAGGGCCGCTAGCGTAGAAAATAGCGCCCATTTCAGGTGTAGTATAGGGGTCAAAGCCATGTACACCCCATACCTTACGGGTTTCGGGCTTTTTAGTCAGGCTTTCTTTCGAATAAAAACTATAGCCTGTTTCTGCCATCAATGTTAAATCACCAATACGAGGATGGTCATTATAATGTAGATTTTTAGGTATATCTGCCCGTTTATAAACCTTGAAATGATTTTCTTTAGCTGCTATACGCTTAAAGAACTCCTCTTCTTTCAATTTATCTTTCAGAAACACATTTGCGTGCGTACCACTGTTCACAAAAACAAAATCTTTGTTATCTAAACCTACTAATACATCTTCTGTATACAGAAATTTATCGGCTTCGTTTTTCATTTCGTACATGCCGTGGTCTGATGTCAGAATCACATTTACAGGCAAATCTATTTTCTTTAAGCCTGCCATTAGCATACCAACCAAGTTATCGGCTTCCATTACAGCGGCTTGTGTTTCGGGGGCATTCGGGCCAAATTTATGCCCTATAGAATCAACCTGCGAAAAATAAACGGTTATCAAGTGTGGACGCTCTGCCTCGGGCAAACTCAACCAGTCAAATACTGCTTGAATTCTGTTTTTATTTGGGATTGCATTATTAAAATTGTGGTAATAAGTTGGATACACCCCTTGTATAGGTGCTTCTGAACCTACCCAGAAAAACGAAGCGGCTTTCATGCCGTTTTGCTGTACCAATTGCCATATCGGTAAACCACCATAATAATAAGGGTCTTCAACTTTATCTCTCTGGCGCATGGTGTAAAAAGCATCTCTGTCGGCATCATAAAAAGAATTATCTACCAAACCATGATGCGCAGGATACAAACCCGTAACCAGGGTATAATGATTAGGAAAAGTTTTACTCGGATACGACGGCAACATACTGGTAGCGGCTGCTCCTTTCTTTATAAACTTTTTGATATGCTTGGGAGCATATTTCTGCACGTAATCGTAGCGAAAACCATCGAAAGAAATCATTACAACATAAGGTACGTCTTTGCTCTGGCTAAAAACTGAAAAACTAATAAGAAGAAAAAACAAACTGACAAATGTTTTTTTTGATAGAAGTAGCATATATGATTAAATGTTGATGAACAAGAAAAAACAAAAAATTAAGAGCATCTTAAACTTTTTAAGATGCTCTTACACGTAAAAAGGAAAAACAAAAAATTTGACATTAGTCTCGCTTAGCGTTGCGTTTGTCTTGCTTGGCAGCACGTTTTTCTTTCAACGATTTGCTGGCTTCCTTTTTCGCTTCTTTTGCGGGCTTATCCTTTGCCATATATTTAATTGTGTTGGTAATACTATAGCAAATTAATCAATTTCCATAAATTTTATAAATATCAAATTGTTAAAAATTTACACAAACCTAAAAGCGCACTAAGACTACCAACACAACCAACTAATAATCAATACATTACAAATAAAATCAAATCAAATCCCATCCTTTCCGGTAATCTCTTGAAAGCAAGGCATTGGCTTCTGAATCATGCTTAAACTTCTCTTTGTTGGCATTCCAGTGCAATTCTCTTCCTAATCTGTAAGAAATTAAACCTAAATGCATAGGTAGGGTCATCTGGCGAGCATACGCAAGATGTGACTCTGGCAAAGTACGGTTTTTCACGGCGGTAACAAAGTTTTGCTGATGCCCCGGCGAACGGGCAATTGTAATTGGTATCTCCGGAATATCATTCATCGTTACCCCATTAATGGTTATCTCACGTGAGCCATAATCACATATTAAAGTACCTTTATCGCCTTCAAAATAAGCCCCTATACCTTTTTTCTTGTCGGCCCCCGGCACATTTGGTGGTTGCGAGGTCCAGTGTATTTTCAGGTCTTCAAACTGGTAATCAATATCAATCAATTTAGGTGCATCACCAACACCATCTGGTGCTTCACCTTTGGCTTTTATGGTTGTTAGATTTTTAGGGTCTATTGCCCACCATACTACATCGGCAATATGGCTCCAGAAATCCTGAAAAACGCCGCCCGAATAATCAAGAAAATAACGGTAAGTAAAATGGCAACGCTCAGGGCTGTAAGGCGAATATGGCGCAGGCCCAAGCCACATATCCCAATTGAGCGAAGCAGGTGGATTCTGATAATTAGATGGACCCAATACCGGAGGGAGTCCGGTTTTCCAGAGTCTTACGGTATGTACTTTACCAATGGCTCCGGCTTTAATAAGCTCTACTACCCTATGGTAATTATCACCTGCATGTATCTGTGTACCTAGCTGAAAGATACGGTCGTATTTGTTCATGGCTTTCAGCATCTGCTGCCCCTCTCTTACATTATAAGAAAGTGGTTTTTCGCCGTATACATCTTTACCTGCCTGAAACGCCATAATTGCCACTTGCGCATGCCAGTGGTCGGGCGTAGCACAGGTAATAGCATCAATATCTTTGCGGTCGAGTATATGACGAAAATCGGCGTAACCTTGTGCTTTTGTATCAGGTTGTTTTTTCTGTAAGCTACTAAGACTTTCGTTGAGGTGGTTTGAGTCCAGGTCACATAGGGCTACAACCTCTACTTCGGGCAAAGCAGCAAACCAGTTCATGTGGTTGTTGCCCATTCCGCCCAAGCCAATGTGTGCTACCCGAAGGCGATCGCTGGGTGCTACCTTGCGTACCAGACCCGGAAACAATGCCAGCCCTAGTGCTGCGGTACTACTTTGTCGGATAAAATCACGACGATTAAGTGCGCTTTTCATGTTACGATAATAGTGTAGGAGTGAATATATTGAATATGCTAATAAGCACACAATTTAGAAAAAATACTTGAAATTACGTATACGTAAAAAGCTGATAGCTCTTGAAAAAACAAAAAGTTTACGTATATACTTTAAGATATTTTTATAAAAAAACGAATAATAAATATAACCTTTCTAAGGCGACATTTATGTAAAATTAAGCATTTGCTACCCTTTAATAACAATATCTCCACTAAATAGAAAAGACTATCCAAATGCCATATTTATATGTATTTTTATTCATAATTACATATTACCTACGCATGTTTAAATTTTACCCTTTAGTTTTATTAATCGCTATTTGTCAGTTAGTAAATGCTCAGTCTGTTTCCATCTCCTTCAGTGGTGCAAGCCTTTGTAGAGGAAAAGTTGAAAGAGCCAGTTTTAGCACAACAGGCAGTTTTAATGCCGACAATTATTTCAAAGTTCAGCTATCAGATGTTTCAGGAAATTTCACGAACCCCGTCGAATTAACAAGATTCTACAATGGCTCGCTTCAAAAAATTGCGTTTGTTATTCCTTCTACTACTGTGGTAGGTTCAAATTACCGACTCAGAGTTGTAAGCACAAGCCCGATTGTTACAGGTACACCTACAAACCCTCTAGCAGTAGATAGTACCTGTACCACTGTGCCCTCTTCGCCTGTTATTACATTACAGGAGTTAAGCTCTACGCTTATTTGTTCTAATACTACTACCACTGTCAATTGGGCAATTTCAAACGGAACTTTAGACGCTAATCACTTTTTTACAGTACAGCTTTCTGATGCCAACGGCTCTTTTGCATGGCCTTATAATCTGGCAGTTGCCGAGGCTAATACTACAAGTGCAAGTTTCAGTATTCCAAAAGGTTTTATTGAAGGCACAAAATACCGAATCAGGGTAATTGCCAGTACACCAAGCCTGATTAGCAATACCAATGCATCAGATATAAGTATTCGTACTAAACCAGTACCATCTATAACGCTTATACCAGAAAAACCTTGTTTTGGCGACCCAGTGCGGCTTATAGCCAAAGACGGAGGATTAGGCGGAAGCTCATACGCATGGACGGGCCCCGCAATGGCTTCAAAAGATACGCTGTTAATTCCATCTGGTGGACCAGCACACGACGGAATTTATACTGTAACTGTTACAAAGAATGGTTGCTCAGCTACTGCTACCCAGAGCTTAATGCTTACCAATTGTAAGCCTTCGTGGTCGTGGGCACTTGCTGATACAGCCTGGAGCAATACCTTTAATTTTCCTTCGACTATTATTGATACCGAGATTGATGAAGATAACAACCTATTTGTTGCAGGTTTTTTCTCGCAGAAAATGACATTAGGCAACTCGGTTATTAATACGATTAACGGAAACAATGTTTTTTGTAACGACTCTCCTACAGCCGATAAAAGAACGGGCTTTGTTGCCAAAATAAGTGCAGATGGAAACCTTGCATGGTATAGAAAATGGAATGCACAAGGCGATATAAGCGATTACCAATATTGTGATTTAGCGATAAACAATGGGCAAGTTTTTCTGGTATCAGAGTTCAGAGCAGCACCTAATTGCCCTACAAATCCGAGAAATGAGGCATCGTTGGTAATTGCCGATGAAGAAGATTTTTCGCTTGGCACTATTTTAGGCTATTGTCGGTTTTATAAAATCGGCACTTTCCCGGCAGAGTATGACTACCGATATAAAGGGCGTTTTATCTGGATGGCCAAGTTTGATATTAATGGCAACCTGGATGTGCTAAGTAACCTTACTGAACTTAAAACCTGCGGGCTTACTACCGATAATTTTGATGTAAGGGCATCTTTCGGGCTAGGCACTAAAGGTTACTACTCTTTAAAAGCCCGCAATAATAAACTATGGCTGGCATATTCGTGGAGCCAGGGTTTATCAAATACGCTTCGATATACTAACGGCAACGAAATATATGATTCTGCAGGGCTGGTTTTACTAGAGCTAAACCCAACAAATCTTAGTATTATTAACTATCAAAAAATGAATGTCTATTCTCCGTCAGGAGCAATGGGCATGACCAATATTGAAATTGATGCTTATAATAATATTGTGGTAGCAGGCTCAACAGCTACAGTTGGCTTAGGTACAGCCGAGGCGATTTCGTTTGGACCTTACCCGCTTATTTTTGGAGATAGCGATTATTTTACTGCTAAATATAATACGGGTTCAAACAATTGGGACTGGGCACGCAACTCTCAGTTTATATTGCTAGACCAAAACGCCAATGCTGCACCTAGCTTAAAACTAGATTCTCAGAATAACATTTACTTAGGTGTATCGTTTCGGGCATCTTACGGTGGTACTTTTGCCAACCTGACTATTCCGCCTGCGCCACAAGATTATGATGGTAACAATACAGCCGCCCTTATAAAACTCAACACAAACGGCGACGGGCAGTGGTTCAAGATAAACAACCATACCATAAGAAGCGGCCGCAACACAATGGGAATAGATAAAGAAGATAATATTTACTTTACTAGCTACCTCAATAATTCGGCTAGCGTTTCCAGCTTTTTAATTAACGAACACCGACTACCACAAAAAGACCTTGCTACATTTAGCAATACTTCGGGGAATCCGTTTGTGGCTATTTATAAACCTAGCGGCGATTTGCTGGGCTCTATCAATAATATTCGTGTTTATGATGCCCTCTACGTAAACGGCTTAGTGCTTGATAACAACAAAGGTGTTATACTAAGCGGTGCAAATCTTGGCAAAGCCAGCTTCGGGCAGTTTAGTGTAAATACCAATTTTGGTAATGCGTCTAATTCTAACGATAACCGCCAGAGAGGTTTTATTACCAAAATTGCTAATCCGCAAAGTATTGTATTAGATAATACAAATACTTTTTTGTGTACCGGTATCCAGAATTATATTAATTTCAGTACTGCGGGCAATTTCACTAATACATCATTTAAGGTAGAATTGGTTGATGTAGTAACTAATAAAGTGCTTACAGTAGCAACTGGCAATTCGAGCCCTATCTCGTTTATGGTTACCGACAGCCTGGCAGGCAAACGCTATTATGCCAGGGTAGTAACTACCGACAACACAATAGTAGGCACCGTGCGTACCGATAAAATACTCGATATTAACACCACGCTTCTACCAATTATATCAAGTAATTTAAAAGGGACAGTATCACCTCAAGGTATTTGTTATACTGATTTACCAAACTACCGAATCCAGACCAATATTACGGGTGCTAATATTACGCTCAGCCGAAACGGTCAGGTGGTATATGTAGGCCCAAATCAGGACTATACACCATCAGAACAACAAACGGGTGTTTATAAAGTATTTGTTGAGCATCAGGGCTGCACGGGCGAAAGTGCCGAGTTAGATTTCAGAGTTTCTCGCCCGGCTAGTGCCAAACTAATTGGCTCGCAGGTCTTAGATAATTTTAATTCTCCGGCTTACCTTTCGGTAATATTAGAAGGTGGAGGAGAATACAACGTTAATATTGCAGGGGTTGATTCAGCATTGAAGCTAAATAATGTCTTTGAAACCATTGAGGTGCACCCTACTCAAAATACTACTTATACCTTGAGTTCGGTCTCTAATTATTGTGGTGTTGGTACAATTTCGGGTTCGGCAAATGTTACACTTTGCCAGAGCGCTATCTCTCTTATAAATCCTAAAGATAATTATACTACGGGCACTATCCTGCATGAAACCAATAGCAGTCATGGTGAGATTACAGCCAACAACCGGATTTCGAACAATGCCCGAGTAACTTATAGCTCAGGTAGAAGTGTATTACTAAACCCCGGCTTTTATGCATCTAATACAGGCGTTTTTACTGCCGAAATAAAAGGTTGCAAAAGTAATTTGGTTTCTAGTAGAGACCGAGACTTTAAATTAGGGTATCAAACCTTACATCTAAACAGGTATACGGCCGATAGAAATATTGCAGAAATGACCGAGTTTGCCAATAAAGGTGCAAGAATGTATGAAGTAACGATAAGGCTCGACGAGGTTTTTAAGACCTTGAGCCAGTTTAATCATGCCGATGCAGCAGAATTAGACAAATGTTGGTTTTTGTACGATAAAATACTTAAACATGCCAACAACGTCTATGACTATGTAGCTTTACGAATCAATGTAGACTACGATGATACCCGATATTATTTTCAGGATAGAGACGAGTTTGACCCTACACAAGTACCATATAATACTTTTGACAACGCCCTCTTTAATTTATTCGGTGAGATAGTTCAAGACCAGTTCAATAATCCGGCACGTGTAGCTTATGGTTCTGGGCATGGCTCGTTTTCATCTTTATCAGCGACTGCCAAAATGAAAGGTTTTGTGCAAAAAATAGTTGACCGCTATTATCCGATGTTAGGCGAAAAACTATACTGGGTTTCGGTGGCTACTGCTGCACAATTTGAAACAGGCTTCAATTATGAAAACAGTTGGACAGGTCAAGAGTTTGTGAGCCCTCATCCTTGTGAATATGATTATTCGCCAGACAACATAAATGGTTTCAGAAACTGGCTAGTAACCGAGCGCTACACTAGTTTGGCTGATGTAAACGCCGCTTATGGCACCAATTATAGCGATTACAACCAAATTGAACCTCCTAAGGTTCCGGTAGATAACCTTATCCAGATGAATACATGGAATGTAAATGCCATGTACAACTCGGTATTGTTTGAAGACTGGTATCATTTCAATTATAACCAAATGAAGAAGTTTTTGGTAGACTGCAAGAATGTGGTTAAAGCCAAGAATAATAATATAAAGTTCTGCTTTGAAGCAGGCTCAGTTTCTGACCAGCTAAGTGCTGCCCGTAAAACTTTTGATATTCCTGATATTAGTACTTACGCCGATATACTTAAAGCCAATACGGCAACCATGACATTCAATGAGCTGCATACATGGGAGGGAGATATGCTACGCTCTAATTTTGGTGGAGAAATAGAGACCGAAATCAACGAAATGGATCTTGTTAACCTTGCCGGAATTACAGACCCTGCTACAGTAAAACAAAAAATGGTTGAATATTGCAAAACGTCTTACCTAAACAATACTAGGGCTATCATCTTTGTATCGAGCAGTAGCACGCCTTATTATAATGGTTCATTAGATGCGCTAGCAGAAGTAAAAAACTGGATTGATACACGCACCGAAGAATTTTCGGAGGGAGAAACAATTTATGTAAATTTATCTGACTTAATCAGAAATTTCCCACAGGCAATTGCACCTTTTAGCATTTTGTCGTCGTCGTTGCCGACAAACGGCTACCAAAACCGCCCGAAAATTATCATCACTCAGAATACACCATTAGGCAGATAAAATCATAAAGCGTATCAATGCAACAATTTCAACAAAAATACTGTTAGGTTTTTATAGTTATCCCAAGAAATGTCTCTTGAGATAACTCAAACCAACGGAATATATTCTTTGTGAAACAATTAGCCTACCTCAACAAGTTTTTGCTTAAATACAAATGGTATCTGATATTAGGTACTATTTTCACTGTTATTTCAAATCTTTTTGGTGTTATACCTGCACAGGTGGTTCGTCATGCGCTCGATTTGGTAAAAGAAACCATCGATGTCTATTTCTTGTTCGACAATACCGATATTCAAAAAAGTATGTATGATGTATTTACTACAAGCATCAGTATATATGGCCTATTGATTTTGGTGATGGCAATTCTGAAAGGCATCTTCTTATTTGCGGTTCGGCAGACACTCATCGTTATGTCACGACACATTGAGTATGACCTTAAAAACGAGATTTATGCGCATTATCAGTCACTTCCGTTGAGCTTTTACAGAAAAAACAATACGGGAGACCTAATGGCCAGGATTTCGGAAGACGTAAGTAAAGTAAGAATGTATATCGGCCCTTCAATTATGTATCTGATGAACATGGCCGTATTGGTTGTGCTGGTACTTAGCTATATGTTTTCGGTTAATGCCCGCCTCACGTGGTGGGTTTTACTACCAATGCCGTTGTTATCAGCAAGTATCTTTTTTGTGAGTACTTCGGTCAACAAGCGTTCAGAAGAAATTCAACGAAGCCTTTCTCATCTTTCTACTTTTGTACAAGAGGCATTTTCGGGTATCAGAGTTCTGAAAGCCTTTGCCCGTGAAGAAGATTCAGTAAAACGCTTTGAAAAAGAAAGTAATGTGTATAAAGCAAAATCGCTCTCACTCACACGTTTTGATGCCCTTTTTACACCAACTATTGCCTTGTTAATTGGCCTTAGTACGGTTTTATGTGTGTATATTGGTGGGCAGGAAATTATTTCAGGCAGGCTTACTCCTGGCAATATTACCGAGTTTATCATGTATGTATTTATGCTTACGTGGCCTTTAACTGCGCTTGGGTGGACCTCGAGCCAGATTCAAAGAGCAGCCGCATCGCAACAACGTATCAATGAATTTTTGCGGGTAAAAACAGATATTGTTTCAGAAAAAAACCTGACAAAAGAAATAGAAGGAGCCATTACGTTCAGAAATGTAAACTTTGTATACCCCGACTCTGGTATTCAGGCTTTAAAGGATTTCAATTTAACTATTAAAGCAGGTGAATCGGTAGCAATATTGGGAACTACGGGTTCAGGCAAAAGTACAATTGCCAACCTTATTGTAAGAATGTATGATGCAACCGAGGGCGATATTCTTGTTGATGGGGTTCCGATAAAAGACTTTAATATTCAGCACATACGTAGCCAGATGGGTTATGTGCCACAGGAAGTATTTTTGTTTTCGGATACGATTCTGAACAATGCAAAATTCGGGTCGCCTAATCTCACAAACGAGCAGATAATACAAGCCGTAAAAGATGCTGATTTGTATAAAAACATTATGGATTTCCCAGATAAATTTGACACTAAACTAGGTGAAAGAGGTATCACTCTATCGGGCGGGCAAAAACAACGCTTATCTATTGCCCGTGCTATTGCCCGTGAGCCTAAAATTCTGGTTCTAGATGATTGCCTTTCGGCGGTTGATACCAATACCGAAAATATTATTCTGAATAATCTGGAAAGAATCATGCAGAATCGCACCTCTGTTATTATTTCTCACCGTGTTTCTTCAGCCAAATTAGCCGATAAAATTCTGATGTTAGACGAAGGCATGGTGATTGAACAAGGTACGCACGATGAACTTATAAAGAAAGATGGCGCTTACCGAGAGTTGTACGAAAAGCAATTACAAAGCGAAGAAGTATAATAAAAAAGCCTTTTCTCATACGGGAAAAGGCTTTTTCGTACAAATATGTTTATAATCCAATATACTATCCGATATATTTCAAAAACTCAGCCTTAGTTGCCTCTTGCTGAAATTTACCGCCATAGAAACTCGTGATGGTTGTGGAGGTATCGTCTTGCACACCACGTGATGCTACACAAAGATGTTTGGCATCTAACACCACGGCTACATCTTCGGTACCCAATACTTTTTGTAACTCTTTGGCAATCTGCATTGTCAGACGCTCTTGCACCTGTGGCCTTTTAGCAAAATATTGCACAATTCTATTCAGTTTCGATAAACCAATTACTTTGCCATTAGCAATGTATGAAACATGTGCCTTACCAAAAATAGGCACAAAATGATGCTCACAATTAGAATAAAACGAAATGTCTTTTTCTACCAGCATTTCGTTATACTGATACTTATTATCGAAAAGCGCAACTTTGGGTTTATTTTCAGGATTAAGGCCGCTAAAAATCTCTTTCACATACATTTTTGCTACTCTTTTAGGCGTACCTTTCAATGAATCGTCTGTTAAATCCATGCCCAATGTATCCATAATCTGGCGGAAATAATACTCAATCTGTGCTATTTTCTCGTCATCGCTCTGTTCAAAAGCATCGGCACGCATAGGCGTATCAACAGAAGTACTCAAGTGGTCGTCTCCTATTTCTTCATCAGTAAGCATAATTTTAGTATCGTCTTCAAACAACAGGGTATTCAACAAAGTTTCGTTCGGTTTCATATAATCTGATTCTAAGGTCTAAATGGTCTGGCAGTTTTGCCCTTAACTTATCATAAATTACAATTGCGATATTCTCTGCCGATGGATTAATATCTTTGAATTCTTCCGTATCAAGGTTTAGATTTTTATGGTCAAACTTGTCCAGAACTTCCACTTTTATTAAATCACTTAGCAGTTTCATATCCATAACATAGCCCGATTCAGGATCTACTTCTCCTATTACCTGAACCACAAGGTCGTAGTTATGCCCATGAAAATTGTAGTTATTACATTTTCCATACACGCGTTCGTTTTTCTCGTCCGACCAGTTCGGGTTGTTAAGACGATGAGCAGCATTAAAATGTTCTTTCCTGAACACCGCAACTCTTTTAGAACTCATTATTTTTCTGATTTTAGCGCTTTGAATATTTAATTAAATTCCAAGCTGGTGAAATTTCGGGGATTTAGTCTCAAGGTTTAAAAGTCGTCTGAAAGGTTGCCAGCAACACTCTTAAACTAAATCTGCGAGAATTATTTCTTTATCTTTAAAAGGCTTTGTTTGTTTAATATTTACATAACAAAATTCAACAAAAAAAGTTGCGACCTTTTCAAACTATTATATAAAAACAGTGCCATAGAGGTACTTAACATTTACAAAAGTGGCATAAAAAAACTCACTCCCCCGGCAAGCCAGGAAAGTGAGGCAGGTAATTAAAAAGGATTCTATCGTGTACTAAAAGTCTTTTTTACTCTCCGGGTTATTGAACCTACTTAAACTTAAGTTTCAATATATTTTTTGCTATTTCTCTGCCATGTTTTTGTCCGTTTTCGTTGGCCATTCTATACTGCGTACCTCCATATAGTTGTGCAATGGTTGCTTCGTTGGTGTACTCATCAAATGACTTGAACGTTCGGTTGGGCATTTTTCCCTCATAGGTATTGTCAGTAAAAGCATAATTGGCACCAAAAATAGCTGTTAATATTTCAGCGGTTGCACCGCTATTTGTTGCGTTTTCGGAGGTATAAGCCGGCACAGGTTGAGTTATCACGAGCGATGTCCATCTTGGAGCAATCGCTTGCTTAATATAACTAACAGGTGCCATCAGGTTATAATTATATTTTGATTTCCAGCAAGTAACAAAGGCATCATTAAGCGCTAATCCTAATTTTACATATACCTCAGCAGCTTTATCAAGTTTGGCATTTTCTTTTTTCAGCACAATGTTAGCAATGCTAAAACTATGTCCTGCTGCTGTAATAGTAGCATCTTCCCAGAAACCAGCCTGTGTTTTTTGGGCAATCGTCAGGGTATTGCTTATATTAACAAGTTCTTTGGCCGCATTATACATAGCTGAGTTTTCTTTAAACGAAAACGCAATAGGTGCAAGTGGTGCTACCGAATTGTTAAGTGTCGAAAAATTACGATTTTTTCCCCATAAAGGTAATAATGGTATTTTCTGATTACCAATTGGCTCCCATGAACCAATGCTTACAGGAATTTTGTAGTTGGTCGGGAAATTATTATTCCAGCCTTCGTTGCCTCCATCGGTTTTTGAGTAGTCCCAAATTGCCTTGGCAATATCAGCACCAAAATTAATTGAGCGCTCAATCACCTGTTGGTCCGTTACACCGGTTTTTAAGGCACTTTCCGAAAGCCTTCGCAAAGAGTCGATAGCGGTCTTGTTCTTATCGTTGGTAGTTACATACAACTCTTTAACAAGCGTTGAAATAGCTGCATTAGCTGCCAAACCCCAATTATATTCTTTGGTAGTGTCGGGCTTTGGTAAGGCTTTTAAGCCACTAAGCTGATTTGCTAAAGATTTATAACCATCAAGCCCATACACAACACTCTCGTAAAGTGCCAGACTTGTATATGCCAAACTACGGGCTGCAACAGGTGCTGCATAGCCGGGTGTAGATTGTATAAGGTGCAACTGCAAACGGCTCCAGTTGATGGCAAGGCTTGCATCAAATTCGCTTGTTTTTTTTGATTCAACAGCAGGAGTTATTACTTCTTTGTTAGGTTTATCTTTGCAAGAAGTGAAACAGATAGTAAGTACACAGATGACGGCGTATAAAGTTACATTTACGCGTTTAATAGAGTATGCGGCGTAATGATTCCCCATAAAATTTTTCTTATTTTCCTGACCTAAAACTCTGTCATCAATAAATCAAATACCTTGCCAAAAAACAGCAGATATTTTTTTGACTAATAAGAAAACTCCGAAACTTATCGAATTACCACTTATTCATTATTTTTCAAGGGGAATTTTCCTGATTTATGCTCATGTGCCATTTCCACATAGTGTTCGGCGCTCATGGCCAGTTTTTCAGCAACTGCAGGTGGTAATGTTTTAATTACTCTTGCCGGCGTACCCACTGCCATCGAGTAGTCGGGTATTTCGGTGCCTTCAGTTACAAGCGCATTTGCACCTATAATACAATATTTACCAATTTTAGCTCGATTCAAAATAGTAGCTCTCATACCTATCAGCGAATAGTCTCCTACCGAAGCACCATGTATGATAGCTCCGTGGCCGACAGTTACGTTTTCGCCTATAATAGTAGGCTCACCAAAATCGGCGTGTAGTATAGCGCCATCCTGAATATTGGTACGGTTTCCTATTACAATTTTTTCAACATCAGCCCGAATCACCGCTGAGTACCATACCGAAACATCATCACCAAGTGTAACATCTCCCATCACACTTGCATAAGGTGCAATAAAATATCCCATATTATTAGTTTTGAATAGATTACGAATAAACATAAATGCTATGAATTTTCTACCAGAATGTCGGCAAAAAATTCATAGCATAAAAAACGGCTTTAATTATTGTCTTAAGGCCAGATTTCTGTCGGCTGATGGAATTGCTTCCATGCACGCAGGTATTCCTGGTAAGACTGTACTGTCTTTAAGGTTTTTCCTTTCAGTTCTCCATCAATACTTTCTCCTTTCCAGTTCCATAAACTATTGGTTTCTCTATCTCTAAAACCGGAAGGGTCTTGCACAAAGTTTAGTATTTTCCCATCAACTGTTCTCGTAAACACATGATACGAATGATTATCTGGCTCAACAACAATGGCTATAGGGGTGTTACCTATTTTATCATTCAATGTTGTTAGTTTAACAACATTATTCCAGATATAGGCTTTATTTTTGTTGTCGAGGCTTACGCCTATTACCCAACTTTTGTCCCATACTTTATCAGGATTTTTAAGCGAATCGGCATCTTTGCGCTGGTGGCGATCGTAGTTTTTCAGCACGTCATACTCTTCCGTAAAATTATCATCAGCCTGAAAAACCAAGCCTTCAGGGTATTTATCGAAGAATGATTTCAAAGTAATTTGCTCTGATGGTACTATTGTCAGTTGTTTTCCGGCCTGCTTACCTACCACGGCATCGCCCGTAGCCTGATACCACCACGATTTAGTGTCGGCATCTTCAATCACAGCGTTGTAGTGTCTTGCGCCTACCAAACGGAAAGTCTGTTTTTTGCCATCAACTATGGGGTCGAATACCAAACCTGTGCGGCACATGGTGCAATAAGTAACCAATACAGCTTTATCGCCCACGTTATCTTGTATTTTATGGTGATACCCTACAAATTTAACCGGATATGCCTTGGCTACTCCCCCATTCACAACCGTCATTACAAGTAGGCTGTCGGGTATTTTATTGTCTTTTTGTGTAGCAAACTGAATTTTCTCGGGTTCTTTAAACATTACCTCGGCTCTGTAAGCCATATCAGTAAAATAATAAAGGCCTCCGGCTAATAATACAATGACTCCTACCAGAATCTTTTGCTTAACCGTGCCTTGTGTAACATAAGACCATACAGGATAAGCAAGCAGCAACAAACCAATAATTCTTGAAGGCAAAATAATTTTCTCAAGATAGTAGGTGAGCTTTATAGCTTCTAAATCCTGACTTCCCGGAAAGGGCATGAGCAGATATGCCTGTAACAAGGCAGGTAGGATAAGGCCGATTGCACCTATCCAGAACAAACGTTTTCGTAGTTTAGCGGTCATTGTATTTAGGTTATTTTTGAATAAGAGCCGCCTCCCCCGAGGCGGCCGAATATCTTATTTTGCTTATATCTTTAACCCAAGCGTTACGTTTACACTTCTGCCGTCAGACGACCAAACCCCTGGCCCCGGATAAAAACTTGGGCGTTTGGTGAAGTACTGTTTGTCTGTCAGGTTATTAATATTCACTTTTATAATCATACCTTTTGTAAGACGATACGTTGCGTTTAAATCTAATAAACCATATTCTGGTACTAAGCCCACTGCGCCCGTAGCCGATGGTTTTACGGTATTCAAAGCATCGGCATAGCTTTTGGCTGTATAGCTGTATAATGCTGTAATGCTTAGTTTCGTATAACGGAATGTTATTCCGTTGCGGCTTATCCACTCTGGTGTACTTTCTACTTTGTTGTCTTTAACACTTACGTTTTTATCTCCTACTCTTATAGCAGCATCAAGGTAACGAGCATCCATGTAAGCAGTTGAAGTAAAGATAGAAAGTGATGCTTTTGATGATAAGCGGGCATCATACTCAACAAAAGTTTCGATACCATTTGTACGTGAGTCGCCGATGTTGGTTCTTAAATAATAAAAAGCACCATTGGCTTCGGTGCCGTAGGTCATACCCATACGGTTTTTGTACAGAATCTGAAACGCACTAATATCCCATTTCCAATGCTCGGTATTGCCTTTATAACCAATTTCAGCATTGTATCCATAAGCATCTTTCAGGTCTTTGTCGATTTTCTCGTAAGTTGCCGACGGAATAATATCTTTAAACACAACCGGACGATAAGCCTGTGCAAAACCTGCATAAATATTTTGCGACTGGTTAATCTGATAATTCGCATTTAAGCCAAGTAAGGGAAACTTATGCGAAATGGTAGTTGGCAATTCTTTAGGGTCATAATATGCTATTCTACCTGACAGGTTCGATTCTCCTAACTCAACTCTTATGCCCGGTGTAACCGAAAATTTTGATGTGATAGCAAAACGGTTTTCAGCAAAAAAAGCAAAATTCTTTGTTTTCAGGTGCATATCGCGTACCCAATCACCCTCTTTTGATAAATCAAAGTCGGTACCTGTTGTACCTTTACCTAATTGCTGGCGGTTCAGGTCATTGCTCATCACTTGTACACCTGTTACTAAAATAGATGATACTTTACCCAAATTGTAATTATGTAATAAACGGGCTTCAACAGTATAGCTATTGAAATTATCAATATCAACCTGACGATTGGCATATTTCAAGGTAACAGGGTCTATTGCATCTACTACGTTTACTTGTTTATCAAACAAAACGCTATTTCTTGCACCTAACACTGCCGATGCTACAATTGAAGCTTTTGTGCGAGCACCAAAACGGAAATCAGCAGAAACAGATGGCACATAAATAGACGGATTAAAGTAATTACGAGAACGTGTGGCCTGACGAGGATTCGCATAAAACATACTATCACTCAAAGGCCCTGGCACCTGATACACATACTTCGAGTGTTTGAAATCAGCCTTTAATGTAACATTTTTTGATGCCTCGTAAATCAGCCCTACAGCTTCTCCGTTATAATCGCTCTTTGAATTATCTCTATAGCCATCAGAGTGGCGTCTTGAAAAATAGCCATAATATTGTAATCTGCCGACTTTGCCACTTATGCCATTGTAAGTACTTACCAACCCGAAAGACCCAACCGAGTTGATGGTTTCGAAGTTAAAAGCCTTTGTTGTATCAGGTTGTTTAGAGATATAGTTCAGCATACCGCCAAACTGAGCTCCGTATTGTAGAGAACCTGTACCACGCACCAGTTGAATGCTCTGAATTGCTTCCATCGGTAAACTAAAGTGGCTAGCCGGATATGCGTACATATCAGAGTTGGTAATAATACCATCGGCACGAATATTAAATTCCCAACCACGGTGTGGGTCAAGTCCACGAGTTGATATATTTGTTTGGTTGCCTGTGCCATCCATATCGTACACAAATACACCCGGTACTTTGGCAAATATCTGGCGGGGTGTTTTTTGGGCTATATTGGCATCGGCTCCTAAAACATTAATCACTTCACTTTTCTTTCCGCCAAACAGATAAGTTCCTTGCGTTAAGGGCAGGCGCTCAATAGTATTTTTATATCGTTGCTCAAGAATATTGATTTCTTCTAACTTTTTAGTTCTGATTGAATCTGAATCTGTTTTTTGGGCAAATGCCTGGGTAAAGCACACCATAAGTATGCATAGTAATTGTATTGACTTCATGCAAATATACTTTGGAAGCAAAACACACCAAAACAGGCTAACCTGAGCCTCTATGTGGTACTCTTGCTTCAATTAACACTTAATTTTATTGAATAAGAAAGAGGTATAACAGTCTCTTTTGAAGACTATTATACCATTGAGTTATTATATAAAATTAGGTTAATTCAGGAGGTGGCGAATGCAGCAGGTGTATTACCTGATGATAAGTTTTTTGAGGCTCTGTATAAAAAGGATGGTTATTAAACTCCGAAACTTGTCTATTTAAGTCTAATGGCAAAGGGTCTGAAAGGTAAATCTTCTGTAAATCGCCAAGTAGCTTTATTATTTTAGCTAAGGGGCTTTGAGGTAAGTCTGAATCGTGGTTATTTGTGCCTTGAATCAAGGCGGTTATTTCTGAAAAACGTTCCTGTGCATTCTGGTTCGACTTCAGAATTACATAAAGAGTATCATTTTCGAAATACTCGTGCATTATATTATAAAAGTCATTCCCGCTTCGTACCAGACTTTCTTCGTCTGCTTCTCTATAATGAGCGTTTTTTTCAGTAGTAGGTATTTTTATAATTTTCCATTTATCGTCAAAAATAATATTCGAGCTTGTCCGATAATTTTCTTCAAAAAATAGCATAGCTATAGTCAACCCAAACATATTGTAGAGCAGAAGCAACAAAAGACCTATAGCAATGAATCTTTTCAAGATAAAATGGTATTATGTGTCAAACTTAATAAAATTCTTTTGTTTGATAATAAACTCTGCACATCTATAAGATATGCAGAGTCTGATTTTTTTAACTAAAAACAAAACGTACTAAAATATTTTTTTAAGCAAAAAATTGTTTTGGGTAAAATCTTAATCATCTGAAGAAACTCTGCGCATCAATCGATGCACAGAGTATAAATTGTCAACCTATGATTAAATCAATACTAAGATTCAATTTCTTTATTATTTACCGATGCTTTTCATTGCATCGAAATTAGCATATCCATCTTCGGCAATTCTGATACCCCTAGGTACATATACCTGTGGGTCGGTAGGTGCCCAGGTACCTAAACCATCAACATAGCGATTGAACATACAAAAAGCGGCTGCAATCAGCACAGCATCGTGTACTTCTTTATCGCTGGCACCTACATTTCTGGCGGCTTCTACTTGTTTTGTCGTCACGTTTTTTCCACCTTTTTGTACACTAGCGGCTATTGATAACAAAGCCTTTAGCTTGTCTGAAATAGGAGCTTTTTCATAATTTTGTTTGATTTTGGCAATCAAAGAACCGTCATCTTCCAAGTAACATTGGGCAGCAGCACCATGCACACTCTGGCAAAACACGCAATCGTTCAGGTAAGAAACATAGGTAGCAATGGTTTCTCGGTCGCCTCTTGACAAACTATTGTTTTCGTCTCTCAATAAAACCTCTGCCAAGGCATTGAGCGGACGAGCCGTGTCAGGACGAAACGCCATTAAGCCTCTGATACCTGGTAGTTGTTCTTCTTCTGGAAGTTTGATATAAGCCATTGTGTTTTCTCTTTTAATATAATTGTATTTGGTCGTAGCATAATGCTTCTGCTACATAGTGCGACAACTAATAAAAGGCATTAGATTAACAGTTTTAAATTATGCGTTAATTAAGTTTATGTCTTTATCCTTGCTAAAATAGGCCATGCTTAAAGCCACAATAAAGGTGATTGAAAAAGCGAGTAATGCATTACCAAAACCACCAAAGACACTAACCAAGGTGCCTACAAAAAACACGGCAGTAGCTGTAAAAAAACGACCTACATTAAAACAAAAGCCTGTTGCCGTAGCTCTGATAACTGTTGGAAACAATTCAGGAATATAGCTTGACAATGAACCTTGACTGATACCGAAACATAATGATAACAGGGCGGTTTCGGCGTAAATAATGGGGCTAAAGTTCTTATTAGTTAAAAACAACAGACAGCACGCCCCTATGCAGCCTACAAATGTGAGCATAAGCGTTTTACGACTTCCGATAGCCTTAATCAAAAAACCGGATAAGATACCACCCACAATACCACCAATTCCTAAAAGCATCATGGTTATTCCTCTCTCCTTTTGCCCGAGTTCTCCGGCCGGTAGCAAGGTTTGTATCCATGTTGGTAACCACGAGAATATTCCCCATAAACCAATTAACACTGCGCCAAAAATAAGTGAGCCTGTAACAAGATTCGGACGATAAGCTTCATTAAATAAATCATTAGATGATGTTTTGCCGGCATTTTGTATATCTTTCCATTTTGGAGACTCTGGTAGTAATAAACCAATTAACACGGCCACAACAATAGGAATGAGCCCTAGCCAGAATGCCTGACGCCACTCTGAAAAAAGTACATTCAAACCACCTGATGCCACAATACCTACCGGAAAAGCCACTGCCAGAATACCTACAATAATTGGTCGTGTTTTCTCAACCCATATTTCAGAGATATAGACAGTTGTTACCAATAATACACCACCAACGCCCATGCCCGAAAAAAAGCGATAAACCATTAATGTGTACCAATTAGGCACAAAAACAGTCAATAAAGTAGCTACTCCGTACAGGCCTGTTACAATTACCAATACTTTTTTACGCCCGATTTTATCACTTATCACGCCAAATAAAATCCCTCCTATCATCCAGCCATATAATGAGATAGCACTGATATACGCCCCTACTTCGCCTAAACGTGCCTCTGAAACTTTCTCATTCAATAGTTCAGGTACTGCCACAGGTAAATAAACCGACATCAACGTGGAAACCGTACCGCCAAAAGCATAGCTAATAATACAAAGTACAAATGCTAATATTCTGATATTAGCCGATAAAACATCTTGTTTTTGGGTTGTTTCCACTGTTAAGGTCATAGGTTTAGGTTATTTATTTATCAGACTCCTGAAATTGAAGACTGATGTTTGGTTTGGGTATAATAACTAGAACGGTAATATTCAAACAGAATAATAGGTAACACGTAGTCGCCCATGCGCTCAATTGTTTCAAAAATATCTAGTGGTGTTCCTACAATCGGGAAAAGCAATTCATAGCCTAGCTTATATAGAAAAATAAATATCAACAAGCCCGGAATACGTGGTTTAAGCAACACCAAGAAAGCTAACACAATCTCGAAAATGCCAAATACTTGCAGATTTTCAACGGTCATGGGCAAGCCTATTCCAGTCATGTTTTTCATTAAGGTTGGATGCTGCATAAAAACTGCCAAGCCACCGTGCCCTGCCAATAGGCTGAATAAACTTATTCGTGATACCCATTCTATAAGGTTTGCCTGTTGAAACGATATTGATACAAGGGGTTTTAGCCTTTCCCACCATTTTTCTCTAGAAGTTGGCAAACTATATAACAACAAGAAAAGAATAGGTACGCCGTAATTACCTGCACGCTCAAAAAACTCTGACATACCCATACTTGCCGAAGGGCGCAACATAGCAGTAAAAACTGTCCAGAAAGATGCCCATAGTAATAATGCTCTGTTTGGATAAATAAATAAAATAATACCCAGCAAAATATCCATTGCACCTACCAATGGCATAAAGCTGTAAGCAACGGGCTCATTAATAAAGAAAACTTTAAAAAACGGTAACCAGCCTTTTTTTGTAACCACTCCCCAGAAACCATGCCCCACAAAACAACCTAATACGCTGAAACGCAACCAAAAGAATAGCTTTTCTTCAAAATTGTATTTTGAGGAAAAAGGATTAATCAATACTGAATTTTTTGTTTTCATAAATTTTAAATTACCGTGCTTTACTCTCTTAAATTACTTTAGCTACAGGAGTAACACAAATCGGTATTGTTTTATTATTTCCTTCAAAATTAAGGGTTTTCAGGCTAATTTCTTCTAAGGAATTGCTACCCTCTGTTATTTTCAGGAACTGATTAGATTTTATATTTCTAAAAATCTGCTTTTTATTAGTAGCCGGCCAGGTAATCATTATTTCGTCAATCATGGTGGCTTGGCCAATGCCTATTTCTCTTCTTAAAGATGAAGAGCCAAAACTTCCGCCTGAGTTTACGTCCTGATAAACTGAACGTGTTACTCCGTTTTCTTTGAATGTAACCTTGATTCTGGCCCCAATAGCTGGGCGATTACTTGTTTTACCTTCTAGTTTTAGCTTAATCCATCGATTATCATTTTGACCCGGGTTCAGATAAAGCGAGTTGTTGTAGGCGTCTCCAGTATAAGCTCCGCCTATCATTGTAAAAATATCCTGGTCGCCATCATTATCAAGGTCTGAGATACCTACCGCATGGCCTTTTTGAAGATTACCAACTCTTGCAGATACTGTTACATCAGCAAACTTTTTACCATCAATATTTTTATATAATTTATTCGGAACAAGCGATTGATATTCCGGATTACCCGTACCAAGATACATGTCAAGAAAACCATCATTATCAATATCACCAAAATTAGCGCCCATAGCAAATATGCTGTGGTTGAGCCCGGCTTCTACCGATACATCTTTGAAAGTACCATCATGGTTATTTCTGAATAAATACATTTTGCTTGCTAAATTTGGCAGACCTAACAGGTCAGAAGCTAACGAATTGCTCAAAGAACGGTCAAATTGGTAACCGCAGATAAAAATATCCTGCCAGCCATCATTATCATAATCCCAGAACCAGGTAGGGAATGTAAAACGAAAAACCTCTCCTAATCCGGCTTTATGGGTTACGTCTTCAAATGCCAGTTTGCCATTTTTCTGGATACCCTTATTTCTCAATAATACTTTAGTATCTTGCAAGGTCGAAAGAAAAACATCCTGCCAGCCATCATTATCATAATCAGAAACAGTAACTCCCTTTATAAATGTATTCACATCACAACCTGCTTCTGCTGCTATATTAGTAAAGGTGCCATTTTTATTGTTTATATATAACTCACACCCGTGCATTTCTCCTAGGCTCTTACTCTCGTTACCAATAAAAAGGTCTAACCAACCATCATTATTAAAATCTGTCCAAGCTCCTGCTTGCGATGGGTGGAACGATAATAAGCCTGCATCAATGGTTACATCAGAAAATGTTCCGTTTCCATTGTTTCTCAGAAGCGAGTTGGGTTGTTTGCCAAAAGGGTCAGGCATCCATGCTCCTCTCAACACAAAAATATCTATCAGTCCATCATTGTTATAATCGGTCTGCATTATGTTTAAGCCGCCTTTAAACTTAGATAAACCCGATTTTTCAGAAACATCAGTAAAAGTATTATTGGCGTTATTTTTAAAGTAATGCATAGAACCATCTAAGCCCCAGTCTGAGGTTACTATATCCAGGTAGCCATCATTATTAAAGTCTTCAATTATCTCGCCTCCTGCTTTATTTTTAATACTTAAGCCCAAAAGTGGTGCTACATCTTTAAAAGGTTTAACACTCACGTCTGACATATCTTTGTCCAGATTCGGAATCAGAAACTCAGGTGGTACCATAGCCGGATACTCACCTAAGGTCATGTAAGAAATATTCAGCAACCATCTCGCTTCGTAGTCACTGGAATTTCTCGATAAAATTTGTCTATAGACCTCAATTGCTCTTCGTGAACCTGTTTTTATTTTGTGTACACCTGTATTTACAATCGGAATAAGGCAAGCTTCAGTTGTATGATTATTGACACAATTCTGGCGTTCTGCCAATCGCAGATTAGCAATTCCAAGACTAACCAATGTTTTATCTACATTACCCGGAAATTGCGCCATTGCTATTGGCAAAAGTCTTTCTAAAATTGCTACAGATTTTTCTTCTTCGCCTACTTTTAAATATGAATTGGCCTTATAGAACTCTGAAATAAAGTTTTTATAAGGCTCATTTTTACTCACAGCAACCATTGAATCGAAAAATACCAGCTCAGCTTCCGGGTAAAATGGATTCTCTTTTTTAAAATTGGCTTTGTGGATTTGCCCTAGAATATTTACCATTTCTTCACTATTATCACTGCTACAAGAAAATACTATCGGACAGATAAATAGTACAATCCAATACTTTAGTTTTTGAGATAATAATTCTAAAATTTTCATTGCTACGGATTTTTTATGTGTATGGTGTGAGGATACACCTACGCTTACAAGTGTATCCCTAAAAGAGTTTATCGCAATAATTCATCAAAATTCAAACTAAGGTAGTATAGACCACCTACAGCCGGAGAGCCATACGCTTGTACTATATACTTATTAGTAAGATTTGATGCACCTAGCTTTATAATAGATTTTATAGCCGGTAATTTGTAACTTACCTGAGCATCTAATAAATTATAAGCCTTAACTCTGCCCGGTAATAAAGAGGTAAATGTACCGTACCAATCGAAAGCACTTTGCCAGTGCCATGCCACACTAAAGCCTAGTTTATCAGTAATTTTTGGATTGCTGAAAGTTACATTGGTTTTCCAGGTTGGTGTATTAAACGCCGGAATGTTGTTCGGATTTGCATCTAACATATTGAAGTCAATCCAGGTTGCGTTGGTATTTAGGCGATAGCCTTTATCGAACAGATAAGAAAGACCTGCGCTTATGCCTTGAATCGAAACTTTGTCAGCGGCATTGGTATATAACTGGAATGCCTGTGTTTTGCTACCTAAAATATCGCCAGCTGCTGCCGGATTGATTGAGCCATCAGGTAAAAGCACCGGGTTATCAGGACGAATAACAACTGTATTGATGATAAAATCTTTATACTGGCTGTAGTAGTAATTAATATCAAACAATACTTTTTGGCTGAACACACCTTTGTAACCAACTTCAAAGCTTTGTACTTTTTCTGGCTGAATATAAGGTACATTAGATTTTACGAGTTTATCTTTGTTATTAGCAATTGCTGTCGGGAACGGAACGCCTTGGCCTAACTGTGCACCTGCTGCACCAGCAAATGCACCAACCGAAGCTGCTGTAAAAGAGTTTTCGTAAGCGTTTGTACCTTGTGAGTTTACCTGAGCACCACCTAAAATAATGATTGGCCCTACGTTCAGGTTGATGTATTGGTCGCCAATTACAGGATTACGGAAACCTGTTTGATAAGATGCTCTGAAATGATGATTATCGTTAGGAGAGAAAACCATTGAACCTCTAGGAGTGAAACGTCCCTGAAAGTTTTCGTTTTTATCAAAACGGCCAGAAAGCGTGATTTTCAGTTTATTATCGAGCAAAGATTTTGAAGCCTGAATAAACGCACCGTATTCGTCGTTTGTAAGATTTTTGTCTTTGTCGTTAAACAATGTACCTTGTGTATCAAGGTAGTATCTTCTGTAGTTAGCACCTACCTGTACATTTATTACTTTCAGATGCTCACTGAAATCATACATACCTTCGATGTGTTTCAAGCCACAACGACTAAAAATACCAGCACCGCTTAAACCCTGAGTTTTTATCAGTTTATCTCTGGCTGCCTCAAATTCAGCTGTACCCGGCATAATACGACCTTGGTCGGCAAAAGCACGGGCCGCTGCATGGTTTTGGGCAGTTACGCCATTGATAGTACCATTGAAAGCTGCACCATAACGTTGAAACCACGTAGCATCGGCCTGTGCCGGCGCAACAGTATTACCGTTAAGGTCTTTTACCCACATACGGTTAATTAACTGGCCTAAAGAACGGCTATTATACGAATCTTGTGAGTCTTCTTGGTTTGAGTAAGCTCTTACATAGAAATTGCTACCTTTTAATTCCAGACGATGCTGCATCATGTAGAAATTGTTGATAACAAAACGGCTACTACCAGTATATTGTGCTATGCCCTGGCTATAGTTTGCCTGATAGATAGCTTCCAGATTATCGGTAATACGGTAGTGTAAAGCACCATTAAGTTTAAGGCTATAAACACCATATTGTGCTAGGTCTCTTTCTTCATAACCGGTTCTGGATACTCTACCTACTTTATCGATAGTTTGCGCTACTTCATCACCATAGATGTTTACTGCATTTCTACCGGGGTTGTTGGGGCCACGGTTAGCTACCGGCGTATTTGCATCAATATCAGTATAATCGTTAGCATACCAGTCTGTACCTGTCAGGTAAGCAATATTTGCTTTAAATGCAAAACGATTTTTGAAAGCTTTGGCATAGCGAATAGCTAAATCGTAGTAAGGTTTAGCACCAAAATCGGTTCC
This sequence comes from Emticicia soli, assembly GCF_037860775.1. Taxonomy (NCBI): domain Bacteria; kingdom Pseudomonadati; phylum Bacteroidota; class Cytophagia; order Cytophagales; family Leadbetterellaceae; genus Emticicia; species Emticicia soli. The sequence goes on along the minus strand of NZ_JBBEWC010000002.1, from coordinate 109,314 downwards.
ATCGTTCAGGTGATTTACGCCAAATTTTGCTTGTGCGCTTAATCCTTGGTAATCAAACGGGTTCTTAGTGCGCATTTGCAACATACCATTGAAAGCGATTGGGCCATATAAAGCCGAAGCTGCACCCGGAATCAACTCTGTGCTTTCAACATCAATATCGTGCGGGCCATGAAGGTTACCCATTGCAAAACCTAGTCCGGCCGACTGATTATCTACACCATCAACCAATTGCAGAAAACGACTGTTTCCTGTTGTATTAAAACCACGGGTGTTAATTTGTTTGTAGGTTAAGCCACTGGTTACAATATCAAGCGACTTCATGTTTAGCAAAGCATCATAAAAATTGGCCGAAGGCGATTGTTGAATGGCTCTTGCGTCCATTTTTTCGATACTTACCGGCGAGCGTAGAATACTCTCTTCAATTCTTGAAGCAGATACTACTACCTGATTCAGGTCTGATGCACTTGGTTTTAACGAAAAATCTATTGCAGTTTCGTTTGTGATTGCTACTTCCTGGCGTTCGTAACCTACCATTGAGATTACTAAAGTAACAGGCGTAGTTACGCTTAATTCAAAATTACCATCAGCATTGGTGATTGTTCCGGCTACTTTTCCTTTAATAGAAACCGAAACGCCAATGAGTGGTTTTTGGTTTTCAGCATCGGTTACTTTGCCCTTTATTACGCTTTTTTGGGCAAAAGCTCCTAGTGAAATAAATAATAATATATAGGTAAAAATATTTTTCATTAAAATGTCAGGTTAAAACTAGGATTAGAATTGTAGCCCTTATTTTAATCTTTCTTCAGGTGGTCATAACCTTTAGGCAAACGTGTGTAGCCGTGGTTTACGATTCTTTCACCCAAATACTCATAAAATGAGGGCTCGCTTGGCGTTACACTTGCCAAGCCATCAACATAGCGGTTGTATAAGCAGAAAAGAGCCGCTATCAGCACGGTATCATGTATTTCCATGTCTGTTGCACCTTGCGCTTTAGCATTGGCTATTGCTTCGGGCGTAACACTCTTTCCGCTTTTTTGTACCATTTTAGCAATTGTCAACAAAGCTTTCATTTTATCACTTACGGGTGCATTGTCTAAATCATGCTTTACCATTTCGCAGGTTTCCGATTCGCCTAATAGCAAATCAGCAGCAGCAGTGTGCGCCGAGGTACAGAACTTACATTCGTTATTGTGAGACACAATAGTGGCAATCAGTTCTCTTTCGCCTTGGGTCAGAGAGCTCTCGCCTCTTAATAAAATTTGTGTCAATTCACGAATAGGTGCAGCTGTATCCTGACTAAACTCTAATAAGCCCGTAATGCCGGGTAGATGGTCAGGAAGCGGTATATGAGGCATAGTTTTAGACAATAGAAACCCTTACCAGCTATTTTTAGCTGATTAAGGTGATAATGAAAATAAAAATCAGGGAAAAGCTGACAGAATAATCTGTGTGCTTAGCGAGGGCGGTTATAACCTAAAAAGGCCATTTTCTCACCCATTTCACGATAAGCCTCGTTTTCTTTCGGAGCCCACGTGCCTAAGCCATCAACATAGCGATTAAACATACAAAATGCTGCCGCAATCAATACCGAATCATGAATTTCTTCGTCGGTTGCACCTTCGTTCCGGGCTGCTTGCACATCGGCATCCAACACATTTTTACCGCCTTTTTGTACTTTGGCGGCAATGTTGAGCAAAGCCCTTAGCTTAGGTGAAATGCTTGTTTCGACAAAATTTTGTTTTATGTCATCAATTATAGATAAATCACAAGCTAAATGTGCTGCTGCCGCTGCTCCGTGAGAAGTATGGCAAAAATGGCAATCATTCAGATGCGAAACGTAAGAAGCAATCAATTCTCGTTCGCCACTTGTTAGCGTAGACTCGCCACGCAACAATACCTCGGCTAAGTTTAATAGCGGTGCGGCTGTACGAGGATTATTGGCCAGAAGACCCGAGATTCCCGGTAAATCTTCATTCAGTAATTTTATGTGTGCCATTATCAGAAACGATAAGCATACGTGGCGGTAATCAGATAGTCGGCAAAAGCAGCATCGCCATGTTTTTTACCCGTTGGGTCCTGCATGTCGCTCCATGATTTAATACGGTTACGTACTACTGCATAAGGAACACCCAGAATAACAGAATGGTGATGCGTGTTAAGCGTAAGGCTTGGCTCTACCGAGACAATATAACCCGGACGACGGTTACCTTCGCTACTACCGATACGGTCAATAGCCGGCAAGCCTTCTACTCTACCGCCTAATGCAAACGAGATTCCTTGTTTTGGTAAAAATGCGTAGCTTACACCTGCACGACCTGCAAATTGGTCAGGTACCGAAAAATTAGTAGCAGGGTTAACCGTTTTAGGGCTGAACATATAAAACCCGTTGTAGTAAACCGAAGCATTTTTAAACAAAGACTGATAGCCCTGAATTTCGATACTATATCCCCATCCGCTATCGCCTAGCTGCATTGATTGGTCAAGTGCTTTGCGAAGAATATAATCTTTTTTGTTTTTATCAAGCTTATGAAAATCGCCTTGTACGTTGGCATCGCCTGTTGGCGCTTTAATACCTACACCTATCGCAAGATTTCCTTTGATACTTGTAGCCGGATTAAACAACCAATAAGTAGCCGAAGCACGCATATCGCCAACACCCTTTGAGTAAGTAAAAAAGCGTTTTTGCTCTGGATTTGCTTCTATTGAGTTACCATAATGCTCATACAAAGACGAGCGTGAATTATCAATAAACGGAACATTTAATGAAAAACTTAAACGTGGATTAACCGCATAACTCAAACCGAAATCGAAAGCGTGCGAAGTATTGATAACCTGCGTGCCTTTTTCGATACGTTCTTTTTGCTCGGTTGTACCCACAAAATGGCGGAACGAATGTAAATAACGATAAGATGCCGTAAACTGAAACTGTCCATTTTTCATCATAGATGCAGGGCTGTTTGGGTTACCTGTGGCACTAGCCATGTGACGAACAGCAATACAACCTTGAGAATATGCGCTAAATGTTCCCAATAGCATAGCTAATGAGAAAAAATATAATATTTTTTTCATTGATAATCGTTAGTAAGTAAATGTAAAAAGCTTAAAATAAACTTTTGTAAGCCTTATAGGCCAGAACCGTCAGCTTTGCCACGTGCAATGGCATACTCGCCAATTTTTTCGCCGTGTTCTAAACCTACCTGACAATCAAAGCGGTAGTGAATCAAGCCATACACTCTCGAATTAGATGCTTCCAGAGCCATTGCTTTTAGCTTATCAGCTTCTGTCGGGAAGATAGAAGCCAGTACCGTAGCAGCAGCCCCCGAGAATGTTGAGTGCCCTGAGGTATAAGACTGAAAGTTTGGTAAGCCAACCGAGGTTTTTAATCCAAATTGCTGTGGGCGAGGATAGTAATAATAGTTTTTAACATCCCAGCAAGCAATGGCGGCATCCATTTCTGCAGTACCAAGCAGTGCCAACGTGCGTGCAGTGGCTATTTCGCTGTATTTGTTTTGGAAACACAAATTAGCGGCAGCTCTGTGCCAGTGTCCCGGAGGAGTATAACTTCCTGCTCCGTCAGACCAGTAATTGGCAATACGCGCTTGTTCACGAGTTTGGTTTTTATCGATTTTTTTCAGTTCATCAAGGTCTTTATTAAATTCATCACTACCTAATGTTGGCGGTGGGCCCGGGCGCATAGCTATCATCGTAGCTTTGTCAAAGTTCCAGGTCTGAACCGTACCATAATTTGGCAACATTGGCGGACGAGCAGGCATTTCCTGACTCAACCACTCTGATGTTAATCCTTGTGCTTTAGCATTAGCAATGGCTGCGGCATTTACGGTCTGGTTATTAGCACCGCTCATACCGTCGGTTCTTGCTCGGCCCATTACTTTAGCAGCAACAGCTTTACCAAGTGCATCGCCCGCAGTTAAGTCAGACTCCACGTTCATACCACCCCAGGTACGTGCATTTTTTGCTTCAGCCAGTTTAGCATCTAACAAAGGCACTTCGCCCGGAAACATAGCTACCAATATAGTGTAAGAAGCCGCTGCCACTACTGCATCTTCTGATGGATACGAAGGCAAATCAGATACAGGCAATAAAGTTGAAACCGAAGCATCTGTTTTAGATGGAGCCTTACGGTTATATTTATACTTGTAGTTCCAGGCAGCTACCAAGGCATCATATTGTGCTACGCTAAGGTATGCCAAAGCACGAGATACATAAGGCGGATTTGCAAACGGAAACTTAGGGTCTGCCAAAGGATTAGCCGCATCAGGTAAAGGGTATTTTCCTTCTGCATTAGAAGCAGGCGGAAGATTGTAACGTGCCGATAATTCACGGGCAATTTCGTTCCAACGATATACCGCACCTGCACCCCAGTAAGCAACTGCTTTTTTGTTTTCAGGCGTAATGGTAGAAACCGCAGTTTTAAGTTTTGCAATTTCTGCCTGATACTCTGCCGAACCAGCCGCTTTAGGCTCTGCTACCGGAATCTCTTCTGAGTTTGCAAGTATATATGTTTTCCAGGTACCGCCTCTTTCATCTAGTTTCGCAGGAATATAGGCCTCTCTTAAAGGGTCTTCCAGCGTTTTGTTACAAGATGAAACAACTAAGCTAAATGCAACAAGAAGAATAAGTGATAATTTTATATTTTTCATATTACGGCCCCTAGTCTGAACTGCTCGGGGAGGCAAATTTTCTGTGATTAATCTTTTCTACAATTTTTAATTTTTAGCCGAGTCTGCCGACTTAGTCTTAAAGTTTATCTGGTACAAGAATCCTACCGATAAGGTAGTAGCACGGCCCATGTTTTCGCCAGCCACTACTTGTCTTGCAGTTACAGTAAAACCAATGTTTTTAGGCTGAAATTTACCATAAAACCCTACACCTGTAGATTTCATATTATTTGTTGGAAACGGCATATCGTTACGACGGATATAATCGCCACCTACACAAGTGTTTTTATCAACAAAAACTTCTGCCTGAATACCTTTTTTATAATACCCGGCACGCGCAGCCATATCAGTTGCATTGGGTATTCTTACCTCGTTGGTATTATAAATACGGTCGTCGGCAAAATAAGCATCTTTATCAACCTTTATGTTGCTACGCAAATAGTAAGTTGCGTGTGCAGTAACATAAAAGCCGGAGGTATGTTTGTAATGACCTATTAAACGTGCTGTCAAGGTTTTAGCACCAATACCAATCGACATCGGTAAGAAATCTTTCACATAGTTGCTTACAGGTGTTGAACCACCAACTACACCATGTAGTGATATTCCTTTTGACTCAACCATGTTATATTTCAACCAAACCGAGGCGTCCTGAAAACCTTTCTGGCCCATTAAATTCCCTGCACTTGTTTTGGTCCATACATAAGGTAGGCCGGCAAGTACATTCAATTTTTTGGTGATTCCATAGGCAATCATAGGCATTACGCTCTGGGTAGTATGTGTACCAATGTTGAGATTTTCACGTTTAAGAGTATTTTCCCAGTATTCGCTCCACTGGCTATTTGCATAAGTAGTTGCTATACAAATAGAGTTTTTGTTCATGTAAATAGCATCATGAGGCATTTGGGCATAGGTGTTAAAGCATACACAACCCACCAACACAAGTATAAACTTGTAAAGTACTTTCATTTTGTTGAATTATAGATTTTTGGTTTAAAAAACAGTTATGCCAAATACGTAAACAGCATATTGCCACAATAGGATAGGCGCATATCTATATCTTCTGATTGAAAGATACATACAAGCACTAAGGCAAATCGGTGCAATTAGCCAATAAATAGCATTGATTTGAGCATAAATCTTTACCACAGGTGTCAAAGTACATACTTTGCCCACGTATGATAAAAATTGTAGAAAAGAAAAACTGTTTTAAGCCAAATCTGGCGGAGGAGAATGTATAAAGCTCGTTGAAGCCGGAATAAATTCAAGATATGTGTAGTTCTGTAACGGAAGGTCTTCAACCCAGAAATAAGCAATTGTGTTATTACCGAATTGAGTATAATCTTTAGTGAGATTCTTAAAGAAATTAAGCGTTTTTTTACCGTTGCTGGTTGGCTCTTCACTCACGTGCTTTTTCACTTGTTGTAGTAAACTAAACACGTTTTCACGGCTGGCATTTTCTTTTTTGCAATAAGTGTAAAGGGTGTCGTTTGCAAACTTGCGCTCGTAAGTGCGAAAGAAATCGCCTTTGAAGATAATTAAACCGTCGGTTTCTTCTGATTCGTTCCAACTGCTAAGATAAGGTATAGCCATCGGAACTTTCATAACCAATTGCTCTCCTTTTTCTTCAAAGAATACACTTGGTTGTACCATACGCTGCTCGTGCCATTTGTCTAATAACATAACAAATGTAGAGCCGAGTATATTACACACAAGTAATACCAATAGCGATATGGAAGCAATTCTTTTCAGTAGTAGTTTCGGTTCATCATACAAATAAATGTATTAAATAGCAGTTTTCCAACAAGTTTTTACATTTTATTGATTTTTGGCAAAGAAATGTTCTTTTTTATTGCCAGCGTACGAACACCGAAAATAAATAATATTGTAATTACATCAATTAATCCGGCAGATAACTGCATTTTCTGCAATACAAAGAATAATATTCCGCCTAATATACAAACTGTAGCATATAATTGTCCTGTTCTGAAAAGTGCCGGAATTTCATTCAACAAAATATCTCTTATTACGCCACCAAAGCAAGCAGTAATTGTTCCTAGAATAATACACGAAGGGGTGTTCAACTGCACTGCTATTCCTTCCTGAATACCTCTGAGCGCAAAAAAGCCTAAGCCAAGCGAATCGAAGAACGTAAGCGTTTTATCTAAGTGAACAATTCTGCTTCTGAAAACCACAGTAATCATGGCAACACTAATGATTAATAGAATGATAGAAGAATCCATAATCCATCTTACCGGAAAATGGCCTATCAGCATATCACGGATTGTCCCGCCACCTACTGAGGTAACCAAAGCAATTACGATAAGCCCGAAAATATCTAAATCTTTCCGCATAGCTGCCATTGTACCCGAAGCAGCAAAAGCGATTATACCTCCGAAATTAATAAAAGTGTAAAGTTCCATTGGTTTTCCTAATTTTGCACCAAAATTAGTGACTGAAAACGTTAATATAATGTTTTTAGTAAAAATAGCTTCATGCGGATAGATCAAGATACAGTTCAACAGATTATTCAGGCTGCCGATATAGTAGAGGTAGTTGGCGATTATGTTTCTCTCAAAAAACGGGGAGCAAACATGATAGCCTGTTGTCCTTTTCATAACGAAAAAACACCTTCATTTTCTGTTTCACCATCAAAAGGTATCTATAAGTGTTTTGGATGTGGTAAAGCCGGAGATTCTGTAAGATTTGTGATGGATATCGAGGGGCTTGGGTATCCTGAGGCGCTCAGGCATCTGGCAAAAAAATACGGCATTGAGGTAAGCGAGAGAGAAGTTACCAGCGAAGAGCAACAGACCCAGAACGAAAAAGAAAGTCTATACATAGCCCTTGACTTTGCCAATAAATATTATCAGGACCAACTCTGGAAAACCCCTGAAGGCGAAAGTATAGGGCAAAGCTATTTTAAAGAAAGAGGTTTTAACCACCAGACCATCCGTAAATTTGATTTAGGGTATAGCCCCGATGGGTGGGATACTTTTACGAAACATGCCTTAAAAAATGGCTTTTCGCTTGATATTCTTGAGAAAGCGGGCTTAAGTATCATAAAAGAAGGCAAAGACCCGATTGATAGATTCAGAGGAAGGGTGATTTTTCCGATACATAATGTAGCCGGAAAAGCCATTGCCTTTGGTGCTCGTATTCTGCGCAAAGACCCCAACTCACCTAAGTACCTTAACTCGCCCGAAACGGCCGTTTACCATAAGAGTTATATTGTGTATGGTATTGCCCAAGCCAAAAACCCTATCAGGCAAGAAGAAAACTGCTATCTGGTAGAAGGTTATACCGATGTGGTTTCGCTCAATCAGGCAGGTATCGAAAACGTAGTTGCCTCGTCGGGTACTTCGCTTACCAAAGAGCAGATTCAGCTAATCAGGCGTTTTACGTCTAACGTTACGGTTTTGTACGATGGTGACGCTGCCGGTATCAAAGCTTCGTTGCGTGGGATAGATATTATTCTTGAAGAAGGGCTCAATGTAAAAGCAGTAGTTTTTCCTGACGGCGACGACCCCGACAGCTTTGTGCAAAAAGTAGGTAGCCAGGCATTTAAAGATTATGTAAAAAATACCCAGAAAGATTTCATTAGGTTCAAGACCGAAATCTCGCTTAAAGATGTTGGCAACGACCCTATCAGAAGAGCAGAGTTAATTAAAGATTTGGTTGAGACTATTTCTAAAATTCCTGATTCTATCAAACGCTCGGTATTTTATAAAGAAGTAGCTTCTTTATTAAGTATTGATGAACATATACTGATTACTGAAGGCAATAAAATTTTTCAGAAAAAGGCGCATGATTCTGAAAAAGAACGCCAGAGGCAACAGCGAGTTCAACCGCTAACAGATATTAATATTCCGGTTGATGACTTCCCTCCTATCGAACCGCCGGATTATGCATATGTAGATGTAGAACCCCAAAAAGAGCGAAGCGTTTTATCATATCATGAAGAAGAGTGTGTACGCCTGCTGGTTTGCTATGGTAGCAATGTTTTAGAAAGAAATGTAGTTGATAACATAGATTTTACGCTGACCGACTATATTTTTAACGAAATACGGGATATGCAGTTCGAAAATCAGACTTATCAGAAGATACTGAGTATATGCAGGGAATTTCATCAGAGGGGTGAAATTCCACAAACCTTGCATTTTACAAGCCACATAGATACAGAGATACAAAAACAGGCCATTGACTGGTTGTCTACGCCACACCACCTGAGCGAAAACTGGCTAAAGTTTGAGATATACGTTCCTCTTGAAGCTGATAAACTGTCTGATATGGCTTATACCAATATATTAAGGCTAAAAAAGAGTCGTTATGAAGCCGATATGGCCAAACTAGAAGCCGAATTAATAGGGGCTGAATCGTTTGAAACACAGGAGCAGATACTTATAAAAATGATGCAGCTCAAAGATGTGATTAAAAAATTGGCTAAAATGCTAGGCACTGTTGTACAAGGATAGGCTCATGTACTAAATAAAAATAGACATAAAATGATAAAAGATATAGATTTTATGCCCGAATTTGAGTTCTCGACCTCCAGAAGCGGAGGGCCGGGAGGGCAGAATGTAAACAAAGTAGAAACAAAAGTAGAATTGAGGTTTAATATACAAACCTCAACATTGTTAACAGATGTGCAAAAAGAGCGATTGCTTGAAAAGCTGCAAAGTCAGTTGGTTCAAGAATCGATTGTAGTGATTACTGCGCAGGAAAAAAGGAGCCAATTACAGAATAAAGAATTGGCAGTCAAGAAGTTTTATAAGGCATTGGAAAAAGCACTGCATGAAAACAAAAAAAGATTGGCTACAAAGCCTACAGGAGCCGCAATAGAAAAGAGATTGAAAGCAAAAAAAATAGATTCTGACAAAAAAGCAACCCGAAATCAGAAGATTGATTATTAATTAACCGTAAAATAAAAAATGTCTTACCAAGTGGCATTAAATATTTATTAATACAAATATCTTAGCCCAAGAATCGTTTTCTTTGCAGAGAATTTCACCAACAGCCGAATGAAAAAAACACTTATTTATTTATCTATTTCATTATTCTTAAGCTCCTGTGACTGGTTTAATAAGCCCGACCCCAACCCACAACCTGATGCCCTTCCTGAATACGAAACTACTCCTACAATTGCTACCCTGCCTGTTAATATAGCCAACGAAGCCTCGGGTGTTTGTGATAGCCGAAGTATGCCCGGAAACGTATGGGTTCAGGAAGATGGAGATAATCCGAACAGAATTTATTTGTTTTCGCACCAAGGCCAGTATAAAGGTGCTGTACAGATGCCTTTTCCGAATAGAGACTGGGAAGATATATCTATAGGGCCAGGGCCGGAAGACGGAAAAAATTATATTTATCTGGCAGATATTGGCGATAATCTTGCAGTATATAATAATACGTATTTTATCTATCGTTTTGTAGAACCACAGTCTTTAGGGCTAAACGTAAGTGCTTATGATAGAATAAGTTTTCAGTATCCTGACGGAAGCCGTGATGCTGAATGTATCTTGCTAGACCCTGCCACCAAAGATATTTATATTGTTTCAAAGCGTGAGTTTAATGTAAGACTTTATCGTTTGCCTTATCCACAATCTGTTACCGAAATGCAAACAGCGCAGTTTATCCAGAATTTACCTTATCAGATTATTACGAGCGGAGGTATTTCGCCCGATGGTAAAGAAATCGTGATTCGTAATTATGAAGTATTATATTACTGGTATCGTAAAGATGGCGAAAGCATTCAGCAGACACTCAGCAGGACAAGAGATAAGCTTTTACCTTACGTAAGAGAATCGCAAGGCGAAGGTTTTTGTTTTGATAAAGACGGGAAAGGCTATTTTACCAATAGCGAAACTCCCGACGGACAAACCACCCCTTCTTATCTTTATTATTTTGCTAAAAAGAAATAATAAACCCATATTTAACAACAAAGCCTTATCGGATATTCCAATAAGGCTTTGTTGTTTTCAGGCTTATAAAGCCAATTTTGTTACAGAATAAACTGACTTAAATCTTTGTTTTTAACCAGATTAGCCAGTCGCTCGTTTACTAAGTCTTTAGTGATAACAATCTGGGCATTTGCACCAATTTTATCAGGCACATCAAACATAATTTCGTTTAGCAAATGGCTCATTACCGTTTGCAAACGTCTTGCACCAATGTTTTCTACTTCGCTATTGGCATGAAACGCAATGCGAGCGATTTCTTTTAACGCTTCTGTATCAAAGCTAAGGCTTACGCCTTCTGCCTCAAGCATTGCTTCGTATTGCTTGGTAAGTGCATTTTTAGGAGCCTGCAAAATCTGGAAGAAATTCTCTTCAGTAAGGCTTTCTAACTCTACTCTAATAGGGAAACGCCCTTGTAGTTCAGGAATAAGGTCAGAAGGTTTAGCCACATGAAAAGCACCTGCTGCTATAAACAAAATGTGGTCAGTCTTTACCGAGCCATGTTTTGTATTTACTGTGCTACCCTCTACAATCGGCAGAAGGTCACGTTGCACACCTTCACGGCTTACATCAGGCCCACCGCCTTTACCGCTTGACGATGCTATTTTATCTATCTCATCAATAAAAATAATACCCAGATTCTCGGCTTTCCAAACCGCCTCTTCCTTTACCTCGTCCATGTCTATCAATTTGGCGGCTTCTTCCTCTAATAGTATTTTTCTTGCTTCAGCAATGCTTAATTTACGTTTTTTGCCTTTTTTAGGCAGCATCCCCCCTATCATTTCCTGAATGTTCATCATCGAAACATCGTCAATCGGGCCACCCATTACGCCAATTGAAGGCATACCGTTTCCTTGCACGTCAATTTCTACCTTACGGTGGTCAAGCTCGCCATTACGCAGTTTTTCTCTGAAAGCCTCACGGGTCTTTTCGTTGAGTAGATTCTCGGTATACTCTTCTACTTCCTGTTTTTTAGTTTCAACAGCGAAACCAAAATCTTTTTTGTCTTTCACAGGCGGAATCAGAATATCCAGAAGGTTATCTTCAACAGTTTCCAAAGCCTTTGCTTTTACTTCTTCTTTTTTGGCGGATCTTACCATATTTACCGACTGCTCCACAAGGTCTCTCACCATGCTTTCGCAGTCACGCCCCACATATCCTACCTCTGTAAACTTCGAAGCCTCTACCTTTGTAAATGGCGCATCAGCAATTTTTGCCAGCCTGCGGGCAATTTCTGTTTTTCCTACCCCGGTAGTACCTATCATCAATATATTGTTAGGTATTATCTCGGCTTGCATTTCCTCATTGGCGTTCATTCTTCGCCAGCGGTTTCTCAGAGCAATAGCCACATTCCTTTTCGCCTCTTTCTGGCCGATAATATACTTGTCAAGTTCTTGTACAATCTGTTGTGGTGTAAGATTTTCTATTATTTTAGCCATTAAAATATAATTCTATTTAAGTGTTCAATGTGTTTTGTATCAACAGTCAGGTTACAAATTTAGTTTTCATTCTTTCTAAAACAAAAAGCACAACTATTTTTATGATTAACGGCCTTTTGCGCTTATAAAGTTTTTTCGCTTTTAATTTATTTACGCAAATAAATAGCCATAAAATCAGTAGTCTTTCGTTAACAAAACTGAGTATAAATTATAGATACTATATACGCTAGGCCAATTCGTCTTTAATTATATAAGTAGCTCAATATTTTTTATACAAATTCTACAAAATTTATCATGTAAACAGTTTTTTTTGTAAGTTTGAGTTTAAAATCAAGCGTAAAAAATAAACTTATTAAATTGTAAAACCTTCCTGCGTTTTACTACACTTTTTAAATCTAATTTTCACTATTCAACTCTTCGATAATGCAAAACAAAAAGACAACGAACAGAAGGGATTTTATCAAAAGCGGTGCTATTGCTGCTAGTGGATTCTTTATTGTACCTCGTCATGTATTAGGCAAAGGTTTTCTTGCCCCAAGCGATAAATTAAATATTGCGGCTATTGGTGCCGGTGGTAAAGGTGGTTCTGACATTGCAAACGCTTATAATAACGGTGTAAACAATGTAGTAGCCCTTTGTGATGTTGATATGGCTCGTTGTAAAGGTAGCCTTGAGAAATTTCCGAATGCTAAGCGTTACAAAGACTATAGAGTAATGCTTGATGAAATGAAAGGCGATATTGATGCTGTTACCATTTCTACCCCTGACCATCAACACGCAGTAGCTACTATGGCTGCTATGCAATTGGGCAAACACGTGTATGTTCAAAAACCTTTGACACACGATATTTATGAAGCTCGTAAACTAACCGAAGGAGCCCGTAAATACAAAGTGGTGTCTCAGATGGGTAACCAAGGTGCATCTAACCCTACTCAAAAAATAATGATGGATTGGTTAGACAAAGGCACTATCGGGCCTGTAAGCGATGTACATATCTGGACCAACCGCCCTGTATGGCCTCAAGGAAACCCTGTACCAACAGATAAACCTGCTTTGATTGATTCAATGACTCCGCAAGACTGGGATTTGTGGGTAGGTACTGCTTCTTGGGTTGACTATCACCCACTATATCACCCATTCAAATGGCGTGGCTGGTGGAACTTCGGAACTGGTGCACTTGGCGATATGGGTTGTCACTTGATTGACCCTGCGTTCAGAGTATTAGGACTAGGCTACCCAACTGAAGTTGAATGTAGTGTTGGACAAGTATTCTTGAAAGACTGGAGCCCTGAGTATAACCCGGAAGGATGCCCTCCATCTTCAAGCGTTCAGATTAAATTCCCTGCTACCAAACGAAACAAAGTGCCTGTAACTATGTACTGGACAGATGGTGGTATTCGTCCGTTCCACCCAGAGTGGATTCCGGCAAATGAGCCACTTGCTGAGGCTGATAGTTCGAATGGTGTATTGATGATTGGTACTAAGGGTGTAATGACTTGTGGCACTTATGGTAATACGCCTAAAATCTATTTGAAAACAGGTGAGAAAATCGACCTTATGCCAAAACCAGATCCGAAAGCAGACCCTAACGCTAAACCATTGCCAGAACATGGTCACCAGGCATCATGGGCTGAGGCTTGTAAAGCAGGCTTCAACAGCAAAGAGCACAAAGCTCTTTCTTCATCTTTCGACTACTCAGGCCCACTAACTGAAACAGTATTAATGGGTAACTTGGCTATCCGTAGCTATAATCTACGTAAACCAAACGGCAGTAATGGTTTTAACTACGACGGACGTAAAAAACTACTTTGGGATGGTACTAACATGAAGATTACTAACTTTGATGAGGCCAACCAATTTGTACAACGTCAATACCGTGAAGGTTGGAAATTAGTATAATTCAACAAAGATGATTTTAATTACAGTGCCGACTCAAGTCGGCACTTTCTATAAAAATATTCCTTTGTTTTATTAGACACCCAATAAATTGGGTGTCTAATAAAACAAAAAATCCTGTCTTTTTGCGAGACAGGATTTTTTAGTTTATCAAAGCTGAGCCATCAGCGCAAAATCTTTTATTTTGGCCAGATACAGATAATTAAGCAAAAGCGCATTCGAATTGTTGATTAAACGATGCGCCTGCGCAAAAGGCAAAATATGGGTGGTTATGCGTTCAAATTCATAATCTGTACCCATTTCTTTTTCGTTCAGGTCTGCTATTTCTTCGGCCGACATCGTCAGTTCACAATAATATAGATACATGGCTTCATCGCTTGTTCCTGTACTCGGGAAAACCCTTGTCTGCGGGGTTACATCAACCAATTGCTCAGCAGTAATAGCCAATCCTGTTTCCTCTTTTACTTCTTGCACAGCAATTTCCAAAGGGGTTTTGGTATTATCAACCATTCCGGCCGGATGCTCATAAGTAAAAGCGCCCTCGGCGATTCGTCTTTGCTTTACCAATAAAAGGTGTTTCTCTTGTGTATCTTTATCAATAAGGCATACTAAAACTGATACAACCTCTCCTTTTAAGAAACATATCGGTGGTATTTTATCTCCTTCGGGCGTTTCAGCATCTAGCATCAGTAGTGTAAACAATATTTCTCCATTATAGCGGTATCTGGTATAATGCTGGTCTATCTGATTGATTTTTAATCCGTTTTCTACCAAATTCTTCTTCCAAAGCTTAAATTTGTGGGCGTCTTCGAGTTTCTCGTGGGTCATAATTAAATTATCCGGTTTTTCTGCAAAAATAGTTAGTAATGAATCAAAACACAGGAAAATATCTTATCTTCATTGGCCTTGCCGTTATTTTAATTGGTATCATCGTTTATTTCTTTGCTGACAAACTAAACTGGCTTGGTCGCCTACCCGGCGACATCCGCTACGAAAAAGGCAATACCCGCATTTATTTTCCCGTTGTTACGATGATAATTCTGAGCCTATTGCTAAATCTTGCGATTTATCTGGTAAAAAAGTTTTTATAACGATTTCAATGCAACCAAATTTTATTGCCCCACGTCTTTATTTTAGAACCGATTAGAAGATATTAAAGCTAAAGATGAAAAAACTCTACATATACCTACTCGTTGTAGGCTGTGTTTTCTCAGCTTGCGATAGCGTGAAAGATCTTCAACCAGTTGTGATTCCTGGCGAGGCAGTTCCGCAGATGGCAGTAAATGCCATTAAGCAGGGTTTTCCGGAAGCAACTCAGATAAAATTTTCGACGCTTGAAAAAGGCAAGCTATGGGAATCTAATTTTCAGTATAAAGTTGACCGCATGTCGGCTATTGTCAATAATACAGGTAAAATCACAGAAACTTATAGAATAGCTACTGGAGTACAATTACCCGACAATGCCAAAACTTATATAAATACAAATTTTCCGGGAGCTATTGTAAGAAATGTATGCCAGCAATTAGCTCTAAATCATACAACAGTTATAGGCTACAAAGTAATTGTTACGCTTACCGATGGCAAAGATATAGCCATTATTTTTGATGGTACAGGCACCCTGGTTATGGTGGCATCAAACGATAGACCAGATGCTCAGCAAATAGGCACAGGTGGCCCACCTAAAATTTATTTTATTGAGCAAAAAGATTTACCAAATGTTATAAGTACTTACCTGGAAAGTAAGCATTCGGGTTACAGTTTTGTTAAAGCGGCGGTGTCTATACAAGGTGGTACTAAACTTTACTCGGTTGTAATAAGCAAAGAACTCACAAGCTTTGAATACCTCTTTGATGAAAAAGGAAATGTACTGAGGTGGGGCACATTAGGCATTAATGCCCCTTTTAATCCACTGGAATACCGGTTATTGACCCTAAAAGATTTACCTCAGCCCATTATTGATGGGCTGAATTTGAACTTTACAGAGTGGACCTACGAAAATGGAATTGTGTTTTCGCAGAATGCCAAATTGCAAGGTTATTTTATTCTGATTACTGCTAATAGAAAGCAGTTTTCGTTGCAGTTTAATGCACACGGCGAATTTATAAAAGGAATGCAGGTGTGCGGGCCATTGGGAGCATCGAGTGGGAAATATGAAATAAAGACCATTCAGCCCAAAGACTTACCTGAAACAATTACTACACTTCTCACAGATAGATATACAGAGTTTGACTATATACAAACCTCGCTTATTACCGATAAAGGCAAAAGCATTTATTGGGTGGCTATCATCAAAGATAACTTCGCCATCAACTATTCTTTTGATGATAAAGGCAAAGTAATGAGTGTGGTAGAAACCTTGTTGAGATTTAATACAGGGCAAATTGTAGCAAAACTTATACAAGAAAGTGAGATTACCGAAAATATAAGGGCGTACATTAATACCTATTATGACAGTTGGATCTTATTGAAGGGTCTGACAAATTATGTCGACAATCAATTGTTTTCATATATATTAGTTATCAAAGCTGGCAGTGAAATTTATATTTTAAGCTTTGATGCTAGTGGCAATTTTGTGGCGGCAAGAAAAGGCTAAAGCCTGTATTGCGGTTATCGGGGCAGATAATGCTAGCCTATTTAAAACGTTATTACTAAGAACACTGCAATCCTTTTTAGAATGCCCAATGAGATAGAATTAGTACTTGGATGCCAAAGGAACGATCCCAGAGCGCAAGCCGCCTTTTATAATCTCTATAAAGGTCGGTTGTTGGGTATTTGTCGTCGGTACGCACGTACGGTTATGGAAGCCGAAGATATTTTTCAGGAGGCTTTTATTAAGGTTTTTAATAAAATTCAGGATTTGCAAAAACCTGAGTCGGTTGAGTATTGGGTAAAATCGTTGGTAATCCGAACGGCCATTGACCATTACAGGCAGAATTCGAACGAACGACAGTTTGTTGATTATCATGTACTGGAAGATACGAGCAATGCCGATATAAGCGCTATATCGCAGCTAGGCCACGAAGAAATTGTTTCGTTGATTAACGAACTTTCGGACGGCTATAGAATGGTAGTAAACTTATACTTGATTGATGGCTACGAACACAACGAAATAGCTAAAATTTTAGGTATTTCAGAGGGTACATCAAAGTCTCAGCTCTCAAGAGCTAAAGTACATTTAAGAAGAAAGCTCATTGAAATGGGTGTAACTGTTTAAAATTTAAAAGAGGTATTCCCCACTCGGGAATGTAATATGCAAGCGGAAGACGAAATAAAGAAGAAACTATCGGAAATGTTTAATAACTACGAAGCCGAACCTCAGGATGAATCCTGGGAGAAGATTCGTGCGTCTATGCAACTTTCGCAGATGTTTCAGAATTTTGAGGCTGAGCCTCAGGATGAGTCGTGGGAGAAAATCCGTGCAAGCGTAGACCTCAGCCAACGCATGAAAGAATACGAGCCCGAGCCACAAGATGACTCATGGGCAAAGATTCAGGCAGGCGTTAATCTGGCTCAGAAATTCAAAGATTACGAAGCAGAGCCGCAAGCTATAAGCTGGCTAAAAATACAAGAGGCTATTCAGCCTAAAAAACGCCGTCGTGGCATTATTGTTCCTCTATTCTACCGTATTGGCATTGCCGCTGGCCTTGTGCTGTTATTGGGTAGCTTATGGTGGTTGCTAAACAACAACGAAACCGCAAATATGACCGCCACTAAAGATAGCAATAAAAAATCAACAGCACAGCCATCAGTTAACGGAAATAAAGCCAACGAGTCTACCCCACAAGCATCAGAAAAAACAATTGATGCGCAAACAGCAGCACCAAGCAATGATAATATAGCTGCTAATACACCGACAGATAAAAATGGTGTATCAGATAGAAACAAAACTATCAGCAATAAAGCAAACACTAAAGCAGGTAATACGGCACCTTTATTGGCTAAAGATAATACCAGTAACAAAAAGAAAGTAGACTCAGCCAATAAGCCTCCTGTTTCAGATTCTGACAGTAATCAAAAAATTACTGATGATGAGAGTACGTTGGCTAATGCTAATACCGATAACAAAACAGAAACAGACTTAAAATTAGAGGAATTATCAGGTAAAGCATTTCAGCCAAAAGCAATCAGAAAACCTTTCACTGCTATTGCTTATAACGCAGAAAAACCTTTTCAGGAAAAAGAGCCGAAACAATACCGCCAAACTGTATTTTCGGCTAGCTTTATGCCTTTACAAACCTACCAGGCATTTACTGTTTTGCCTCAAAACAATGCATATATTCAACAAGTTGGCCGCCTTGATGCAATAGACAACCAACGCTTGGGTGTGCAACTCAGAGCTGGAGCTATGAAACCACTATCAAACCGTTTTTCAATCGGTGTTTCAGGCACTTATACAGGTGTACAACAGTGGGCTAACTATGAAATAAATAGTGGTGAGTATGAGGTACAAACGGCCGATAATGGCTCTTATACGCTAGTAGGTATAGGCGAGAAAGTAGCACAGAGCCAGTTTTTACAAACCCTTGGTTTAAAAGTAGATAATGCGTATCTGGTAAGCCAGAAAAAAACCAAAGTCTATGCCATAGCAGGCGCCGAAGCCGTACACGTGCTTAACAATAAAGATTTTGGATATTATGTAAATGCGTCAGTAGGTTTATCTTACCCAGTGAAAGGTGGAAAATCTATCTGGATTGAGCCTACTTTCAGATATAGTCTTTCGCAATCGTTCGATGCTAACAACTATCTAAAGATACGCCCTTACAATATCGGGCTTAATTTACGCTTCAATTTCATTTAATATTGACCTCATAATTTTTGCAATTCTCTCAAAAATCGTTTCATTTGCATCATAAACTCACATAAACGATAACACAATGAAACTTAGAATTTTTCTTATAGTATTATTATTGGTAGTCTTGGGAATATTCTATTATCTTACTGCTGGATATTATTCAAGTGGAGAAAGAGCCGGAACTATCTCGAAAATAAGTGAAAGAGGATATGTTTTTAAAACCTTAGAAGGTGTTCTGAACGAGGGAGGCTATTCAGGTGAAACCGGTACACTCACACCTCGCTACTGGGATTTTTCATGTAAATTAGATTCGGTTAAACCTAAACTACAACAAGCCTTAAAAACAGGAGAACGTGTAACGCTAAAATATCAGGAGAAATTTTTCCGTTTTCCGTGGAATGGTGAAACCAAATATTTTATAGTTGATGTAGAGTTTTTGGACGAACCACAGATACCAACTAATCTGCCATTGCCACAGCCTCAACAACAGGTAGTACCGCTACCTCCAGCCGATTCGGCAAAGCCAGATTCTACTATATAAGATTCATTATAAAGTCTATAAACGAAAAAGCGCCGCCACAAAACGGTGCTTTTTCATTGAAAACAAATACTATTCACTTCGCAAACTCTTCACAGGATTTACCAAGGCTGCTTTGATGGCCTGATAACTGACGGTCAGAATCGCTACGAATATAGCTACTACTCCTGCTAATGCAAATACCCACCATGATAAATCAACTTTATAGGCAAAATCTTTTAACCATTGATTCATGGTGTATCCGGCAATAGGCGAAGCAATAACAATGGCTAGCAAAATCAATTTCAGATAGTTTGTCAATAAAAGCGTAACAATACTGCCCACAGAGGCTCCCAAGACTTTGCGAACCCCAACCTCTTTGGTGCGCTGGTGAGTAGTAAAAGCAGCTAAACCGAATAAACCCAGACACGCAATTATAATAGCCAAACCAGCAAAAACACTAAATAACTCACCTATTCGCTGTTCAGATTGATATATGGTATTAAATCTTTCGTTTAAAAACGAATAGGCAAAAGGATTATCAGTTTCAGCCTTCCATAATTTTTCAATGCTATTTAAAAGAACAGGTAAATCGTTTGCCTGAATCCGTAATGCCAATTGTGTATTATCGCCTCCATAAAACATCACCAAAGGCGCAATGCTCTGATGCATATTTTCGAAATGAAAATCTTTTACTACCCCAACAACCGTATAAGTGCGCTTACTTCCCTCTGAGCCATCGCCTATTGTTGAAATTTGTTGACCAATCGGATTCTTAAAACCATATACTTTAGCCGCTGATTCGTTTATCAACACCGATGAACTTTCAGAAGAAGACTTTACAAAATTGCGCCCCTGCGCCAAGCGAATACCAAGCGTAGGTAGGTAGTCTTCATCAATAAAATAACTTTTGTTTCTATGCGTACCTGTTCGAGCACCGTCTCTGAACTGAATTCCATCTACGCTCTCGCGAGACGTTCCAGCAGGTAAGAAGCCTGCTAAAGATACCTTAACGACAGATGATAGGCCAGACAATTCGGTTTTAAAAGCATTTAATTTATCACCTAATACTTGCGTATCATGCAGCACCAAAACCTGTTCTTTATCAAAGCCAACCTTTTTGTTTTGTATAAAATGCAATTGTTGTTTAGCAACAATAGTGGCTATAATAATACCAATTGACACAACAAATTGTCCCGTTACTAAACTATTGCGTAACCAACCACTACGTAGATTAGCCTGCAATTTACCTTTCAGCACCGCAATAGGCTTGAAAGATGAAAGAACAAAGGCGGGATAACTCCCAGCCAATAAGCCAATGATAAGACAAGCTCCCATTGCAGCTAAGAGTAGCTGCCAGTTAAAAATTGCACTTAGTGTAAAGTATTTGCCTGTTAAATCATTGAAGCTGGGCAATAATAACACAACAAAGCCTAAAGCTAGAATTAATGCCAGAAAAGTAAGTAATACAGACTCTATCAGAAATTGACTCACTAACTGACTTTGTACAGAACCTAGAACCTTGCGGATACCTACCTCTTTTGAACGCCCAGCCGACCCAGCAGTAGATAAATTCATGAAATTAATACAGGCTAGCAACAGAATAAATACTGCAATGGCAGAGAAAATGTAGATATACTTCACATCGCTATTTGCCTCTAGTTCGTCTTCCAGATTAGAATGCAAGTGAATATCTGTAATGGGTTGAAAACTGAAGCCCATTCGGTTTCCTTTTTGCTGAAACTCAGAAAAACTGGTTCCAAAAAACTCCTTGATTTCGGCAGAAGCATATTTACTTACCAATTTCTCACTTTGTGCTACCAACTGCTGAACCGAATACCCCGAACGAAGCCGCACATAAGTATGTGCCCCACTAGCTAGCCATTTAGTACCTCTATTTACAGACTTTACAGACCCAAACATATCATAATGAAAATGTGTATTAGAAGGCACATCTTCACAAACACCTGTTACCCTAAAAAGCCCTAAGTTGCCCATTTCTAAGGTTTTTCCAATTGCGTCGGCGTCGCCAAAATATTTCCTTGCAGTTGTTTTTGTAATAACCAATGTTCTAGGTTCAGTAAGTACATTAGTCACATTGCCCTTCAACATCGGTAGTGCAAAAAAAGAGAAGAAGTTAGAGTCAACAAATGCAATGTTCTCTTCTTTAAATATACTGTTGCCATTTTTAACAAGCATATCGCTATCATCTCGTAAAAGCGTAATCGCCTCAACTCCCGGATATTCTCTTAGCAAAGCTGGCCCGGCGGGTTCACTAACATAAGCAAAATTCATGTCTTTACCATCCATCCTGAAATTCATGGTCATCCGATACATTCTGTCTGAACCAATATGGTAACTGTCATAACTAGATTCGTGTGATACAAATAATACTATCAACAGGCATACTGCCAGCCCAAGAGCCAAGCCGACAATATTAATGGCCGTAAAAGCCTTGTGTCGCCATAAATTCCGAAATGCGATGGTAAAGTAGCTTGATAACATGTGAGTAAATAAAGGAGATTTATGAGATTGCTTGTTATAACTATAGCTGTATTCGGTCTTTTTTCGCTTTATAAAGAAAGGCGTAAGGCAATGTACTACTGCCCAGATATACGCTCGTCGGGCTTTATTTAGACCAACCTTGGAAACCTGGTTGTAAAAATCTTCGTGTAGATCGCCCTGTACATATTCTAGTAGGTGTGGCGCTACAAACCATTCTAAAAGCTTGTCAGCCCAACGAGGAGGCTGTTGTTTGTGTTGAGAGGAGGATTCTTGTTGCTTTTTCATAGAAATTTATATTACTTTTCAATACTTTGATTCGGAATGAGTAATTGAAGCTTATTTTGTGGAATAGACTGCCATAAACGGTTACGCATTTCCTGAATTTCCAGCAATGCTTTACCCCCGGCGGCTGTTAGTGCAAATAGACGTTTACGCCTCCCTCCCCTTTCGGCAGTAGCCCCACCAACCGAAGACGACAGAAAACCTTTTTCTTCAAGTCGGTAAAGCGTAGTATGCACTGCGCTAATAGTAAAATCTCGCCCGGTTTGCTGTTGGAGTTCCTCCATTACAGGCACACCATACACCTCTTCGGTGCTCGAGGCAACTATCAGTAACACCAATTCTTCTAGCTCTCCTAATATTGTTTTTCTCATAAATATGTAAGACTAATTTATTTCATACAATTTTGTAAATCAAATAGTATGCCATTTATAAAAAATGACCTTTTGGGCCCGTTTTAGTGAATATTTGGTATAAATAGATTAAATAGGCTGTCCAGAAACGGACAGATTTTGTCCAGAACTGGACATGGAGAAATGGTAGAATATCTTCTTTAAATGCAACCTGAACTATACTCCTATAAACAAAAACGAGCTATACATCACTGCATAACTCGTTTTCATTAAGCTAATAGCTCAATTATTTTATCGTGATTAAATCACACAAGATTCTTTCCGATTCGCTTAGTATCAGGTCACGGTCTTTGCCGTCTTTCTCTCCTGTACTTAGTTTATTCACGGCGTTTCTGTGTTTCTCGTGCTCTTCTCTCTCTTGTTTACGTTTTGCTTCGTTCAACGAAACCACAGTTATATCTTTTATTTTACGATATTCAGCCAAATCTTCTACCAATTGTTTCATGGCAGGGTCAGAGTTAAGGCGTTCGTTGTATTTTTCCTGTAGCTTACCGATAAGCTTATCGTTAATGATGTTGGTTTTCTCATAATTAGACGAGTTTATCTGGTCGAATGGCAAAGCTGCCGGTTGAGAACTTTCTCCCATTTCTTCAGGGTCAAAAGGAGTCGGAAGATTAATATCTGCCGAAACGCCCTTGCGCTGAGTACTATTACCTGTAACACGGTAGAATTTCTCGGTAGTAAGTTTCAACTGACCATATTTCTCTTTTTGGTCAAATCCAACATTGGCTGATGCTTTTTTATCAGTAGAAGCTGTACGTGGCGATAATAAGAATTGGTCAAGGTCTACCAGTTGTTGCACAGTACCTTTTCCGAAAGATTTTTCGCCTACAATAACCCCACGTTTGTAATCCTGAATTGCACCTGCAAAAATCTCAGATGCCGAAGCACTGAAACGGTTTTGAAGAATCACCAATGGCCCGTTATAAACCAATTCAGGGTCAGTATCGCTTTCTACATCAACACCTCCGTTGTTATCACGGCGTTGTACTACCGGTCCTTTGGTAATAAACAACCCTGTTAGGTTAATTGCCTCTGTCAACGAGCCACCGCCATTGTTTCTCAGGTCAATTATAACGCCTTCTACACCTTTGTTTTTAAACTCGCTCAGGAATCTTTTTACGTCTTTGGTAGTACTTTGGAAATCGCCACCTTTGCGAGCATCTTCAAAGTCACGGTAAAACATCGGAATATCTATTACACCAAGTTTATAATCTTTGCCATTGTGTTTAAATGGCACAACTTCACCTTTGGCTACGGCTTCTTCCAACTTCACTTTTTCACGTACCAATCTTAACTCTTTTGTAGTTCCACCAGCAGGGGCATCACCCGGTAATAGACGAATACGCACCACTGTTCCTTTTGTACCTCTTATTAGCTTCACGGCATCGTCGGTCAACCAACCTACAATATCTTGCCATGCGCTATTATCGCCTTGTGCTACTGCCACAATGCGGTCGTTTTTCACGGCTTTACCATTTTTAAACAATGGTCCACCCGGAATCACTTCTGCAATGGCTACGTAATCACCTTCGTTTTTCAGCGAAGCACCAATTCCTTCTACTGACTGACTCATTTCGATATTAAATTGAGCTGCCGTACTCGGAATCATATAATTGGTGTGAGGGTCGATACTTTCAGAGAATGCATTCATAAAGGTCTGAAATACATCTTCCGAGCGCCATTTGGCAATTCTCGATTCCCAACGTTGATAGCGGTCTTTTAGTGTTGCTACAATAGCACTATCTTTACTACCACTTAGTTTTAAATCTAGTACCTGGCTTTTTACAATTTTGCGCCACACTTCATCAAGCTCTTCTTCCGATTTTGCCCATGATGCTTTTTCTCTGTCAACTTCAACAGTTTCATCTACAGTAAAATCAAAAGGTTTGTTAAGCAAAGCCATTATTTTATCATGGCGGTCTTTGTATTTCAGCCTGAACAGATTAAACACCTCAAAAGGGGCGGTCAAATCACCTTCTAATAAATCTTCATCAATACCATTGCGGTACTTCTCAAAAGATTCTACGTCGGCCTCTGTAAAATACGAATGGCCTCCGTCTACATCTTTGAGAAAATTATCCCACACTTTTGAGGAAAAATTATCATCTAGTTTGAACTTCTGATAATGGTGATAACTCAAAAACTGTGTTGCAAACTGTTCAACTTGTTCTTGTGTGCGTGTAGGTATCAGCTCTTTGTAACCATAAGTTGGTACATTAGTAGCTACTTTGTTTTGAGCTTTGTTCTCAAAGCATCCAAACAACCCGGTCAGGGTGAATAGGACTAATATTTTTTTCATAATTTCCAACATAATAACCCTATCCCCTAAAGGAGAGTTTAATTTAAAAATACTTTTAAAAATTATACGCTTAAGCCGCTAATTGTAAGTAAGTTACTAAATTATTAACAATTATCAAAAGATACCTTGCCTGTTTCACCACCTTTTCCTACAACGCTTCTTTACTTTATTTTACTATGTCTAATAATTCAACTTCAAAAACCAACACCTGATTCGGGCCAATGCTTGGCGGGCCTTGTGGGCCATAAGCCAGGTTTGACGGAATGAATAATTTCCATTTTGAGCCAACCGGCATTAGTTGAAGGGCATCTACCCAACCTTGTATTACCTGGGTTACACCAAACTCTGCTGGTTCGCCCCTTTCTACCGAACTGTCAAAAACTGTTCCATCGGTTAATGTACCGTGGTAGTGCACTTTTACTTTATCAGTTGATACAGGTTTTGGCCCGGTACCCTCTTTCATTACCAGATACTGCATACCACTTGGCAATGTTACTACGCCTGCTTTCGTTTTATTAGCAGCCAAAAATGCTTCACCTGCTTTTTGGTTAGCCATTGCTTTTTTCATGCTTTCATTCTGAAAATAGCCTTGAATATATGCGTTGGCAGCACCCGGTTCTAAAATTGTTGTTTTGCCATTCAATACATCACTCACTGCTTGTGCAAGCATTTCTGTATTGCATTTTATATTTTGTTGCTTCAGGTTAGCAGCAATGTTCATTCCGATAGCATAACTCAATGAGTCCATCGTATTTTTCAATGTTGTGCTTGTGCTTACAGTTGCCGAAGGTTTTGTTACTGGCGCTTTTGCCGCAGGGGTTGGTGTCTTTTTTACAGGGGTTTTAGAAGTTTGTGCTACAGCAAAATGTGCGGTAAATATGCTAACTGAAAGAGCAACTATGATTTTCTTCATTTTTAGAAAAACTGTTTTTTTTAAATTTGTTTAAGAGTAACAAATAAACGTACTTTTACCCGAAAAATTGGAGTTGATAGAAAAAAAACTATAAAAAATATTAATTTACTGCTTAATTTAAGAATTTTTAACATGGCATTGAGTATAGAAGAAATCAGGCGTTATGACCGACAAATTCTTTTACCTGAATTTGGGCTGCAGGGGCAGGAAAAACTAAAGCAGGCCCGAGTATTAGTGATAGGATGTGGAGGATTAGGCAGCCCTATACTTCTGTATCTGGCGGCGGCTGGTGTGGGTACATTGGGCATTGTAGAAGACGATACAATTGCCACAAGTAACCTGCAAAGGCAAGTGCTTTACACATCAGATAAAGTGGGCATGAGTAAACTGACCGAAGCAGAAAAACGCCTGCAAGCGCTGAATCCTTTTGTTGAGATTATCAAATACGAACTTAGGTTATCGGCAAATAATGCGCTCAATATTATTAAAGATTATGATATAGTAATTGATGGCACTGATAATTTCCCGACACGGTATCTGGTAAATGATGCTTGTGTTCTATTGAACAAACCTTTTGTTTATGGCGCTATTCATCGGTTCGAAGGGCAAGTGGCTTTGTTTAACTATAAGGGTTCAGCTACTTATCGGGATTTATTCCCGACTCCTCCCCCACCTGAGCAAGCGCCTAATTGCGCCGAGGCGGGCGTGTTAGGCGTATTACCGGGCATTATAGGTTCTATGCAGGCACTAGAGGCCATTAAGGCTATCACCGAAATAGGAGAACCACTGGCGGGTAAATTATTGATGCTTGATACTTTATCGATGCAAAGCCGAACCCTTAAAATTCCGAAGATACCAGATGCACCAGCCATTGAAAAATTAATAGATTATGAAGCATTCTGCGGAGTTAGTCTTGCACCTGCTTATGAAGATAGTGAAATAACATACGAACAGTATCTTGATTTATTAGCTAAGCCTCATGGAAAATCAGCTATTCAGTTAATTGACGTAAGAGAAAAGCATGAGTTTGACATTTATAATATAGGCGGAGAGTTAATGCCACTTTCGGAACTAGAAAAACATATTCCGAAAATAAGTACAGATAAAACTGTGGTTGTGCATTGCCAAAGCGGAATCAGGAGCCGCAGAGCAATTGAATTACTAAAAACGAAATACGGTTATACTAATCTGCTTAACTTTGCAGGGGGCATAAACGCCATATCGGATACATTGTAGATTTTGATTTATGAAAGCAGAGATACTAGAAAAAGTAAAAGAAATTATAGAAAAACGCATGGATACCTCTTGGCAGGCCATGGAAGCTGCTAAAAATTCGGCCAACGAAGAGGGTAAAAGTTCGGCAGGAGATAAATACGAAACTGCCCGTGCAATGGGCCAGTTAGACCGTGAAATGAACGGGCGTATGTATGAACAGGCACATCAGGAAAGACTAATACTTGAAAAAATAAATCCTCAAATAGTTCACGTAAATGTTAGTCTGGGGGCTTTGGCTAAAACTACTATGGGCGATTTCTTTGTGGCTGTTGGGGCAGGCGTAGTAGCACTGAATGGAAAGAATATTATGGTTATTTCACCACAAGCACCCATCGGACAGATACTGATGGGCAAAACAGAAAACGATACTTTTGAATTTAGAGGGAAGAATTATAAGGTACTTTCTGTTGAATGATTTTTTGTCTGAACTTTGCCGGGGCAAAGTTCAGACAAGGGAATTTACTTAATAATCCACTGGAATATTTTTGATAGCGGTTTGGCATAAATGGTATACCAACGGGGTTTAAGTCCGTTCATATCCCACGCTCTGCGGTCTTCTTTATTAGCTCTAATACGGTTTTTCAATGAGGCATTGCTAGTACCACCTGTACGCATTTTCATTAAAACTTCCGGTATATAATATGATGAAACATTGTGTTTGTACAACATCCTGAGCATCAATTCATAGTCGCCAGCACTTCTGAAGGAAGTATCATATAAACCATAGGCATCATAGGCTGACTTCTTCAAGAAAAAGGCTGTGTGCGGAGGCATCCAACCTGTCAGGAAACGGTTTTTATTATATTTACCTGATTTCCAGTTACGTACTACTTTATTTACATCTTCACTATCCACATAGTATAAATCTCCATAAACCGAATCCGCTTTTGATTCTTTAAAAGCCTTAGCTACTTTAGAGATTACTTGATTATCAGGGTAGAAATCATCTGAGCCCATAATACCAACTACCTCTCCGGTTGCCATTGCTACGCCCTTACTCATCGCTTCATAAATACCACTGTCTTTCTCTGATACCCATTTGATTCTGTCGCCGTACGATTTCAGAATCTCTACGGTACCGTCTTTTGAAGCACCATCGGCTACTATGTATTCAATATCGGGGTAGTCTTGCGAAAGTACACTCTCAATAGTATCACGAATAGTTGCGGCAGAATTATAAGCGGCAGTAACAATAGAAATTTTCATCAAGCAATGTCGGTTTTAAAACCTATATGATTTTAAGGAGATTAATTAAGCACCAAAATTACAAAAGTCAAACGGAGAAAACTCTTTTTCTGCGTTATTTTGTTGTTATAAACCATAAAAACGGACAGCATTTTCGCCAAAAAGCTTGTCTTTTTCGGTTTTAGTGAGTTTATCGAAATAAGATTGCACGATAGACAACTGTTCTTCATAAGCACCTGCTACCAAGCACACTGGCCAGTCAGACCCATACATGATTCTGTCAGTACCAAAAAACTCCAGTACCCAATCGAGATAAATATAAAAATCTTCTTTCTTCCATTTGTTCCAGTCTGCCTCGGTTACCATGCCCGAAACCTTACAATACACATTACTGTGCTGGGCAATTTCTTTGATGTAGTTCGACCATCTGTTTACCTCCTGATTTTTAATATCAGGCTTGGCAATATGGTCTATCACAAATTTATTAGCAGGGCATTCGCGCACCAGATGCAGCGCATCTTTCAATTGCTTTGGGTAAATAAGAATATCATAGGTATAATCAAAATCAGCTATTTTTTTTATGCCTTTTATAAAGCTATCTTGCTGCATAAAGCCTACGGGTTCGCCTTGCACTATGTGTCTGAAACCTTTCAGTTTATCAAACTGCTTAAAATAGTTCAGGCGTTCTTCCAGGTTTTCAGCTCGTAAATCAATCCAGCCTACTACTCCTTTAATAAAATCATAAAGATTAGCGAATTTCAAAAAATCATGATTCTCTTGTTCGGTTTGGTTTACCTGTACCAATACACAGCCATCGAAGCCGTTTTTCTGCAAAACAGGTTCGAGGTCGGCAGGCAGGAAATCACGCTGAATTGCTTTCATTGATTCATCAATCCATGCATAATCTACTGCATTATAATACCAGAAATGTTGATGTGAATCTATAGTCATTGATTTAGTGGGGCAAATAGATTAATAAATAAAGTTTTGAATACCGAAAAACCCAATCTGTAAAATAAGCAGCCAGAGGGCAATCGGATTGTCTTTCCTGAATTTTAAAACATTAAACAAAGTTAACAAAAACGCAGAAACAATAAACCAAGCAATGTAATTCTGAAGTGGAGGCACTGCGGTTGTCCAAGACCACATATTGAGGCGAATGGCTACCGGTTCAACTAGTATATCGAGTAGCATCATTATTAAAGCTCCCAAAATTACTTTAATATAAACAGGTTGGGCTAACGACGTTAAAGAACTCCCTACGCAATAAATCAATAAAAGCCAGTTTACACCTATCATAAGCGGCACATCAAATACCTTAAAACCAAGCGTAGTTTCGTATTGATATTGACCGAATATCATACCTGTTTTTACACCTGCCAGTTCAACAAAATAGCCTGTCAGAAAAGCAATGACACAAAAGATAATAAAAGGCCGATTCCATTGCTTTTGAAAATAGAGCAGAATTCCCAAAGAAGCAAGCAGGTTAAAAGGTGTTAACCATTGAAACAATTGCGATGTCAGCGGGATATTTAAACCTATCATGCCGGCTACATACATAGCCGTAAGTAAAACTAAATAAGGTATAGGGTTAGACATTTCGTACAATAGTTTTAAATCGTTTCGGTGTGATATTTCACTAATCCATCAATTGGACTTGCTAAAATATTTCCGATACTTAGTTTTTTATTTTCAGCTACTTCTGCCAAAATCTGTTTGTAGTAAAACCCAATAGAACCTACAAAGTTTAGCTTTACATCAAAACACATAGGGTATTTCAGAATATATTTTTCAAAAAACAAGCTAAAAGATTGAGTGGCTAAACCATAACAAAAAGTATCATGAATATTCTCATGTATAAATCTGGCATACGAAGCGAAATATCGGTTCGGGAATGGTTTATGATAAGCATTATCTAATACCATCAGTCTATCCATTACTCCATATTTTTCTTCAAATAGCAATCGGATATTAGCTGGCATTTCTTTATGCAGATACGCCAACAGCAACAATTTTCCAAGATGACCTCCACTCCCTTCATCACCCAACCAAAACCCTAGCGGTGGAACTTGAAAAGCGATTTTTTCGCCATCGAAATAACAAGAATTAGAGCCCGTGCCTAAAATACAACCGATACCTGCTTGATGTCCGCACGCTGCTCTTGCTGCGCCTAATACATCGCTTTGTACATCAATATGCGCAATTTCGCTAAAAACTTTCAGTATGGCGGTGCGCAATACCTCGGCTTTCTCGGCATTGGTAATGCCTGTACCATAATAAAAAACCTGTGTAATTTTACCTTTGCAATGGGGCAGTAAATTAGCTTGAAGTTCGGCAGCTATCGAATCAGAATCCTGATAATATGGGTTAAAACCAAGCGTTTGAGTTGCGCTTACAACAATACTTCTATCTATAATACGCCAATCTGTTTTGGTTGAACCACTATCTGCAATCAGTATCATGTTAAGTGCTTTTTAAAATACCTTAGAACCCACCTTGCCCGTAAGTTTGGCGGCGACGGCTCACTTTTAACTCTTGTAATAGTGAGCTTCTCACTCGCAAATCAAAAGAGTAGTTGCTCGACCGCAGGTTATTGCCGGCAATAGGTGTCCAGTTAAAGCTCATATCCCAGCAGTGTAATTCCCGGTGCAAACTAATGTTTGTCAGTGTAGCGGCTTTAAACTGAAAATCCCAGCCTGTATTAAAGCCAATTTTCCATTTAGGTGTAAGGCTGAAATCGCCCTGTACGGTAAGCGCCTGTGTTATCTGGGCATTGGCTAAGCCTTGTTTTGAGTAGTTAAGGTTATAACTCAAACTTAAAGTCCAGGGAATCGAGAAATCGACATATAATTCAGGATTAGCCGCAACAAATTTCTTCATAGCTTCCATGCCCGGGTCATTCGATTTTGTCTCTCTTGGTTTAGCTTTTGATTTATCGAAAGTTTCGGGCGACAATCTGGTGGCAATAGCCACGTTTGCCGAGCGCAAAGTTGCCAGATTCGCTAAGCTAAATTTCCCTTGACTTATTTTATAAAAACGAGTAATACGACCCGCAGGATTTAGATCGTCTATCTCCTTATTGCCTACCAGTTTATAATAATATGGGTCTAAACTACCCGAAACGTTAATATTAATTAAGTTTTTAAATAAGTTGGTATTAGCGGTTATGTTGATATTCGATAGATTCATCGAATCACCCAATGCTAAAAGGTTATAGCTTGCATTGATACCGAGGTTATCTAACAAAGATATTTTTTCAAAGGCCTTAGCGGCAGTATCTGACTTAGACCTGATTTTTGCCTCTAACTGGTTAGTTAAACTAAAGCCGATACTCCCCGATGCGCCGGCCGAAGCACCTAATGTTGGGTATCTAGGCAAAAGTCTTTTTAGTTCTGTGCTGGTTACTGCTCCTGTAATAGAATCAATTACTTCATCGATACGAACTTTTTTATAGTCAAAAAGGCGTGAGGTAAAGTCTGGCGCATAACTTACGCTGATTGATGGTGCCAGCGTATGCCTGATAGCTTGTAAACGCCCCTTGCCTTTAAACTGATAAGTACCATATACACGGGTATTCATACTACCCGAAACGGAGGTCTGATAAGTAGGAAAAAAACCTCGTAAAGTATCTATTTTCACAGCATTCTCGCTTTCAATATATTTATACTCCAAAGACTGTGTAAAAATATCACCTCTTAATGATACACTAGGTGTAAAGTTGATATAACGTGCAATCTTGAAATTAGGTAAAGTAATCGGGATAGAGTAAGTAGTACGGAACTGTCCATCGGCCAATATATCGCCTAGTGCATCTAGGCTATTTATTTTTCTTACGTTGTTCAATCTCTCCTGTAAAGCTTTCTGTAATTCTCGTTCAGCAGGCGACAAGGTCAAAGGATTTGCATCACGCAATCTTATTTCTTCGTTAGTCAATGGTTTGGTTTCAATAGACTGATAAGTTCCATCGCCTAACTGGCGCACAATTTTATACTCTGAATAACTTGTGATACTGTTTACTTTGCTGTTAG
Organism: Emticicia soli; assembly: GCF_037860775.1. Lineage (NCBI taxonomy): Bacteria > Pseudomonadati > Bacteroidota > Cytophagia > Cytophagales > Leadbetterellaceae > Emticicia > Emticicia soli. The sequence continues at coordinate 77,137 of NZ_JBBEWC010000002.1, read as the reverse complement.
TAGCCTGATATCCCCCACTTACGTTTAAACCAACCCTGAACGACTCAAACCAACGGCCAATCATTTTTTTCTCAGGTACAAAAGGGTTAAACTGATTTAAACCTATACTATAGTTTAAAGCAGCATCCATCTGGCCTGTTGTAAAGTTCTGCGAGATATTCAAGCCTGCACTTGTTACAACTTTCTGAGCAAATGTGCGCCCAACCTGAATTGATGAGTTTGAGGTGCTACTCAGGTAATTACTTACATCAACAGTATTTACGTTATTACGGTTGAAACCGTTACTTCTAAGATTTACTGATGAAGAAAAGCTTCTATCGGGGCGTTTGTTGGCAGGTGAGTGCGACCAACTCAAACTAAAATCTTTGGCACTGGTTTGCGTCGTGGTAGGGTCAACAACTTCGGCTACGGGTTTATTGTAGTTATACTGAAAACTGAGGTTACCCGAATATTTGTAGCGTTTTGAATAGCTTGACTGGATACCTACACCAAAACTTCCTTTTGAATAAATTTGTGCCAGAATTTTAGCACCGATGTTTTCGTTAATGGCAAAATAGTAACCAAAATCACGAAAATAAAACCCACGGTTTCGGGGTTCTTCACCATACGAACCCATAATAATACCCGAAGTACCAATTTCTTTCTTTTTAGGCACAGGAAAAAAACCAAAGGGTAGCCCAATAGGCAAAGGAATACCACTCAAAACAAAATTGAAAGGGCCTGATATAACCTGTTTTTTATTAACCAGTTTGATTTTACGTGCAGCTATATGAAAATGGGGCTCTTTTAGGTTACAGGTAGTATATTTGGCATGAACCAGATAGAGATTATCGTCGGGGTCTTTTTTTACTTTCTCTCCTTGCACAAAACCTTCGCCCTGCTGGGTTACAATATTTTTGATAATGGCCTTCCGGGATTTAAAATTATACCTGATAGTATCGGTATTATATTTATCGCCAGCCTGCGAAAAAATGGGTTTCCCTTTTACTTTTTCGCCTTGCTTGGTAGTATCGGGCGAACCATGAGCAAAAATCTCGTTTTTGCCCCAATCTAGCTTTATATAATCGGCCTCTAACTCTATGTCTCCATAAGTAACTTTAGCCTGCCCATAAAGATGTACGGTTTTGCCATCGACCTCCATCACGGTCGAGTCTTGTGCAGTATATTTTACTGTTGATTGAAGGCTACTATCTTTGCTCTTCAACGAATCAGCAATAATTACCTTTACGGTATCTTGTTTTTCGGCAAATAGCTTATTGCCTACCGTTCGGGCTTTTCGGGTATTTTCAGGAAGCGGTTGTCCAAAGCCGTTATTACCACCACCTGCACGCCGAAGAGGGTCAATCGACGGAAACTGTGCAAAGGCTGAAATACTAAAAAACAAACAACTGACTATGAGGAAAAACTTCAAGCGATTGTGAAATTTAAAAATTATACCTACGAAACTAGCGACTTACTCACGAAATTATGAGTAGTTTACCAAAAGTTCATATTTTATTAAGTTCAAAAATAGTACTTTTGTAAACAAATTCGTTCTAATAATGTCTATAACGATAAGTCATGGCACAAAATTAGCTTATTAATACTATAGACAGAACGTTTGCCTGTAAAATCATGTTAAAATTTCTTAAAGTCCTATTTATTGCGCTTTTTGCTTTTGCTTCGGCAGAAGCACAGCGAAGTAAGATAAAAACTATTGTACTCGACGCCGGGCACGGTGGTAAAGACCCTGGTACAAGTCATGGTAAATTAAAAGAGAAAAATATTGCTCTTAGTATTACACTCAAAGTAGGAAAACTACTTGAAGACGAGGGCATAAAAGTAGTATATACCCGCAAAAAAGATGTTTTTATTCCGCTACATGAGCGTGGTACGATTGCTAACAAGCACAAGGCTGACTTGTTTATCTGTATTCATGTGAATGCCAACCCGTATTCGTCAAAAATATATGGGTCTGAAACCTACACAATGGGGCTTCATAAAACAGAAGAAAATCTGGAACTGGCCAAGCGAGAGAACAGCGTAATTTTGCTAGAGGATAATTATGAAAAAAATTATGACTTTGACCCTAGTTCTCCGCTAGCGCATATCAAAATGGCCAATTATCAGAATGCGTTTATGAGACAAAGCCTGAATCTGGCTTCGAAGGTAGAAAAGCAGTTTCAGAAATCTGGCCGCAAGAGCAGAGGCGTAAAACAAGCAGGTTTTCAGGTATTGTGGGAAACCACCATGCCAGGCATTTATATAGAAACAGGCTACCTGACTAATGCCACCGACAGAAAAATATTAGAAAACGAAGACGGACACAAGAAAATAGCCGAAGCGATAGTAAAAGCTATAAAAACTTATAAAGACGAGGTCGAAAAATAAATATCAAATCTGAAACCTTGAAACACAATTTTAGAAATGTATTTTTGTAAGAATTGTTGTTATTTATTTTTATCCGTTTCTTAAATTCACCAAATCACACCAGTTAGTATGAAAAAAGAAGTAAAAGTAGGTTTGCTGGGCATTGTTACATTTGCAATTTTTTATCTTGGATTTAATTTTTTGAAAGGTTTAGATGTTTTCCGCACCGAAAACGAATACTTTGCCTATTATTCGAACGTAGAAGGCTTACAAACCTCAAATCCTGTGATGTATAATGGTGTAACGATAGGACGAGTAGTTGAGGTAATGCCTGAGCAAGACAGAAACAGGGTAAAAGTAATGTTGGCAATAAAAAGAGACATTGTAGTTAATGATAACTCGGTAGCGATACTATCTGATAACGGTTTGTTGGGTGGTAAAATGATAAAATTACTGATACAATCGGGTACACCGCTGAAAGATGAAGGTACACTTAAAAGTGAAATAGAAGGCGGCTTAATGAGTGGCTTAAGCGAGAGAGCAGCGCCAGTTTTAAAAAATGCCGACTCCCTTATTGTTACGCTTACAAGCATAGTTCAGCAATTCGACCAGACTGGTGTAGCCTTAAAAGCTCTGATAGCAAATGCCAATCAGACTACCAATGGCGTAAATGCAGTTGTAGCTTCTAATGCAAAAAATCTTTCGGCTATTACGGCCAATGCTGCAACGCTTACATCGAACCTGAATGGGCTTACCACTAACTTAGACTCGCAAATAAAGCCTATTCTTCAAAAAACAAACACCTTTGCCGATTCGCTCAATGCAATGCGCTTAGGACAGACAGTTGCACAACTCAATAGTTCTGTAACTAGCTTGCAGGTTATGCTGAAAGAAATAAATCAAGGGAAAGGAACAATCGGTAAGTTAGCTACCGACGATTCGCTTTATGTGAATCTGGATAAAACTGCTGCTAATCTTGCCTCTTTAATGGCCGACTTACAGGCAAATCCGAAACGCTATGTACATTTTTCTTTGTTTGGTAGAAAAGACAAAGAGAAAAAGAAATAAATGGTTTTACATGGGCTAAAAAGCTATGCTTTTTCGTTATGTCGTTAATTGTTGAAGATTAAAATCATAGCCCATGCTTCGTAGACCCCTCAATATATTAATTGTACTCTTTATTGCCTTTGCATCGATTTTCCTTTGGGAGAAACTGCATTCTTTCAATCCTTTCCGAATGGAAGACACTAAAACTACCCATAACATAGTTTTGAAAGAAATGTCGGCTTTAGGCAAAATCGAACTGGCAAATTTTACCTTTCGTGATGTAGTAGAGCAAGAATTAAAGTTCACCTATCTGCCTAATCCCAAAGCCGTTCTGATTGTGCAAGGCAATGCCATTGGCTGTATTGACCTCACAAAAGTACGAGCCGAAGACGTTGCCACTAAAGACGATACTTTGGTTGTACACTTACCTGACCCTGAACTTTGCCATTATAGCATAGACCATCAGCATTCCAGGATTTACGATACGCAATATGCTTTTATGAACGAACAAGCCTTATTGAATGAGGCTTATAGCAGTGCGCAGGAAAAAATTAAACAATCGGCACTAGATATGGGGATATTAGAGCAGACCCGAAAAAACGCCAATCTGGTTCTGAAACCGATACTAGAAAACATTTCGGGCAAGAAAGTAGTATTAAAATACCAGCTAAGAGCTACTTTAGATAGGCCGAAATAGTGAATTAGTGAGTGAGTGAGTGATTATTATTTCACAACTTTAAATATCTCTCCACAACAAATTCTTATACTTTTCCGCCATAGGCTAGGTCGCCTGCATCGCCTAAGCCTGGTACGATATACGATTTACTGTTCATGTCTTCGTCAATATCGCCTATCCATAAACGGCATTGAGGCAAGCGTGCTTTAATGAAACGCACACCTCTACGGCTGGCAATAGTAGATACTATATGAGTTTTGGCCGGAATCCCATAGCGAAGCATGGCATGATAAGCTTTTTCGATAGATTTTCCGGTAGCTAACATCGGGTCACTGATAATCAAGACTTTATCCTGAATATCAGGGCTCGTGATGTAGTCCATCTCTATTTCAAAAGATTCTTTATCATCATGCTTGCCACGGTAGGCGCCAATGAAAGCATTTTCGGCTTTATCGAAAAAATTCAATAAGCCTTGATGTAGCGGTAAGCCTGCCCGAAGAATAGTAACCAGAACCACTTGTTGCGAAATCTGCTGCGTAAGTTTCGCTCCTAACTGTGTTGGCACATCACAATTCTGATATGTCAAGGTTTTAGAGATTTCATAAGCAAAGATTTCACCCAGACGCTCCATATTCTTTCTGAATCGCATAGCGTCTTTCTGTGTTTCTTGGTTACGTAGCTCTGCCAAAAAATGATTGGCAATAGAGTAAGATTCGGTCAGGACAAACATATTATTCGTTTGGTACGATTACAGGCTTAAAATATGCACCATTCTCAGCAAATCATCATGGATTGGCTTCGGTTTTTTAATGGTATCAATAAATGGTGTATATACCATTTCATTATTTACTATTCCAGCCATCACGTTTTTGTTCCCTTTTATCAGGCCTTCTACTGCCCCTAGTCCCAAACGGCTTGCCAGAATACGGTCATAAGCTGTTGGAGAACCCCCTCTTTGAATATGGCCCAGGGTTGTTACACGAATATCTAGTTTATCGGCAACCTGCGTTTTAATTTTTTCGGCAATATCAGTAGCATGACCTTCTTCGTCGCCTTCGGCTACTACTACAATCGAAGAAGACTTTGAGCGAGTCCAGCCATCTTTCAATGTGCTTACTACTTTTTTCAGCGGTGTATGTGTTTCCGGTACCATTACAATTTCGGCACCACCGCCAATACCCGACTGAATGGCGATATAGCCAGAATCACGGCCCATTACTTCAATAAAGAATACACGGTCGTGTGAGTCGGCAGTATCACGTATTTTATCAATGGCTTCAAGCGCTGTATTTACGGCTGTATCAAACCCAATAGTATAGTCGGTTCCGTAAAGGTCGTTATCAATAGTACCAGGGCAACCTACTGTCGGGAGTTCATATTCGTTATAAAAAACCTCTGCACCTGTAAATGTTCCGTTCCCTCCAATAGCCACAAGGCCTTCAATACCTGCGTTCATCAGATTCTCGTAGGCTTTCTTTCTTCCTTCCGGAGTCATAAATTCTTTGCTACGGGCCGATTTCAGCATGGTTCCACCTCTTTGTACAATATTGCTTACAGACTGCGATGTCATCGGAAAAATATCTCCTGCAATCATTCCACTATATCCTCTCCTGATACCAAATACCTCTAATCCATGATATATAGCTCCCCGCACTACCGCTCTAATACAAGCATTCATGCCCGGGGCATCACCACCAGAGGTAAAAACTGCAATTCGTTTCATCTTAATATAGGTACTTTATTTTGGCTTAGAATTAAAATAAAAATAATTTAATCAAGGGTTGTATTGTTCTACCGCAAAAGTAATTAGTTTTATTTACTTCTCCCAAATTTTAATTGTTATTAGTATATAATGATTATTCTGCTAAAAGTAATTTTATCAAAACATTATTCTTTTCTATAACTATTTCGAGAAATATTTGAACAATATCTCCTTTAAAAGCTTAAGTAAAGCACATAAATAGCAAAAAAAATATTTTAAAGATTAATTTATTTCCTTACTTTTCACGCACGCCTTTAACCCCTGACACATTAAAAATGCAAGTATCTCATTATCAACTATTTACAATCAAAGTTTTCATAACTGATTTTTTGGCATACTATTTGAAACTAAAAAGTTGTTGGCGACACGAACCAACCCCTCTTACTAAAATAAAGTTAGCCATAATTAACGTTTACACAATGTCAGGATTTAATTTACACGCAAAGAGACACCGTTCTTTTCTCGGGACGCTCATGTTTCTACTTTTAAGTGCTTTCACTTTAATGGCTCAGGCCCCAGGCTCTGAAAACGTTGGCATTGGAACAACGAACCCTAATAAGTCGGCACTCTTAGACCTTTCTTCAACTACCAAAGGTTTACTAATTCCTCGTATGACCTTAGCCCAACGAGGCAACATTGTGAGCCCTGCAACCGGGTTAATGATTTATCAAACCGATTTTTTGGCAGGTTTTTATTACTTTGATGGCTCAGAATGGAAAAGTTTATCAGCAAACAACATCGGCAAATCTCTGCGAACAGATGCCGCTGCAAACGATGCCAGCTGGGGTACTAATGGTAATGCAGGCACAAATTCAGACTTTCATTTCTTAGGCACTACCGACACTACGTCTTTAGCTTTCAGAGTAAATAATTTCCGCTCGGGCTTTCTCGACTATCGTTTTGGTAATACGTATTTTGGTTATAGGGCAGGTTACCGAAGCCAGGGCTTCAACTCGGTGGCTATCGGGGCATATGCTTTGCATGAAGTTAGCTCAGGCCTAAACAACGTAGCCGTAGGTTATCAGGCTTTACCTAATAACCAGACCGGTAGCGACAACATAGCAATAGGTACAAGTTCATTATTTTATAACAACCTTGGGTCACAAAACATAGCCATAGGTACACAAGCAGGGCAGAAATCGACAGGCGATGGAAATATTTTTTTAGGAAATAACTCTGGTGCCAACGAAACAGGTAATAATAAACTTTATATTGAGAATGGATCCTCAAACGACCCTCTGATATATGGAGACCTGGCACGAGGCTACTTGGGTATCAATACCCGCCAAGCCGGAAGCGCACTTACTATTGATAGTAAAGTTGAAAACCTGAGTGGGATACAATTTAAGCGCCTTACAAGTAATTCGCCAGCCGGACGACCAAACCAGAAGGTACTATCGGTTGATGAAGAAGGAAGAGTAATATTGGTTCGTGATTCGATAGGATTTGGCAATGTAATTACTACAATGCCATCAGCAAATTACTGGGCAGCTAAAGGTAACGCCATTGAAAATACAAACGCCGGAGACGTAGTTGTAGGTAATATCCGCTTCAAAAACCTGCGTTCTACTTCGCCTGCGAATAGATCAAATATGAAGGTATTATCGGTTGACGAAAACGGCTTACTGGTTTTAGTTAAAGACTCGGTAGGTACGGGCGGCGGAAACCAGGTAACAGAAATCAATGGTTTCTGGGAGAGTAACAACGGTGTTTTATCAAATCTTTATGAAAACGAAACGGTTGAACTCAAAGGAAACGTTCGCCTTAAAAACCTTACTGCCTATTCACCAGCTTTTACACCTTACGGAAAAGTTTTAACAGTTACTGACGACGGTCGCCTGATTCTGGTAAGAGACTCGGTAGGCACGGGCGGTAGCGGCGGCCCTTCTTATTGGAATGTAAACGGTAATACTATTTCAAATAATAACTCGGGTATTGTACAAATCAATACAGGTATCAGACTACCACAGCTTACCAGCGCAACTCCGGCAAGCACTACAAGCCAGAAGTTCTTATCGGTTGATGACCAAGGAAACATCATTCTAGCCAATAGCAATGCCACAAGTGGTGGCGGTAGTAGTGATATAAACTGGACACTTAGTGGTAATAATGTAAGTAATAATAACACTGGGCTTGTAAGTATCAACAACAGCCTTAATGTTAAAAATGGTATTAAAATAGAAACAGGCAGGCTTACACTCTCAGAACTGACATCAAATTCATCTGCATCGAGGTCAAATGGGAAGGTGCTTTCGGTTGATAATGCCGGAAACCTGATATTGGTACGTGACTCGGTAGCGGCAGTGAATAATCCGGGCGGAATACCGGTGATACCATCAACCGAACCATCTCAATGGGCTGTGAATGATAATAATATCTCTAACAAAAACACCGGGAATGTTTATATATCAAATGGCTTGGTCTTATCAAAATTAAGCAGCGAAGCCCCTACTTCTATTACCTCTACGAAAGTTCTTTCGGTTGATGTAAACGGACACGTAATACTAGTAAATGCCCCTACCAGCACAACAGGAGGTGGTGGTATCGGAAATTCTCTTTGGAAAAACAACGACAATGGTATTGGCATTGTAAATAATAATTCAGGCGGTATTTTTATCAACAGCGACGAAAACAACAAAAGCGGCTTAAGATTTAACCGATTAAATTCGGGTTCTCCGGCAGGAAATGCCTACGGAAAAGTATTATCTGTTGATGATAGCGGTAACGTAATTCTGGTAAATGATGGCGGTGGTAGCAGCGGTGGAGGTTCTTCAAACTGGAATCTGGTAGATGGCCGTCTGCAAAATGCGAACAATGGCAAAGTAGTGATTGGCACTGGTATTAACTCTTTTCCTGACGCATTCAATTTATTTGTGAAAGGGGGTATTTTAACCGAAAGACTAAGAGTTGCCTTAGCTAACTCAGACCGTTGGGCTGACTACGTATTCCAGCCAGACTACAAACTGATGCCTCTAAACGATGTTGAGAAATTTATTAAACACAACCAACACTTGCCTAATGTACCATCGGCCGAAGAAATGGCAAAAAATGGTATTGACATGGCCGAAACAAGTGCCAAGTTGATGGAAAAAATAGAAGAACTAACGCTCTATTTAATAGAGGCCGATAAAAAAATTAAGGAGTTGGAAAAGAAAGTAGCAGGTCTTGAAAAAACACAAAAATAGACAATTCTTTTTTGAGTGAAGAAGCCGACAGTGTTTTCCTAATTTTAGAATCCTTTTTCTTTAGCAACAAGTATTTATCGGATAGATGTGAGTTTTATCTATCCGATAAATTCAAAAAAGTACATTTTTTGCCCGTTTTTTTTTAAGACAAATTTCAAGGATGAAGCACAGGATAGTCCCGAATAAAAACTGGCACGCTAATTGCAATAATTTAATTATTAAAATAATGCAATATCAATAGTTTCATAATATTGATTTTTATGGGTTAGGGTTTATTGTTAAACGCCATGGTACTTGATTATCATGGCGTTTTTACATGTATAATTTTCCTATATTTGAGCCGAGGATTGAGTGAGTAAGCGATTAAGCAAATGAGTGATTATTTCTAATTATTATAGCACAATCTCCAATTAAGCCTTCATATAATCGTGTAATAACCCGTAGTTAAAATAAAACTTATGCCAAAATCTAAATCTGTTTCTTATTCACGTACAACCATTACCGAACTGATGATTCCGTCTTATGCCAATTTCGGAGGGAAAATTCACGGTGGTATCTTACTCTCCCTAATGGATAAAGTCGCTTACGCTTGTGCCTCTAAACACGCCGGAACCTATGTGGTAACGGTTTCGGTTGATGGGGTGAACTTTCTTCAACCTATTGAAGTAGGCGAGTTGTTATCGCTACATGCCTCTGTTAATCATGTAGGGCGTAGCTCAATGGTGATAGGCATAAGAGTAGTATCTGAAAACGTGAAAACAGGTGAGCAAAAACATACCAATACTTCATATTTTACGATGGTAGCTAAAGATGAAACCACAGGTAAGCCTACTGAAGTACCCGAATTAGAACTTGAATCTAAAGACGATATTCGTCGTTGCCTGGAGGCTGTTAGACGCAAACAATTGAAAGAAAATTATAAAGACGATTTTGACAATAAAATTTCAGAACTTCAATTAGAAGAGAATCTACATTTGTTAGAAAAAGAACGAATCGTAATCAACCTATAACCCTACGCTTTATGAAAGTAAGTTTTAGCCTGATATTTACCTATTTGCTGTCGTTTAATCTATTTTCTCAGAATATTGACATTAATGTTCTGAAAAACATTCACACAAACCGCAATCAGAACCTCGACCATACCTTCGAAACATTCAGCAAAGCCACCTACCCTATTAGTGCGGCGGTTCCTATTGGTTTGCTAGGGATAGGTTTAATAAAAAAAGATAAAAACCTGCAAAGGCAAGGTTTAACAGCAGGCGCATCGCTGGTAGTATCGTTGGGTGCTACTTACGTACTAAAAAAAATAGTTGACCGCCCCCGCCCTGCCGACACTTATAGTTTTATAAATCCTTATATTACTGAAACCGACCCTTCGTTTCCGTCGGGGCATACTACTGCTGCTTTTTCGGCGGCCACTTCACTTAGCCTCGCTGCCCGAAAATGGTATGTAGTTGTGCCTGCTTATGTATGGGCCGGAACAGTAGCTTATTCACGTTTACATTTAGGAGTGCATTACCCAAGCGATGTGCTGGCAGGAGCCCTAATAGGCGCAGGCACGGCATGGGCAAGCTATAAAGTAAATAACTGGTTGCAGAAAAAAAGAAGCCATTAATTGACTACTGCCGCTATTTTCTGTTTTCTGAATGCTGATGGGCTGATGCCTTTATACTTCTTAAAAATGCGGTTCAGATGGCTTTCGTCGGTAAAATTGAGTTCGAAGGCAATTTCGTTCATACGCATATCGCTATATTGCAGGCGAGTTTCTACCAGTTTTAGCTTGTAATTTGTAATATACTGCTGCATGCTTTCGCCTGTTAGTTTCTTAAAATACTCACTTACATAGGTAGGCGAAATATTAAACTGGGCAGCCATTTCTTCGGCTTTTAGTAGCTCAGGCGAATAAATATTTCTGTGTATATAGCTCAGCATACTCAGGTCTTTGGTCTCGGTGTTTTTCAGTACCTCGGGTGTTGTAAGAGCTATGTTTCTTGCCACAACCGTAAGCAAAGTATTTACTATCTGCTGAGTAAGTTCTTTCTGGTATGGGTATTGATTTATATACTCTCGTATCAGAGCTTCTATCAGTGACTTTACCAGAGGCTTATCGGCTTTGTTTTTCAGGATACAACCCGGCAAACGATTATGGTTTTGGTAAATAAACTCCAACCTTTTTATCCACTCCTTGTTCTGTTCTTTAATGTACACATCATTGAAACGAATAAAGAAGAACTTAGTGGCTTTCTCGACTTTAAACGAATGGCAGTCTTGCGGCATCAACAAAAACAATTTTTCGGGGGCATATACCCAGTTATTCTTATTAATACACTGCATACCAGTGCCCTCAACTATATATACTAGTTCAAAAAAATTGTGCTTGTGCGCCACAATAGGGCACTCACTCGTTTCGAGGTATTCAATCTCAAAAGGTTCGTATAAATTTTTTATATGCATACCTGCAAATATACAAGACAAACCAATGATTGTACAAGTATTTTATTAATCGCTCATCTTAATTTTGCAGTATCAAAAACAAATCAATTCAATGAAAGCAGTCGTATTAAAAGCATTTGGTGGTGTCGAAAATTTCTCGGTTGAAGAAATCTCAGTACCCACAATTCAAGATAATGAAGTATTAGTAGCCATAAAAGCGGTAAGTATTAATCCGGTTGATGTAAAAACCCGCTCAGGTAAGGCTATGGCCGGTCGCTTAAAAGAAGATAGCCCTGTTATACTTGGCTGGGATATTTCGGGTGTTGTAAGCGAAGTAGGCAATGATGTAAAAGACTTCAAAATCGGTGATGAAGTATTTGGCATGGTCAATTTTCCGGGGCATGGCAAGGCTTATGCCGAATATGTGGCTGCTCCTGCGGCGCATTTAGCCTTAAAACCTGCTAATATTTCGCATGAAGAAGCCGCTGCTGCCACTCTTGCAGCCTTAACAGCTTGGCAGGCACTTAATACGCATAGCAAAATAAATACAGGAGATAGAGTATTGATACACGCCGCTGCCGGAGGTGTAGGCCATTTTGCGGTACAGATAGCCAAGCATTTGGGTGCTTATGTAATTGGTACGGCCTCAGCCGCTAATAAAGACTTTGTGCTGAGCCTTGGTGCCGACGAGCATTTTGACTATAAGGCACAGCCATTTGAAGAAGCCATAAATAATATTGATTTTGTGCTTGATACCGTCGGTGGCGATAACATTGAGCGTTCTTTTGAAGTAGTAAAAAGAGGCGGTACAGTTATTACAATTCCATCTAATACATCGGAAGGAATTGTTGAAAAAGCGAAAGCCAAAGGGATAAATGGTTTCTTTTTCTTGGTACAGTCAAACGGTGAAGATATGAAACAGATTGCTGATTTAATCGAAAAAGGCATTATTAAGCCGTATGTATCGGCCGTGTATTCTTTTGATGAAGTAGGCAAAGCGCATGAACAAATAGAAACAGGCTCAACCCGAGGAAAAGTTATTATTAAACCTTGATAATGTTTGTTATTCATAATGGCACATGGTAGATTTGTCTGATTGTGCCATTGTTATTCAAATCTCTAATCTATCTACTATAATCATGATTAACCACTCTCTTACTTTTTTATTGCTTCGCCTGGCAATAGGCATGAGTATGTTTGGGCATGGACTTGTGCGTATTGTGAAACTCCCTAAATTCAGTGCCTGGATGACCGAAAAGTTTGTTAACTCTATGTTACCCCAAGCAATGGTAATATCATTTAGTTATGCCTTGCCTATAATAGAGTTTGTAATTGGGGTGTTGCTTTTGGTAGGATTATTTACGAGACTTTCGTTGCTTGTAGGTGGCCTCACAATGGTAGCACTGATTTTTGGCTCAAGCATGATAGAAGATTGGGGTGCTTTGCCCTCGCAGTTAATACACACGTTCTTTTTTGCGGTGCTTCTTTCTGCGCTGAACTTTAACAGCTATGCGGTAGATAATTTATTAAAGAAATAATTGTCTGAACTATGATCTACCTGATTTTTGTGATTTTACCTTTACTAGACTAAATCCTTTCCCTAAATCACATTAATCAGGTAAATCAAAGTTCAAAACAATTTTTACTTAGGCATTAATACAGTATCAATTACATGTATTACACCATTGCTTTGGTTTACGTCAGAAATCGTTACTTTTGCCATTCCACCTTTTTCGTCAGTAAGCCACACATTTTTGCCTTTCATCCAGGCCGTTAAAGTTCCGCCCTCTACTGTTTTGAGCATAGCCTTTCCGTTACCTTCTTTAATTTTTGCCATCAAGTCAGAAGCATTCCACTTACCCGACACTACATGGTAGGTAAGAATTTTGGTTAATGTGCTTTTGTTTTCAGGTTTTACCAATGTTTCTACTGTGCCCGCTGGTAATTTATCAAATGCCTTATTGGTAGGAGCAAATACTGTAAACGGACCTGCGCTTTGTAGCGTTTCTACTAATCCGGCTGCTTTTACTGCTGCTACTAATGTTGTGTGGTCTTTTGAATTTACTGCGTTTTCAACGATGTTTTTTGATGGATACATTGGTGCGCCACCTACCGTTACGGTTTTCTCTTGGGCAAATGAGGCAACAGAAATGAAGGCAGCCAAAAAGCCGCATACTAGAGTTTTCATGGTTACTTTTGTTTTTTAGATTGATTTATTTATTGTAATTTGTAAACTATAACTCAACTAACGAGATTATTCAACACTTGGATTGGGAAGGCACTTTATTTTCTTTTAATTTTTTTTTAAGCCTCTGCAAATCAACATTTTAGCGTTCAATAATTTTCGCAAATCACTTTTTTGTTCACTAAATCGAAGAAAAAGAAAAAATTACACCAACTTTTGCAAATTTTTCGGTTTTTTGCAGAACATTTTCGTGCATAATTATGAATCGCTTCGATAGAATCACTGCCATCTTAATTCAGCTACAATCAAAAAAAATAGTAAAAGCACAAGATATAGCCGACCGATTTAATATTAGCCTGCGGACGGTCTACCGTGATGTGCGCTCACTTGAAGAAGCAGGTGTGCCTATTATTGGTGAAGCTGGCGTAGGGTATTCTATTATGGACGGCTACCGATTGCCGCCAGTAATGTTTACGCGCGAAGAGGCTCGTACTTTTATAACGGCCGAAAAACTGATGGAGACCTTTACTGACCTTTCGACTAAAGCCAGCTACAAATCGGCGATGTATAAAGTAAAGGCTGTACTGAAAAGTGCCGAAAAAGATATGCTCGATAGCATTGAAGAAAACATTGAAGTGCGCCAACGAACTATTCCGTTCAATACTTCTATCAGCAATACGCTAGAAATTATTCTGAATAGTATTTCTGAAAAAAAGATAGCCAAAATGGAATATGCCAGTTTCAATTCGAGCGAGCCTGTTCAGCGTAAAATTGAGCCTGTGGGCATTTATCATGAGTTTAATTACTGGTACACTATTGCTTTTTGCCACCTCCGAAACGACTACCGCCATTTCAGAACCGACCGTATTTCAAAGATTGCCTTAACTGACGAATCTTTCAAAAAAGAACACTTCTCGCTGAAAGAATATCTGGAACAAATGCCCGAAAACGACAACCTTGAAACAGTAGTGATACATGTAAACAAACCTGCTTTGCGCTTTTTGCTTGAGCAAAAATATTTTAATGGTTTTGTTTCTGAAACCGACAAGGGCGATATGATGGAGATGACTTTCCTGACAGCTTCGCTTGATGTTTTTGCCCGTTGGTATATCACTTTTGCCGACCAGGCCGAAATTATAACCCCAAAAAGCCTGAAAGAAAGGCTAAAAACGATACTTGCCAATATTTCTGCAAAATTTTAAAAATTTCTTTTTTCCTACTGACATACTGCTGTCACTAGCCTGTATTTACTTTGTAGCACTAAACGGAAAAAGCGATGCTACAAGAAATAACAGCAACAACTGATAAAAATTTACATACGCTTATAAAAGACTATGCAATTTATAATCAGGTAGCTAATAAAAGAATTGTAAATTGGTTGAAAACCAAACCTACCGAATTGCTTGACGTAGCCGTTCCCTCTAGTTTCAATAGTCTCAAACAAACCTTAGTACATATCTGGCAAGTAGAACTTTCGTGGTTTGCTTGTTTGCATAATACTTCGTCTGCATTACCCGATGAAGAACTTTTCAACGCATCATCAGAATATATTTTTGAGGGATTAATGGAACAATCAGAAAAGTTTGCTGACTATATTTTATCGCTCGAAGAAACCGAATTAAAAGAAACCACACACGTATATATTCCAAATGTTTTAGACTGTGACATTCCACGATTTGAACTCATACAACTTTGTTTTGACCACAGTACCTACCACAGGGTACAAATTACAAACATAGCCAGGCATATTGGGCTTAATGATCCACCGATTAGTAATTACATGTACTATCTCTCACGAGAGGGGGCTTTGGCTTAAAGATTTTTAGGGTGTCTTAAGGGGAACAAACGCTACCAATCCACAACTTTTATTTTTCCGCAACTTTACTGAATATCAAGTAAACTCCCTCTATATATAGCACGTGTATAGAGGGGTTTATTTTTTATACTTTTGGAAGGAATTGTACTATTTGAATTTCAAAGAAAGAGACAAGGACTCGGCGTCTCCGCAATGCCTTGTCTCTACTAAATATCAGAAACCTATGGTACAAAATATTAAGCTTTCAACTTCATATTTACCGGATCCCAGTTGATTATTTTCTTTGTTAATAAACTTTCGTTACAAGCTAAAGCCGGAGCAGCAGCTCTGAAACCAAACACAGCATCTTCAACTACAACTTTACCTGTTCTTATTGAATCAAAGAAATTAGTGAAATGGTCTACGTGCTCGTTATAACCTGCCGGTGGATTGTAGACAATATCTTCTTTTACTTTTTTCTTTCTTTGTTCAGGAGTCCATTTAGCATCATAGTCTTTCTGCATTTCCTCACGCATAGCTTTCGAGAAAGTGAAAAGTGAGTCGTATCCGCCAAAGCCCGGAGCTTCCGGCATAATGCTATGTTTTACAGTAATAGTATTACCCCTTACATCTATTATCCCTTCTGAACCTATCAGACGGGTTAGTTCCTGTCCGCCAGTACCACTGATAAAGTTTACCTGTAAAGTCAATTGGAAAGCAGGATGCTCTGGTGTATCAGGATATTGCATAACCCCCGACATCACATCAGGTAAATCACGGCCATCTTTCCAGTAGCTGAATTGTCCGGTACTCATAATTGCCTCTGGCCCCTTAGAATTAGTCATGAAGTGAGTACCACTCAACAAGTGAATAAACAAGTCTCCGGCAACACCGGTGCCCACTTCTTTAAAGGCTCTCCACCAGAAAAACTTCTTCGGATCGTAAGGTATTTTTTTACCGGTGATAGCAATAAATCTATCCCAGTCAAGTGTTTCAGGGCTGGCATCTTTCGGAATTGTGTACTCCCATGCACCGATAGAGCTTTGTCTGTCGTTTACAGAATTAACCATATTCAGCTTACCGATTTCTCCGGCAGCTAATAATTCTTTTGCTTTTGCTAAACCAATGCTACTTACACGCTGGCTACCTATCTGTACTACTTTACCTGATTTTTTAGCGGCTGCAACTACCGGAGCTCCCTCACTTATTTTATAAATCATGGGTTTTTCACAATACACGTGTTTGCCTTTTGCCAGGGCATCTAATGTCATCTTTGCATGCCAAACATCGGTAGTACAAATCAATACAGCATCAATATCACTTTTGTTTAGCAATTCTCTATAATCTCTTGTTACAAAAAGGTCGTTACCATACAATTCCTTAGCATTTTCAAGTCGGCCAGGGTATAAATCGCAGATACCTGCCAATTCAACTCCGGGTACTTTAAGGGCCGAATTCAAATCATAGTGTCCCTGAACACCAAAGCCAATTACACCAATTCTTACTTTGTCGTTGGCTGTAATTTTTCTGTCATAAGTTAAAATACGCTCTTCTGCTTTTTGTTGGGCAGCTAATGAAGCAAATGGCGACGAAGCAGCCACTAAACTCGTAGCTCCAATCTGCTGTAGAAACTTCCTTCTGGAAGATGCACTATCGTTTTTCATGTTTCGTATTAAGGTTGATTTTATTTAAAAAATAACTTACAAAGGCAATTTTTTTACTATCAGCACTCCACGATGGAACATTGATTGTTCCCTGCCCACCAAAAAACACAGGTGTAATGTCTTTGATAGCCTTGGTCTCAAGATTCATCAGGCGCAGTTTTACATTTTTACCAAACAAATGGTTCAGGTTTTGAACCATCTGCCAACATACACCATATTTGCATGTGGCTCTACGGTACGAGTTAAAATAAATCTATTTGCCATCTGGCAAATAATCGGGGTATCGTCAAGGTCTAGTGTTTATGTATGAATATAACTTGTGGCTTCTGCTTTTGCCCAACCGAGCTTCATGGCGATTGCAAACACGCAATAGCTGCAAAAACTATTTTAAAATAAGGCATTACAGCCCATAACTGAAAAGATTTTTTCATAAAAAAATATTCTGAAGGTAAAATTCAAGATTAAGTGGTAAGTATTGATATTTTTTTATTATCTACAAGATAGGCAATAAGATTTATTCATATTTTCTATTTAAATAATTATATTTTACCAATAACTGAATTATGAGTATAACTCTTATCTTTGTAGCTGTTTTTATGTCAATTTTAGTTTAATGCATAAATTTGGTATTGAAAATTATATAGCACACCTTTCAATTGACTGTGTAATTTTTGGTTATCAGAACAATGAATTAAAGGTTTTGATTGCTAAATTCAAATTTGGGCAAAATGTATGGGCATTGCCCGGTGGGCATATTCTGAAAACAGAAAGCGTCGATAAGGCTGCCAGCAGGATTCTGAAAGAAAGAACTGGCTTAGAAAATATATATCTGGAGCAGTTTCGGGTTTTTGGTGATGAAAACCGTATTCACACCCATAATTTCAAAGAGGTCATGAAAGAAGAGTTAAAGAAGTTTGATGCGCAGCGATTTACCCCCTCAGTAATAGAATGGCTCACAAGCCGCTTTGTGTGTATAGGTTATTATGCTTTGGTTGATATAAACAAAGTAAGCCCACAAAATGGCGAATTTGATGAGTACCTCGAATGGAGAAGTGTTAAGGATATTCCACCAATGACCTACGACCACGACGAGATTCTAACCCTTGCACTTACTGCCCTTCGCCAGAATCTTGATGAAAAACTAATTGGCTTCAATCTTCTACCAGAAACCTTTACGATGCGAGAAGTACAAGCATTATACGAGGCAGTTTATGACAAACCATTTGCCATGAACAACTTCCAGAAGAAAATTCTTGACCTGAACGTATTAGAGCGCCTTGAAAAGAAATTTACAGGCGCACAGAACAAGGCTCCATATCTTTATAGATTTAAAAGAAATTGATGCTCCTAACAAAAGCCATTAACATATGTTTTTCCAAGTAAATCCTTAACTCGTCTATTATATTCATAGTTGCCTATTTTCTAGTGCAACAAGCTATTATTTTCAACCTTTAACCTCTATTTTCAAAACCATGACCTATCTCAAGCGTATTAGTTTACTGATTGTTTTGCTCTTTTCTCTTGGCTTTTTTATGAGTGCTTCGGCACAAAACAAAAAGCCTAAATTTAAAGTAATTGCTTTTTATACTGCTAAAAACGACAAAGCACATATCAGCTATGTGCATGAAGCTAATAAGTGGTTTCCGAAAATAGCGAAGGAAAATAACTTCACCTACGACTCGACCAGTAACTGGGATAACATGAATACCGATTTTTTGAAACAATATCAGGTGGTACTCTTTTTAGACACTCGCCCCGAAGCACCGGCACAACGTGAGGCTTTCAGACAATACATAGAAAAGGGAGGTGCCTGGATGGGATTTCATTTTGCTGCTTTTGCGCTTAACAAATCAGCTTTTAATCAAGACTGGGACTGGTACCATAATGAGTTTCTGGGCTCAGGCGAATATGGCAGCAACACATGGCGACCAACATCGGCTATTTTAAGAGTAGAGGCTGCGAAGCACGCGGCTATGAAAAATCTTCCCGAAACGTTTAAATCATCGCCCAATGAATGGTATAGATGGAAAAACGATCTGAAAGCAAACCCCAATATAGAAATTCTGGTATCTATCGATTCTACGAGTTTCCCGTTGGGTACAGGGCCGAAACAGCATGAAATATGGCATAGTGGCTATTATCCGGTTGTGTGGACAAACAAAAAATACAAGATGATTTATGCCAATATGGGCCACAACGATATTGATTACGAAGGCAAAACCAATAAAGAACTCTCATTTACATTCGATAACCCAACCCAAAATCAGTTTCTGACTAATGCACTATTGTGGTTGGGTAAGAAATGAAGTCTTGAACTTTGATTTACCTGATTAAATGATTTACCTGACTTCATCGTGTCAACCAAGAATTAAAGCTATCTATCTGACAATTAAAGTACAAAGATCTGTCTCTAAACTTGTTAATCAGTGAAATCAGATTAATCAGGTAAATCAAAGTTCAAGAAATAAAAAATCACTCAATTCTAAAAACCCATGAAACAACAAATAGCACACATCTCTCTGGTAGTCGATGATTACGACGAAGCCATACAGTTTTATACCCAAAAGCTGAATTTTAAACTAATAGAAGATACTCAATTAAGCGATGTTAAGCGTTGGGTGATTGTAGCTCCACCGGGTAGTACGTCGGGTTGTAATTTGCTATTGGCAAAGGCATCTACCGAAGAGCAAAAAAGCAGAGTCGGCAATCAGACCGGCGGGCGAGTATTTTTATTCTTGTTTACCGATGATTTCTGGCGTGATTATAAAAACATGGTAGCTAACGACATAAAATTTGTAAGAGACCCATCGGAAGAAGAATACGGCACGGTTGCAGTATTTGAAGATTTATACGGCAATCTATGGGACTTTATTGAATCTAAGAAAAATGCATAATTTTTAGCTCAGTTTCTACTGTCCATGACTATTTTCTTATTTTAATCCAATACTACATATAATACTAATCGACTACAAATCGTAAGGCTTTAATTTCAGGAAAGTTAACTTACCTGAAATTAAAGCTAAAATATTGGTTATCAGGCCATAAAAATATCAAACCTAAAGATAAAACCTGACGATTGATTAGTATATTTGATTAAAAAACAGATTGAGTCATGGCAAAAAACTTATTCATTCTGCTCTTCTTGTTGAGTTCGTGGCAAGTTTTTGCCAACTCGATTCTGATACCAATGGACGATACCCAGAAAAATCATCTGAAAGCCTATGGTATTGCCTATAACACTCTTCAATCGAATACCGAACTTGACTGGCTTCTCAATTATCGTGGCGGTAGCTTTTTGTTTGAATACACCACAGCCTTAGAGCGCGAATGCCTTGTGCGAGGCGTATCTTTTGAGGTAATATCAACAGCAAATGTACAGGCAATGCTGAAAGAAATTGCCGACCCCGATATAAACATGGAAATAGTGCGGCTCTACAAAGCTGCAAAAATAGCCGTGTACTCCCCTATCAAAGTAAGTGTTTCAACATTTGAAGATACCGATGCAGTACTTTTGGTATTGAAATATGCCGAAATACCCTACGAAGTAATTTATGATGAAGAAATAATAAGAGGCGATTTGGCCAAATACGATTGGCTGCACCTGCACCACGAAGATTTTACGGGGCAATATGGCCGTAATATGCGCCGAATGTCAGGCTCGGATATGAAAGCACAGGAAGACATAGCTCGCCGATTACAATATTCTAAAGTTTCGGCTCTTAAGCTCGATGTTGCCAAAATGATTAAGCTCTTCTGCATGGGTGGTGGCTATTTATTTGCCATGTGTTCAGGCGCTGAAACACTCGATATTGCCCTATCGGCCGAGGGAACAGATATTGTAAGCAGCCGCTTTGATGGCGACGATATTGACGTAAATGCACAAGCAAAGCTTGATTTTGGAAAAACACTGGCTTTTGAAAACTTTCACTTATACCTAAGTGATGGCGAAGGCTACGGCTCAATGTCTTTTTCAGATATAAACGTTTGGTCGGGTAGATTTGACGACGAACAAACTTCTTATTTTAATTTATTCGATTTTTCGGCTAAATGGGATGTAATACCGGCTATGCTGGGGCAAAACCATGAGCACCTCATCAGGGAGTTTATGGGGCAAACTTCTGCTTTCAACAAAAAGACAGTTAAATCGAGCGCACTTGTAATGGGCGAAGGAAAAGATTCTCACCGCTATATATACGGCGAAATGGGCTTAGGTCAATGGGTGTTTTATGGCGGTCACGACCCCGAAGGCCGTCGAGGGTTTCACCGCACCCCTACCGACCTCAACTTATTTCCGCATTCGCCGGGATATAGGCTTATTCTCAATAATGTACTATTTCCATCGGCCAAGAAAAAGAAACGAAAAACTTGATTTCTCAGCCTTTAGCTTTCATTTAATAAATAATTACCTCTTTTCAGAGCAATTCTTTGCTATGCCCTTTCTACAAATATTACTTTTATAGTTATATAATAAAGTCAAGATTTTATTAGGCTTTTTCTAGGAAAATCCGTGAGTTTATCAAAAATTAATTAGCAATATACGTAAAAAATGAGTATCTTGGGGAGTAAACTTTTTTATCCTTCACATAACATAAATATGAAACCCTATGGAATTTTTCGATAGTTTAGACCCTCTATTACGTACTTTCTGGTACGTTGCCATTCCTACAAGTTTGATTTTTCTTATCCAGACAATCATGACATTTGTAGGTGTAGATGCTGCCGACGGCCTTGAACCTGACTTTGACGGAGACTTAGGTGGCGCTGATGAACCCTTCCAGCTTTTCTCGTTCCGAAATCTCATCAATTTCCTATTAGGTTTCAGTTGGTCGGGTATTTCTTTCTATAAACTCATCAGTAATCCTATTATACTGTCGGTTGTTGCTATGCTCATTGGGGTAGCATTTGTGGCTGTATTCTTCTTTATCATTTTGCAACTTCGCAAATTCTCTGAAAACAATTCTTTTCAGATTAGTAGCACCATTGACCGTATTGGCTCGGTTTACCTCAGTATTCCTGAGCATAAAAGTGGCAAAGGCAAAGTGCAAATAAGTATCAAAGGTGCTTTTTATGAATTAGATGCCATTACGGCAAACGACCGAATCAGAACCAACGAAACCGTGAAAATCATAGGTGTAGAAAACAACACCTTGGTTGTAGAAAAAATTTAACCATCCAATAAACACATGCTCGAAATGTCTTCTCCACTCATTATTATTGTTGTGGCTGCTATTGTACTGTTTGTAACAATCACGGCCCTTATATCAAGGTACAAAAGATGTCCCTCTGACAAAATTCTGGTTATTTATGGTAAAACAGGTGGTTCCTCTGCCAAATGTATTCATGGCGGTGGTGAGTTTATCTGGCCTGTTATTCAGGACTACGCCTTTCTGGACCTGAAACCTATTTCGATTGAAGCCAACCTTACCAACGCCCTAAGCCGCCAGAATATCCGTGTTGATGTGCCTTGTAGATTTACTATTGCGATTTCGACTGAAGCTGATAGCATGAACAACGCTGCTGAAAGATTATTAGGACTTTCGGCCGACCAGATTCAAGAATTATCGAAAGATATACTTTTCGGACAGCTACGTCTGGTGATTGCGACCATGACAATTGAAGAAATCAATTCTGACAGAGATAAGTTTCTGGATAATATCTCGAAAAACGTAGATACCGAATTAAAGAAAATCGGTCTGAAACTGATAAACGTAAACGTAACCGATATTAAAGATGAATCGGGCTACATTGAAGCATTAGGGAAAGAAGCCGCAGCAAAGGCTATTAACGAAGCGAAGGTGAGTGTTGCCGAACAAGAGAAAATCGGGGAAACCGGAAAAGCAATGGCAGACCGTGAAAGAGATACGCAGATTGCCGAAACCCACAGAGACCGTGACGTAAAAATTGCAATCACACAAAAAGACCGTGAAATTAGTATTGCATCGGCTGGAAAAGATGAAGCTATCGGTAAAGCCGAAGCGGCCAGAGATACCCGTGTAAAAACATCAGAGGCAAATGCCATTGCGGTAAAAGGAGAAAACGAAGCCAAAATTGCCATTGCAAACTCAGAAGCACTCAGACGAGAGAAAGAAGCCGAAGCACTTCGTGTGGCTATTTCGGCCGAAAAAGTACAACAGGCCAAAGCCCTGGAAGAAGCCTATATGGCCGAGCAAAAAGCCGAATTGGCTCGTTCGGAAAGAGAACGCTCTACCCAGATTGCAAACATTGTGATTCCGGCGGAAATAGCCAAACAAAGAGCCATTATAGAAGCTCAAGCTGATGCAGAAAGGATAAGAGAAAATGCAAAAGGAGAAGCCGACGCTATTTATGCCAAAATGGAAGCCGAAGCCAAAGGTTTGTATGAGATACTAACCAAACAAGCCGAAGGTTACAGAGAAGTAGTAGCTGCCGCAGGTGGAGACCCAACCAAGGCGTTCCAGCTATTATTAATTGAAAAATTACCCGAATTGGTTAAAACGCAGGTGGAAGCTGTTAAAAACATCAAGATTGATAAAATCACAGTGTGGGATTCGGGCAATGGTACAGCCGAAAATGGCAATTCTTCTACTGCTAATTTTGTATCAGGCATGATGAAGACCGTTCCGCCACTTAATGATTTATTTAATATGGCCGGGCTTAATTTACCAACTTATCTGAAAGGTGACGAGAAATCTGAAGCACCTAAAGATGAGGCTAAAGAAGAGCCTAAAACAAAAAAATAATAAGGTTTTATTTATTAAAATCTAACCAGAGTGCTACTGTTCAGAAATGGGCAGTAGCACTTTTTGTTGAAATGTGTGGTAACCAAATTAATCTATACGTATCTTCGCAATCTTTTTAAAAAAATATTAATTTTTTCGGAAGCTTACTATTTTTCATTGAAAAGCGGTAGTTTTGAGTTCCGATTACCAAAGATAATTTGCGTATGTCAATCGATTCTAAAATAAAACAGTTAGCCAAAGAGTATGCCTCAGAAACCATTGCTAACCGTCGTTATTTGCATACTAACCCTGAACTTTCTTTTCAGGAGTATAATACTGCCCGTTTTGTAGCTCAAAAACTCAAAGATATTGGGCTAACCCCTCAAGAAGGTGTTGCTGATACTGGTGTAGTAGCTATTATTGAGGGCAAAAATCCCGAAAGTAAAGTAATAGGTTTAAGAGCCGATATGGATGCATTGCCTATTTTTGAGAAAAACGATGTGCCTTATAAATCTATCAATGAGGGTGTTATGCACGCCTGTGGGCACGATGTACACACGTCGTCGTTATTGGGTACAGCAAAAATCTTGCACCAACTACGTGACGAATTTGAAGGAAGCATCAAACTGGTTTTTCAGCCGGCCGAAGAAAAAGCGCCCGGTGGTGCTTCAATTATGATAAAAGAAGGGGTACTGGAAAATCCGGCCCCTGCAAGTATGCTAGGCCAGCATGTTGCACCTAATGTGCCTGTTGGTAAAATCGGGTTCCGTGAAGGAATGTATATGGCGAGTACTGACGAACTATACCTGACAATAAAAGGAAAAGGTGGGCACGGTGCTATGCCCGACCAACTGATAGACCCTGTTTTAATAGCCTCACACGTGATTGTATCACTTCAACAGATTATCTCTCGTAATCGTAAACCGGCTAATCCATCAGTATTATCTTTCGGACGATTCATTGCTGACGGCGTAACTAACGTGATTCCGAATGAGGTAACTATTCAGGGCACATTCCGTTGTATGGACGAAGAATGGAGAGAAGATGGCCTGCGCCGCATGAAAAAAATGGCCGAGGGTATTACAGAAGCGATGGGCGGTGTGTGCGATTTTGAAGTTGTGAAAGGTTATCCGTTTCTGAAAAATCACCCTGAGCTTACACGTCGCATGAAAAACGAGGCGATTGCTTACATGGGTGCCGAAAATGTAATTGACCTTGACTTGTGGATGGCAGGCGAAGACTTTGCCTTTTATTCGCAAGTAGTAGATTCTTGTTTTTATAGATTAGGTACACGCAACGAAGCGCGTGGTATTATTTCGGGTGTACATACACCAACTTTTGATATTGACGAAACTGCATTAGAAATTGGTCCCGGGCTTATGTCATGGTTAGCAATCCGTGAATTGGTCAAACAATAACTATCTGGAGTTATTTAATACTCTAACCATATAACTTTTGTTTATAAACTTTTGCTCGTATATAAAATTATGCCCTTAAACTGCTTCTATTTACTTTATC
Organism: Emticicia soli; assembly: GCF_037860775.1. NCBI lineage: Bacteria > Pseudomonadati > Bacteroidota > Cytophagia > Cytophagales > Leadbetterellaceae > Emticicia > Emticicia soli. The sequence goes on along the minus strand of NZ_JBBEWC010000002.1, from coordinate 51,825 downwards.
AACTGTAATAGTAAAGTTTATGAAAATTTTAATTATTCTCTTACAAGTGTTGGGGGCGATAACTATTTTTCCGTGGTTTTCGATGGCTGGGTTATCATTTATTGTTTTAAATCCTGCCAAATCACTTAGAAAACACATACCCTGGCTTTTGATTGTGGCTATTTTTTCTTATCCGTTCATTATGGGTAGTAGTTACTGGTGGTCGTGGACAAACTTAATAGGCGGGTATCCTAAAAGAGCTATTTTCTTTAGTTGTTTACCTATTATTGTTTTCGGAATCGCCTATTTACTTATCGCTAATCTGACTGATTTTATAGAAAAAATCAAAGCAAAAAAATAAGGTGCGTTTCCCGCACCTTATTTTTTCTTTCATTGTCCTATGTATTTCTCAACAACAATACCTTTCAGTTCTCGCCAAGGAATATCTAATATAATCATCCCTCGTGCATACGAAGCCACCTCATAAGGATTATACAACAAGCGCAAACCCTGTTTAGTAATGCCTATATTATTTGGCAATATAAACTTACCCCCCGGAAAAAAGTAATCTTCCATCTTAAATTCCATTCCGTTTTCTTTAGCCATGCTTGTTTCTTCTTCTTTAAACTTTATTTCGGCTAGTTTATTCAGCGCAAGGGTATCTTTTATAAAATCTGCGTGCGTCAGAAGGTTGCCCGTAGTAGCATCAAAATTATAGAAGAAAGTATTATAATTTCCGTGAGCTCCGCCTGTATAGGTAGCTTCATTATAATATAAAGATATAACACTCGGCGAAATTAGCATAGTATCGCCAAGCGCCTCATAAGTATAAACCATATTTGGTGCATCGGGCATTTCTTTCTGTGCATCTGTCACGCTGGCAAAAAATGCTTTTGCGGCATTGTCCAGACTTTTAGAAGTATTAGCCTCTGGGCTTCCCTCTGGGTCAACCACCGAATTCAAGCCTTGAATAGGTAAATTAGCCATGTAGTTGTTAATCTTGGTAATCACGGCTTCATCACCGCCTGTGAGTTTAGGATAAACAATATCTATTGATGATATAAGCGTATCGCCTTCTTTAGTAAAATGCGGTGCACTCTCTTGTTTAAAACTAACACTATCAACTGCAATAGCTGCCAACTCTTTGTTATTGCCCGATTCATTACCAGATTTACAGGCCCATATAGCCCCAACTACAACCATTAAGTAAATTATTCTTTTCATTTATATGCGGTTTGTTTGTCAAATATAAAGGTTTCTTTAATCTTGCTAATTATTATGTAAAACAAAATGCTGAAATTTGAGGACTCTTAAGTCAAAATTACATTGCTAGTATAAACAAATACCACAGAATGAAAATCTTTCAAAGATTAAGCGACAACTCATTACCCATCCAATGGCATCATCTTTTATTTTTCAGTTTATTAGTTGCTATTATACCTCACACAGGCTTTTATTTTGATCTAAATAACGATTGGCCTAGGTGGTCGTACTACGCTTTCGAAAATGGCTTAAGTCAAATCTATAATTCTGATACCAACTATATGCCCTTCTACTTGCATGGGCTTTATTGGTTTGGCAAACTACAAGGTAGCAAAGAACTAATCTATGCCAATAGCTATCAGCTCAAATATTTCTTTTTATTGTTCGATTTTGGCTGTGCACTTGCACTTGCCTGGGCCTTACGCAAATACTATTCTATCAAATTTGCCGAGTACCTGTTGCTGTTCAATTTAGGATATCTTTATTGTACGGTTATCTGGGGCCAGCTAGATAGCATGCCTACTACAATGGTAGTATTGGGTATTATATGCCTTTTTGAACGAAAAATGCTTTGGGCTGCTTTTTTCTGTACACTTTCTATTTATGTAAAACTACAAGCCATCATATTTGTTCCGTTTTTTGTGATTATTCTGGTATATCAGCTATTTCAAAAATTTGATAGATGGATACTGTTAAAAATGCTTGGTATCTCTTTACTTACCCAATTCTTCTTGTTGATTCCTTTCATAACAGGTGGCACTTTCTGGAACTTCATTAAGGTTGTAAGAGAATCAGTGGGTTTTTTCCCGAGAGTCTCATGGCATGCCTATAACTTTTGGTATCTGGTAGTGAAACAAGACCCCACTTTATTGAACGATACCCTACCTTTTGCAGGGCTAACCTATAAAAAATGGGGCTTCTTATTGTTTTTTGGCTCGTCAGCCCTTGTATTTATACCGCTTTTGTTCAGAACATACATTTTTGCAAGATTCAAAAAAATAGCCGATGCCGATTATTATGCCTTATTATGGCTTACTGCCGCAACCATAGCAACGCTATTCTTTTTTGTAAATACGCAAATGCACGAGCGATACTCCTACCCTGCTATTGCGCTATATTTTGCTTATGCACTTATTAGCGGACAATATTCACTCTTTGCCTTGGTTTCGGTAGCGCACCTTGCCAATGTTGATGGCATGAATAAATATTTTGGGCTAAATCCCTATAAACCTGAATATACTGCGCTTTTGTTTGGCTTGGTTCTTCTTATTTCATTCATCAAATTATTAGGTTTTGCAAAGAATTTAAAGCGAGAATACACCCAGCAAGCCAAGAACTGATATGTTACTATTTGATTAAATTACGTCATATTGATTGATAAAAATACTGTTTTATAGCCATCTTATAGAAAATAAAATCAATAAATAATGAAAACTAAACATTCAAAACAACCAATCCAGACAAAATAAACAATTTATTTAGGTTATTCTAATTTTATAGATAAAACTAAAATTTCAAAAAAAATTGAAAATAAAAACTATACTATCCTTTACACTTTACGGACTAGCGGCTCTAACGTTTAGTTCTTGTACAAAGCATGCCAACCCCTTAGATTATACGCAAAAGCAGTTGATTTTTGGAAGTGGTGGTGGTTTCGCCAATCAGGTAAATGAGTATCGTTTACTTGAAAACAAACGCTTGTATTTCAGAAAAAACAATGATTCTACTTTTACTTCACTTGGCCGGCAAAAGGCCAAAATAGTGAAGGGTCTTTTTAAAGAATCAGACGTACTTTTTCAAGAGACAATGACCTTTAACGAACCTGGCAATATGTACTATTTTGTACGCTTACAGAAAGATAATCAGATACAATCGGTTGTATGGGGCAGGCCAAATACAGAGGCACCTGAAAAAGCAAAAGATTTGCATAAGCACCTAATGAATTTAGTACCTTTGAACTAGTAAATTTAACCTATTATGAGACTAATCTTTATCTTACTACTTTTCTTTACAAGTGTAACCTTTGCTCAAAAAGGATTCGAACAGAAGCGCAAACCAACAGCAGACAAAAGCCATACGCCTAAAGGTCAATTCTTAGAGATTGAAGGCAGCAAAAGCGATAAAAATGCCCGACAACTGAATACCAAAGGGCTCACTACCAAGTTTATAAGTAAATATAAAGTTACAAAAGACCCCACAACCGGAAGGGTGCTAATGATTGAAAACTTTTCGAAACCAAGCAACAAAGCCCGGGTAAGTGCGCAAGCGTTAGCCACCGATTTTCTGGGAGAAGTAAAAGCAACCTTGCAGATTCAAGACCCTGATGCAGAATTGCAGATTCAGAAAACTGAGACTGACGAAATTGGCATGACACACATGCAATTGCAACAAAAATATAAAAATATACCTATTTATGGCGGTGAAGTATGGCTACACTCAAGAAACAATAAAATTGAGACACTCAATGGTCGCAACTTCCCTACGCCAAAACTTACCTCTGTACAGCCTAAACTAACGCAAGAAAAAGCTATTGACCTAGCAATGGCCGATGTTGCTAAGAAATCAATTGTGCAAAAAGGCATCAGCAATGCGCTTATCAAACAAGATAACTCTGCCGAGCTTTTGATTTATCATACCGACGAAAAAGGACTGGATGCACGACTTACCTACCACCTGAGCATCAGACCTAATATGCTTGAGCGATGGGTATATTTTGTAGATGCCAATACTGGCGAGGTACTAAAGAAATTTAACCATACTTGCGCCCTTGATGGTCCATTTACTGCCTCAGCCCGTGACCTCAACAATGTTAACCGTACCGTTAATATCCAGCAGCACAATGGTACCTATTACATGATTGATACCCAAAGGCCGATGTATAACAAAACCAGTTCTAAGCTACCTGATAATCCGGTAGGTGGGATTCTGACAATTGATGCACGAAATACACCGTCTAATGATACTAAATATTCTCATATTGTAACGAGCAATAACACTAGCTGGAACGCCACTGCTGTGTCGGCACATTACAATGCCGGTATCTGTTATGATTATTTCCGAACTAAATTCAACCGTAATTCATTAGATGGCAAAGGCAGCAGTATTATTTCGGTTATTAACATAACCGATGAAGACGGCAAAGGAATGGACAATGCCTATTGGAATGGTGCTTTTATGGGTTATGGTAATGGAAATACATCATTCAAACCTTTGGCTGGAGCACTCGATGTAGCAGGCCATGAAATGACACACGGCGTAGTAGAAGCATCAGCACGTTTAGAATATCAGAACCAATCAGGAGCCTTGAATGAATCTTTTGCCGATATTTTTGGTGCAATGATTGACCGTGACGACTGGAAAATGGGTGAAGATGTAGTAAAAGCAGGCTCGTTTCCATCTGGTGCTTTGCGTGATTTGCAAAACCCTAATCAAGGCGGAACAAGTATCCGAAACGCTGGGTATCAGCCTAAAAATATGTCGCAGTACATGTTTTTGAAAAATACAGAAGAAGAAGATAACGGTGGAGTACATATTAACAGCGGTATTCCGAACCATGCTTTTTATCTGTTTGCTTCTCATGGCAGCGTAGGTAAAGACCGTGCCGAACAAGTATATTACAGAGCCTTAACCAAGTATCTTACACGTACGTCTAATTTTGTAGATGCACGTTTGGCGGTAGTAAAAGCTGCTACTGATTTATACGGTGATAATTCGGCAGTTGTAAATGCAGCTAAAGCTGCCTTTGATGGCGTAGGTATTGCCGACCCATCGGGTAATGGAAACCCTACTCCTAACCCAACACAGCAGAATATTCCTGTAAACAATGGTGGTGATTTTATATTAGTTTTCGACCCCACAGATGACCGTTTATATACAGCAAAAGCTACTGACACTAATTTTAAACCTATTTCAGAAAGTGGTTGTTTAAACAAACCAAGTATTACTGACGACGGCCAATATGCTTATTTTGTAGGAAAAGACAAAAATATACGCCGTATTGCGCTTACTGGAAACTACAAAGAAGACCAACTAACCGAAGATGCAGTTTGGGACAACGTGGCGGTATCGAAAGACGGAAAAAGAGTGGCAGGCTTAACGCTTGAAGAAGAGCCTTACATATATGTATTTGACCTTGAAAACAATGCTAAAGGAGCAAAATTTAAATTGTACAACCCTACGTATTCGTCGGGAGTAAGCACTGGAGAAGCACTATTTGCCGATTCATTCGAATGGGATTATTCGGGTGAACTTATCATTTATGATGCATTTAATCGTTTAAGTAGTGTTTCGGGTACTATTGAGTATTGGGATGTGGGCCTTATTAGAGTATGGGATGCCAGTAAAAAAGCTTTTGGCGACGGAAAAATCGAAAAACTATTTACCGATCTTGAAGAAGGCGAAAGTATCGGAAACCCGTCATTATCAAAAAATTCCCAGAATGTAATAGCCTTCGACTACTTTACAACTGATGAACCCGATGTGTATTACCAGATTGGCGTTGATATTGAGAATAATGACCTTGACCTTATCAACGAAAATAACGACATCGGATACCCGGGATATTCTCGTCTGGATGACAAGATGCTCTTTAATTCAAAAAAAGGCAGCCAGTCAACGGTTAAGATTATTAACATGCAACAAAATAAGATTTCGCCGTCGGGTAATGCGCAAGAATTGTTTACCGATGCAAAGTGGGCAGTTTGGTACGCACAAGGCACAAGAGCCTTACCAACTAAAACAGACCAAAGCATTACCTTTGGTGCTATTACCGACAAAAACCCTGGTACAGCTTTTACATTGACAGCCACTGCAAGTTCAAAACTACCAGTGCAATATGCAGTTGAAGCCGGTGATGCTACTGTAAATGGTAGCAGAGTAATTTTAGGTAGTAAACCTGGTAAAGTAACTATTCAGGCATTTCAGGTAGGTAATAATCAGTTTAACTCGGCTAGTGCCCGACAAATATTCTGTATTATTCCGGCAACGCCGAGAATTACTTCGAGCGGGAATACTCTTGTAGCTTCGGGTGGTACAAAATATCAGTGGTATCGGAATGGTTCAGCCGTAAATAATCTTACACAGAGTACTATTACACCAAGCAGTAGTGGAGGTATTTATACAGTAAGAGCACTTACTGATGATGGTTGTAGCAGTGCAGTTTCTAATGCTATTGAAGTAAAAGCAACGGCAGTAATATTAGCTGCTGAATTAGACGAAGATATTCAAGTAAGGCTCTATCCGAATCCTACCAGCGACGAACTAAAGATAGAACTTCCTGCGGGAATTGTTTTTAAAGAAGCATCGTTTTATACTCCAACGGGCATTAACGCCAAGCAAGTTAATAAACTTTCGGCCAATAATTCGGTCAATATCAGCCAATTGGCCAAAGGCGTGTATGTAGTACAGATAAAAACCTCCAGAGGGAATGTGGCACGAAAAATTGTGAGAGAATAATCACCAATTAAATATTTAATCAGAGAGGGCTCTATTGAATTTTGAACAACCCTAAAAAATAGTATGACAAAACTTATGAGTAAAATTAGAGTATTAGTAGTTGGCTGCGGCAACATGGGTGCTTCTCATGCCATAGCTTATCACACCAATGATGGTTTTGAAATTTGCGGTATTGTTTCAACCGGAAAAAGTAAAGAAGTACTAAACGAACGCCTTGGCGGTGGTTACGAATTGTTTTCAGATTATGACGAAGCACTCGCAACAACTAAACCAGATGCCGTTTGTATTTCGACATACCCCGATACTCACGAAGCATTTGCCATAAAAGCACTTGAAAGCGGTGCACACGTGTTTATCGAAAAACCATTGGCCGATACCGTAGAAGGAGCCGAAAGAGTAGCTGCCGTTGCTAAACAAACAGGTAAAAAAGTAGTGGTAGGTTATATTCTACGCCACCATCCATCGTGGGAGAAGTTCGTAGAATTATCGCACCAATTGGGTAAGCCTTTGGTAATGCGTATGAACCTGAACCAACAAAGCCACGGCAATATGTGGGATGTACACCGTAACTTAATGAAAAGCCTGAGCCCGATTGTTGATTGTGGCGTGCATTATATTGATGTGATGTGCCAGATGACCCGCTCGAAACCATTACAGGTTACTGCCATCGGTGCTCGCTTAACAGACGATATTGCAGCCAATAACTACAACTATGGCCAGCTGCAAATCAGATTTGAAGATGGTTCGGTAGGTTGGTATGAAGCAGGTTGGGGCCCGATGATAAGCGAAACTGCATTCTTTGTTAAAGATGTAATTGGCCCTAAAGGCTGTGTATCTATTGTTGCCAAAGAAGCAGGTGCTAGCGGAAAATCAGATAATGTAGACTCACATACCAAAACAGAGTCATTACGTTTTCACCATGCTGATATTGATGAAAATAATCAGTTTACAAAAGAAGATACCTGGATTAATCTGACAGATGAGCCAGACCATCAGGAGCTTTGTAACAGAGAGCAACGCTATTTCCTGAAAGCTATTCAGGAAGATGTTGACCTGACAGACCACGTACAAGACGCTGTCAATAGCTTAAAAATAGCCTTCGCTTGCGACGAATCGGTAAGAACCGGGCAGGTGGTTTATTTATAAAACTAAAGAAAGCCAGATAGCGAAAAACTATCTGGCTTTCTTTTTTTACTCCTTATAAATCCTGAAAACCTTGGTTTTATTTCCGTATTTCAGGCTCAGAATATAAACGCCGAAGCTCTGACTTGATAACTCTCGGTTAACTTGCGCTTTCAAATCTCTCCAGTACCCTTCCTGTTCACTCACCATCTGCCCGGTATTTCTGAATAATTTAAGCTGAATCAGATGGCTGTCCATATCATCACTTGCCAATAGCTCAATCGTATTTTTAGTAGGATTTGGATAAACACTTAATATTACAGGCTCGGGATCTGGGTCAGGGTCAGGATCGGGGTCTGGATCACCTTCACATATTGGTTTAATATCTTTCTCGTAAGTTGTAGATAAACCTGTACCATCTGAAGCATCTGAAACCACTAAACTTATTCTATAAAAATAGGTCTGACTATCACACGGCACTTGTCCTAAAACAATCTGCCCCTCCGGCCTTCGCAACATACTCACAAAGTGTGTATGCTCTTCATGATGCAGCACGACAATCCATTGATACGTCAAATCGGTTTGTTCTTTGTCGGTAACAGTGGCCGAAAGATTAACCGTAAGGTCATGGTTATTCACAAATGAATTAATCTTATCAATACTTGTGTTTACAATAGTTGGCGGGGTATTATTCAGATGAATCTTAAAAGTTTTGGTATCTGATTTACCTATATTATCTATTACCTTTAGTGTAGCCGTAAAGATTTGCGGCGCTGTTGATACAGCCACATAAGTATGCGTAGGATTCGCCAAATCAGATGTTTTGCCATCGCCAAAATCCCATACAAAAGTCAAAGGTCCATTTTCAGGGTCTTTTGAGTCACTTGCCTTGAAGTTCACTGTCAGCGGACTTGCACCATACATAGGCGATGCTTCTGCCACAAGTACAGGACGCAGATTTGCGTTAGGGTCAAAGGCTAGCTTTCTTACCTCGCTGATATTAGGATATAAGAAACTAACATAATAAATAGCACCATCAATTGGGTTTACAGCAAAACAGGTTGGGTTCACTCTATCTGTAAAATCAATTACCTCTACCGGATTATTTTTTTCATCGAAACGAAAAGCTTTTACCCATCCTTCATAATCTCCCTGAAAATACAGGTTTCTGTATGGTTCAGGAAAAACACTCATGGTATAGAAAACCCCTCCGATAGAAGAATTACCCGTAAATGGCTTCCCCTTAAACTCAGCCGAACCAACCCCATAGGCTTCTCCATTTACTAAGCCTTGTGCCAACGGGCCTCTCCATTCAATCACAGGCATTACAGGGTTTTCGGGTTTATAGGCTGCATCGGCATAAGAAGCATTAATATAACTCAAGCCTTCGTAAGTAGGCCAGCCAAAATTTTGCCCGCCTTTACTTATAATGTTAATTTCTTCTCTGTGGCTCCAACCCACATCACCTGCAAAGATATTACCCGGATTCCCATCAGCAGGGTTAGTACTACCCGTATTAGGCTGCACCTCAAAACGGAAAGGATTACGCAACCCATAAGCCCATATACGAGACTTAGCAGAACGAGGTGTATTATTTTCGTAAAATGGATTTGAAGCTATGCCATTTCCTGTAAGTGGGTCAATCCTTAGTATTTTACCATTCAACGAGTTTAATGACTGGCTTCTATAAGCATTTATATTCTGGTCTTCGGTAATAATGCCGACAGAGATAGCCTCCTGAAACCAAGGATTTTGTCTGTCATCGGCAGGAGGTTCACTTGCCAGGGCAGCATCACCTGTTGATGCCAGCAATGTACCATCTTTGGCAAATACCAATGAGCCTACTCCGTGGTTATCGACCAGAATCGGAATTCCTGTTGAAATACTTTCTCCTAACAATACCTTTCTACTACTCAGGTCAACGCTCTTAAAACCTGCGCCCTTGTTAAGTGTATAACGGGTAATACGCCCGATGGTAGTTTTAAAATTATCGGCATTGGTAGAGTCATAAGCGGGTGTTCCGAAGTACAACACATGATGCCGTTTTACAGCATAGAGCAGATAGATATAACCATTATTCAAAAAATCAGGGTCAAGTGCTACACCATTCAAGCCGTGGTCGTTAAAGTCTAATACTTCCTGGCTTATGTCAATAATTGGTACAGGGTTTTTCTGGCCGTTTTCAACCATAAAAATCTTACCTGCTTTTTCCCATACATACATTCTTCCCTGTTTATCAAACGTAAGCCCAACCGGAACTGTCCAGTTATTTGATACTTGCTCGTCAACAAAACCTGTTGGTTGTGCATAGCTCTCACGGAAAAACAAGCAGAATAAACAAAGAAGAAAATACAATCGTGTTTTCATAATTGGTTGTTGTGAATGTAACAAATTACCGAGTTCTTTTTTTAGTCTTTTATTATAACGCATACGAGTCTTATTACCTTGTGTTAAAGGTATGACTGTGTTTTGCGGTAAATGGTTTGATAGGCTCAGTATTAATTTCAATATTTTATGCTGATGCACATAAATATTGCTGATATAACTTAAAACAACGGCTGTAATTAGTCAGTACACCCACCCATTTTGGCAGTAAAAGTGGCACCGGGTTTTACTTCAAATCCTGATTTTAAATCAATTGATTTACCTGCATCATAGTTTACTTTTCTATTGGGTGCTATTTTCACCGACGATTCTATTTTATCAGACACCTTATAGTCGTCTTTTACATCTAAAGTATTATTTGAGAGGATATATGATGATTGACAGGCTTTTCTATTTAAAATTATCAGAAAACCACCATTTGGTTTCATTACTTCATTAATATTGAAATTTGACTGAACAACAGCATCTGTTTCTGACGGCACAATATCTCTTGGGGTATTCCCATCTTTTAAAACTAATTTTGTGTAATCGCCATTGGCTATAAGAGGGAAGTTCAAGTTTACAGTCCTAACACTATCTTCTCCGTTAATCCCCGATATATACCAGTTTTCGCCTTTACGCCTAGCCATTATCACGTGTGTACCCGGAAATCCATCTATCAGATGGGTTTCGTCCCATGTTGTCGGAAACTGCTGAATCATTTTCTGTGCAATAGGCGGTAAACCCAAATAACTTTCTGCTCTGTCTACAAGATGAGTTTGGCCCGACTCAAATGTATTCAACAAGGCTATTTCGTGTACATCGGTTGTATAATGTACCACGCCACGCCCTTCGCCTATAATTACAGGCGTATAGTCCATCGCTCCGATGGCATTACGGGTAAAGGGTAAAATGGTATGATGAATCGCCGCCTTGGGTCTGAAATTATCACCATCAAACAAATAAGCCTCAGCACCCTTAACAGCTTCCATTGCTACCAGATTCGGGTAAGTTCTCTCCCACCCTTTTGGAACTGTACTCCCATGCACATTTACCATTAGCTGGTAGTCGGCTGCATCTTTAAATATATCAATATATTGCTTAATTACTTCTTGTTTATCGCTTTGGAAAAAATCTATTTTTACACCTTTTATACCTAGATTTTTTATCCGCTGAAACTCGTTTCTTCTAATCTCTCTTACATGCATCAGGTCTCTTGGTTGATCTTCATAAAAATCGTTGGTTGGCCCACCTGAATTATACCAAAGCCATAATTTCACATTTTTTGAATTAGCATGGCTAATAATATCATCAATATTACCCCCATTACCCATATTATTCCATTTAAGGTCAACTAAAAAATAAGGCAGGTTAAATGTTGATGTAAAGTCAATAAAGTTTCTTAGTGCAATAAAATCAGTTGGGCTAAAAAGGTTCGACCACCAACTCCAGGCCGATAAACCCGGTTGTATCCACGACATATCAGCAATGGTTGAAGGTGAACTTAAATGGCTTACTAAATCTGATTCTACTATTGTTTTATTTTGTGTACCTATTACTATCACACGCCAAGGCATTACCCAAGGCAAAGTCGATTTAGCAAAGCTGGAAAAACCATTACCATCTTCTTGTGCAGGAGGGGCGAGCCTGTAAGTTCCGTTGCCTGCATAAGTATCAATATGGCTGGCAAAGAAATTATCCTGTAAGTCAGACTCTGTTATAAGAATCCAGAATTTTGAAGTTTTAAACAGCGCAGGAAAAACCGAGGGGTTCCATACCCCTTGATTCATTGGCGCACTATTAAAAAACCTTTCATAAACAGGATGAAAATTTGAATATTCCTGGAGCCATGAGGTACCATTGGTTGGCAACTGAAAAGTTGTATTTTCTCCTGTTACATAATATTCAGCACCTGATGTTTCCGGAAACACATACCTAAAACCAACACCATCGTTATAGGCACGAAAAACCACGTCCATCAGTTTATTATTCAATTTGAAACTTAGTTTCATTTCATTGGCATTGTTTCTAAGGCTAAGTTTCTTACCGGTGGCTTTCTGATAATTTTCATCAATGCTTCTGGTACTAATGCCTTCAAAGCTAAAGTTATTTGCAAAAAACTCATCCATTCTTCTCACGCCCAGTTCCGATTCATTAATAACGCGTTCCGTTACGCTATTTTCAATATAATCGACATAATAAACCAGGTTTCCATTAGGCTGTTTGAGCTCAACCGTGGCTCTGATTTTATTATCAGGTGAGTACACACTCCAACTTTGAGCGATGGTTTGTAATGTGGAAAAAAAACAGATTGAAAGCCCAAAAAGCAAAATTCTTTTTTTCATAAAAGTTATAAGTGTTTTAAACATTGGCTATATCTAAGCGACAGGGTCGAAAAAAAAGTAAATATAGTCCAAAAATCCAGAAATTGTGAATTAACTTTTAAGGGTTCAGGCTTAGTAGCTATTAATAATATTTGTCATTTTTTGGTACTGTATTCTAAAGGCTGGTATATTTACCACCTTAAATTAATATCAACTCTTATAAATCATGACAATCAGCGGTTCTTTTAATCTTAGCCTAAAAACTTTATTTTTCTGCGTATTACTATTAGTCTCTTATGGGCAAGCAGATGCCCAAAATAAAAAAACATCAGGCAATCCTGTTTTCCCTGGTTGGTATGCCGACCCCGAAGGTATCATTTTTGGCAAAAAATACTGGATATATCCTACGTTTTCGGCACCTTATGAGAAACAGGTCTTTTTTGATGCTTTCTCGTCGCCTGATTTAGTAAACTGGACTAAGCACGAAAGAATACTAGATACTGCCAGTGTAAAATGGGCAAAACGTGCCATGTGGGCACCATCAATTATTGAAAAAGACAAAAAGTATTACCTGTTTTTTGGCGCAAACGATATTCAGAGCGACAACGAGCTAGGAGGTATAGGTGTAGCAGTAGCCGATAAACCCGAAGGCCCTTACAAAGACCTTTTGAATAGACCCTTGGTTGATAAATTCCATAATGGTGCACAACCTATCGACCAGTTTGTGTTTCATGACAAAGGCGAGTATTACCTGATTTATGGCGGCTGGAAGCATTGTAACATTGCCCACCTGAAAAAAGATTTTACAGGTTTTATTCCGTTTGAAGATGGTAGCATTTTCAAAGAAATTACGCCTGAAAGCTATGTAGAAGGCCCGTTTATGTTTGTAAAAGATGGTAAATACTACTTCATGTGGTCGGAAGGTGGCTGGACAGGCCCCAATTATAGCGTAGCCTATGCCATTGCCGATTCTCCGTTCGGGCCTTTTAAGCGTGTTGATAAAATATTACAGCAGAATCCTGATATAGCCAGAGGTGCAGGCCATCATTCTGTTATTCATGATAAAAAAAGTAAAGACTGGTATATTGTTTATCATAGAAGACCTTTAAACGAAACCGATCGTAATTCAAGAGAAACTTGTATCGAAAAAATGTATTTTGATGAACAAGGATTTATTAAACCTGTAATAATTACTAAGGAAGGAGTAGAACAAAGCAAAGTTAAATAATTACCGTATTATTTATAATGGTTATGAATTATGCAAAAAATCCATCAAAACCCGTAGTTCGTCGATTTTAATAGCATATATGTGCAAACATTATATATATTTGTCCAAAACATCTATAAATAATTGCGACGCGCCATAGCTGTCATACTGTTTATAACTATCTTTTTCGGTAGTCTGGTTCCGAAAGTTAACTGGAGTCAATCCATTAAACTTTCGGAACTTGTTACGCATTACTACCAGCATAAAAGAGAGGCCCCTAAAGATTTCAACCTTTGGGATTTTCTGGTTATGCACTATTCGGCCAATTCGGCTCACGCCAAAACAAAGCATCCAAGTCTACCATCATTTGATATCAATGGTGTAAGTTATCTGTATGTTATTCCTTCTTTTATCTCTTTCGCCAATGATACTACGTTTTCATTTATCGAAAAAGAAGACCATTTTAATTGGTTAAATAATTATTTTTTCTCTGCCGAGAAAAACCTACTCAATCCTCCTCGAGCATAAGTTACCTTCATTTCTTTCTTAGAAACAATCGCTTCTGAGTCTGTATGCACAGATTTAGAGCTGGCTGTTCTATTTACTCTTTCCAATTGCTTATACATATTTTAATATTATCATGTTTGATGCCATTATAAAATTTAGTATCAATAATAAAATGATTATTGGTATGATGGTATTGGGTCTTATTGGCTGGGGAGGTTATTCACTTACCCAATTGCCGATTGATGCCATACCGGATGTAACCAATAATCAGGTTGTTATCTTGTCTCAAACCCCTACACTAGCCGCTCAAGAGGTAGAACAGTATATTACATCTCCTATTGAGCAACAAATGGCTAATCTGCAAGGTGTAGAAGAAATACGTTCTACTTCCCGTTTAGGCTTATCGGTTATTACCATTGTTTTCGATGAATCGATTCCTATGCTACAGGCAAGGCAACTGGTAGCAGAGCAATTAAAAGCAACCGAAGACAAAATTCCGACACAATTTGGGAAACCCGAACTAGCTCCTATTACTACAGGTCTTGGAGAAATCTACCAATACACAATCATTCCGAAGAAAGGATATGAAGATAAATATTCACTGACCGACCTGCGTACAATTCAGGACTGGATTATCAAGCGCCAGTTAGCAGGGGTAAAAGGAGTTATTGAAATCAGTAGTTTCGGGGGCTTTGTAAAACAATACGAAGTGAGTGCTAACCCTGAGCGTTTGCGTGCCAATAACATCAGTCTTAGTGAACTGTATGATGCTTTGGCCCGCAACAATGCCAATACTGGCGGTAGCTATATCGAAAAAAATAACCAGGCATATTTTATCAGAGGCGAAGGAACAACCAAAACTTTGTCGGACATTGAGAACATTGTTATCAAAAACGTAGCAGGAACGCCTCTACTGGTGCGAGAAGTAGCAACGGTGCAATTTGGGCATGCCAATCGCTTTGGTGCCATGACTCAGAACGGAAAAGGCGAAACCGTAGGTGCAGTAGTATTGATGCTAAAAGGGGCCGATTCTGAGAAAACCATTAAAGGTGTAAAAGAACGCATTGACCGGATTCAGAAAACATTGCCCGAAGGACTGCAAATAAGTGCGTTTATAGACCGCACCAAGCTAATCGACAAGGCTATCAGGACGGTAGAAACCAACCTGATTGAGGGTGGTTTGATTGTAGTTTTTGTATTGGTGCTATTAATGGGGAGTATCAGAGCCGGTTTATTGGTAGCATCGGTTATTCCGTTGTCTATGCTCGTAACCTTGAGCTTAATGAATACCATTGGGATTTCAGCCAATCTGATGAGCCTTGGCGCTATTGATTTCGGGCTTATTATTGATGGCTCTATTATAGTAGTTGAGGGTATCCTACACTATTTGCAAGATAAGAGCCACGAAAATGCTAAAGCAAAACTCACCCAGCCCGAAATGGACAGTCTTGTTTTCAAGGCCACATCTAAGATTCTTAACTCAGCTATTTTTGGTGTAATTATTATTCTAACGGTTTATCTTCCACTACTCACACTTTCGGGTGTTGAAGGGAAAATGTTCCAACCGATGGCCATTACTGTGAGTTTGGCTATTGTATCGGCATTGGTATTATCACTTACTTATGTACCTGCGGTTTCGGCACTACTTCTTAAAAACGAAGGCAATAAACATTTCAAACTGTCTGACACCATCGTTAATTCGATTTTTAATGCTTACAGTCCTTTGTTTAAGTGGGCAATGGCTAAAAAGAAAATTGTAGTAGGTATCGCATTTGGGCTGTTTGTGGTAAGTCTTGGTGTGTTTTCTACTTTGGGTGGTGAGTTTATTCCGAGCTTAGAAGAAGGAGATATAGCCGTTGATTTCCAGACTCCTCCGGGTACATCTCTAACGGCTACCATCGAGGCTACTACCAAAGCGCAAAATGCATTAAGAAAACACTTCCCTGAAATAGAACAGATTGTAGGGCGTATAGGTGCATCAGAAGTACCAACCGACCCTATGCCTGTTGAGATGTCAGACCTTATGATTTCTCTGAAAGATAAATCAGAGTGGGTTTCGGCTAAATCGAAAGAAGAAATGTTTGAGAAAATGGCCGATGTAATAGACCGGGAAGTACCCGGCATGAGTGTAGAGTTTACACAACCTATACAGATGCGTTTCAACGAAATGATAGCGGGGTCAAGGTCGGAGATTGTGGTAAAGATTTTTGGAAATGACCTAGAAAAACTAGCCGAGCGAGCCAATGCCTGTGCACGCATAATTGAAAAAATTGAAGGAGTAGCAAGTATAAAGATAGAACGGCTTGTGGGGCTACCTCAGATTTCGGTAGTCTATAACCGTGAAAAACTAGCACAGTATGGGCTAAACATTGAAGAGTTGAATCTCATACTAAAAACAGCATTTGCCGGAGAAAAAGCCGGAACTGTATTTGAAGAAGAAAAACGTTTCGATATGGTATTGAGACTAGATTCTACCTCTCGCAACGATATTGACGGTGTAAAAGCACTCTATGTAAAACTAGCCAATGGCTCTTATATCAATTTTGAAGAAGTGGCCGATATTTCTTACATAACGGCTCCGGCGCAAATATCCCACGAAAATACCCGTCGGCGTATTACCATTGGTGTAAGCCCACAAAACCGTGACGTAGAAAGTCTGGTACATGAGATTCAACAAAAACTTGACGCACAGATAAAATTGCCAGCAGGTTACTATTTTGTATATGGTGGTGCTTTCGAGAATCTTCAAAAAGCCAAAGACCGCCTAAGTATTGCAGTACCTGTTGCACTATTGCTCATTTTTATGCTCTTGTATTTTACTTTCCGTTCTTTCAGGCAGGCATCTATGATTTTCACGGCTATTCCACTTTCGGCCATTGGTGGCATTGTAGCACTATGGGTTCGGGATATGCCATTCAGTATTTCGGCAGGTGTTGGCTTTATTGCCTTGTTTGGTGTAGCCGTACTTAACGGTATAGTATTGATAAGCCACCTTAACCAATTGGAAGAAGAAGGGTACCAGAATATTTATGAACGAACATTCCAAGGCGTAAAAAACCGTTTCCGTCCGGTATTGATGACCGCCGCAGTTGCATCATTAGGCTTTTTACCGATGGCTATTTCGCACTCGGCAGGTGCCGAAGTACAAAAGCCTTTGGCTACGGTGGTAATAGGCGGGCTTATTTCAGCCACCTTGCTTACGTTGGTTGTGCTACCTGTTATCTACACCTTATTTACAAAAAACAAAGTTCGATGAAAGTGAATATCTTAAAACGCCATAGCAAATTACTACTGCTTATTTTATTGATAAGCCCCAAAGTATTTGCCCAGACATTGAGCCTACAACAAAGCATAGAGTTGGCCAATAAAAATAATTACCAGCTAAAAATAAACAGATTAGAAACTGAAGGGCAACGATTGTTGATAAAAACAGCTAGAGAATTACCGAAGACCAATCTTGATGTACAGCTAGGGCGAACACAAACTTATTATACCAACGACTACATTGTAGGCTTGACACAACAGTTTTCGCACCCTAAACTCTATCAAGCTCAGGCTGATTTACAAAAAAGTCATGTTGAAGCAAGTCTGAAAAATGAAGCTTTAAATAAAAACGAGCTTATAGGCCGAATAAAGCAAATTTATTACGAATTGTTTTATTACCAACAACAGCGCCGTATACTAACACAACAAGATAGTGTATACCGGAGTACTCAACAGATTGCCGAGGCAAGATACAAAACCGGCGAAAGCAATGCATTAGAAAAAACAAATGCAGAATTGCGACTGCAAGAAATCAGCAACCGGATGAGGGTTTTAGATAAAGACGAAGAAACAGCTTACAAAAACTTTAAACTATTACTTAATAGTACACAGGATTTTAAACTGGACTTTACTATTCCGCTAAAAAAAGATACAGCATTTATTAGTAACGCCCATTTGTTTTCAGAGAACCCCCTCCTATCTGTATTTGAACAACAATCTGTTGTGAGCCAGAAACAGACAAATGTTGAAAAACAAAAGCTAAAACCCGATTTCAGAGTAGGTCTCATCAATCAGAGTATTGAACATAGGCTTAATCAAATGGTGGTTTCGGCAGGTATTGGATTACCCATTTTTACAAAAGCACAAAAAGCACGAGTAGAAGCGGCTAAAGTAAATGAGAAAATTGCGGAGTCGAACCTACAAAGCATTGATTTTCAGCTTAATATTCAGTTGAGTGTACTGAAAACCACTTACCAGAAACACAAAAACTCGCTTAATTATTACGAGTCATTTGCGCTACCACAATCCGAATTAATGATAAAAAGCGCAGTAAGAGGGTACCAAACCGGAGAGATTGATTATGTAGAGCTGATACAAAACAACCAGCAAGCCTGGCAAATCAAAGATAATTACTTATTAACAATTTTAAATTTTAACCAGACTATCATTCAGATAGAAACACTTTTAGGAATCGAATAAATAAAAATATCATGAAAATATATTTTTTTATATCTATATTATCGGTATCAATACTTGTATCTTGCTCAAAAAAAGCGGAAAGTAACAATACCGTATCGGCTTCTGCCGATAGCACAAGTACTGTAAATACACAAACACAACAGATAAAAATAACTGCCGAGCAGTTTAAGAATCTGGGTGTTGAGTTGGGGAACTTTACAGAGATTCCGATGAATAACGAAATCAAAGTTGCCGGAACTGTAGAAGTACCACCCGAGAATCAGGTTTCTTTGAGTATTCCTATTACAGGTTTTGTAAAAACTATTCTTCCGAATAATGCTTTACAAGGCTGGTTTGTAAAAAAAGGTACGGTTTTGGCTACAATTGAATCTATTGAGTTTATACAATTACAACAAGATTATTTTCAGGCGGTAGCTCACTCAGTTTTTCTTGAAAAAGAACTAGAGCGTCAGCAAACATTAAGTGCCGAGGATATAGGAGTAAAGAAAAAGCTGCAACAAGCCGATGCCGAATTTAACAGCAATCAGGCATTAATAAAGGCACTTGAGGCTAAACTTAAGGTATTGGGCATTACGGCTTCTACCTTAAAAAGGGGCGATATTTCGCCAGTGATAAATGTGGTTTCGCCTATTACAGGCTTTGTTAAAAATGCCCCTATTAACATTGGCAAATCAGTTACACCAAACGATATATTATTTGAGTTAATCAATAGAGACGACCTGCATATTCAATTAAAAGTATTAGAAAAAGACGCTTCCAAGATTCAGAAAGGACAAAAAATATTGATTGAAGACAAGCGTCTGGGTGACAACGCATACGCAACGGTATTTTTGGTTGGGCAAGCATTTGAAGATGAAACCAAGGCTCTTAATATCCATGCTCATCTCGATAATCGCCAGCTTGAACAAAAGCTTACTCCGGGTATGTTTATCAATGCCCGAATATTTACAGGTACTCATGTAGCTAAGGCATTGCCTGAAAGTGCAATACTAAGAGAATCTATCGGAAACTTTATTATAGCACTAGAAAACCAAAACGATAAAGAAGTAGTTTTCAAGAAAATACCGGTAAAACTAGGTACTACCCAAGGAGCCAATATTGAGGTAGAATTACCCGGTAATGCAGGGAATGTAGTATCAGTAGTTATTAACAAAGCGCACTTTTTATCAGGCATGAGCGGAACTGATGAAGAATAGTTTTTTGTTGAGTTGTTTAGATTGAGAGTATGTTTAAATTTTCATATGGCAAATTGCCAGGTAATTTTAAACATACTCTATGAGTATATTTAAACTAAATATCGCTCAAAAAAGGCATTTTTGGTCTGAGAACTTTCATTTTAAATATGCTTTAAAATACTTAACAAGCATTTTATGACTCTAAACGTTGAACATACTTTACATTATAAATATTCTCATCCTGTTTTTCTGACACCTCATTATATTTATTTGTCGCCCAAAGCCTCCCCTCATCAGGAGGTCAGCAATTTTGAATTAGAAATTACCCCATCAGCCAATATTCTATATAAAAATATTGATGTAGAAGGCAATGCGCAATATGTAGCGTATATTAATTCATCATGCGAAGAACTCACTTTTAAAGCGTCTTTCGAGATAGATTCAGCACCTAATAAGCCCTACCATTTTATATATTTTCCGTTTAATGCCGAAAAGCTTCCTTTCGATTACCCCGAGAAAGAAGCATTACTGTTGCATCCGTATCTGAACCAAACTAGTGTAACAACCCTGATACATCAGTTTGCACGCCAGATCGCGGCTGAGGCCAACTGGAAAACAACCGATTTTCTGGCCCGTATCTCACAATATATCAAACAAAGTTTTACTTATGAGAAACGCCTTGAAGGCCCTGCCAATGCACCTGAAAAAACTTTATTGAACCGAAAAGGGACTTGCAGAGATTATGCTGTTTTGATGATTGCCTGTTGCAAAGCTCTCGGAATTGCAGCACGATTTGTAAGTGGATATTGTTATGGAAGTTTATTGCAAGCGCACGAATTACACGCATGGGTAGAAGTTTATTTGCCCGGAGCTGGCTGGCGGGGTTTCGACCCTACTGAGGGCAAAATAGTTGATAATCATTATATTACATTAGCATCATCGGCACAACCTGAGCTAATAAACCCAATCACGGGGGGATTCAGAGGCAGTGCCAAATCAGAATTAAATGCCTATGTGAATATTAAACGCATCTGATTTTTCGTTTGCTAAATGAGATTTTAATTTGGTGCAAATAAAAGAAATAGAAAAAATACAGTTTTTTTTTATCTTTGTCCGTGATTAATCTTAATCATTAAGCATATTAATTCTGGATTGGCCTCAATTAATATTATACCTATATTCCTAAAATTCCCAAAACACGCATTCAAAGTGACCCTTATTAAATCTATTTCAGGTATCCGTGGAACAATCGGCGGTAAAAGTGGTGATGCCTTAACTCCGCTAGATATCGTAAAGTTTGCTGCTGCTTACGGCTCATGGCTCAAAAAAAAGAATCCTGATGCCGAACTTAAAGTAGTTCTTGGGAGAGACGCACGTTTGTCAGGTAAAATGGTTTCCGACCTTGTTTGTTCAACCTTAGTTGGTCTTGGTTTTCATGTTATTGACCTTGGGCTTTCTACTACTCCTACGGTAGAAGTTGCTGTTCCTTTAGAAAAAGCACTTGGGGGCATTATTCTTACAGCTAGCCACAACCCTATTCAATGGAATGCACTTAAATTACTTAACGAAAAAGGTGAGTTCATATCAGGGAGCGATGGTGCCGAATTATTGGCTATTGCCGAAGATGGCTCTGTTGAATTTTGTGATGTAAAGAGTTTAGGCAAAGTAAGTTTTGATGATTCTTATCTGAAAAAACACATTGACTTAATTCTGGCTTTGCCATTAGTAGACAAAAAGGCTATTGAAAGTGCCAATTTTAAGGTAGTTATTGATGCTGTTAATTCGTCGGGCGGTATTGCTGTACCAATGTTATTAGAGGCTTTGGGCGTTAACCAAATAAAATTAATCAACTGTGAGCCTACCGGTATATTTGCACACAACCCAGAGCCATTGCCTGAAAACCTGAGAGAAATTTCGGCCGAAACCCGCAAAGGAAATTATGATTTAGGTATTGTAGTTGACCCCGATGTAGACAGATTAGCTTTTATTTGTGAAGACGGAGAACCCTTTGGTGAAGAATATACACTTGTGGCAGTAGCCGACTATATTTTATCTAATACTACCCAGAAAACAGGCTTAAGAACTGTTTCGAATCTATCGTCAACGCTTGCGCTTAAAGATGTTACCGAAAAAGCAGGTGGCGAGTATGCAACCGCTGCCGTAGGCGAAGTAAACGTAGTTGTGAAAATGAAAGAAGTTGGTGCTATAATTGGCGGCGAAGGCAACGGGGGTATCATTTATCCTGAGTTACACTACGGACGTGATGCATTGGTTGGTATTGCTTTATTCTTGAGCCATCTGGCCAAGTTTGGAAAACCGGTAGGATTTTTAAGAAAAACTTACCCTAACTACCATATTGCAAAAAAGAAAATAGAACTTACCCCAGAGATTAACGTAGACGAAATCTTAGAAGACATAAAAGAAAAGTATGACCGTTATCCGATAAATACAGAAGATGGCGTAAAGATTAATTTCGAAAAAGAATGGGTGCATTTACGGAAGTCAAATACAGAGCCCATTATTCGTATTTATGCCGAGTCAGAGTTTGAAACTACTGCCTCAAATCTTGCCGATAAAATCATTAGAGACATAAAAGAGTTAATTTCTCAAAGAGTTTAGTTATTTAACAATGGCAATACCAATTTATTTTACTGGTATTGCCATATTTTAACCCTATTTTAAAGCTATTCTACATTTTTTTACGTAATTTTGCACCCACATTTTTGCTATTATATTCCTCAATTTTTCTAGCAGCTATTTCTTCATAACCAACCTTTTAATTTTGGCATCAATTTTGTCGGAGTAGATTAAACAGGTATTTTTACTCGTTTTATAAATACAAAAAAACTTATATTACGATTATTGGTTTTATCCAATATTTAAAGTTTAATAATTTTAGAAATAGTATCATTACAAAATAAAACGTGCTCTAAGCCAACACAAAGGCTTAATCAATAAAACCATAATTTTTGTCAGATAAAATATAATACAAAAGGAATTAGCTTATTCCTCAGAATTTTACATTGCAGAGGTAAGCAATAATTAAAAAAGTTTGCGTTCACCTTACCAATAAAGTTCATAGAATCAATTTTAGAAGTTATTATTGTTATGTCAGGAAAAAAAACAGCTCTACAAATCATTACGTGCCTTCTTGTTATTTGCGTTTTTTCAAAAACAAATGCCCAAACAACTTCAACATCTATAGAATGGCAAAGATGCTATGGATGGGATAGTTGGTATGGTGACGAAGGCGGTCGGATAACCCCCATGCAAGATGGGAATTTCATAACTGTCAATAAAAAAACCTTACAAGGTTATGAGACAGTGGTAGCTTCTAAGTTAAATCACAAAGGAGAATTATTATGGGAAACAATCATTTTTGACGACAAAGCTTATACCGGATTCAGAGGTATGGATATTATTCCTAATTCTGATGGTGGATACTTTCTTGTAGCTAAAGTCGTAAATGTACAGAAGCTTAACTTTGTAAGCACCGATTTACGAAACGTAGAATTTAATACAGGTGCAAAAGGCCACTTTGATATATTGTTAGCAAAGCTAAACGCTCAAGGGCGTAGAGAATGGTTTAAATTACTGGGGGGCTCGGGCGAAGACATGGTAGCAAGAGTATTACTTACTCCTGATAATAACCTTATGTTATTAGGTCATACCAATTCTTATGATGGAGACCTGCTAAATGCCAACAGAGCCGGTGGGCGTGATGTATGGGTAAGCAAAGTAGACCAATCAGGCAATATTATCACAAAAAAGTGCTTTGGTGGCAATAATGATGAGTTTGCGTTCGATATGAAACGGACTCCTGATGGCAACTACGTGATTGTAGGTAGTACCAATTCAAACGATGGTATTCTGGGCTCAGCAAAAGGAGGCTATGATACATTTGTGATTAAATTTGATGAATCGCTTAATACTATCTGGCAGAAAACTTATGGAGGCAATGTAGACGACGAAGCACACAGTGTTATTGCTCTTCCAAACGGAGAGGTGGTAGTAGGTATTGTTTCTAAATCAATGACCGATGACTTTTATAGAGAAAATTCAAATGATTTTCCGAATAATTTTCAAGAAAATGTATGGCTGCTTAAACTGAATTCTTCTGGCGATTTAATAACCAAAAAGGTATTTGGTGGCTCAGGAAGAGACTTAATAAATGATATTATACTTACTCGTGATGGCAGCTTTGCCTTTATAGGTTCTACTACTTCTAATAACGGAACTGTTACCGATAGAGACCGAATTCCGAGCAACAATAATGGCAAATTTGACGTATTTGTAACAAAAGTAAATACAAACCTTGATATTATTTGGTCGAAGACAATGGGAGGCTCTGATGATGACGAAGGAACAAGCCTAGTAGAAGCACAAGGCGAAACCCTTGTTACTCTTGGCACTACGAGGTCATACGATGGTGATGTGAAAGATAATCATGGAGGTTCTCAAGACTCACGAGATATTTGGTTGGTAAAACTTGGTTATCCTTGCGAGAGCGAAATCATAACCAGTACTGACCTAGTTGCCACAAATACTGATGTATTAGCATCTGAAAGTATTCACTCTTCTGACAGAATCAGCCAGAACTCTTCTGTACGCTACTCGGCTAGCAAAAATGTTGACCTTAGTGACGGTTTCAATATAGAGCTAGGCAGCGTGCTTGAAGTAAATCTTTTTGGCTGTGCTAATGGCACATCTGGTCTTAGTGGATTACCGATTCAGTTAAAAACTAATAACGAATGTAGAGAAGGGGGCATGAAGTTTACCTTTCATCCGTTTACCCCAGATTCTGATTTATCACAATTCCGTATGTCGGTTCAGAACCTTGACCCTTCTATAGAGTTTAATTTCTCTGGTAATACCCTGATTACCAAAAATAATATCCCTGATAACCGTAATGCTTATTATTTGCTCACTGTCTCACGTAATGGCTACAAAGATTTTGTAGTACAAGGATATACCAGTACTTGTGAGCATGACGGCGCTCCTATTGATTGTCCTGAAAATACAAATACGGTTATACTTGACAAAGATTATTACAATGTAGGCGATATATTTGTTGCAGAATGGACCGGGCAGTTGATTCCTAACCAGACCCTGGAATGGTACAATGAAAACGTATCAATAATATCAAGAACCGAAAAAGGAATAGTAGGCCGAATCAACAACTTCCCGGCTCATCTACAGGCACAACCGGGGGTATTCCCTTACTATCGGCCATGCCATGGAGCCGTAAGAGTAGACTTCAGAAAAGTTGAATAAAACGTATATTCACGATTCTATACCGCAACAGCAAATACAAACGATAAAATCCTTACTTACAGCTAATTAAGTAAGGATTTTTTTATTCAATTTTTCCTTTTTATTTTTGCACTATATAAACTTAAATATGAAGCCCTGTTGAAATGCGAAGCCTGAGTTTAATTGCTATTTTTTTTACTGTAACATCTGTTTGTTTTAGTCAATTACAAATTACCTACCCTTTAGAAAGAAGTGTATTTCAGAGAGATAAACAAAACACTTCATCGATAAATATTTCAGGGAATTTTGATGGAGAATTGGATAAGGTGGAAGCAAGGTTGGTACCTGTTGCGGCTGGTCAAGGAACTGCAACAAACTGGATAACTATTGCAACAAAACCCGAGGGAGGTTATTTTGTAGGCACTATACAAGGGCAAGGTGGCTGGTACACCTTGCAGATGAGAGGTTGGCTAAACGATGGTATTGTTTCTCAGGCCGTAGTAAATAAGGTAGGTATCGGAGAAGTTTTTGTGGTTTCAGGGCAATCAAATGCCGAGGGTGTATTAGATTATGGCGCAAAGCCATCATTCGACGACCGTGTTAACTGCTTTAATTTCAGAGTAGCCGATAACCTTTGGGACTATCCATATTTTAGCAGTTTTTCTCATATTGAAGCCAATACCATGATAGGCCCACGTGGCCAAGGGGCTTGGTGCTGGGGCGAGCTAGGCGATTATCTTGCACAACGCCTGAATGTACCAATATTGTTTCTCAATACTGCCTATGGTGGCAGTTCTTCTGAAAACTGGTATAGCAGTGCGCTTGGCCTCCCTACTCAAAATGCATTTCATGTGCCTTATATAGGTGGAGCACCCTACTCTGCACTCAGAATATCACTTCAATTTTATGTATCTTATTTAGGGGTGCGAGCAATCTTGTGGGAACAAGGAGAAGATGATTCTGAAACAACCGAAGACACTTATTATAATAATATTAAAACAATTATTGAAAAAAGCCGTGTTGAGTCTAACAAGAATCTTAGCTGGGTAATATGCCGTTCGTCTCTTAATGACTTTGCTACTAAACATATAAATCCTGCTGTTATACGAGCACAAGACCGCCTTATCAGAAGCATCAATAATGTATTTGAAGGCCCTTATACAGACTCTATTCAGATACCCCGAGTAGAAGGTGTGCACTTTAAAAATCTTGGAGGTAACAACGATGGTATCTCTGACCTAGCAAAAGCATGGAACGTGAAACTGAATGATAATTTCTTCAGTAATTCTATCCCTTATCTTTCATCACCCCTTATTACTTTGCAAGCTAGCTGCCAGTTCTCTGAAACAGCCAAATTAACGGTTCCGGGTAATTTTGCGTCTCAACGTTGGTCAAACAACCAAAGTAGTACTTCTATCACTGCAAGCGATGGTAGTTTCAGTGCCATTGCAAGAGATAATACAGGCAATTATTATTTTTCAAATACTATTAATGTAAAAGGCCTGGCTCCTACTACGGTTCCTTTTGCTACAACCAAAAAGAACCCTAACTTTTGTGAAGGTGGTAATACAGAATTAATAACTAATGATACTCATTACACAAGATTCCGCTGGAGTACTGGCCAAACAGATCGAGGAATCAGCATTAATACTTCGGGCGTATTTACCGTACGTGGCATTAATTCTTTAGATTGTTTTTCGCCACCATCTAACGAAATAATTACTCGCTCGTTGGCACTCCCACCAAAGCCTAATATTATCGTAAATAATGGCCCAACAGTGTGCGAAGGCACATCTATTATTCTTTATGCTTCCGGGTTTGGCAAAAGTTTCTGGAGTACTAACGATAGCACCGGCAGCCTTTCTTTTACCCAACCCGGCAGCTATAGTGTGTCAGTAAAAGTAAGAGACGATAACGGCTGTATATCTCCTAGCTCTGATATAACCAAAATCAGTATTAAACCTCGCCCTGAAAAACCTACTATTGCACAGGTTGGCGCATTTAGCTTAGAAGCAGAACAAATGGTAGATAAAGTTGATGGTTACGAATGGAAAAGAGATGAAGCTTTTCTTACAACAAGGTCGTCGGTCATAAAATCTTCTAAACCTGGTTTCTTTACCGCTACAGCTATTAAAAACTATACAACTGACAATAATCAGATTATAGGCTGTAGGTCATTACAGTCAGATGCTTTTTCTTTTGTTCCGAGTGTTACAATTGACAACCTGATTGTGTATCCGAACCCGGTACCAAATGGTTATGTTTATATTGAAGCTCGTGACGATTTAAGCGACCTTGTACTATCTGTTTATGACTTAGGAGGAAAGTTTATGTACTCTACACTTGTACCTTCATTAACAGAGCGTAGAAAGATAGACTTGAGTTTTCTATCAAGTGGTAAATACATAGTCCGGCTACAGAATAGCAAGTTTTCGGAATCAAGAAATATATGGATTGAGAAGTAGGCTATTTGCCTACTTCTAATGATTTGCTAAAGATAGGCTCCATCCAATCGGTAGATAACTTCTTTACCGATGCATTCAGGAGCGCATTCCACTGATACGATATTTGCTCAAGGTCTTGTTTTTCATAGCGATGCTCCACCATATTAAAACTATCTTTTTCACAAAGAATCACATCAATCGGAAAATCTACGTCATTGGCACTCACACGTGTTGAGTCAAAAGCCAGAAATCCAAGTTTTAATACCTCTTGTAAAGATGTATTGTATTTCAGATTGCGATACAATATAGGCTTGCCATAATTAGATTGCCCTATTATTATAAAAGGAGACCCCTCAGTAACCTCTATCCAGTTACCTTCAGGGTAAAGCATATATAGTTTGTGTTCGTCGTCATTTTCGAGCTGCCCGCCTATAAGAGCCGACAAATTGAAAGATAAACCTGCTTCTCTCAGCGAGACCTTGTCTTCCACTGCTACTCGTTTTACCTGTTCGCCAAAGGCATTTACGGCCTTATACATTTTATCAAACTTGTGGTCTTCTTGTTCCAATGCTTCCTTAAAATAGGTAATCGCTTTGTCACGTACAGAGCGCAACCCGGCCGTCATGATAAACATTGAATGCTGGCCTGACTGATGAATAAATACTTTTTTATTCGTAGAAACCTCGCTACCGGAAGTGATACGTGTATCAGCTATGGCAATAAGCCCTTTGGCTACTTTTACTCCAAGACAGAAAGTCATATTATAATGTTGAGCGGATCGCCGCCTCGATTATCAGCAATGAAAGCAGCATTCATTAGCTGTGTTGAAAAAACAAACACAAAAGTATGAAAACCTACCTACTAAGTACTAATCTTATTTACGAAATTTATTGTTCTACAGGTTTTAAACCAAAATAAACATCAAAAATACCCTTAGCTACATTGTTATTTTTGATCTGAAACTCATCGAGATAAGGGTGTAGTGCTTTCTCGAAAATATCTTCTACCTCGGTAAATTCTATTTCATGGCGTAGTTTACTTAATGTCTTCTCTGCCAGATTTGAGTATCCTTCAGTTATTTTATGACCTGAAATTTCGTAAAGCGAAAGCTCTGCCTGGCGAATACAATAAAAAACAGAGCGAGGGAAGCTCTTATCAAGTACCAGAAACTCAACTATGTGCGATGGGTTAATAACCCGATGTTCCTGACGGTACATATTAAAGGCCCCTACAGATTTCAGAACCGATGTCCAGATTAGCAATTCTTGTGGAGAACCAAAGGCTTCATCATCGGGCAAGAGTGTAAAATAGCGTACATCTAAAAAGCGTGAAGTTTTGTCAGCTCGCTCCAGAAAACGCCCCATGCGGCCAAAATGATAGGCTTCATTACGAGTTACGGTTGCATCAACAATACCCCAGAAAAGCTGACATCCATCTCTTATCTCGGTAAAAAACTGCTGTAATTGTTCTACGTCCCAGTTCTTTGCCGATTGTGTTTCTTTGATTTTTAGATAAAAGATATTGATATGCTCCCACATATCTTTTGTAATACTTTCTCGTATGGTACGTGCGTTTTCACGCGCTGCAGCCAAACAACTGTAGATTGAGTTCGGATTACGCTTATCAAAAGTCATATAATCAATCACGTTGTCCCGATTGGCTCGATTATGATGCTCATAAAAACCATAATTATCAGCAGTAGCAATCAATAGCGGTTCCCATTGTTCGGTCAGAATACCCGGAGCATCAAGGGCAAGATTCAGATTAACGCTCACAAAACGAGAATAGTTTTCTGCTCTCTCTATATAGCGATTTATCCAATAGATAGAATTGGCAACACGGCTCAACATAATTTTCTTTGGTTTTTATTGATGACAACCAAAGATAGTAAATGAATTTTGAAACGCAAGCAAAATATTCTTAAGATTAATATTGTACCGAATCAGACTTTTACCAAGCCAGTTTTTATAGCCTCTATCACAATACCAACCCTCGACTTAACATTCATTTTCTGAAAAACCTGCTCCCGATAGCCATCTACTGTGCGTGGGCTCACACACATTTTATCGGCAATCTCGTTATAAGTAAGTTCACTACAAGCAAACTCTATAAACTGCGTTTCTCTGCCATTGAGCCCAAAACGCTCAACAGGATTAAGTATTTTCTCCGGAGTCAGGCTTTTGATAAGGCGGTCGGTAACGTACTCTGTATAGTAAAAACCCTTATTCATAATAGAATCAATTGCCTCTTTTAGCTCGGCCGGACGGCAGCCTTTTAGTAAATAGCCGCGTACGCCATTACGCAACATTCCAATTATAGACTCTTCTCTGTCATGCATTGAAAGCGCCAATACTCTTACTTCCGGATAATTATTTTTGAGCCAAAGTGAAGTTTCGTACCCGTCCATTTCAGGCATATTTATGTCTAGCAAAACAATATCAGGTATCATTTTTAATTTAAAATACCTTATTAACTCTTTACCATTGCTAACTTCATACATAACATCATAGTTTTCAAGTTTTTGAATTAAACTTGAAAGAGCCTTAGCTACTAATTGATGGTCGTCTACAATAGCTACTTGAATCATACTTATAAATGCTTATTGTTTTTCAGAGGAAATTCTAGTAGTTGTTAAAGTAAATTTAGTACCTGCATCTTTTTGAGTAATCAGTTCACAGTCAAAATGAATTAAAGCAGCCCGACGGTTAATATTCCTTAGCCCTGCACCAGCTTCTGATAAATCTCGGTCAATTGTGCTCTCATAGTTAAATCCTCGTCCATTGTCACTTACTACGAGCACAAATTTGTCTATATAATACTTGAGTGCTATACTTATTTTTTTTGCACCCGAATGCTTCAATGTATTATTCAGTATCTCTTGCACAATCCTGAAAAGTATAATTTCTCGTTCATACCCCAGAATATACTTCTCACCATGAATAATTAAATCGGTGATAAATCTTTTTGTTTTTTGTATCCTTTGTAATTCATGCGCAATACTTTCTGCAAGGCCGAACTCCTGCACAAAGCTATCATCAAGGCTTTTGGTTAATCCTCGTACCTCGCTTATTATTTCGCTTATTAAATCATTTGCCTGATGGAAATTAAAAGAAAATTCTTCCAGGTTCCTCTGTTCGATGCTCTCTTCCATTACACCCATATTAATCTTAGCCACAGAAAGTAATTGCCCAATATTATCATGTAATTCTTGTCCGATATATTTTAAAGTCGAGTTCTGCATTTCTATCTGCGATTGAAGAATTTCTTTTTCATATTGGGTTTTTAAAATGGCTTTTTCTTGACGGTGTTTTTGGCGATTTCGTTCAAAAATCACGGCAAAAGAAAGAATAAAAGCAACTAATACAATTAGTATAAATGTGATTATAATAAAAGTAAAAATTACTTCTTCATTACCTCTCATTATCATTTAAAGTATGTTGTTTTACAGAAAAAGCTATAATGAGCATAGTATATAATATATAGTTTGTAAATAGCCTCACATACATGAATACTATTTGCCAATCATTTTTTTCATTAAAAAACGTATTAAACGTGCCAAAGTAAAAAAGATTTGATACACAAAATAATAGTAAGCCACAGCTTATCCAAAAAAGAGAGAAACTAAATAGAGCATATTCTGTCCTTATTAGCAAAAGTTTACGGAAATATAGAATACAGAAAAAAGAGAATATTAATAGCTCTATATTGATAAAGTAAGTATCGTATTGAGAAATTGGCTGAACAAATAAAGTTAAAACTAATGCTAATAGCACCATTATAGGGATAATTCTCTTTATTAACGGATAACGTAATTCTTGAAAATAAGCATAGCCTATTAATATGAATTGTATCGGGTGAAATATGTGAGAATGTAAAAAGTTTTTTTGCAGTTTATATTCTCTTAAAAAATATGAAAAAATTTCATGGATAAAAGTAATCAACAGGAGTAATAAAAAAGCTTTATTACTCCTGTTCAAAATTGGGATTTTCGAAATCCCAACTATAACTCCTATAAATAAAATACCATAGTAAATATAAATATACATTGCTTATCTGTTAGCAGTTTTCGCTTTAATAAGATCCCTTATAGCTGACTTATAAAAACCAATTTTTTCATCTGACATAAGCGGATTATTAGTTTTTGGGCAACTTGGAGCTGAAGGACAAATATCATCCGATATCTCATCCTGAATGGCATTGTCGTTAGGAGCCCTGCGAGACAATTTCACAGGATACTCGGCTGTAACTGTTTCATTACTTTCTAAATCTTCTAAGGTTACTATCATGGTCATAAATCCATCTTGAGATAAAGCTGGATATAATCTTATAAGCGTACTATCAGGATTAATATTATGCTTTTTTATAATCTTTGCAATTGGGCCATAATCAAATCCATAAGAATTTTGTACTAAATCAATTACAGAAGCATCTTTATTATCAATAATATGTTTTATTATTGTCTCATAAAAACGTTGTATTCTTCTTATCGCATCATTTTTGCTTAATGACTTAGAAAATCTTCTTTCAAGTCTTATAGTATCAGGCGTACTATTTATTTTTTTATACTCTTCAGTATCATCTTTTAAGTTATTTTTTTTCAGAATACTTATAACTTCCTCTTCTGAGAGTTTCTTTGGTTTATCATCTTCAGGCTTTTCTTTATCTCTGCAGGAAAATATTAAAATCGAGAATGATAAAATTAAGAATAGGATATTATTTTTCATTTTTTTTAAATTAAAGGGTTAAGAAATATTTTAATTAAACAAAGGTGTTCTTTTATATATATACGTTCAATAGCAAAAAGAAAACAAATAACACAACTAATTCATTATCAACATATTATAAATACAAAAACATAAAAATTCCGCCATTCTCCCCATTGCAAAAGAGAAAAACACCTAATACAATACCGTACTTTTACCGTGGATTATGGTTATATATATGCTGTACATTTGTATCAACAAAACACAAGTTGATTAAAAAAGAAGATAGAACCATCTGACATAAATATTATGGGTTTTAACTGATAATAAAAATATCTGCCGCACAAAACGCAAAAATTCACTACTAGTAGGTATTTTATTAATATTCACATACTACCAATTTGGTAAAGAAGATAAGTTTTAAGACATTTATTAATCTGTACTCTCAGGATTTAATGAGGATATAGTTAGTCAAAAAATACAACTCTCAATACTTACTCTTTTTATACTAAAATGAAAAAAACTAGAATTTTACTAGCCGACGACCATCCGATTGTTGCCGAAAGCCTGGCAATTCTTATAAACATGATGGATGATTTTGAGGTGATTGGTACAGTAAACAACGGCTGGGAGGTGTTATCTTTTGTGGAGACGAATGAGGTTGACCTCGTTCTGAGCGATTTACACATGCCTGTAATGAATGGAATAGAAACAACTATTCGCCTTCGGGAGAAGTTTCCACATATAAAAATTATGCTTCTCACAATGTCAGAAGAAGCAGCCATTATTAAAGAGGCATTGGTTGCCGGAATCGATGGTTATATGATGAAAAACATAGAGAAAAAGGAATTACAAAATGCCCTAAGACAAGTAGCAAATGGGCAGAAATATTACAGCCAGGCAGTGGTTATGCGCTTGGCAGAAGTGCCGAATCCGGCTACGGCAAGCGGGAAAGATGAAATAGGTGAGCATATACCACTCACGCCTCGTGAAATAGAAATCATGCAATTAATCATACAAGAATTGACCAGCGCAGAGATTGCCGAAAGGATTTTTATTAGCCCTACAACTGTAGATACACATCGCAGGAATCTGATGAAGAAACTTGGCGTAAGTTCTGCACTTGGCTTAATGAAATATGCTTTAAGGCATGGTTTAGTTAAATAAACCTTTCACTATTTTATTTACAATGCAATGACTAAAACAATTAACCCCGGCCCTCATTTTATGTCGTCAATCGGTATCGACAAAAGCAAAGTTACTACCCTATTTGGCCAGCTTAAACCTATTACTAAAGAGAGCCTGAAAAAATCTTTAGGTATGGAGAACCCTTATGCCCTTATCGAAATCAATGATTCGGTAGGTAAAGCAAAGACTTATTTCATGGAAAGCGAAGCCTTAGTAAACTTTACTCAACCACAAGCCGACTCAGATGGCAAGTATCCGGCACTTTATGTTGATGTTTTTGAGGAAGCTCAATGCTCTGTAAAAAAGAGACATGACGAGTACCACAAAATGCCTATTAAAGAGGCCCGCAATTTCAGGGAATATATGCCTACGTATACTCCTAGTGGTCACGAATATTAATCCTTATTTTACTCTCTGAAAGATGTTACTCACTGCCTACAATCTGCCTAATTATATTCTGCAAAAAAGTGCAGATAAAAGATTCAGTGCATTGAGTAATTTCTTTTCAAGCGGTAATTTGTGCCTGATAGAAAATGTAGACCAGAATAATCCCCGAAATATTTTACTGAAATGCACGGCAGGAGAACAATCGTTTGTATTTAAGCAACCCAAGTATCTCACAAATGGTGGCACCTGGCTGATAACTAATGAATATTTGTTTTATGAGGCTTTCCCGAAACTAAAAGTGAAAGCTCAACAATATTCGTTCGACGAACACTACAAAGTGCTGGTATTACCTTATTTACATAGCCTTACGGCTTTAGACGAGGTAATCGGTTGCGCTACAAAATTACAAACTTATGCTAGGCAGGCGGCTACCTCGCTAGCACTTTTGCATCAATCTTTAAATATTAAAGACAATCCAAACGTAAAGAAGTTTATTCAGGCTAATTGTGCCTATTCAGTTTCTAGTTATGGTAATTTTATAAGTCTTTTACAAAGAGGCTACAAACGTCCGCAGTTGCTTGATGAAGTGGTTTTTCCTGCATTTGCTAGTATTGCTCCCACAAGAGCTATTCTTCATAATTTCCTAAACAACGAAACGCTGTTTCAATCTATTAACGATTTATCTAATAAGTGGTCAGAAAACCACCTGATACACGGAGATTTAAAGATTGAAAACCTACTGCAGGAGCAAGATGATGATTTGCTTAAGTTTATCGACTTTGAAAATGTAACACAAGGCGATAACGCATGGGATTTTGCCTGTTTTTTAGAATCGGTACTTTACCAGCTCCCATTACGAAGAGATGCCACTGCCGAAAAACGTAAGGAATCGCTGATGAAAAGATTCTTTTTCTTTGCCGTATATCTGAACACTTATTGCGAGCAACTCGACGTCAATGAAACCGAACATCGTGATTTTCTGTATAGAGTACTAAAATTCTGGGCTATCCGCAAACTAGAGAAATTCAGATTGTATGATGGCAATTTCAACTATTTACTGAAAAGCCTTGATGTGATTAAAAACCTGTTTACCAAAACAAATTTCTACATCGAACAAATCTACGATTCTAGCGAAAGAAGATTTGAAATTTTTGAGTTCTGATTAAATAACCCCAATTGCTATGACTCCGAAAGCCAAACAAGAAATTCGGCATATTATTGCCGATTTGGATGCTGCCTTTAATGCTATAATGACAAGTGCAAAAAGAGACGAAGATTTATATGAGAAGAAATATGCCATTAGCGACTGGATTTATTGCTTATATGCCAATGAACACAAAACTGACCACAACAATACTGATTATAAAGGCTCGCTCGAATGGCTGATGGAACAATTTTATGAATCGAAAGACAATATTGCTTATTGGGATAAAAACTGGACATTTGATGAAAACTCAACCGTATATGCTAAACGTTTTGGTAAATTTTGTATCTCTAAAAGTGGTGAATATAAATTAGTTTCACCTGAAGAATTTATTTCATCTTCAGACAGCAACACTCATCATAAATATGTTGACCTGAGAATAAAGCGAGTAGAAATAAGCAATAATGCGTGGTTTTATTTCAGGGGTAATAAGTATCTGGGCACTGCATTTCTGACTCGTATCTACTTTAACTTCAATTATGATTTCGAAAAAATTGTTTCGTTTTCAAAGGATTTGTACAATGCTTTAAATAATTGGGGAATACCATTTGAATATAAATTTGCTACAAAAAAAACTGAGCGATACGATAAGGGCGTGCTCTACACTACACGTGAGCATTATTACATTGTTTTTCATATTATTAGACGATTAAGTGCAGACGCCCAGTATACCGATTTATTTGGAGAAGATATTCTTTCATTTACCAAAAGAATAAATCTACGAGGTATAAGTTTCGGCGAAGAACCACCGATAAGAAGCTCTAGCTTTGGCAGATACAGAGCTGATATTATGGCAGACATTTACATTGATTACTATAAGTGCCAGAGCACAAACAAAAACACAAAAAGGCTTGAGAGTTTCTTGTTACAAAAATTACTACAAATAGGGTTCAGCATGAAAGATTTTTTCAGGAATCCAAACACCTATTATCCCTACCATTTTTCGGTTTTCAATCAAAAATCACAAACTACAGTATCTCAAGTAAACAATTTCCCAGACAAATACCTTGTGTGGGCTTTAAACGCCGGAAAGCTTATCTGTAAACAAGCCATTGTTATCAACCAAGCAAATAAACCCAATTGTTTCTGGTGGAGCCTTATTGAAGATGAAGTTCAGCAAACAGAATATCGTCGTATAGATGATAGCTTTTATGAGGGTCGCCTCGGCATTATCTATTTTTTAGCCAAGCTTTATAGCTATTTTCCACAAGAGTATATATTTAAAGATATATGCAAAATAGTAATGGCTAATATAGCTAAAGAGTACCCAGATAACAAGACAGCAGAATATATAAAACAAATAAGCACTTATTTGAAGCCAAAGAAGAAAGTATTAAACAAAAAACAAAATAAAGAATTTTGGCTTACTAAAGATTTAATTTCATTGAAAGACGAGATTGACATACTACTAAATAATACAACTACCTATTTTTTTGTTAGTAATGATGCCCCACAGCCAATTATCAATAAAGGTTATGCTGCTATTGGTCTGTTTTTACTGGCTCTTTTCGAAAACAATGCTTGCGAAGGTGCAAATTTAAAACCCTATTACTCTAAAGATGCTCTTTTAAAATTAATGAATCATACCCTATTCTGAGCTATTTTCTATGCTTCCCAAAACGACTCAGGCACTGTTATAATTAACTTAGAACCTTTATGTTTTTCACTCATAATTTCCTGCTTACCATTGATTCTGCTTACCCTACTGGCAATATTTTTAAGTCCTTTGCCTCTGTTCGCCAGTTTAGTATCAAATCCCTCTCCATTATCTTCAATAATCACTTCCAAGTCGTGATTTTCAGTTTCCTTCACAGTAAGCATTACTTTTGTAGCCTTGGCATGTTTCATTATATTGTTTATGGTTTCAAAACAGCACGTGTAAACCTCAAATGCCACCTCTTGCCTTACATTTGTGTGCAATTGCGTAGTATCAAGCTCAAACCTCGTTTGCAACGAGATAATACTCATATCTCCCAAAAGCCTGTTTAAAGCTGCTACCAGTCCTTTCTCGCCAAACTCGGTTGGAAGCATATTATGCGAAAACAACCTTACTTCGGCATAAGCTTTATGAAGGTTACTCAATATTCCATCATAAATCTCTTGTTCTTTAACTGATAACTTATCTCTATCTAAGGCTTCAAAACGCCACTTTAAAGCTGAGATAGTGCCTGCTATACTATCGTGTAACTCTGACGCAACCCTCTCTCGCTCCATTGTTTGCCCTTTTAATAATGCTTCGCTTATTTCTTGGTTTTTCATGGTTAGTTCCTGATTGGCAGTAGTCAGTTCGGCTGTTCGCTCGGCTACTTTGTTCTCTAAAGACTCATTCAATTTCTGAATCTCAGTCTTTTGTTTTTCAATTACCTTGTTTTTATTAGCAACGTATTGAGAATAAATGGCAATCACTATAACCAATATCAACAACGCCAATAACCCAACTAGCATTAAATTTGCGTTAGCTTGTTTTTTTTCTAAATCTGCATTCAAATTGGCTATTTTTGCGATACTTTTTTCATTGTCATAATCTACCTGCACAAGCTTATGAAGCCTTGAGTTTTTAGTAGAATCTTCACTTAGCCTAATTTCTGCATAATCTCTATAAAATTTATATGCTAAGCCAACCATACCAAGTTTTTCATATACATCCGAAAACGTCTTAGCAATTTCACCTGTCATTTCAGCATTGGCTTTAATTACGTTAGCAAAAGCCTTCTTAGCATACTTCAAGGCTTCGTCAGGTTTATTTTTCAGTAAATAAACCCTGGCTATTTCATTGTTCACAAAAGCCAGGCGGTCGTCGTACTCGTCTTCAATCTTGATAGCCTCATTAAATCCTTGCAATGCTTCGTCATATTTCTTTAGTTCTACGTGCATTTTACCCTTGTTAATTAAAACAGCGGTTTGCGCCTTTGGGCTTTTTAATTTATAATTCAGGCTATCACACAAGTTATAATAATGCATAGCACTGGTATAATTTTTATTATTGAAATGTAACACCCCAATATTATTCAGACTCATGAGGTATTCTTCTGTAATACCTGATTTTTTACACAAATCAGAGTATTTCTGAAAATAGTCAAGTGCATCTTTATAATTTCCGATAAGCATATAGCAGGTGGCTACTCTGCCATGCAAATACTTTATGTCTTCGGGCAGTTTCAATTCTTCTGCAATCAACAAGGCTTTAAACCAATATTCAATAGCTCTGTTAGGCCAAAACTGCATAAAATAATATCGACCCATTTGTACATTAGCTTTCAACAAACCCTCAACATGGTTAATTTTTCCGCCTGTTACAAGGGCTTTTTTAAGATAGTATATTGCAGAATCATTTTTTAAGATAGTATACTTTGCGCCTAACTCACAATATACGTTTATAAGAGAGGTGTCTGTACTAAATGTTTTTTTTTTCGATAATAACTCTGCCATAAGCACATGCAAACTATCGCGGCTTGTTTTGGATTGAGCAAACGAATGAAGAGTAAATAAACAGAAAAAGCTTAGAAGAATTCTTTTTTTCATTTAGTCAATAGCTTATATTCTTTAATATTTTTCAAATATCTACTGTCCAGACAGTAGATAAAATACCTCCAAAGCAGTATTGAACAAATCTTTGGTATGTATGAACTTTGTATCATCATTCCCGAAGGTTCCAAAATGGCCCTTGCTATGACACTAAAAATCAAACTTTTTCTTGCAGATAGCTATTCCTTATTTATGGAAGGGCTATCTATTATCCTTACCTCATCCGAAAAGTTTGAAATCGTTGGCTATGCTAATAACCAACAAGAACTCTTGGCTGGCCTGAAAATAAATCTGTGTGATATTTTGCTGGTAGACTACAATCTGTTGTATCAAGGGGGTATCCCCTTGATACAAGATTTAAAGCGTAATTACCCAAATAAAATACTGATTTTACACGATTCTATCAGCCTTGCTCAGTTAAAAAAAATACAAACCGATGTCGACGGTTTTTTATCAAAAGTATCGAATAGTACTGACCTTCACCATAAAATTCAGGAAATTTTTCAGGGTAAAAAAATAAAATCCTCAACCAGAAACAAATACGTTTATTCATTAACGCCACTTCAGCAAGAGCTCATCAGCAAATATAGGCTCACAAATCGTGAATTGGAAGTAATAAAATTAATAGCTCTCGAATTTTCATCGATAGAAATTGCCCACAAACTTTGTGTAAGCGAATTTACAGTTGATACCTATCGCAAAAATATTACCCGCAAACTCAATGCTCGCAATGTAGCCAGTATTGTTAACTTCGCCCATCGTTGGGAGCTTATCTGATATTCTCATGTAATTACTAAAGCGATTAGGCTGATTTATATCTTATTAGCATAAGGTACTTTCTGAAAGTTTTTTTTAACTTGCCATTCTGTGTATCTGTTCTGACAAAATGCTAGTACAGCAAAATTTCCCTAAATACTATGAAACTCTTCAAAAAAATACTGATTGGTTTATTCATACTTATTATACTAATAGGCATAAGTGTGTTTTTATGGCTCAATAGTTTTAAACCCGACCTTAACGCCGAGCTCCACCTAAAAGGGCTTAAAAATGAAGTAGAAATATTGTATGACGATTATGGGGTTCCGCATATTTATGCCCAAAACGAAGAAGACTTATTCTATGCTTTCGGCTACGCCCATGCACAAGACCGATTATTCCAGATGGAACTGCTCCGCCGTTTGGCTGATGGCCGACTAGCTGAACTCTTTGGAGAAAAAGCAGTAGCATCTGATAAGTTTTTCCGTACATTAGGCTTTCGCAAACATGCCAAGTGGACGCTTGATTCATTGGTAAGTAAAAACCCTGACGCACCATTTGTAAAAGCCTCACAAGCCTATATTAAAGGCATAAATGCCTATATTGAACAAGGCAAAATGCCGCTTGAATTTACGCTGGCCGGTATCCCGAAAAAGCCTTTTACCTTAGAAGACTCTTATATTATTTCGGGCTATATGGGTTTTACTTTTGCTGAGGCATTCAGGGCTGAGGCTATTGCTACTTTTATACATGATAAATACGGCGAAGCCTACCTGCA
This sequence comes from Emticicia soli, assembly GCF_037860775.1. Taxonomy (NCBI): domain Bacteria; kingdom Pseudomonadati; phylum Bacteroidota; class Cytophagia; order Cytophagales; family Leadbetterellaceae; genus Emticicia; species Emticicia soli. The sequence goes on along the minus strand of NZ_JBBEWC010000002.1, from coordinate 11,728 downwards.
AGATGTGTGGTCGCAGTGGCCTAAGGGTGGGCCAACAATACCTGTAAAAGGGAAAGACTCTACCTCAAAAGTAGCCAGAAACCTTGCCTCTATGGCCAATCAGTTAGCTGTTATTGAAGCAACAGCGCCGTTTCCGCCTTTTCATGGTTCTAATGGTTGGGTAATTAGTGGTTCTAAAACCAAATCAGGCAAACCAATTTTATCTAACGATACGCACATTGCGTTCTCTCAGCCTTCGGTATGGTATGAAGCACATCTTGAATGCCCGGGCTTTAAATTCTATGGTAATTTTCTGGCAGGTACTCCGCTGGCAGCATTGGGGCATTCGCAATATGGCGGCTGGGGACTGACGATGTTTGAAAACGATGATGTTGATTTTTTCAGAGAAAAAGCTAATCCTCAAAATCAGAACCAAGTATGGTACAAAGACCACTGGGAAGATTTGAAAGTGTATGAAGAAACCATAAAGGTAAAAGATGCGGCAGATGTAAAACTGGCAATTAAAAGCTCAAGACACGGAATAATTATGAACGAGAGCTTTGATAAAATGGCCGACCAGAAAGACCCAATTGCTATGTGGTGGGTGTTTCATCAGTTTCCGAGCCATATGTTAGAAGTTTTCTATGATATATCTCATGCTAAAAACGCTACCCAAGCGGCCAAGGCTGTAAGCAATTTATCGGCACCTGGCCTTAACTTTATGTGGGGCGATACCGAAGGTAACATTGCGTGGTGGGCAGCAGCAAAACTACCCAAACGCCCTAAGCATGTGAATCCGATGTTGATTTTAGATGGCTCTACTGGTAACGACGACCCAATGGGCTGGTATGATTTCTCTGAAAACCCGCAGATTTTAAACCCACAACGAGGTGTACTATACACTGCAAATAACCAACCTGCTGATATGGGAACGGGCTTTGTACCAGGCTACTATGTACCGGCCGACAGAGCCAAACGCATAGAGCAATTGTTATTTACAGATAAAAAAGACTGGACAACCGACCAAGTGCGAACAGTAATCAACGATGTTACATCGCCCAATTATAAAGGTTTATTGAAAGATATTATCCCTATTATATTTGCCGAAGAACTATCGCCATTGGCAAAAAAATCTATCGAAAAACTCATTCCCTGGAATGGCACGCATAATCTGGAAGAAGTTGAGCCTACTATTTTTTACAGGTTTCTCTACTATATTTTTGTAAATACTGTAAAAGATGAACTAGGCAACGAAGTTTTCTTATCTTTTGAACACAATACCAATTTCAAAAGAAATATGATTTCGATGATTAAAAAAGAGGATTCTCCGTGGTGGGATAATATCCATACACCAGAAAAAGAGACTCGTCGACAAATATTGACTAAATCATTGAATGAAGCCGCAGCAAGCCTTGAAAAGCAATTAGGGGGAGATATTGATAAATGGCAATGGGAAAAAGTACACACGCTTACACACAAACACCCTTTAGGTATTTTGCCTGTGGTGGGGAGTTTCTTCAACGTTGGGCCTTTTCCGGTACCGGGTGGGCGTGAAACAATTAATAACCTTGACTTCCCGATTGACTCCACCGGTATCTATCAGGTAAGTTATGGCCCTGCCTTGCGTCGTATTCTTGACTTTGCAAATCCAGAGCAAGGCAGAAGCGTGCTTCCTACGGGGCAGTCGGGTAATGTAATGAGTAAGCATTACAACGACCAGGCCCGTATGTTTGTTGAGGGCGGCTCACGTGGCGAATTAATGAACCGCACCGATATTGAAAAAGTACAAACAGGAAAAACCTTGCTTAAACCCTGATTAATGTACTACTTTAGCTTCATGGAATTTCAAATGGGCTTGATACGTCAAGCCTATTTCTTTTCTCTGCTTCGTTATAATATTGTAGATTCTTGAAGGCAAAAAAGGCTCCCCTATCTGCAATACTGTATCATAGGCAATAATAGTTTCATCATCAGCTTTTTTACATTCTTCTATAATATCAGCATCATCTTTTGTGGTAAATATACCTTTGAGTTCGAGCCAAATTCTGCGCCACTCTGCTTCCATACTTGTATCGTTAGCTATGTCTTCGCCTAAATCTTTAATTTCTCTTTGTAGTTCTCTTGCGTAAACACCTCTGCGTTCTGCTTCTTCAAGCATGGCATTGCGTAGTTCATCATTATCTACATTGCTGGCGGCATCGTTGTATGCCTCCTGTGCATCGAGGTTATGAATAATGATATAATTTACCTCTCTTACTATTTTCTCGGTTTCCATGATTAGTATCTGTTAAATTAAATAGCAAAATGCTTTAATCTTTAAAAGCTAATTCTTCTAATTCTTAGCCACTTCTGTTTCACTGGTTTTTCTGAAACTGATAGACTTTTCGGGCACTATGTTTTCTATCATTTGTACAAATTTCTGCGTAAATTCATTTACCTGATTTTTGTTATCCCAAGTTAGTGAATAAACAACCCGATTAAACTCATCAAGCAACAAAATCTCTTTGTATTTTTTACCATACACTAGGTTACGGTTTATTTTTTCTCCGCCATTATCAAGATTAACCGTACTTGCTTTCAAGTTGTTGAAGGTTTTCTCCGATACAGTAAAATCAAGTCGGTTGGTTATCTCGCCATTTTCATCTTTTACCACAATCACCTCTCCCATTTCATCAATCGAAATCTGGTATTCGTTTTTGTAGCTTTCAGAAGCGGGCATATCTAAATAAGACAACACAATTTTGGCAATTGTTGGTGGCACATCAGTATAATAGATTTTCTTCTGCTTGCCTGAGTTTCTGTCTATAAAAACAACATCTTTAAAGTTATCTTTCGAGATAGCCATTACAGCCGATTTCTCAGTATCTGATGATTCTACTTCTTCATAATACACATACAAGTTGTTGTTTTTTGCATGTACTGTAGAAATAACAGGTGTTTTATTAGCTGCTGTTGAGCCTGATATAGCTACTACAAACTGATTTACAAAATCTTTACTACCAATTATCGGAGCAGCATTTGCCTCATTAATAATAGCAGGCTTAAAGAAATAATTCATCTGCTTGTGGTTGGTAAAAACATGAAACATAGGCGTTGAAGCCGATGCAGTACTTTGTAGTGCGAAGTTCTGATTAAAACGCCTCGTTGAGGCTTCTTGCGAATAAGATGCTGCTACTGTAAAAAATAGTATCAATAGCATCATACTGCTAATGAAATTTCTCATAATATTAAAGTTTTTATGGGGGTTCAATCTTTAATAATTACAAAAAAACTATTCCAAAGCAGTTTTTAGCAGATGTTTACAGGCAGTGAGGAATTAATACCCCAGCCATCAAAAGCAGATAATTTATAGTTTAAGCAGTTCTTTTACTTTCCATAAAACAACACCAATTACTACACCAATGCCGTCGGCCAGGGCATCGTACCAATCAAAACTTCTATGAAATTCCTCAGGCAATATACCTTGCCAGAATTCAATCAGAACGCCATAAACAAACCCTAAAATAATTGTTTGCGTATATTTACCAAATGCTGCCTGCCAGCAAAAAGCCCATGCAGCAAAGGCAAGAAAATGCGCTGTTTTATCATTAAAATCATGCCCAAGAGGCAATTTTTTACTTGGCATAGTACACAATCCAAAAATAATAAGCGTGACAGCAAAAGCCAGATACTTATTAGAGAGAATACGGTTTATAGTTGTTTTAAAGCTCATTATGAGGCAAGGTTAAATCTGGCTTTAAAATTACTGCAAATAACTAGAAGTATATCCTAAAACTTGTTTTTATATAATTAGCCGGTTGATAAACTAAAACAAATTATATGGTAAAAGAGAAAGCTGAAAATAAAATATAAGTATTCCAATTTTTTTTAACATTTAATGAATAAAATACATTTTTAGCGATAAGACTCAAATTCTTTACAATAAAAAAATATTAAATTCGCAGACATAGCAACAATACCACCATTGACTCATGGCAGAAGCGACTGAAAAATCTTTGAACTTTATCGAGCAAATCATTGAAAATGACCTCGAATCAGGAAAAAATAACGGGCGAGTACTAACTCGTTTCCCTCCTGAACCTAATGGCTATTTACACATTGGGCATGCAAAATCTATTTGTTTGAATTTTGGCGTTGCCCAGAAATATGGTGGACAAACAAACCTACGCTTCGACGATACAAATCCGGTTACAGAAGATACAGAATATGTTGAGTCTATTAAAAATGATGTGCAATGGCTAGGTTTCAACTGGGCAAATGAATTTTATGCGTCAGATTATTTTGATCAACTCTATGAATTTGCAAAAAAACTTATCAATAAAGGCTTAGCCTATGTTGATGATAGCACTTCAGAAGAGATGGCAGCTATGAAAGGAACCCCTGTAGAACCTGGTATAAATAGCTCGTACAGAAGCAGAAGCATTGAAGAAAACATGACACTGTTTGAACAAATGAAAAACGGTGAATTTGCAGAAGGCTCACGAGTACTAAGAGCAAAAATAGATATGGCATCACCCAATATGTTGATGCGTGACCCTATTCTTTACCGAATAAAATTTGCAAAACATCATCGCACAGGCGATAAATGGTGTATTTATCCGATGTACGATTTTGCTCATGGTCAATCCGACTCTATCGAAGGCATTACGCATTCTATCTGTACATTAGAATTTGTGCCGCACCGTGAGTTATACGATTGGTGTATTGACAGTTTAGAGATATTTCCATCGAAACAATATGAGTTTGCCCGCCTGAACCTGACATATACTGTTATGAGCAAGCGCAAACTTTTACAATTGGTAAATGAAGGCTATGTAAGTGGCTGGGACGACCCACGTATGCCTACGCTTTCGGGCCTACGCCGCAGAGGTTATACACCAGAGGCTATCCGTGATTTTTGTGATAGAATTGGCGTAGCCAAACGTGATAACCTGATAAGTGTAGGTTTGCTTGAGTTTTGCATAAGAGAGCAATTGAATAAAACTACCAGTAGGGTAATGGCTGTGCTTGACCCTATCAAAGTAGTGATTACGAATTATCCTGAGGGAGCATCGGAAATATTAACTACCGAGAATAACCCCGAAGACCCTGAAGGTGGTACTCGTAATATGCCATTCAGCCGTGAGATTTATATCGAGAAAGAAGATTTTATGGAGAATCCTCCTAAAAAATATTTCCGCCTCGCACCAGGTCAAATGGTACGTTTGAAAAGTGCCTATATTATCCGTTGTGACGATGTGCTTAAGGATGAAAACGGCGAAATTACAGAAATACATTGCTCTTACATTGAAAACTCAAAAAGCGGACAAGATACATCGGGTATATCGGTAAAAGGCACTATTCACTGGGTATCGATAGCCGATGCTTTACAGGCAGAAGTAAGGATTTATGACAGACTTTTTAAGGTCGAAGACCCAAGTAGCGAAGACGGTAATTTTAAAGATTATATCAACAGCGACTCTTTACAAGTTATTACGGCTTATGTTGAACCATCTTTGAAAGAGGCATCTTTAGGAACCAATTACCAATTCTTACGCAAAGGTTATTTCTGTTTAGACAAAGATTCGAGCGAAGATAAACTGGTTTTCAATCGTACAGTAGGCTTAAAAGATACCTGGGCGAAAGAAGCAGTAAAGTAATAGCTTTGATAGATAATAAACATGAAGGCCGCACAATTGTGCGGCCTTTTTATGTATAGGAAGTTTATAAATGGCAAAAAAAATCAGGGTACGATCGTATTGATTTTTTCGATGTACCCTGACTGATTTACTTAATTCTTATTTTCTCTCCAGGTACCAATTTGTATCTTTAGTGCCTCCGCTTACAGCCCAGCTTGCAAACTTAGGATATACATCTTTGATATTTTTTGACTCCAACGGATAGATAAATGTTACCGGAATGCTTAAAGCCCAAGGCTCATTATAAGTCGACTTGAATGGGTCTGTTGTTGACAATTTAGTTCCCGACACACTTTCTATCAGTTTTTTATCTATTTTATCTGTGCCTTTATAACCAACTAAATGCACTTCGCTTCTACCATTAGTACCTTCGGCTGAATTAATAATAAACATATCAAGGTTTTGAGAAGTAAAGTTATCTAACGGTGTAGTAAACTCTATCGTAACCACAACTTCTACCGGATTATATTTACCATCTTGTGTTGATATAAATGGTGTATCAGATACCCCAAAAGCTTTATGTGCATCGTCAACAATAGTTACAACAGCATTTGTTTGCCCAGATTCTACACCATTAGAACCTAATTTTAGAACAGAGCCTACTAAATTCGAACGAGAATAAGTAACTGATTTTACACTTCCGGCAGATATACCATCTAATTGTACAGCAACTGCATTGCGCTTAGAAGCACCTACAGATAGCAACTTGCCTTTTAATACAACCTTAGTAACCTTATTTGCAGTATTTTGGAACTTAACAATGTTCATATCAACCACAACATCATTCATATCATAATCACCAATTTCTGGCCAGTTATCTTCAAATGCGTATGAGAATGTACCAATATTAATTTCAGATACAGTTTGGTCAGTTGGCGTAGTACCTGCACCTGCATCTTTATTACCACCTGCATTACAAGTAGTAGAGGCAATTACAACAGAAGATTTATCATAAGCCACCAACGTTGCCGGGCTTTCAATGATGTAAAATGTACTCCATTGCTCATTAGCCGTATGGTCTGAACAAGCAATTTCCAGGTTACCTGAGTAAGTAATGGCCTGCCATTGGTTTTGCACATCTACTTTTTTCATTCTAGCCACCGATCTGCTCGTTCCGGTTCCAGCCATATAGTTTCTATTACTGTTAAATTTAGCAGTACCTGTTACTTCCAGAATAGCAGCCGATATAAGATTAAATCTTGTTCCGCCTGCGTTTATAGTGCCAACTGTCAATAATGCTTTATCTGTAACATTTACAATGGCATTGTTAGTAGTAAGCGTACCAATACTTGTATAACATGCCGCCTCTAAAGTAGCATTTGTAAGATCAGTTGTTGTTACAGTCAGGTTCCCCTCATTACGAATCTTTGTTGAAGCAGTAGTACTAGTGAGCGTTTCAAATTTAGCAGTACCAAAATTTGTAAAACTTCCGTTAGAGAAAGTAGCTTTATCAGCATTTAAAGTACCGTAGTTTACGTATAATGCCGCATTAGAAGTACTCAAATCAACAAGTGTAGCTGTACCATAATTTGAGAACCCACCCTCGGTGTTCTGAATCACATTGTTCAATTCAAGTCTGCCAACAGTTGTAGTATAAAGCATGTTGTTACTTCCTAGTTGAAAAGTGTAACCTTTATTAACCCAAGCTCCTTCAATATATATTTTTGCGCCACTTGTACCATTATTAGCATTGATTTGCCCTGTAAAAGTCACTCCTGACTTAACCACATAAGATTTATTAGACTCTACCACAACTGTTACACTGCCCGAAATCGGAATAGCATCAGCGGGTACAACAACCGAAGTAGCTGAGGCAACTCTTGCAGCCGAAAATTCACTAGTTGTTGCAAGCATGTTACCGTCACTGGTCATGTTCTGAGAAACAATTACAGAAGGGCCAGAGACTTTTACCATCGTAACAGAAACGATTCCAACCGGAGATGTACGTCTTAAATATACATACTCTAGTAATGCTGGCATCACAATTTTGCCTGTATAATTCTGTCCTCTTTTAGCCATACCTGAACCTAAGAGCGTAGCTTTAGTACCAAGTTTTGGGTCATTGTCGAACAACTCTACTTTATAAAAATACTTTCCGTCAAATTTATCATCAACAGTTACCATAAAATCTATAGTCTTAACCGATGACCATTTAAAATCAGAAGGGATTGTTGCTCCGTCAGTAAATAATGTTGGTGAAGGTTTCTCTGTATCTGTATCTTTGGGGATGTCCATTTTGAAGCAACTTGCACAAAATATGACAACAAGTGTTAATTGAAATAAGAAAAAATGGTAATTGTTTGTTTTCTTCATAATAGTGATAGATAAATATTCATCGTTTGTAGTTTGAAAAACACCTGACTTTAACTTAGATCGAACAAATATTGCGCCAGTTATTAGAAATTCCTTAAAAAGAAATATTAAAAAAAATACTTTTCAAGCGAATGATTGCTTCTAAACTTAATTCGTACAAAAGTGTAAATATTATCGTAAGTACGGGCAGAGTTTTCGATGTTTAGAAGAAAGCAGGGGAAGATTGGTTGTTTTTCAACTTTAAGCACTTAAAGTTAGAATAGGCAGAATTCAGCAAGTAAAACGAACTTTTCTATTAGCAATTATAGTACCTAAATGGAATGAAAAAGCAAAAAATATGATTTAAAAGTCTTTGGGCAGATAATGCTTCGTTGTAGCAAATCACTCTCAGAATACTGAGGATTCTAAAATCCATTAATTCCAGGGTAAAAGGGCGAAGAATCTGTTTAGAAGGGGAGATATATTACTTTCTTCTTATTCAGACTCGCTAAGATTTATGCGTAGTCCCCAGCTTTTCGCTTGAGCCATCAAAACCCGGCTTAAATCCACAACGTTTAGGCTTGATTCGCAATTATTTTATCATCAAAATTTTTAAAATGACCTTGCACGGACCAGTTCGAGCGATTTTTGGCGTCATTTTCTTGCTTTTTGTACATAAAAAAAGCCTCTAAGATTGCTCTTAGAGGCTTTACAATAAAATCCTGGCATCTACTTACTCTCCCGAGGATGAACTCAGTACCATCAGCGGTGCGGGGCTTAACTGCTCTGTTCGAGATGGGAAGAGGTGAACACCCGCCCAATGGACGCCATGAAGCTTTTCTAGCTTAACAATCTTTGATTGTCTTGCCAATATCTTCAAGTTATGTTATGACTTAAATGGAGAGAGAACAAAAGAGATTGAAAAAAATAGGAGCCCTCGATTCATTAGTACTACTCGGCTGGGTGTTACCACTTTTAGACCTGTAGCCTATCAACGTTATCGTCTATAACGAATCTCAATGGAAGACTCATCTTGAGGAGGGTTTCACACTTAGATGCTTTCAGCGTTTATCCCGTCCGTACTTGGCTACTCTGCCATGCCCTTGGCAGGACAACAGATGCACCAGCGGTACGTCCAACTCGGTCCTCTCGTACTAAAGTCAGACCCTCTCAATCTTCCAACGCCCACCACAGATAGGGACCGAACTGTCTCACGACGTTCTGAACCCAGCTCGCGTGCCACTTTAATCGGCGAACAGCCGAACCCTTGGGACCTTCTCCAGCCCCAGGATGTGACGAGCCGACATCGAGGTGCCAAACCTCCCCGTCGATGTGAGCTCTTGGGGGAGATCAGCCTGTTATCCCCGGAGTACCTTTTATCCTTTGAGCGATGGCCCTTCCATACAGAACCACCGGATCACTATACCCCTGTTTCCAGCCAGCTCGACTTGTTGGTCTCACTGTCAAGCAGTCTTTTGCTATTGCACTCAACGCACGGTTACCAAGCGTGCTGAGACTACCTTTGGAAGCCTCCGTTACTCTTTTGGAGGCGACCACCCCAGTCAAACTACCCACCAAACGGTGTCCTCGCTTCGCGAGTTAGAATCCAAATAACCAAAGGGTGGTATTTCAACGTTGGCTCCACGATGCCTAGCGACACCGTCTCACAGCCTCCCACCTATCCTACACATCAGTTACCCGAATTCAACGTTAAGCTATAGTAAAGGTTCACGGGGTCTTTCCGTCCCGTGGCGGGTAAGCGGCATCTTCACCGCTACTACAATTTCGCCGAGCTCACAGCTGAGACAGTGCCCAGATCGTTACACCATTCGTGCAGGTCGGAACTTACCCGACAAGGAATTTCGCTACCTTAGGACCGTTATAGTTACGGCCGCCGTTTACTGGGGCTTCGATTCAATGCTTCTCTTGCGATGACATCCCCTCTTAACCTTCCAGCACCGGGCAGGTGTCAGGCCTTATACTTTGTCATTAAACTTAGCAAAGCCATGTGTTTTTGTTAAACAGTCGCCTGGGCCATTTCTCTGCGGCCTACATCGCTGTAGGCTCCCCTTCTCCCGAAGTTACAGGGTTAATTTGCCGAGTTCCTTAGCTGTGACTCACTCGAGCACCTTAGGCTTCTCGCCTCGACTACCTGTGTCGGTTTACGGTACGGGTGGTTAATGGCTGAAGCTTAGCGGCTTTTCTTGGAAGTCTCTTCACGAATTCGATTCAGCCTAAGCCTCCTCTCAACGCCCTATTCCGTCAGGACGTATTCACTCCGACACTCCGTCCCCGCATCGCACCATCACCAGTACAGGAATATTAACCTGTTTGCCATCGGCTTCTGCTTTCGCATTATCCTTAGGACCCGACTAACCCTCAGTTGATTGACGTAGCTGAGGAATCCTTAGTCTTTCGGTGTGTATGGTTCTCACATACATTATCGCTACTTATCCCTACATTTGCTTTTCTATCCGCTCCAGCATGCCTCACAGCACACATTCACCGCAAATAGAATGCTCTCCTACCCAAGATTATCTCTTGACTAAACTTCGGTACTATACTTGATGCCCGTTTATTATCGATGCCCGCCTCGCTCGACCAGTGAGCTGTTACGCACTCTTTAAATGATTGCTGCTTCCAAGCAAACATCCTGGCTGTCTCTGCAATCAGACCTCCTTAGTTCAACTTAGTATAGATTTAGAGACCTTAGTTGTAGTTCTGGGTTCTTTCCCTTTTGGACTCGGACCTTAGCACCCAAGCCCTCACTGCCGAGTATATTATGTCGCATTCGGAGTTTATCAGAATTTGGTAGGATTTGACTCCCCCGCATCCTATTGGTAGCTCTACCTCGACATAACTCAACCTCGACGCTGTACCTAAATACATTTCGGAGAGTACGAGCTATTTCCCAGTTTGATTAGCCTTTCACCCCTACCCACAGTTCATCCAAAAACTTTTCAACGTTAACTGGTTCGGTCCTCCAGTTGGTTTTACCCAACCTTCAACCTGACCATGGGTAGATCACAAGGTTTCGCGTCTACAGCCACCGACTATTCGCCCTATTCAGACTTGCTTTCGCTTCGACTTCGTATCTGAAATACTTAATCTTGCCGGTGACCGTAACTCGTAGGGTCATTATGCAAAAGGCACGCCGTCACAACATAAAGTTGCTCCGACCGCTTGTAAGCGTACGGTTTCAGGTTCTATTTCACCCGGGTACTCCCCGTGCTTTTCACCTTTCCTTCACAGTACTCGTTCACTATCGGTGTCTCAGGAGTATTTAGCCTTAGCGGATGGTGCCGCTTAATTCAGAGGGGATTCCACCGGTCCCCACCTACTCAGGATACTGCTCGTCATTGTATCGGTACGTTTACGTGTCTCTCACACTCTATGGATGACTTTCCCAAATCATTCAACTTAAATACAAATCCTAAATGCAGTCCTATAACCCCACTTTTGCCGTAACAAAAATGGTTTGGGCTTCTCCGCGTTCGCTCGCCACTACTTGCGGAATCACTGTTGTTTTATTTTCCTTCGGTTACTTAGATGTTTCAGTTCACCGAGTTAGCTCCATGCTTGGCATGGTAATAGTTCTTCAAACTATTGGGTTGCCCCATTCGGAAATCTACGGATCACAGAAAATGTGCTTCTCCCCGTAGCTTATCGCAGCTTATCACGTCCTTCTTCGCCTCTGAGACCCTAGGCATCCTCCGTACGCCCTTATGTAGCTCCTACATTATCTCTTTTATTCTCTCTTCCATCATGTCAAATAACTT